>NZ_JBHSKM010000003.1:0-235663 GCF_042657965.1 Streptomyces coerulescens
GCAGGCCGTCCCATGCCCGACCGGGAGGGCCCACCCATGACCGGCCACCTCCCCTCACGAGGAGTGCGGTTCCTGCGTAAGCGGTGGCGGGTCGTCGTACGGCTCGGCCTGTGGTCGGTGCTGGAGACGGGGCAGAGCTTCCTCATCGGGTACGCCCCGGCCCGCGCACTCGACGACGGGTTCCTGCCGGGGCGTACGGCGACCGGGCTCGCGTGGCTCGGTGTCGCCGGGCTCGGGGTCGTGGTCGGCGCGTACGGCACGGCTCGCGTGTACGCGGCCGTCGCGGCGCTGGTCGAACCGCTCAGGGACCTGCTCGTGCGGCGGGTCGTGGGACGCGGGGTGCGCGAGGCGGACCGCGGGGCGCTGTCCGGGCTCACCCAGCAGGTGGAGATCGCGCGGGACACCTTCGCGGGGCTGGTGATGGTCTCGCGGTCGTTCGTGTTCACCGCCCTCGGCGCGCTCGCGGGACTGTTCTCGCTCGCCCCGCTGCTGCTGCTCGTCGTTCTGCCTCCGCTCGCCGCCGGCGTCGGCCTGTTCACGGCGACGCTACGGCCGTTGGCTCGCCGGCAGGAGACGTTCCTCGCGGCCGACGAGGCCCTGGCCGACCGGCTCGGTGCCGTCTGCCCCGGGGTGCGGGACATCACGGCGTGCGGTGCGGAGAGCCGGACCGCCGCCGACGTGGGTCACCTGGTGGACGCCGAGCAGCGGGCCGCGCGTTCCCTGGCCCGCTTCGGCGTCGTACGCGTGGCCGCCCTCGCCCTCGGCGGTCAGCTCCCGATCGTGCTGCTGCTCGCGACGGCCCCCTGGCTCCTCCGTCACGGTGTCACCACCGGCGCCCTGGTCGGCGCCCTCTCCTACGTCACCCAGTCCCTCCTCCCGGCCCTGCACAACCTCGTCCACGGCCTGGGCACCAGCGGCTCACGCCTGACGGTGGTGCTACGGCGACTGGCGCCGGAGGGGGGCGGAACTCGGCGGGCCGACGTGGTGAGTAAGCCGGGGTGGGGCAGGGCCGACGGGACCGGGGCGGCCGAGTCCAAGGACGCCACAGTGCCCGGCGCGCGGGTCCGCCCGGCGGGGGACAACGCATCGACCGCTCCTCCCCCGGCCGCCCTCGCCCTCTGCTCCGTCACCTTCGCCTACGGCCCCACCGCCGTCCCCGTCATCGACGGCCTCGACCTCACCCTCCCCTCCGGCTCCCACCTGGCCGTCGTCGGACCGAGCGGGATCGGGAAGTCGACGCTGACGGCGTTGGTGGCCGGGCTGCTGCAGCCGCGCAGCGGCACGGTGCGGGTGTGCGGGGCGGCCGTGTCCGGGGCGGGCGCCCTCGCGCGGCGGGTGCTCATTCCGCAGGAGGCGTACGTGTTCACCGGCAGCCTCGCCGAGAACCTCACCCTGCTGCGGCCGGACCCCGTCCCCGAGGCGGAGCTCCTCGCCGCGGCCGACGCCGTGGGGCTCGTACCGCTGCTCGAAGCGCTGGGTGGGCCCGACGGCGAGGTCGATCCCATGGCGCTCTCCGCGGGCGAGCGGCAGTTGATCGCGCTGACCAGGGCCTACCTGTCGCACGCCCCGCTGGCCCTGCTGGACGAGGCGACCTGTCATCTGGATCCGGGGGCGGAGGAACGCGCGGAACGCGCCTTCGCGGCCCGACCCGGCGGCACCCTGGTCGTCGTCGCCCACCGCATCACCTCGGCCCGGCGCGCGGGCCGGGTCCTGATGATGGACGGCCGCGACACGGCGTACGGGACGCACGACGAGCTGGTGCACTGCTCGGCGCGCTACCGCGAGCTCGTCGGTGCCTGGACGCCCGGACCGCACGCGTGCTCAGAGCCATCCCTCGCCCTGCGAGATCCGGATGGCGTCGATGCGGTTGCGGGCGCCGGTCTTGCGGGTGATGGCCGCCATGTAGTTGCGCACGGTCCCGTGGGACAGGTGCAGGCTCCCCGCGATCTCCGCGACGGACGCCCCTTCCGCGGCGAGGGATAACACGCTGAGCTCGCGCCGGGTCAGCGGCATCTCGGCGGCCTTGAGGAAGCCAAAGCCCAGCGAGTCGTCGACGAAACGTTCCCCTTGAGCCACGCGGCGGATCGCGCTCACGAGGTGGTCCGGCGAGCCCTCCTTGTCCACGTAACCGAGCGCCCCCGCCTCCAGGGCCCGCCGCAGCAGCCCCGGCCGCTTCGCGCAGGCCAGCACCAGAAGGTGCGGCGGCGTGCGGCCGATCTCCCGGACCCGCAGCTCACCGAGCGGCGGAATGCCGTACGTGTCCGAGTACTCCAGGTCCGCCGCGCACACGTCGGGACGCACCGATCGCACCCGTGCGGGGGCGCTGCGCCAGGAGGTGTCGTGGACCTCCAGGTCGGGTTCTCTTCGTAACCACTCCGCCAGCACCGAACGCACCAGACACGCGTCGTGCACCACAAGGACACGGATCACTGCCGCCCCTCCAGCTCGCCGATCGCCGTTTCCGTCGCTTTCATGGTGTTGAGCGCGTGCCCCATTGTTGGCGTTTGCGACCGGCTGTGGGCACGAAGATCCGGCCATCAGGATGCGCGGGGGCGCACGCGAGGCGCCCGCACGCCGCTTCGCGCATCGACTGTGGGGGCATGAGCACACGGCCCTGGGGTATGGGCGGGCCCGCTGCGGCCCGCGTGGCGCCGCTCGCCGTGCGCCGCGGGCCTTCTGGAGGCAGATTTGAGCCCTGAGACCCGTCGCGCGGCTCCGCGGAGGAGGTGGTCGGCGTGTCCGACGGGCAGACACCCGCCCAGGCGCCGGCGGCCGCGCGGACGCGGGTCGGCCGGCCGCTGCTGTCGCTTGCGCTGGCCTCGATGATGGACGAGGTGCACGCGCATTCCGGTGGCGTATATCTGCTGGCCGCCGACGAGCCCGTGCTGGAGATGGCGGTGATGGCGGGGCTGCCGAGGGCGTTCGCGGCGCCGTGGGAGCGGGTCGGCCTGAGCGCGCCGATCCCGGTCGCCGAGGCGGTGCGCGAGCGGCGGCTCGTCTGGATCGCCGGCGAGGAGGACATGGCGGCCCGCTTCCCGCGGATCGCCGTCGTGCTGCCGTATCCGTTCGCGCTGGCCGCACTGCCCGTGGCCACCGACACCACCGCCTACGGCGCGATCTTCGTGACCTGGCCGGGTTCGCACAAGCCGGAGCTGTCGGACCGGGACCGGGACCACCTGACCGCCGCCTGCCGGCGGCTCGCGGTGCGGCTGGAGCGGGCCTTCGAGGCGAGCCGCCCGCCCCTGCCGGAGCCCGATCTGATCGCGGGGCCCGCGTTCAGCGGCTCGGCCGGCCTGTTCGGCACGGTGGAGGCGGCGCGCATGGTGTCGCGGCTGCCGTACGGGCTGTGCTCGCTCGATCTGAACGGGCGGGTCGGTTTCGCCAATCCGGCGGCCGCCGAGCTGATCGGCCTCCCCGTCAGCCGGCTGCTCGGCAACCAGCTGTGGGCTGCGGTGCCCTGGCTCAACGACCCCGTCTACGAGGACCGCTACCGGGCCGCGCTGTTCAGCCAGCAGACCACGTCGTTCGTGGCGTTGCGCCCGCCCGGCGACTGGCTGTCCTTCCGGATGTATCCGAGCACGACCGGACTGAGCGTACGGATCAGCAGGGCGCGGGCGGTGGCGGAGATGGCGCGCCGCGGACCCCAGCCCGGCGACACTCCGTCCCGGCTGGTGACCATCTCCCAGGTGCTGAGCCTGGCCGGCGCGCTCACCGAGGCGGCGAGCGTGCAGGACGTGGTGCAGCTCGTCGCGGACGAGATCGTCCCGGCAGTCGGCAGCCAGGGGCTGGTCGTCCTGGGATCGCGGTCGGGGCGGCTGCACGTCCTGGGCCATCGTGGCTATCCCGACCCGCATGTCGTGGAGCGGTTCGACGGGCTGCCGCTGGCCGAGCGGACCCCGGGCACCCAGGCCCTGAGCACCGGCGTGCCCGCGTTCTTCGACTCACGGCAGCAGCTGGAGCGGCTGTATCCGTCGCGGTACGCGGCCCCCGACGGCTTCGCGGCATGGGCGTATCTGCCGCTCATCGCCTCCGGCCGGCCGGTCGGCACCTGTGTGCTCGCCTATGCCGAGCCGCATCCCTTCCCGGCGGACGAACGCGCGGTCCTGACCAGTCTGGGCGGGCTCATCGCACAGGCGCTGGAGCGGGCCCAGCTCTACGACGCCAAGCACCAGCTCGCGCACGGACTCCAGGCCGCCCTGCTCCCCCACTCGCTGCCGGAGCTGCCCGGCATCGAGGCGGCCGCGCGCTATCTGCCCGCGACCCAGGGCATGGAGATCGGCGGCGACTTCTACGACCTGGTGGCGACGGAAGTGGGCCCGACGGCGGCGGTGATCGGGGATGTGCAGGGCCACAACGTCACGGCGGCCGGGCTGATGGGCCAGATCCGCACCGCCGTACGGGCGTACACGACCGAGGGGCACTCTCCCGAGGAGGTCATGCGCAGCACCAACCGGCTGCTGATCGACCTCGGCTCCGATCTGTTCGCCAGCTGTCTGTATCTGTGGCTCGATCCGGCGCGGGGGCGGGCGGTGATGGCCCGTGCCGGGCATCCGCCGCCGCTGCTGAGGCGGCCGGACGGGCGGGTGCGGGTGCTCGACCTCGCCGGTGGCCCGCTGCTCGGCATCGACGGGTCGCCCGCCTATCCGACGGCGGAGGTGGACCTCACGCCCGGGTGTGTGCTCGTGCTGTACACGGACGGGCTGATCGAGTCCCCGGGTGTCGACATCGAGGACGCGCTCGCCGACCTCGGCCGACTGCTCACGCAGGCCGGTGACCGTCCGCTGGACGAACTCGCCGATCTGCTGGTGCGGCACAGCACGTCGGTGCATGAGCGGGTCGACGATGTGGCGCTGCTGCTGTTGCGTGCGCGGGGTTGAGCGGCCCGAGAGATGCCGAGCCGAGGGCCCCACACAGCGGAGCGGTCCGGCCCTCCCGCCGGGGGGCCGGACCACGTGCGTCCGCGTCACTCGGAATGAGCCCGGATCACGGGGATCCGTGTGCCGGTGTCAGGGCGTCAGTTGTTCCCGACGCCGTTGCCGACGATCTCGCCGAGGCCGTTGCCCGTGCCGTCGGCGTTGCCGTTGCCGACCTCTTCACCGGCACCGGCCTCCTCACCGGCACCGGCCTCCTCGCCGGCTCCGGCCTCTTCACCCGCACCGGCTTCCTCGCCGGCACCCGCCTCGTCACCGGCGCCCGCGCCGCCGCCCGCGGCGTCGCCGAGGGTCGCGCCGACCGCCTCCAGGGCGGTGGTCACCGGCTGGAAGAAGGTCTCACCGCCGACCGTGCAGTCGCCGCTGCCGCCGGAGGTCAGGCCGATGGCCTGCCCGTCCTGGGTGAACAGGGAGCCGCCGCTGTCGCCGGGCTCGGCGCAGACGTCGGTCTGGATGAGCCCGGTGACCGTGCCCTCCGGGTAGTTCACGGTGGCGTCGAGTCCGAGGACCTGACCGTCGCTCAGCCCGGTGGTGCTGCCCATCCGGAAGACCTGGAGGCCGACCTCGGCGTCCGCGGCCTGGCTGATGGCGACGGTCTGGTCGCCGAGGTTGACCTCGCTCGGGGCCTCGGTCGCCGGGTCGTCGTACTTGACGAGGGCGAAGTCACCGTCGCCGGGGAAGGTGGCCTGGTCGACGGTGGCGATGGGCTGGCCGCCCTCGGCGTCGGACCACTGCTCGGCCGCAACCCCGCAGTGGCCGGCGGTCAGGAAGGCGGGGGTGCCGTCGCCCGCGGTGACGTTGAAGCCCGCGGAGCAGCGTGCGCCACCGGCGAAGATGGCGTCGCCGCCGGAGAGGAACGTCTTGAAGGTGCCGGCCGACTTCTTGATGGTCGCCATGCCCGAGCCGAGGCTGTTGACGGTCGACTCCAGCGTGTCCCAGTTGTCGCCGGTGACGGTGCTGTCGGCGGTGACGAGGATCTTGTTCGTTCTGGGGTCGACCGCCCAGGCCGTACCGGGGATGGTCGCCTCGGACTTCAGGGTCTGCGCGCCGGACGCGAGCTCGGACAGGCTGTTCTCGACCTCGCGGACCTTGGCGCCGGCCTTCTTCGCCTGGACGATCACGTCGTTGTCGTCACCGGAGATGACGTTGACGACGAGCTGCTGGCTCTCCGCGTCGTAGTACGAACCGGCGAAGGCGTCGCCGAGCAGTCCCGACAGCTGCGAGGCGAGATCCGACGCGTCCGCCGACTTGAGGGTCTTGGGGGCCGCGGCGTCGTCCGACGCGCCGTCCTGCGATGCGTTTGCGTTCGGCAGCAGGATCGCCGCCGCTCCGAGCGCCACCACGCTGCCCGCCGCTATCGCGGCCTTGCGCTTCGGGATTCGCTTGTGACTCAAACTTCTCGACCTCCTGGGGGACGGGGTCTGTGCCGCCGTCTGTGCGGCAACTCTTCGGGGCGCCTGGTTGGCAGTTGGTACGCACGGGCCGGGTGGGGCGTTCAATTCCGTTTACGCGCAGCCGACTCGGCACACCGAATCGGCCAAGGACCGCGTCCCCGGGTCCGGCGGCGGGAACAATCCCTCATATGACGATGACCAGCGCCGAAGCCGACAAGATCCTCTCCGCCAACTTCGCCCCCTGGGTGCTCCAGCTCGGGCTGTCCGTCGAGGCGGTGGAGGAGAACCGCGTCATCCTGCGCATGCCCTGGTCACAGGGGCTGGCCCGGGAGGGCGGCGCGCTGTCGGGGCAGGCGCTGATGGCCGCCGCCGACACCGCGACCGTGATCGCCGTGTCGGCGGCACGCGGGGCCTACGGGCCGATGACGACGGTGCAGCAGTCGACGTCGTTCCAGCGCGCGGTGCTCGGTTCGGATGTCCTGATCGAAGCGGTCGTGACGAAATTGGGCCGCCGTATGGCGTTCGCCGACATCGCGATGACGGACGAGAGTTCAGGGGAAATCGCGGCCCGCGCCAGCACGGTGTACGCCCTTCTGGGCTGACACGATCTGCCACCGGTCAGTAACGGTCGGTGGAGAATCCCGAGCGGAATCTTGGCTTCAGGGAATCTGCACATTCAATACTCAACCAAGTCACCGGGCGCCGAGGTTCTGCACAAGGGGGCTACCGACGGTCACCCCCTTGAGGCGGGAGTGTCGGATTCGCCACCGCATCGACGGGAGGTTCCCCGGGCGGGGCAACAGCTCGTCCGAGCCGATGCTGTGACGCATGTGAAGAAGTCGCCGACAAGACGTGCCCGCGTCTGCACGGATCGGGGCCCCTGGGGCTCAAGTTCCCTGGTGGGGCCTACGTTTGATTGGAAGGCCGCACCCGCAGCGTGCTTTGATCCATCGCACCGCGGGGGCCACGAACGGTTCCCGGAAACGGGCGCCGGACGCCCGCGGTCGCGGCCGTCATCTGTCCCCAGAGGGGGCCGCTCCCCCTTGTGAAATACCCATTAGGAAGGGAAGTTCCATCATGAACTCCACCCCCCAGGTTGCGACCGTCGAGATCTCCGACGCCGAGCTGGACAACGTCTCCGGCGGCCTGCAGGTCAACGCCGTGAACGGCGCCCTCGACGCCGTCAACGGCATCGCCCCGGTTTCCGGCCTGGTCGACACGGTCGTCGGCACCGTGGAGGGTGTCACCGGCCTGAACACCGCCCCGGTTTCCGGCCTGGTCGCCGGTCTCTGATCGCACCTTTTGTCACCGCTGAGTCCCGGAGCCGTTCCCCGGCTCCGGGGCTCTTCGGGTGCCGTGGGACAGCCAGGCACCGCTCCGCAGCACGACCGGCCGCCGCGCGCCGGTCTCCACTCATCCTCAGGTGAGGGAAAGTTCCGTGCAGTTCCGCCAACAGGCCCTCGCCAAGCTCCAGTCACCGGAGGAGCTCGACCTTCCGGTGCGCTTCGCCCGCCCGCAGGGCTGGCTGGTCCTCTTCGTGACGGTGGTCGTCATGGCCGCCGCGTCCGTGTGGGCGGTGACCGGCTCGGTCTCCTCCACGGTCGGCGCGCCCGCCATCCTCACGCACGGCCAGGGCAGCTACATCCTCCAGAGCCCGGTCGCCGGCCAGGTCACCGCGGTCCTCGCCAAGCAGGGCAAGCAGCTGCCGGCCGACGCCCCCGTGCTGAAGGTCCGTACCGCCGAGGGCGAGACGGTCGTACGCACGGTCGCCGCGGGCCGGGTCACCGGGCTCGCCGCCACCATCGGGCAGATCATCTCCACCGGTGCGAACGTCGCCGCCATCGAGAAGGTCGCCCGCACCGAGGACCCGCTGTACGCGACGGTGTACGTCCCCGCCGAGAACGCGGCGTCCATCCCCGACAAGGCGGCCGTCGACCTCACGGTCTCCTCCGTGCCCACTCAGGAGTACGGCGTGCTGCGCGGCCATGTGAAGTCGGTGGACCGCTCCGCGCAGTCGGCGCAGCAGATCGCCGCGTTCCTCGGGGACAGCCAGCTGGGTGAGCAGTTCACCAAGGACGGCAGGCCGGTCGCCGTCCTGGTCAAGCTGGACAAGAAGGCGAGCACCGAGAGCGGCTACAAGTGGTCGTCCGCGGACGGGCCGCCGTTCTCCCTCACCTCCATGACCATGGCCGACGCCTCGATCCGGCTGGCCGACGAGCGTCCCGTCGATTGGCTGCTGCCGTGAGCCCCGCACAGGAGACGCGCAGCAGGCGTCGCGCCGCCCCGCCGAAGCGCCCGGTCCCCAAGGGGAAGGCGAAGACGGTCCGTACGCCCACCGTCCTCCAGATGGAGGCAGTGGAGTGCGGCGCCGCCTCCCTCGCGATGGTGCTCGGCCACTACGGCCGCCATGTCCCGCTGGAGGAACTGCGCATCGCCTGCGGTGTCTCCCGCGACGGTTCGCGCGCCAGCAACCTGCTGAAGGCCGCCCGCAGCTACGGTCTGACGGCCAAGGGCATGCAGATGGACACGGCCGCCCTCGCCGACGTGAAGACGCCGGCCGTCCTGTTCTGGGAGTTCAACCACTACGTCGTCTACGACGGCATGGGCCGCCGGTTCGGCCGTCGCGGCGTCTACATCAACGACCCCGCCAAGGGCCGCCGCTTCGTGCCCATGGAGGACTTCGACGGCAGCTTCACCGGTGTCGTCCTGGTGATGGAGCCCGGCGAGGACTTCACCAAGGGCGGGCGCAAGCCGGGCGTGCTCGGCGCGATGCCGGCCCGGCTGCGCGGCACCGCCGGCACGATGCCCGCCGCCGTCCTGGCTAGCCTGCTCCTGGTGGTGGTCGGCGCGGCGGTGCCCGCGCTCAGCCGCACCTACATCGACATGTTCCTCATCGGCGGCCAGACCTCCCTGCTGGGCGTGCTGTTCGCGTCGATGGGGACCTGCGTCGCGCTGTCGGTGGTGCTGACCTGGCTGCAACAGGCGAACCTGCTGCGCGGCCGCATCATCTCCTCGACCCTGTCGAGCGCGAAGTTCCTGCGCCATCTGCTGCGGCTGCCGGTGACGTTCTTCTCCCAGCGCAGCCCGGCCGACCTGGTGCAGCGCCTCCAGTCGAACGACGCCGTCGCCGAGACCCTGGCCCGCGACCTCGCGGCGGCGGGCGTGGACGCGGTGGTCGTCATCCTCTACGCGATCCTCCTCTACACCTACGACCCGCAGCTCACGTTCGTAGGCATAGGCGTGGCGCTTCTCAACGTGGTCGCCATGCGTGTCGTCATCCGCCTGCGCGCCACCCGCACCGCCAAGCTGCGCGCGGACAACGCCCGGCTCACCAACACCGCGTACACCGGCCTTCAGCTGATCGAGACGATGAAGGCGACCGGCGGTGAGGACGGCTACTTCCGCAAGTGGGCCGGGCAGCACGCCACCACGCTGGAGGAACAGCAGCGGCTCGGCGTGCCCAGCGCCTGGCTCGGCGTCGTCGCCCCCACCCTCGCCACGCTGAACAGCGCCCTCATCCTCTGGATCGGCGGGATGCGCGCGGTCGAGGGCGGCATATCCGTCGGTCTGCTGGTCGCCTTCCAGGCCCTGGTCACTCGCTTCACCGCCCCGATCACCCGCCTCAACGGAGTCGCCGGCCGCATCCAGGACTTCGCCGCCGACGTGGCCCGTCTCAAGGACGTCGAGAACTTCGAGGCGGACCCGCTCTACGGCCGCCCCGGCACCGGCGAGTCGACGCGTCGCCTGCACGGCCACGTCGAGCTGCAGAACATCACCTTCGGCTACAGCCCTCTCGACAAGCCCCTGCTGACGGGCTTCGACCTGACCGTGGGCCCCGGCCAGCAGGTCGCCCTGGTCGGCGGCTCCGGCAGCGGCAAGTCCACCGTCTCCCGGCTGATCTCGGGCCTGTACGCCCCCTGGGAGGGCGTCATCCGCATCGACGACCAGCGCATCGACGACATCCCGCGCGGCGCCCTCGCCTCCTCCGTCTCCTTCGTGGACCAGGAGGTGTTCCTCTTCGAGGGCACCGTCCGCGACAACGTGGCGCTGTGGGACCCGTCGATCCCCGACGACGCGGTGGTGGAAGCGCTGCGCGACGCCGCGTTGTACGACGTGGTGACGCGCCGCCCCGGCGGCATCCACAGCAGGGTCGAGCAGGACGGGCGCAACTTCTCCGGCGGGCAGCGCCAGCGCCTGGAGATCGCGCGGGCGCTGGTGCGCCGCCCCAGCATCCTCGTCCTCGACGAGGTGACGAGCGCGCTGGACGCGGAGACCGAGCTGGTCGTGATGGACAACCTGCGCAAGCGCGGCTGTGCCTGTGTGGTGATCGCGCACCGGCTGAGCACCGTGCGCGACAGCGACGAGATCGTCGTACTGGAGCACGGCACGATCGTCGAACGCGGGCGGCACGAGGAGCTGGTGGCGCGCGGCGGCGCGTACGCGGCTCTGGTCAGGGAGCGGTGAGATGACCTCCGTCCACGCAGGAGAACACGGGGGAGACCTCGTCCTCGACGCGCTCGGCCGGATGGGCACGCGCATCGACTGCACCGGCTTCAACCGGATCGATCTCGAAGGCCCGCAGGTGCTGTGGCTGGTCGCGTCCGGCGCGGTGGACCTGTTCGCCGTCGACGCCGGCCAGCAGGGCCACTGGCACCACCTCGGCCGCCTGGAGGCGGGCTCGCTGCTGCTCGGCCCGGTCCCGGGGCCGCAGCACACGCTGGTCGCCCGTCCGCTCAGGGACTGCGTCGTGCACCGCATCGGGCTGCGCGAGCTGTACCAGCCCGCGAACACCCAGACCTGGTCCTACGACGAGTACGGCAACCCGCAGTACGTCCCACCGCAGACGAGCCCCCTGGAGTACGCCCTCGCCCTCGGCGTCGGCCGCAGCCTCACCATCCTCTTCCAGGCGCCGATGGCCACCGAGCGGGCGGCGGAGGTCACCGACGACGACGTCTTCTGGATGCAGGTGCCGCCCGGGAGTGTGCAGTACGGCTCGCTGTACGGCGCGGAGGCGGCCGCCGATCTGCTGATGGACCCGGCGGTCTGGCAGTCCATGGTGGACCAGCAGTACCGCCTGCTGACCACGCTGGACCGCTGGATCGAGCAGTTGGAGCGCACCCACGAGAACCGCACCGCCGAGGGCATCAAGGCGGGCGAGGCGGTGCGTGCGCAGGCCGACCGGACGCTGCTGGCGTCCATCGGCAAGCGCGGCGACAAGCGGACGACGGCCGCCGACGCGGACGCCAGCTATGCCGCCTGCAAGCTGGTCGCCGAGGCGGCCGGGATCACCCTGTCCGAGCCCGCGCAGAGCGGGACCGAGAGCGATCGGCTGGACCCGGTGGAGCGGGTGGCCATCGCCTCACGGGTGCGGACCCGGTCCGTACGCCTCGACGGACGTTGGTGGCGGGACAACGTTGGGCCGCTGGTGGGTCACCGGGCGCTCTCGGGTGCTCCGGTCGCGCTGCTGTGGCGGCGGAGCGGCTATGTCGCCGTGCATCCGGCGACCGGCAGGGAGACGCCGATCGAGAAGGCGAACGCGGAGGAGTTCGAGCCGCGTGCGGTGATGTTCTACCGCCCGCTGCCCGACCGTGAGTTGAGCCCCCTGAGGCTGTTGCGGTTCAGCATGCGGGGCACGGGCGGCGACCTCACCAACCTGATGGTCAGCGGCCTGGTGACCGTCGCGATCGGTGCGCTGGTGCCGATCGCGACCGGCAAGGTGCTCGGCGAGTTCGTGCCGAAGGCGCAGACCGGGCTGATCGTGCAGTTCTGTCTGGCCGTGATGATCAGCAGTGTGGTGGCGGCGGCGTTCATGCTGCTGCAGAACCTGACGATCCTGCGTCTCGAGGGCCGTATCGAGGCGACGCTGCAACCGGCCCTGTGGGACCGGCTGCTGCGGCTGCCCACGAAGTTTTTCACCCAGCGCTCGACCGGTGAGCTGGCCAGCCAGGCCATGGGCATCAGTGCGATACGGCGGCTGATGGCCGGCGTGGGCCCCGTGGTCGCCTCGTCGGTGACGGTGGGCGCGATGAACCTGGCGCTGCTGTTCTGGTACAGCGTGCCGATGGCGCTGGCGGCGATCGGCATGCTCGTCGTCATCGCCGCCGTGTTCCTGGGGCTGGGACTGTGGCAGGTGCGCTGGCAGCGACGCCTTGTGGTGCTGAACAACAAGCTCAACAACCAGGCGTTCCAGACGCTGCGCGGACTGCCGAAGCTGCGGGTCGCGGCGGCCGAGAACTACGCCTACGCGGCGTGGGCGTCGCAGTTCGCGCACAGCCGTGAGCTCCAGCAGAAGGTGGGGCGGATCAAGAACCTCACCACGGTGATGGGCGCGGTGTATCTGCCGCTGTGCACCCTGCTGATGTTCATGCTGCTGGCGGGGCCGGCCCGCGGAACGATGTCGGCGGCGGCGTTCCTCACCTTCAACACCTCGGTGACGATGCTGCTGACCTCCGTCACCCAGCTGACGGGCGCGTTCGTCTCAGCGGTGGCCGCGCTGCCGCTGTTCGAGGAGATCAAGCCGGTCCTGGAGGCCACGCCGGAGGTGCGCACGGCGAGCACCCGGCCGGGCCCGCTGACCGGTTCGATCGAGGCGCGCCGCCTGTCCTTCCGGTACTCCGACGACGGTCCCCTCGTCCTGGACGACGTCTCCTTCGACATCCGGCCGGGCGAGTTCGTGGCGATCGTCGGCCCCAGCGGCTGCGGCAAGTCGACGCTGCTGAGGCTGCTGATCGGCTTCGACAAGCCGGTTTCGGGCAGTGTGCTGTACGACGGGCAGGACCTGGCGGCGCTCGACCAGTCGGCCGTGCGCCGGCAGTGCGGGGTGGTGCTCCAGCACGCCCAGCCGTTCACCGGGTCGATCCTGGACGTCATCTGCGGTACCGAGCCGTACACGCCGGAGGAGGCGTTGGCGGCGGCCGAGATGGCGGGTCTGGCCGAGGACATCAAGCGGATGCCGATGGGGCTGCACACCATCGTCTCGGGCAGCGGCGCGATCTCCGGCGGGCAGCGCCAGCGCCTGATGATCGCCCAGGCGCTGATCCGCCGGCCGCGCATCCTGTTCTTCGACGAGGCGACCAGCGCCCTCGACAACGAGACGCAGCGCACCGTCATCGAGTCCACGCGGGCCCTCAACGCCACCCGTATCGTCATCGCGCACCGCCTGTCCACGGTGCTGGACGCCGACCGCGTGATCGTGATGGAGGACGGCAAGGTCGCCCAGCAGGGCCCGCCGGCACAGCTGCTCGCGGACACGGGCGGGCGGCTGCACGAGCTGGTGCGGCGTCAGATGGCCTGAGCCGTCAGGCGTCCACGCCGGGGATGGGGGCACCGGAGGGGAATCCGGCGGCCACATAGCCGTCGTAGAGCCCCTTCCAGGGGGCCTCGGCACCGGCGTGCGGTCCCTCGAAGCGCTCACCGCGCGCGTGCGCGTCGAGTGCGGTGAGGCACACCTCCCAGCCGGCACTGTTGCGGGCTGCGGTGTTCTCGGCGTCGAGGACGTTGGTGAGGGTGAAGCGGGTGCGGCCCGCGTCCAGCGCCTCCAGGTCGAAGTGCAGCTCGTCGCCGCCCCACTCGAAGGACAGGTGGCGAGGCTCGTCGACGGCGATGACGCGCCCCGTGGAGTCCTCCATGTTCGGGTCACCGCCGAACTTGATCGTGCCGCCGGGGCGCAGCTCGATCTCGGCGCGGGACGGGAACCAGTGGGTCAGTTCGTCGGCGTCGGTCACGAACCGCCAGACGCGTTCGACGGGGTGGTGATAGGTGCGGCTGAAGCGGATGGCCGGGCGGCCGTCGTCGAGGGTCAGGTAGGTGCCGGTGAGGTCGGCGGTCATGGTGGATCAGTCCTTCGTGGTGGGTCCCTCGGGGTCGTACGAGGTGTCCTCCGGCGCCTGTCGCGCCGTCTCGTCGAGACGGCTGCCCAGGGCGTCCAGGCTGCGGTTCCACAGCGTCCGGTACGGGGCGAGCCAGGCGTCGAGGGCGGCGATCGGCGCGGGGTCGAGGGCGTAGACGCGGCGTTGCGCGTCCTGCCGCACCCGCACCAGGCCGGCTTCCCGCAGCACCTTCAGATGTTTGGAGGTGTTCGGCTGGCTGAGCCCGCATTCCTCCACGATCTCCGCGACGGACCGCGGCCGCTCCAGGAGCAGCGCGACGATGGCCCGCCGGTGGGGATCGGCGAGGGCGCTCCAGAGGGAGGCGTCGTCGGACATGAGTCCAATATGCCTCGCCGGTTATATGTCCGTCAAGGAATATGGAGCTCGGGCGGGGGCGGAGGTCACCCCGCCCTACATGAGGGAGTCAATCTCCTGCGGGCGAAATTCACCTGGTCGAGTGAACTAGATCTTGCGCGGAGCGTCGCAGGGATGCTCAACCCCGCCCACGGGTAACAACCCGGATCAAATGCGCCCCTGCCGAGGTGGAGCGGACATGACGCCGGACGCCGACGACCGCGCCCCCCATCCGACCGAGGATCCCGCCATGGACCCCACCCGGTCCACGCCACCCTCGGCGAATCCTCATGCCCGCACCCGCAGACGGGGGCCGTTCACGGTCGTCGAGGTCCTGGGCGAGATCGATCTGGCCTCGGAGGCCCTGCTCGCCGAGCATCTGAACGCCGCGGCCGTCGAACCGGAGGCGGACGTACTGGTCGACCTGCGGCAGGTGGTCTTCTTCGACTGCTCGGGGCTGCGTGCGCTCTGCCGGGCCGAGACACGGGCCAGGAACCACGGCGGTCGCCTGCGCATCGTCTCGGACGCGCCGCGGATACGGCGGCTGTTGCGCGGCGCCGGCCTACTGGGCCGCTTCCCGCTCCTCCCCGGGATCCCCGGGGAGGACGTGCGTTGACGCGATGCAACGAGGTGTCGGCCGGGCGGCCCCACTCCGCCCGGCCGACCCCCGATACGAGATCGCAGGAGTCTCCTCGGCTCGACTCGCACTCCCCATCCGCGAGCCCGTGCCGAACTGCTCGGGGACCGTGCGATCCCGGTCCCTAGAACGCGAAGAGGCTCGCTCCGTAGGAGCTCTTCACGCACTCGTTCGCGAAGGTGCGCTCATAGGAGACGCGCTGCCCCTGCCAGACACCGTCCACCGTGACGACCACCGGGTCGTACTGCTTGGTGCACAGTGCGCCCTCTCTGGCTCTCAAGGCCTCGAAGTCCCCGTTCACTCCACGCAGTTCGGCACAGGCCGAGCCCGCCGCGGGGTGCGTGCCCGAGGCCGTCGGGGCGCAGCTCAGGGTCACCGCACGTGCCGGGGAGGACAGGGCGGCGCTGTCGCCGTAGCCCACGGTGAGCACCAGGGCCGAGGGGGCGTAGAGAGAGGCGGGGGCGGCGTCGGGGGCGGCCAGGGCGGATCCGGTGAGGGGTCCGCAGACGGCGGTGGCCGTGAGAGCGAGGGTCGCTGCCCAGCGCGCGGTGTTCCGCATTGTGTGCATCCTTCCGCTTGAGTCGGGGGTGTGCCGATCCGGCGCGATCGGTGCCGGACGACGAGCGGGAGTCTGCCGAGTCCGGCTCCGAAACTCACATCGACACCACCGGTTTCGGTAACCTTGCGTATTGAATCAGTGGCGTGAAGTAACGGAGTTCGAACGTTCCAACGCCGGAACTTGGCGCCTCTTGATCGTTCCAAGTGGCCAAGTGGCCGAATTTCGCGCACTGATTAATCGGCCTGAAACATTCCGGTTGAGCCCTCGGCTGACACGCCCCCACACCCTTGCGTTCACCTCGTCGTCGAGTAATTGTGATTACATGATTACCAGTGAACAACGAGAGAAGCTGCGCGGCTGGTTCTCCGGCCGCCTGCCGGACGACCTCTTCGAGGAGCTGACCGAGGTGACGGTCGACCGCGAGGAGATCACGGTGATCGGCCGCATCCCCGCACCCCAGACGGCCGAGGGCGCCTCGGCCGCCGAGCGGGAGGCGGCCGTGGAGGGCCGGATCCAGGAGTTCCGGGAGCGCACCCGGGAGTCCCGGATCGAGGTGGCCCGCGAGGCGGAGCACCGGTTCCGCCGGAAGGTGTCCTGGGGGGTGGAGTGCGGCGGGGAGCGGGCCCTGTTCACACATGTGGCCGCCCCCGTGATGACCCGGCTGCGCCAGCCCGAACGTCAGGTTCTCGACACACTGATCGCCGGCGGGGTCGCGCGCAGCCGCAGCGAGGCCCTCGCCTGGTGTGTACGGCTGGTCCAGCGGCACACGGACGACTGGCTGAGCGAGCTGCGCGAGTCCCTGGAGAACGTCCAGCGGGTGCGGGCCCAGGGGCCGGACGGCGAGCCGGAGGACACATCCTCGGACACCGACTGATGGAGGATCCGTACACCTACGGCACCAAAGATGGATGAACCGTCCTCTGGTGAGGGCCTTGCCCACAGCCATACGGTCTGCTGATCCCCGAGAGGACGGCATCCGCGCTGCTCGCACACCCCAGCGGCAGGCACCGTCCGTCGCCCTCGCCGCGCCACAACGCGCTCCACCGCCCCGTCCACGCTGGAGCCCCCGTGTCCCCTCAGCCCGAACCTCCCTCCCCCGCTCCCTCCTTGACGGAGGTCGAGTCCCATGGCGTCGACCGGATCCCCGACGCCGAGCGCACCGCGACCCCGCTCGATCTGTTCCGCCTCGCCTTCGGCGGCGCCAACACCTTCTCCACCTGCGTTCTCGGTGCCTTCCCGATCCTGTTCGGCCTCTCCTTCTGGCAGGGTCTCGCCGCCACGCTGCTCGGAGTCGTCGTGGGCGCACTGATCCTGTGCCCCATGGCCGTGTTCGGACCGGTCAACGGCACCAACAACGCCGTGTCGTCCTCCGCACACCTCGGTGTGCACGGCCGCGTGATCGGCTCTTTCCTCTCACTCCTCACGGCCATCGCGTTCTTCTCGATCTCGGTGTGGAGCTCCGGCGACGCCCTGGTCGGCGGCGCGCACCGGCTCTTCGGCCTGGACCGCGGCAACCTCTCCTACGTCGTCGCGTACGCGCTGTTCGCGGGGCTGGTCCTCGCGGTGTGTGTATACGGCTTCCGCTTCATGCTGTTCGTCAACAAGATCGCCGTCCCCTCGGCGAGCGTGCTGTTCCTGATCGGCGCCATCGCCTTCGCCGGTGACTTCGACCCGTCCTACGCCGGGGTGTTCACCGATTCCGCGGACGCACAGACCCAGTCGCTGTTCTGGCCGTCGTTCATCGGCGCGGCCCTGATCGTGCTGTCCAACCCGGTCTCGTTCGGGGCGTTCCTCGGCGACTGGTCCCGCTACATCCCGGCGTCCGCCCCGCGCCGCAGGGTGATCGGCGCCGCGTTCCTGTCGCAGATCGCGACGCTGCTGCCGTTCGTCTTCGGCCTGGCGACGGCGAGCATCATCGCCACGAAGGTCCCCGAGTACGTCGATCCGGCGGCCCCCGACTTCGTGGGCGGGCTTCTGGCGATCTCGCCCGGCTGGTACTTCCTGCCAGTGTGCCTGCTGGCCCTGATCGGCGGGATGGCGACGGGCACGACCGCGCTGTACGGCACCGGTCTGGACTTCTCCTCGGTCTTCCCGCGGCTCAGCCGGGTGCAGGCCACCGTTCTGGTCGGCGTGTTGTCGATCGCGTTCATCTTCGTGGGGCGGTTCGCGCTCGACCTGGTCCAGTCGATCTCGACCTTCGCCACCATGATCATCACCTGCACCACGCCGTGGATGGTCGTGATGATGCTCGGCTACTGGACCCGGCGCGGCTGGTACGACCCCGACGCCCTTCAGGTCTTCAACCGCCGTCAGCGCGGCGGCCGTTACTGGTTCGCGCACGGCTGGAACTGGCGGGGCATGACCGCGTGGTGGGTGGCGGCCGTGGTCGGTGTGCTGTTCACCAACATCCCGGGGCAGTTCGTCGGCCCGCTGGGCGACCTGGCGAACGGGGTGGACATCGGCCTTCCGCTGTCGCTGGCCGTGGCCGCCGCCCTGTTCGTGGCGCTGCTGTGGCTGTTCCCCGAACCGCGGGCGGTGTACGGGCCCGAGGGTGCGCGGCTGGCGCGGACCGTCGAGGTGCCGGTGCCGCCGATCAGCGGGCCGAGAGCGTTGTCGGTGCCACCGGCTAGCTTGCTCTCATGACTCAATTCGTTCTGGTGGCGGGTGCGAAGCTGGGCGCGTGGGCGTGGGACGAGGTGGTGCCCGAGTTGCGGGCGGCCGGACACGGGGCGCATGCGCTGACCTTGTCCGGCCTGGCCGACAAGCGGGGCACACCGGCCGGGCAGCAGACCCATGTGCGCGACATCGTCGAGGAGGTGGAGCGTCTCGACCTGCGGGACGTGGTGCTGGTCGGGCACAGCTACTCGGGCATACCGGTCGGGCAGGCCGCCGAGCACATCGGCGGCCGGCTGGCACGGGTGGTGTACGTCGACGCGAGCGTCCCGACCGACGGGAAGTCGTTCCTGTGGGGGTGGCCGAGCGACGGCGTCCGGGCGGCGATCGAGGCGAACGACGGCTTCTGGCCGTCCTTCTCGGCCGAGGACCTGGCGGAGCAGGACCTCACCGACGAGCAGATCGCCCGGATCGTTCGTGACGCGACGCCCCATCCCGGCGCCTCGCTCACCGAACCGGCCGTCCTGACCCGCCCGCTCGCCGAGTTCCCGTCCACCTACGTCAAATGTCTGCTGGACTGGCCCGAGCCGAGTGACGACGTCGCCGAACTCCTCAAGAGCGACCGCTGGGAACTGGTGACCATGAACACCGGTCACTGGCCGATGTTCTCCCAGCCGCGCGAACTGGCCCGCATCCTGCACGGCACGGTCACCGCACCCTGATCCACTCCCCCGCCTACCGGTCGGTATGGTCGGCGTACAGCGCGTTCTCACTGACGAGAGGCGGGGCCTACGCATGGGCAAGCACTGGGCGGACTTCCAGTACGAGATCTATCTGAACGGGATGTCGGGAGCCGTACCCCGGCTGCCCACCGATCTGACGCGGCTGGAGGAGCTCACCGAGCAGCGCCTCGGTCCGGGCCCCGTCGGCTACGTGGCGGGCAGCGCGGGTGACGGCAGCACCGCCCGCGCCAACCGGGCGGCCCTGCGGCGGCGCCGGATAGTGCCTCGGATGCTGCGGGACGTGCACGAACGCGATCTGTCCGTCGAGGTGCTGGGCCGCGCCCTGCCCGCCCCGATGGCCCTGGCACCGATCGGCGTGCTGTCGATCATGCACCCGGACGCGGAGTGCGCGGCAGCCCGCGCCGCCGCCGCGCAGGGTGTGCCGTTCACCCTGTCCTCCGCCTCCAGCACTCCCATGGAGCAGGTCGCGGAGGCCATGGGCGACGCCGAGCGCTGGTTCCAGCTGTACTGGCCCAAGGACCGGGAGGTGGCCCGCAGTTTCCTGAACCGGGCGAAGGCGGCCGGGTTCAGCACGCTCGTCGTCACGCTGGACACCCCCATGCTGGCCTGGCGGCCCCGCGATCTCGACCAGGCGTATCTGCCGTTCCTGCACGGCGTGGGCACGGCCAACTACTTCTCCGACCCGGCTTTCCGGGCGGGCCTGGCCAAGCCGGTGCACGAGGATCCGAACGCGGCCGTGATGCACTTCGTCGGCATGTTCTCGGATCCCGCGAAGACCTGGCCGGACCTGGCGTTCCTGCGGGAGAACTGGGGCGGCCCGATCGTCCTGAAGGGCATCCTGCACCCCGACGACGCCCGCGCCGCCGCCGACGCCGGGATGGACGGGGTCGTCGTCTCCAACCACGGAGGCCGTCAGGTGGCGGGCTCCGTCGGCGCGGCCGACGCCCTGCCCCGCGTCGTGGAGGCGGTCGGTGACCGGCTGACCGTGCTGTTCGACAGCGGCATCCGCACCGGCGACGACATCTTCAAGGCGCTCGCCCTCGGCGCGCAGGCGGTGCTCGTCGGACGGCCGTACGCCTACGGCCTCGGCCTGGACGGTCAGGCGGGCGTCGAGCACGTCATCCGCTGTCTGCTGGCCGAACTCGACCTCACCCTCGCCCTCTCCGGGCACTCCGGCCCCGCCACGCTCGGCCCCGCCGACCTCATCGAGGAAACCGCATGACCGCCCAGCAGAACGTCCTCGCCGTCGTCTCGCCCCACGTCGGCGGCCGTGGCATCGGCGCCGGCCTCGCCACCCTCTTCCCCGCGGACGCGTACGTCACCGTCGTGGAGAGCGCGGACGAGGACCCGGCCGCCCTGCGCTCGGCGCATGTCGTCATCACCGCGCTCGCGTCGGTGACCGCCGAACACCTCGCCGCCGCACCGGAGTTGCGGCTGGTGCAGTGCGCGAGCCACGGCTTCGACTACGTCGACGTGGACGCCGCCGGTGAGCGCGGCGTGCGGGTGTGCAACATCGGCTCCAGCGGCGCCGAGGCGCAGAACGTGGCCGAGCAGACCTTCGCCCTGATGCTGGCTCTCGCCAAGCAACTGGTCCCCGCGCACAGCGCACTTGTCGAGGCCGACTGGGCGCTCCCCCGCCTCCAGAACTCGCTCACGGAGCTGTGCGGCAAAACGCTCGGCATCGTGGGCCTGGGCCAGATCGGGCGGGAGGTCGCCCGGCGTGCGGTCGCCTTCGACATGAACGTCGTCTATGCGGGACGCCGCCGGCTGCCGCCGGAGACGGAGGCCGCATTCGGCCCGGCCCGCCACGTCCCGCTCGACGAACTCCTGAGCACTGCCGACTACGTCTCCCTGCACACCCCTCTCACCGACGAGACCCGGCACCTGCTCGACGCCGGGCGACTGGCGCTGCTGAAGCCGACGGCGTTCGTGATCAACACCGCGCGCGGCGCGCTGATCGACCAGGACGCTCTCGCCGACGCACTGGAGAAGGGCGCCCTGGCCGGGGCGGGCATCGATGTCTTCGACCCCGAACCGCCCACCCCGGCCCTGCGTCTGCTGCGCGCCCCGAACGTGGTGCTCTCCCCGCACGCCGGCGGTGTCACCCGCGAGACCCTGGTCCGTATCGCCCTGGCCGCCGTGCAGAACGTGACCGACTTCCTGGCCGGCGGGACACCTCGGGACGTCGTGAACTGAGCGCTCCGCTACGGGTGCCGCATCACGTCTCCCTCATTCGCGGCGCCGTCGTGGCTGGTCGCGCAGTTCCCCGCGCCCCTGACCGGCGCTGCCGAACCGCAGTCGAGTTCGCCCGACAAGATGCCGTGGCCGTTCGGACTAGGCGTCCTCCTCCCTCAGCCGCACCGCCCGCGCCCCCGGGGTCTCCACCTCGGCGCCGGAGAGCGACCCGGGGCTCGCCGACGTCGCCGGATCGGTCAGCCAGCGCTGCCCCTCGGAGCCGTCGCGGACCTTGACGACGATGTCGGCGCCCGCGTCGGCGGTGGTGGCCGCCAGGGCGAGCTGTTCGTCCCAGCGGGGCAGCAACTCGCCCTGGACGGTGAGGTCGTAGCGCACGTCGTCGGCCCGTTCCGAGTCGGCGTCGACGCATGTGCCCAGGATCACCACACCCGCGTCCGCGTGCGAGTCCAGGCACAGATCGGGCTCCGCCACGCTGCGCAGCAGGCCGTCCTTCTCGTACGACCACCGCTGGGTGTCGTCGTCCGAGCACTTGGCCAGCTCCGTCCCGGCCCCGGCCTCGGCAGCGCCCCTGATGTCGAGGCACAGGTCGGCCTCGGCGTTGCGCAGCCTGGTCTGCCGGGGGGCGTTGGGGAGTTGGGCCGTGCCGGGGGGCGAGGTGGACACCGTGGGGGGCGGTTGGGTCGCCGTGCCGCCTCCGGTGGCCGAGGCGGCGGGGTCGACGCCGTCGTCGTCCGACAGCAGGCCGGAGGCCAGCATGATCGCGATGAGGCCGGCCGAGGCCAGCCCCACCCCCGTCAGCAGCGTCCGTGAGGAGCGCGCCCCGCCCGGCGGCCGACGCAGCTGTGCGGGGATGCGCGGCAGCAGCCGACGGCGGCCGGCGCCGTGCCGGGCCGCGCCGCGCGCCCGGGCCGAGGCGTCCGGGTTGCGGCCCGGCCGGGTGTCCAGATAGCGGCGTGCGCCCCAGCCGAGCACCGACTCGGCGATGAGGACGCCCAACCCGCCCTCGAAATGACTCAGTTGTTCGGCGGCGTTGCGGCAGTAGCGGCACTCCGTCAGATGCTGCTGGACATCCGGCAGCAGGGCCCCGCCGCGGCGAATCGGGACGTCGAGGAGACGGTTGTAGAACCGGCAATCCTTCGTGGGCGCGAGTTCCCGATGGGCATGTACACAACCTTCTCGGAATTTATCACGCGCTTGTTCGAGCGCGGCCGAGGCGGTGACGGTATCCATGCCCAGCAGTCCGGCGGGGACGCCAATCGGCTCGGCTTCGACCTCGGTGTGCCAGAGGAGACATCGGGCAAGTCCCGGAAGCGCCTGGAATGACTGATCGGCAAGCTTCCGATTTTCGGGCGTCATGGACTTCGCGGTACGCATACCGCGACCGCCCGCGGGTTTCCCCAGCTCCGGCAGAACGCCCGCTATTCGATCGTCGGACGACCACTGCCGGACGGTGTCGCGGACGGCGACGAGGAGCCGGGGACGCAGCGCGACGGCCGGTTCGCCGAGCGCCAGACGGTCGAGGACGTGATGGAACGCGGCCGCGGTGACCAGGTCCACGACATCGGCCGGAGTGGCGAGACAGATCACCGCGTATTCATGGACCGGCTGCCAGTGGCGAGCCATGAGCAGCGCGACGGACGGGGCGGCCTCACCGTCCGGCCGGCCCCGAAGTCTGGCGGCGAGCCCTTCGTCGGATTCCTCGGGAACGCCGCCGGGCGGGGGGTAAGGGGGGCGAGGGGGGTGGGGGGTGGGCACTGAACGGATTCCTTCCCACGCGCAAGACACAGAAGTTCTGATCGCCGAAAAGGAGCGGTGACTTGGTGTGTACCTCTTCGACGCGTGCGCGGGGAGCACGAATTCACCGACGCCCATCCGCACCGGTTCCCCCGCGGAACGAATGAGCTACGGATTTTCCACCCCCCACGGGTACTTCACCCTTGCACAGCGCACTGATGACCAACAAGGCACTTGAGCAACATCAGCCCCATTGAAAGAAAGTCAGATACGGCGGCAACTCGCCGCACCCGCGCCACCTTTAGGCATTCCATGCACCCCGTGTGAAACCGACGCACACGCCGGGGCACCACGCACGCTCCCCGGCGCACCCAGCGGCGTAGTCCACTGAAGCAGGCCCTCTCGGAAGGCCCCGTGCAGGACGGCGGCTCTCCTGCGCGCCATGGGCCGCCGACCCCGTTCCTCCCGCCCTCGGTCGGCGGCCCCGGGGCGGAAGGAACGGGGACCGCCGGGCCGGGCGGCGTCGCGTGGCGGCGGGCGAGCCTCTAGGGCCTGTCAGACAGGCCCTAGATCTGCCAGGACCGCAGCCGGTCCGCCGCGCCGTACACGTCGACCTTGCCGGAGATCAGGTCACGGGCCAGGTCGACGAGGGCGCCGTAGGGCGGGTCGATGCCGACGCCGCTGACGAACATGTAGGCCACCGCGGCGGAGCAGGCGAAGCGGGCGTTGGCCGAGGGCAACGGCTTGAGCAGGGCGAGGGTGTGCAGCAGCGCGGCGGCCCGCCAAGCCGGGTCGGAGTCGATGCCCAGTCGGGGCGGATCCACGCGATGGCGGGCGACGGCGGCGACCAGCGCCGAGAAGTCGTTGATCGTGGGCTGGTCGGGCAGGACCTCTTCGTGCCGCTGGAGCAGCCAGGGCACGTCGATGTGGATGACGGGTGCCATCGGTCAGGCGGCTCGTCCCTCGCCCTTGGCGGGCGGTTCGTCGTCGGGGAAGGCGGCCGCGAACTCGTCGGCGTGCGACGAGAAGAACCGGCGGAACGCCTCGGCGCCTTCCTGTAGCGCCCGGTGCCGGGCTATGTCCGCCGCTGCGGCCTCCCGCACGAGCGCCTTCATCGACGTACCGCGTTCCTTGGCGATCTGCCGCAGGTCCTCTAGCTCGCGGTCGCTGAACTCCACGTTGAGAGCTGGCATGCTCCTCACGGTACCGCTCGGGTACTTACGCGTAAATACCAGCAGGTCAAGTGTCATGTACGCCGGTACCAAAGGCGCCTCATCAGACCCGCCGGGCCGCCCGACCGTGGATCGCTCTGCCCGAGACGTGGGTCACATTCCGCCGAGGGATGTCACATTCCGGCCGCCGCCCGCCCTCGCAGTAGTGAGCGCGCGCACCGGGAGGCCCCACGCATGTCCGACATCCCCGCAACCGTCACCGACGACGCGACCGTCGTCTTCGTCCAGCACCGTGAGCTGATGTTCGGCGTCGTCTACAACATGCTCGGCAGTGTCGCCGACACCGAGGACGTCCTTCAGGAGACCTGGCTGTCGTGGACGGCGCGGGGCGGCGGCGCGCCGCTCGACGGTGTCGAGAACCCGCGGGCGTATCTCGTGCGGATCGCCGTCAACCACGCCCTGACCCGACGGGCCGCGATCAGCCGGAGGCGCGAGACCTACGTCGGCCCGTGGCTGCCCGAGCCGCTGGTCGCGGAGGGCGAGGCGGCCGACGTCGAGGACCCTGCGCTGCGCACCGAGTCGGTGTCGCTGGCGATGCTGGTGGTCCTGGAGTCGCTGACCCCGCTGGAGCGCGCGGTGTTCGTGCTGCACGAGGTGTTCGGCTACCCGCACACGGAGATCGCGGACATTATCGAGCGCAGCCCGGCGGCCGTACGGCAGCTGGCGCATCGCGCGCGCGAGCACGTGCACGCCCGGCGGCCGTTGTACGAGGCGCACCCGAGAGTGCGGCGGGAGGCGACGGAGCGGTTCGTGCGGGCGGCGGTGGGCGGGGACATCGCCGAGCTGATGGAGATCCTCGCGCCGGACGTGACCGTGTGGACGGACGGCGGCGGCAAGCGGAAGCGGGCGGGGCTGCGGCCCGTGCACGGCCGGGACAAGGCGGCCCGGCTCTTCGACTCGTTCGCCCGCCGGGGCGGCGCTGAGGGCGGCCACCTGGACCTGCGCTACCGGCGGGTCAACGGCGACGACGCCGCGGTGCTGTTCCAGGGCGAGGAGCCGTACGCCGTCCTGGTCCTGGACCTCACACCGGACGGTGAGCGGGTGTCCGGCGTCTACGTGGTGAGCAACCCCGAGAAGCTCACGCATGTGCACCGGGGGGAGGCATGAGCGCCACCCGGGAGCTGCCCGGCAGAGGCGAGCGGGTCGCGGACTGGTTCGACGGCCGGCTCGGCATCCACACACTGGGCCGGAAGTATCTGCGCAAGGTCTTCCCGGACCACTGGTCCTTCCTGCTCGGTGAGATCTGTCTGTACAGCTTCGTCGTACTGATCCTGACCGGCGTGTACCTGACCCTGTTCTTCCATCCGTCGATGAACGAGGTGACGTACCACGGCAGTTATGTGCCGCTGAACGGCGTCCGCATGTCCGAGGCGTACGCCTCCACGCTCGACATCAGTTTCGACGTGCGCGGCGGCCTGCTGATGCGGCAGGTGCACCACTGGGCGGCGCTGGTCTTCGTCGCCGGGATGCTCACGCACATGATGCGGCACTTCTTCACCGGGTCGTTCCGCAAGCCGCGGGAGATCAACTGGCTGTTCGGCTGGACCCTGCTGTTCCTCGGCCTGTTCGAGGGCCTGTTCGGCTACTCGCTGCCGGACGACCTGCTGTCCGGCACGGGCATGCGGTTCGTGAACGGGGCGCTGCTGTCCGTCCCGGTCGTCGGGACGTATCTGTCGATGTTCCTGTTCGGCGGCGAGTACCCGGGCCACGACATCGTGGCCCGCTTCTACTCGCTGCACATCCTGGTGATCCCCGGCATCATGGCGGCGCTGGTCGTCGCGCACATCCTGCTGGTCGTGTACCACAAGCACACACAGTTCGCGGGCCCCGGGCGCACCGAACGCAATGTCGTCGGGGCGCCGTTCATGCCGGTGTACCTGGCGAAGGCGGGCGGCTTCTTCTTCCTGGTCTTCGGCGCCCTGGCCCTGATGGCGGCCGTGGCGACGATCAATCCCGTCTGGTCGTACGGCCCCTACCGTGCCGACCAGGTCTCCACCGGCGCCCAGCCGGACTGGTATCTCGGCTTCGCCGAGGGCCTGGTCCGGATCATGCCGGGCTGGGAGATCACCTTGTGGGGCCACACGCTGGTCCTCGGGGTGCTGATCCCGGTCGTGGTCTTCCCGCTCCTGCTGGTCGCGATCGGCGTGTATCCCTTCCTGGAGGCCAGGATCACGGGCGACAGGCGCGAACACCATCTGCTCGACCGTCCCCGCAACCGCCCCGTCCGCACCGGGCTCGGCGCGGCCTGGATCAGCCTCTATCTGGTGCTGCTGGCGGGCGGCGGCAACGACATCGTGGCGACCCGGCTCCATCTGTCGATCAACACAGTGACCTGGGCGATCCGGATCGCGGTGCTGATGGTCCCGGTGATCGTCTTCATCGTCACCCGCCGTATCTGTCTGGGCCTCCAACACAGCGACAGGGAGCTGGTGCTGCACGGCAGGGAGACCGGCGTGATCAAGCGACTGCCGCACGGCGAGTACGTCGAGGTGCACGAGCGGCTGAGTCAGGCCCGGCTGCACACTCTCACGGCTCATGAGCGGCCGGCCGAGCTCGTCGAACGCGAACCGCGGGGAAACGAGCGGACGACGACCAGCTGAACGACGTGTACCGGGGCCGTAACGTCCGGCGGCCCCTACAACCCCCGGTGATGCGCCGCTGTCACATCAGATACCGACACAACGGCCCATCACACCAAGGGAGTTCACGTGTTCATGCGCTCAACGGCCGTCCGATCGACCGCCGTCTCCGGCCTGCTCCTGGCGGCCACGGCCGTGGTCGTGCCGCCCGCCCACGGGGCGGACGGCGACGAGTACGTGGTGACGCTCGACACCAGCACCGCCACGACGGACTACACGCACCGCACGGTCGACCTGACCGGCACCCTGACCCGCACCGATGGAACACCCGTCGCCGACGCACCGGTCCAGCTCGAGGAATCGGTGCTGTTCGACACCTGGAACCCGTGGGGCGACCCCATCGACCCGACCGAGTGGGAGACCCGCGGCCTGGGCACCGTCCGGACGGACGCCGGGGGGCACTTCACCCTGGAGGACGTCCCCGCGGACCGGGTGGAGAGCACGCCCAGCCCGTATCTGTTCCCGCGGCACGAGGTGATGTTCCGGGCGATCTACGACACCGACCCGACCGACAACCACATGGCGTTCGCGGACACCACGGTCAAGGTGAAGCCCGTCACCAGCGCCCTCGCCTACCACGTCAACAAGACGCGGGTACGCGAGGGCGACACGCTCGTCGTCATGGGCCGGATCACCTGGCCCGCCGGGCACGGCCCGATCGCCGGCACCCGGGTGTTCCTGCGGACGTACTACGAGAGCTCCTCCAACGCGCAGACCACGACCGACGCGCGCGGCAACTTCACCGTGCGCGCCAAGATCCGGGACTACGACAACGAGTTCGTGATCTTCTCCGCGCCCAAGGACTACTACATGGCGGGCGCGAGCCAGGACCTCCCGGTCAAGAACGTCACTCCCTGACCGGGGCTGTCCTCATCCCTGGTCGGCCACGAAGGAGGCCATCCGGGTCAGGGCGGAGTTCCAGTTGATCGTGTGCTCGTTCGTCGACCAGGACTGGATGTCGTCGATGTAGCAGAACTGGCCCACGCAGCCCTGGAGCTTGCTCTGTGCGTAGGGGTCCTGGATGCTCGAGTTCGGCCCGCCGGCGAGGGTGCCTGCCGGCGGGTTCGGCTGGCTCGGGTCGAGCTGGTGGGCGTACCAACGGGCGTGCTGGTTATGAGAGTTGACCTCGCCGTAGCCGGTCACGTACGAGATGTTCAGCGCGTTGCGCCCGAAGAGGTAGTCCATGCTCTGCACGGCGCCGTCACGGTACTTCGAGGTTCCGGTGATGTCGTATGCGGTGGCGATGACGACGGCGTTGTGCAGGATCTGGTGGTTGGAGCCCCAGTCGTAGAGGTTGCCGTCGGGGGCGTACGGCATGCCGTACGGCTGTGCCTTCAGCGTGGCGAGGTAGCGGTCGGCGCCCTTGATCACGGACTGGCGGACCTTGTCCCTGCCGGGCAGCTTGCTCGGCACGGTCGCCAGGTCCAGCCGGGCCGCGGCGGCCGTCCTGGCCCAGTCGTAGCCGAGGGCGCCGAAGATGTCGGCGGTATGGACGGGCGAGTTCAGTACGTGGTCCGCGAACTGCCGCTCCCTCGTGCTGAGATACAGCTCGGCCGCGGCCCAGTAGAACTCGTCGGTGACGTTGTTGTCGGCGTAGGTGCCACCGCCGATGCCGTCGCTCTCCGAGGCGTACAGGTCGGGGTGGGCGAGCGCCGCAGACCATGCCGTGCGGGCGGCGGCCAGCGCCTTCGCCGCGAACTGCCGGTCGTACGGCTGGTACAGGCGCGCCGCCTGCGCGGCCGTCGCCGCGAGATTCAGGGTCGCGGCGGTGGACGGCGGGTGCAGTTCGCGTTTCTGCGGATCGTCGCTCGGCAGCAGCGGCAGACCGGTCCACTGCTCGTCGTGGATCTTGTGGTGCGCCATGCCGGCCAGCGGCTGTCCCGCCGGGACCTGCATCTTCAGCAGGAACTCCAGCTCCCAGCGGACCTCGTCCAGGATGTCGGGGACCTTGTTGCCGCTCTCGGGGATGGCGAGCGTGCCATCGCCAAGCCGCTCCGACTCCCCCGTGCGGGCGAGGAGTTCGCGCTCGTACGTGCTCAGCAGCTCCCACACGGAGATGCCGCCGTTGACGACGTACTTGCCGTGGTCACCCGCGTCGTACCAGCCGCCGGTCACGTCGAGCTCGTAGTCGCACACGCCGGGCCGACAGGGCACCGCGCCGTCGCCCTGGTTGGGTGCGACGTCGACGTGTCCGGCCGGGCGGGCATAGCCGGGGCGCAGGTCGTCGCGGATCGCTGTGCCACTGCGCTGGGTGTAGTAGTACTTCACGGCGTCGAGCCGCAGCCGCTCGTACGCGGCCGCCCCGATGTCGAAGGGGCGGCTCGCTTCGCCGTCGGCGACCAGCGTGAAGTCCTTGCCCGGCTTGCGATAGGCGCCGAAGTCGAGGGAGTGGACGTTCTGCGCGGAGGAGGCGTCGGTGCCGCGCGGCACGGTCCAGCCATGGGCGACGACGGTCCCGGCGGCGTTCTTCAGCTGCCACGGCAGCCTGCCGGTGGCGTCGGTGACCAGCGTGGCGTTCTTCGGTCCGGCGGGCAGATAGGCGACCTGGTTCACCCGTACCCGCGGCCCGGTGTCGGGCTCGTACACCTCGGGTGGGACACCGCCCAGCAGCGAGGCGTCGTCCATGCAGAACCGCCATGCGTCCGCGCCGCCGCCGACCTGGAAGGCGACCTGGCCCTGCGGGGTGTCGACGGGTGAGGTGAAGGTGTACGAGTAGGAGTTCCCGGAGACGCTCAGCTCCGGGGTGACCTCGAAGTAGGTGTCGTACGGCGCCGCCGACAGACCGACGATCGCCCGCACGGCATGGCCCTCGGGCGAGCCCTTCGCGGTGAAGGAGAAACGGTACGACTCGCCCTTCACCAGCGTGATGTCGTTCTGGCCGACCGCGGCGTCCCATGGGTTGGTGGTGCCGCCGGGCACGTCGGCGCAGAGTTGCCCGTCGGACAGGGCGGCGGTGACGTTGCCGGTGGTCCACCACGGCTCGGTGGTGGCGTCGAAGGTGCCGTTCTTGAGCTGCTCGACCTCCTCGGCACCGGCGGGGGCGGCCGGAAGCGCGGTGAGGCCCGCGGCCAGCAGGGCCGTCAGGGACAACAGGGTGGTTCTGCGTCGTTTCACGTCTGGGCTCCTCGGGGTGAGGTGCGTACGACGCTCCCAGGCGTGGGAGCGCTCCCAAGTCGAATAGCTGCCATGCTTGTCGGCGACATGACACTCGTCAACGGTTCGGACGGTCATCTTTCGAGCGCGGCGCCGTCGCGGCCTGCCGCATGACGCCTTGCCTTCGTCGGGGCTTGGAAGTACCTGGACGTCCCCGAAGCACTAGGCTGGAGCCCGAGTGAGCATGTTTGTTCACCGTGTGTGTGCGCGTTGGAGTGGCGATCATGAGCCCGGATTATCCGTTCGACGAGGCCGCGACGGCCCGGGCGGTCATCGACGACAGCGGCGTTCTCGTCGAGTGGAACGCCGGTGCCGAGCGGCTCCTCGGCCATCCGGCGCACGAGGTCGTGGGGCGCCCGGCCGCCTGTCTGCTGGCGGACGAGGTCGACCGCGAGTCCCTCACCCCGGTCGGCGAGCGCTGGGACGGCGTCCTCACCCTGCGCCATCGCGACGGCGGCACGGTGGCCGTGTGGCTGCTGGCCCACCGCGTACGTCCGCAGGAGGACGGTCCCGAACACTGGCTCGTGGTCACGCCGATCGAGGGCGACGACCCGCGTCCGCCCGACGATCCGCTGGATGACGTCGGACTGCTGGAATCCCCCTGTGCCATGGCGATCTACGACGACCGGCTGCGGCTGCGCAGGATCAACTCCGTCATGGCCGAGGTCCTCAGCCTGTCCGAGGAGAACGTGCGCGGGCTGCGGCCGACCGAACTCACCGGCCGGCGGCAGAGCCACGACATCGAGCGACAGCTCCTGCGCGTGCTCACCACGGGCCGGGGCACCGACGTACGGACGTACATCCCGGTCGGCGGTGACAGAACCCATGCCTGGCTGGCCCGGATGGCCCCGATCACGGACGCCAAGGGGCGGGTGCACGGCGTGTCGGTAGCGGCACACGACTTCACCGACCAGTACCTGGCCCAGGAACGGCTCCAGCTGGTCAACGAGGCCAGCGTGCGCATCGGCACCACCCTCGACGTCACCCGCACGGCGCAGGAACTGGCGGACGTCTGCGTCCCCGCCCTGGCCGACTTCGTCAGCGTCGATCTGCTGGATCCGCCGGAGCACGGCGCCGAAGCCCCCACCGGACGCCTGTCCGCACCGATCACCCTGCGCCGTGCCGCGCACAACTCCATCAATCCGGGCAACCCCGAGGCGGTGGTCAAGCCCGGCCATCTCGATGTGTACCCCACCCCCTCGCCCCAGGCCGACGCGCTGCTGGCCGGCCACACCATCGTGGCCGCGGTGTCGACCGGCGATCTGGAGGAGTGGCTGGCCTGGGACCCGGCGCGCTCCGAGCGGATCGGGAAGTACGGCATCCACACGACGATGTCCGTTCCGATCCAGGCCCGTGGCACCACGCTCGGCGTCGCCGTGCTCAGCCGGTTCAGGAACCGTCAGCCGTTCACGCCCGACGACGCGCTGCTGGCCGAGGAGGTCACGGCCCGCGCGGCGGTCTGCATCGACAACGCCCGCCGCTACTCCCGCGAACGCGAGACCGCCCTCGCCCTCCAGCGCAGCCTGCTCCCCCGCTCCCTGCCGCGCACGGCCGCCCTCGAAGCGGCCTCCCGTTACCTTCCGGCGGCGCGCTCCGGGGTGGGCGGCGACTGGTTCGACGTGATCCCGCTGTCCGGGATGCGGGTGGCGATGGTCGTCGGGGACGTGGTCGGGCACGGCATCCAGGCGTCGGCCACCATGGGGCGGCTGCGGACCGCCGTGCGCACGCTGGCCGACATCGACCTCGCACCCGACGAACTGCTCACCCACCTCGACGACCTGGTGGTACGGCTGTCCGAGGAGGCGGGCACCGAGGCCGGGCCCGGCGAGGTCGGCGCCACCTGTCTGTACGCGGTGTACGACCCGGTCTCCCGGCGCTGCACGCTGGCCCGGGCCGGACACCCGTCGCCCGTCATGGTCCCGCCCGGCGGCGAGCCGGAGGAGATCGAGCTGCCGGCCGGGCCGCCGCTGGGCCTGGGCGGGCTGCCGTTCGAGTCCGCCGAGATCGAACTGCGCGAGGGCACGGTGCTCGCGCTCTACACCGACGGCCTGATCGAGACCCGGGAGCGCGACGTCGACGCCAGCCACGCGCTCCTGTGCGACGCGCTGTCGTCCCGGTCCGACACGCTGGACGAGACCTGCGACCGTGTCCTGCACGCCCTGCTCCCGCCCGGCGGCGTCGCGGACGACGTGGCCCTGCTGCTGGCCCGCACCCAGGGCCTGCCCACCTCCCGGGTGGCGACCTGGCACATCCCGGCGGACCCGGCGCTCGTCGCGCCGATCCGCAAGCAGGTCGTGGAACAACTGGCCGTCTGGGACCTGAGCGTGGCGTCGTTCACCGCCGAGCTGGTGGTGAGCGAGCTGGTCACGAACGCCATCCGCTACGGCACCCACCCCATCCGGCTCCGGCTGATCCATGACGCGGCGACCCTGATCTGCGAGGTCTCCGACACCAGCCACACGGCACCGCATCTGCGCCGCGCCAAGACCTTCGACGAGGGCGGCCGCGGACTGCTCCTGGTCGCCCAGCTGACCCAGCGCTGGGGCAGCAGGCACACGACGGACGGCAAGACCATCTGGGCGGAGATCGGGCTGCTCGGCGAGGAGTGAGTAGCCGCCGTCAGAACGGGGACTTGTGACTCATGGGACCTTCACGGGTATTCCCGTCATTACAGCGAGCAACTCCCCTCCTCGGCGCCGTGGCGCTGCTGGGTCTGCTCACGGCCTGCGGCAGCGGCGGTGACTCCACGGGCGCCGGGCAGACCCCGGCCGGCACCATCAGCCCGACGACCGCGCCGACGACCAGCGGGCCCGGGACGACCGAACCGACGACCACCGAGCCGACGTCCGTCGACACCACCAGCCCCGCGACCCAGTCGGGCGGCCCCGGAACGCGCTGCCACACCTCCCAGTTGCGGGCGTCGATCGGCCGCCCCAGTCCCGGCGCGGGACAGCGCAACTTCCCGATCGTGCTGACCAACACCGGCGGTCACACGTGCACCGTGCGCGGCTATCCCGGTGCCGCCTTCGTGGACGCCGCCGGCAAACAGCTCGGCCCGGACCCCAAGCGCTCCCCCGACTCACCCACGACCGTCACGCTGACGCCGGGCAGCAGCGCCTGGGCGGGGCTGACCTTCGCCAGCCCCGAGATCAGCGGGGCCCGTACGGCGCTGCCGCAGGCGCTGCTGGTGACACCGCCCGATGAGCGGGATCCGCTCAAGGTGGCGTGGACGGCCGGTGAGGTGCCCGTGGCCGGGAACGAGTCGTCGGTGTTCCTGACGGTGGTCCAACCGGGCACCGGGGGCTGATCCGTCCGCTCAGCGACGGCCGTCACCGTGCCCGTGTCCGCCGCCGTAGCCGCCCCCGTATCCGCCGCCGGACCAGCCGTCGTCGCCGTCCCACGAGCAGGAGTACGGGTTGTAGGAGCACGAGTCGTCGGTCGGGGACGCGCTCACGGTCCCCGGCCGCGCGGTCGACGGCGTCGTGGAGGGGGTCGGTGTGGCCGAGGGCGTCTTCGACGACTCGGGCCTGGGAGTCGGGGTCGGGGCCGGCGTGGCCGTCTTCGGCGTCTCGGTCGCCGAGTCCCAGTTGACGACGGCGAGTTGGAGTTCCGTCTGCGATGTGTCGATGACCCAGTGCTGGGCGTCGCCGTCGTCCTCGCGGGTCTTGAGGACCAGGGCGCCCGAGCCGTCGGTGGCGGCAGGGGTGAGGGCCAGGTCCTGGTCGAAGCGCGGCACCAGGGTGCCCTGGAGGGTGAAGTCGTAGCGGATGTAGTCGTTCTCGGTGTCGGTGGTGCCCGTGCAGGGGGCGAGCCGCACCGAGTAGCCGAGGTGGGAGTCGAGGCACAGGCCCGGGTCGGCGCCGCTGCGGAGCAGTCCGTCGGTCTCGTACGACCACTGCTGGCCGGGCGACGAGGAGCACTTGGCGAGTTCCGTCTCGGCCCCCTCCTCGGCCTTGCCACCGACGATGCCGACGCACAGCCCCGAACCGATGTTGTGCAGCCGGCCCCGCAGATCGCCCTTCGCGGCCTCGGCGGCGCCCGCCCAGGAGGGATTCTTGGTGGCCGTGCCCTTGCCGGTGTCGGGAGCCTCGGAGGGGCGGTCACCGGCCGTCGGCGAGGAGTCGTCACCGGACCCGCCGACGGACCAGATGACCAGCGGCAGGACGACGAGGGCACTGACGGTCGCGACGGCGGCGGTGAGATTGCGGCGCCGGGCGGCCCGGCGGGCGGCCTTCAGGGCGGCGCGGCCGGAACAGGTGCGGGTGGTGCCGCCGGCCGCTTCGCCGCTCGTGCCGCCCTCGGTTCGACGGTCTGCCCGGCGCGACCTCCGGGGACCGGGCTCCGCGGGCGAGGCGGGGTTGCCGGCGGTGGCGAAGGACTGGTTCGTGGTCTTGGAGAGGGACTGCTTGGCAGAGGTGGCGAAGGGCTGGGCCCCGGGCGCGGAGAAAGTCTCGCTCGCCGGCGCGGAGAAGGACTCGTTCGCGGGGGCGGAGAAGGGCTCGTTGGCGGGGGCGGAGAAAGACTCGTTCGCGGGGGCGAAGAAGGACTGGCTGGCAGGCGCGGCGAGGGGCTGGTCCCCGGGGGCGGGCGCCTCTCCCACAGGAGCGAACGCCTCAGCGGCGGGGGCGAAGGGCTCGGCTATGGGAGCGGATGCTTCGGTGGGCGGGGCGAAGGACTCCGCCGCCGAGGCGAAGGACTCCCCCGGGTGGCCGAAGGACCCCGCTGCCGGAGCGAACGAATCCCCCGCGTGGCCGAAGCCCTCGCCCGCCGGAGCGAACGAATCGGCCCCGTGGCCGAAGTCCTCGGCCGTGGGCGCGAAGGAGTCGGCCCCCGGAGCGAAGGACTCGGCCCCCGGTGCGAAGGACTCGCCCGCGGGAGCGGGGCCCTCGCCCGCGGCGGCGGGCGCATGGCGCGGTGGAGCTGGCGCATGGCGCGGCCGCCCCATCGCGGGCGCATGGCGCGGCCGCGTGGGCGGGGCGGCGTCGGCGAAGAAGGACTCGCCCGCGATCGCCGTCGGCGCAGCCGCCGCATGCCGCGGAGCCGGCGGCACGGACTCGGCCTCCGCCTCGGCCGTCCCGTCCGTCAGGCCGGCTCTCTTCACGAGGTAGTCCCGCGCGCCCCAGCCGAGCACCGCCTCGGCCAGCGCGACGCCGAGCCCCTCGTTGAAGAAGGTGAGCTGACAGGCGGTGTCGCTGCAATGCGCACAGCGGTTGAGGTGCCCGCGCAGATCCGGGTCGATGTCGATGCCGCCCCGCCGGTAGGTCACGTCCAGCATCCGCAGGTACTGGCGGCACTCCTGCTCGGGAGCGAGCTCCCGGTGGACCTGGAGGCACTCCTCGCGCAACCGGTCGCGGGCCCGGTCGAGTTCGAGGCGGGCGGATTCCTCGTCGAGGCCGAGGAGTCCGGCCGGCACGGACAGCGGCTCGGCCTCGACCTCGGTGTGCCAGAGCAGACAGCGGGCGGATTGGGGTAGCCGCTGGAAGGCGCCGGACAGCAGCCTGCGGTCCGCCGGCGGCAGCAGTCGGGCGGCGACACGCTCCGCGCCCTCCACCTCGGAGCGCAGCTCGGGGTGGAGCAACTCCCGTCTGCGGTCGGTGTCCCACTCGGCCGCGATTCGGCGCACGGTGACGAGCAGTCGGGGGCGCCAGGCGGCCGTGGGGCCGGTCTGCCGCAGGGTCTCGCCGAAGAGCCGGGTGAACGCCGCCGTGGTCAGCATGCCCGCCGACCGGGCGTCCGCGGTGCACAGCCGGGCGTAGGCGAAGCCCGCTTCCCAGTGCCGGTCGAGAAGTTCACCGACCGGATGCAGCGCCGGTGACACCCCCGTCCACTTCTTGAGTTCGGCGCTCAGTTGAGCGTCCGTGACTTCAAAGATGCGGGCGTCGTTCGGGGAATTCGACAGGCCTGCGTCATGCACGGCGGCATTCCTCCGGAGGGCATGCGGTATAAAAGGTCCATACCAAGGGGTATGCTCCGGCGCAGCTCTTGTGAAGCGTGAGACGTAAGGGAGCGAGGCACACCTTTGCACAGGTCAGGGGCAGAGAACAAGCGACTGCGGTTCTTGCGCATTACATGCGGGCCGACCACTATTTGACGCGTGGTCAATAGTGCGCCTCGATCATTCGAAATACCGCCGGGACAATTGGAAACGGTATTCACTCATCACGCTCCGGGCGGCGACGGAAACCATTGAGCAGCCGCCCTGCCACTTTCCTGCCTGGTCATGCGGACGCGCTCGCCTTCACCGGGCCTCCACAAGTCAGTTGTCAACCATTGGACCATCCGACCGGTACGCCCCCGGCGGCCTTCCGTACCGCTCCCGGAACGCCCGGTTGAAATGAGGGGCACTGGCGAACCCCGAAGCGGCCGCCACCCGGTCCACGGACAGGCCGGTGCTCTCCAGCAGCCGGGCGGCGTGCCGCAGTCGTGCCTCGCGCAGCGCGCGCATCGGCGACTGACCGAGTTGTCCGGTGAAGAGGTGGGCGAACCGAGACGGTGAGAGCGCGACGTGTTCCGCGAGTGAGCGGACCGAGTGCGGGGCGGCCGGGTCGGCGTCGATCAGGGCCTGCGCCCGCCGCACCCGGGCATCGACTCCTGGCTGGGCCGGTGCTTTGCGCGCGGTGCCGGCGGTGAGCAGGACGACCTCCTCCAGCGAGCACAGGGCGAGCTCACGGGCCGCGGTGCCATGCGCCACGGCGACCGGCTCCTCCCCCGCCACCGGTGCGGGCGGCGCGTCCGCGCCGGTCCAGCGGGCGTCCGCGAGCATCCGGCGGAAGGCCGCCTCGACGCGGCCGTGCACCGCGTCGGGCGTCGGCGTGACGACGTACAGCCCCGCACCGACGTCGTACGGGCGCAACCACGTCCGCCAGGTGGGGCGGGCCCGGCAGTGCGCCCACCAGAACTCCCAGTGGGACGCGGTCGGTTCGACCCCGTAGCCGTGCGGCACGCCCGGCGCGAGCACCACCAGGTCGCCCGCCGCGGCCCGCGCCTGGGTGCTGCCGTGCCGCAGCAGGCCCCGGCCGCCGGTCGTCCAGGTGAACAGCCAGCTGTCCGCGCCGCGCGGCCGCTCGACCCGGTACCCGGGCGGCTGGTCGAAGTGCCCGACCACGACCAGGCCGGACGGCGGGGCGGGGGCACCGGGCTCGGCAGCAGTCTCGGGCAATCCGTCAGCGCTCACGGTCATCCTCCCGGTACGTCCCTCGGCCTAGCGTGACAGGCACAGGACACCCGACCGAGGAGTGGACGTATGACAGCCACGGACATCGGCGCCGCCGGCGCCCCCATCCTGCCCGAGGCCGGGCTCCGCCGGTTCAGGGAGCAGGGCTTCACCGTCGTGCGCGGGCTGTTCGGGTACGACGAGATCGGCCTGCTGTGCGAGCGGTTCGCGGCGCTGCACGCGGCCGGGCCGGTGGCCGGGCATTTCGAGCCGCGGCCGGAGCAGAGCGATCCGCTGCGGGCGTACCCGCGGGTGATGCAACCGCACGAGATCGACGAACTGTCGCTGCGGGTGCTGCTCGATCCCCGGCTGCGCGGCGTGCTGGAGGAACTGCTCGGGGAGGAGGTGCTGGCGGCGCAGAGCATGTTCTACTTCAAGCCGCCGGGGGCCCGGGGCCAGGCCCTGCACCAGGACAACTTCTATCTGCGGGTGGAGCCGGGCACCTGCGTGGCGGCGTGGATCGCCTGCGATGTGATCGACCGGGACAACGGCGGCCTGGAGGTCGTCCCCGGCACCCATGCGATGGACCTGTTCTGCCCGGAGGTCGCGGACGAGGAGGTGTCCTTCGCTCGGGAGTACGTCGCACCGCCTCCCGGTCTGGAGGCGGTGCCCGTCGACATGCGGCCGGGAGACGTGCTGTTCTTCAACGGCAGTCTGGTGCACGGGTCGCAGCCGAACCGTACGCAGGACCGCTTCCGCCGGTCGTTCATCGGGCACTACGTGGGGCGTTCGGCCGAGCGGATCGGGGCGTATTACCGGACGTTGTCGATGCGTGGGGATCGTGTGCCGTTGGGCGAGAGTGAAGGGGCGGGCCCGTGCGGCAGCGAGTTCGCGCCGTCCGGGCCCCACTAGCGCTTCAGTGACCGATGATCGGATGTGGCACGTAGGACCGCTCCAGCTCCTCCAACTCCTTGTCGGTCAGCTCCAGTTCCACCGCCGCCACCGCGTCCTCGAGGTGCTGCGGCCTGGCGGCGCCGATGATCGGGGCCGTCACCGTGTCCTGGTGCAGCAGCCAGGCCAGGGCGACCTGCGCGCGCGGGACACCGCGTTCGTGCGCGACGCGGGTGACGGCCTCGACGACGACCCGGTCGCTGTCGACGTACAGGCGGCTGCCGAAGTTGTCATTGGCGCTGCGGTCGGTGACCGTGCCCCAGTCCCGGGTGAGCCGGCCGCGGGCCAGCGGGCTCCACGGCAGGACGCCGACGCCCTGGTCCGCGCAGAGCGGCAGCATCTCGCGCTCCTCCTCTCGGTAGAGGAGGTTGTAGTGGTTCTGCATCGAGACGAACTTCGTCCAGCCGTGCCGCTCGGCGGTGTACTGCATCTTGGAGAACTGCCAGGCGTACATCGAACTCGCCCCGATGTAGCGCACCTTGCCCGCCTTCACCACGTCGTGCAGCGCCTCCATCGTCTCCTCGACCGGGGTGTGCGGGTCGAAGCGGTGGATCTGGTACAGGTCGACGTAGTCGGTGCCGAGGCGGGCCAGGCTGTGGTCGATCTCCGTCATGATGGCCTTGCGGGAGAGCCCGGCGCCGTTGGGACCCGGCCGCATCCGGCCGTTGACCTTCGTCGCGAGCACGATCTCGTCCCGGCTCACGAAGTCGCGAAGCGCCTTGCCGACGATCTCCTCGCTGGTGCCGTCGGAGTAGACGTTGGCGGTGTCGAAGAAGTTGATCCCGGCGTCCAGCGCCTGGCGGATCAACGGCCGCGACGCTTCCTCGTCGAGGGTCCACTCGTGCGCGCCGCGGTCGGGGAGCCCGTAGGTCATGCAACCCAGACAGATCCGCGACACGTCCAGGCCCGTCGAACCGAGCTTCACGTACTGCATCGTTGCTGCTCCTGCCTTCGGGGTGGGGTACCTGGGGAGCGTACGTCGTCGTGCCCAACACCCGCCGATTCCCTGTCCGGCGCCCCACCGGTTCTCGTCAACCGGCGGCCGCAGGGCCACGCTCCAGCAGGTCCAGCGCCCGTTCCCAGCCGAACTCCGGACGCCTGCCGTCCTCCCCCGCCTCGCCGGTGTACGCGTCCCCGAAACGCACGCCCATCGCGCGCAGCCGTATCAGACTGTCGCCGCAGGCGGGGTGGGCGGCGAGCGCGTCGGCGACACAGGGCAGGACGGCGATCGGGACGCCGAGGCCGTACGCCTCGCACAGAGTGCCCAGGGCGAGGGTGTCGGAGATGCCGGCGGCCCACTTGTTGAGGGTGTTGAAGGTGGCCGGGGCGACGACGACGGCGTCCGGCGGTGGGAAGGGGCGCGGATCGGCGGGTGTGCGCCACGCCGAGCGGATCGGGCGGCCGGTCAGGGCCTCGACGGCGGCGGTGTCGAAGAAGCCGTTCATGGCGACCGGGGTCGCGATGACCCCGACCTCCCAGTCCCGCTCCTGCGCGGCGCTGATCAGTTTGCTGACGTCCACGGCGATCCCGGCCGCGCAGACGACGACGTAGAGGAAGGGTTTCCGGGCCTGTTCGGTCACCCGGGAACCCTACTCAACCGGCCTAGCGCACCGGGAAGGTGAGCCCGCGCTCGTTCTCCGGCCGCGGGCCGAAGATGCGGCGCTTCTTCTCCTCGATCGGCACGTCGTTGATGCTCGCCTCGCGGCGGGTCATCAGGCCGTGCTCGTCGAACTCCCACAGCTCGTTGCCGTACGACCGCCACCACTGGCCGTCGGCGTCCCGGCACTCGTACTGGAAGCGGACCGCGATGCGGTTGCCGTCGAAGGCCCACAGGTCCTTGCGCAGCGCGTACTCCAGCTCGCGCGCCCACTTCGCGGTGAGCAGTTCGACGATCTCGGCGCGGCCGGTGACGAAGGTGTCGCGGTTGCGCCACACCGAGTCCTCCGAGTAGGCCAGCGACACCTTGTGCGGGTCGCGGGTGTTCCAGGCGTCCTCGGCTGCCTGCACCTTCTGCGCGGCGGTCTCGTGGGTGAACGGGGGCAGGGGCGGGCGGTCGGCCATGTCTTCCTCCGGGGTGTATCGGCGGCGGGCGAGCGAGAGGGAACAGAGAACGTACGTTCTCCCGTTGGCTGCTACCGTAGGAGAACGCACGTTCTCGCGTCAAGGAGAGGTCGTACATGGACAGCGCAACCGCCCGGGATCAGGCACTGGACGCAGCGGAGACGCTGTTCTACGGGCGTGGCATCCAGTCCGTCGGCATGGACGACATCCGGGGCGCGTCCGGGGTCTCGCTCAAGCGGCTCTATCAGCTCTTCCCGGCGAAGGAGCAACTGGTCGAGGCGTATCTGGAGCGGCGCGACGTGCGCTGGCGCGGCGACCTCGCCACATATGTGGAGCGGCAGCCGGACGCCGAGGCGCGGATCCTCGCCGTCTTCGACTGGCTGGAGGAGTGGTTCGCCGAGGAGGACTTCCGCGGATGCGCCTGGATCAACTCCTACGGCGAGCTGGGCGCCCGCTCGGAGCGGGTGGCGGACCAGGTCCGGGCGCACAAGCGGGCGTTCCGCGCCTACCTCGCCTCACTGGTGGCCGGCGCCGGACTGCCGGACGCGCTGACCGGGCCGCTGTATCTGCTGGCCGAGGGCGCGATGGTCACGGCGGGGATAACGGGCGGTACGCGACCTGCGGCCGAGGCGCGCGAGGCTGCGCGGGCACTGGTGGCGGCGGCCCGCTGAGGGGCGGGTCCAGCGCCCGCCGAGGGGCGGGGCCCGCGCCTGCCCGTGGGCGGGCCCGCGCCCCTTCACGGGCGCGGGCGCCTGACGGGGCTCCTGCCGTCAACTCCCCCCTTCGGACACGGTGATGGCGCTGACCGGGCAGGCCCGGGCGGCCTCCCGCACCATCGGGTCGCCCCCGCCGTCCTCCCGGCCGGGAAGCAGGGCGCTGAAGCCGTCGTCGTCCTGGGTGAACACGGACGGGGCGGCCAGGGCGCACTGACCGGCGCCGACGCAGACGTCGTGATCGATCTCGATGTGGATATGGCCTGATTCGTGCGTTTCGTTGTGCATGACCGGAGCCTCTTACCAGGTCACGGGGAGTTCCAGCATCCCCTGGATCGTGTCGCCGGGTTTGAAGGGGATTTCCTCCGCGGGGACGGCAAGCCGCAGGGTCGGCAGGCGCTCGAAGAGGGTGCGCAGGGCGATCTCCATCTCGGCGCGGGCCAGGTTCTGGCCGAGGCACTGGTGGATGCCGAATCCGAAGGCGACGTGGTGGCGGGTGGGGCGGTGCCAGTCGATGGTGTCGGGGTCGGGGTAGACGGACTCGTCGCGGTTGATGACCGAGGTCGAGAAGACCACGCCGTCGCCCGCCCGGATCGTCTCGCCGCCCGTCTCGATGTCCTCGGCGGCGACCCGCAGCATCCCGTCGGCGATCGACAGCATCCGCATGAGCTCCTCGACGGCGGCGGGCAACAACCCGGGATCGGCGCGCAACTCGGCGAGTTGCTCCGGGTGTTGGAGGAGGGTGAAGGTGCCGAGCGAGATCATGTTGGCGGTCGTCTCGTGGCCGGCGACCAGCAGGATGGTCGCGAGGGCGATGACCTCCTCCCGGTCGAGGGAGCCGTCGCGCAACTGCTGGTGGACGAGCTCGTCGAGGACACCGGCACCGGGCTCCGGGTCCTTCTGCTTGCGGTCGATCAGCTCGGCGAAGTAGGCCTCCAGCCGGTCACGGGCGTCCATGACCTCGGCTGACGTGGCCCCGCGCAGCAGGCGTCGTGACTCACCCTCGAAGAAGTCGTGGTCGGCGTAGGGCACGCCCAGCAGGGCGCAGATGACCATCGACGGCACCGGCAGCGCGAAGGCGTTCACCAGCTCGGCGGGCGCCCCCCGGTCGACCATCGCGTCGAGCCGTTCGTCCACGACGCGCTGGATCTGCGGGCGCAGTTCGGCGGCGCGGCGCAGGGTGAAGCTGGGGATCATCATCCGACGCTGGATCCGGTGTTCGGGGTCGTCGACGCCGAGCAGCGCGGACCTCCGGTCGCGCACCCCCGCGAACCGCTCGGTGGGCGCGGGGAATCCGGGCCGGGTGCGGTCGGAGGACAGCCGCGGGTCGGCGAGCAGGGTGCGGGCGAGGGCGTGTCCGGTGACCAGCCAGACCGGCCGGCCGTCGTAGAGGGTGATGCGCGCCAGGGGGCGGGTGTCGCGCAGGGGGCCGTAGGCCGTGGGCGGGTGGTAGGGGCAGGTGCGGTTCTGGGGGAAGGCGACGGTGGGGGGTTCCGTCATGTCCGTCATGGAGGACCTCACAGACGAAGAGTGCGTCGTGCCGATCTTCATTAGATGCCTGGGGCATCTAGCTGACGACGTCAAGTTCGGCCAGATCAGGCGCGCGGACAATCTGGCCGGGGATCGTCGCACAGAGCTTCGGTCCGGCGGACGCCGGACCGGTGCCGCGCTGCTCTCCCGCGAAATTCGCTTGTCGGCGGGCCGCGGCCGCCCCCAGAATCCGGCCATGCCTACGATCCTCGCCTTCTTGCCGCTGACCGCCGCCGCTCGTCCGGTGCGCCTCCAGCAGCAGCCCGGCCGACCGTGGAGGCCCTCGCTTCCCACGTCGTGACCGCCGCGCTCGTCGCGGGGCTGCTCGCGGGATACGGCATCGCCCTCCCCGTCGGTGCGGTCGCGACCTATCTCGTCTCCCTCACCGCCCGTACGTCCCTGCGGACCGGGGTCTGCGCCGCGCTCGGCGTCGCGACCGCCGACGGGCTCTACGCGCTCGCGGCCGCTCTCGGCGGCTCCGCGCCGGCCGCGGCGCTGCGTCCGGTGCTGGAGCCGCTGCGCTGGGCCTCCGCCCTGGTCCTCGCGGTCCTCGCGGTCCGGGGCGCGGTCACCGCCGTGCGCCAGTACCGCGGCCAGCGGCTCACCACCCGCTCCACTCCCCCGCCCCCGAGTCCAGCGCGCGCCTATCTGGCGCTGCTGGGCATCACCCTGCTCAACCCGACCACCGTGATCTATTTCGCGGCCCTGGTCCTCGGCACCCGCGCGGCGGACGCCGTCTCCCTCCCGGAACAAGGCGTGTTCGTCCTGGCCGCCTTCGCCGCGTCGGCCAGCTGGCAGCTGCTGCTCGCCGGGGGCGGGGCGCTGCTGGGGCGACTGCTGACGGGGCGTCGGGGGCGTCTGGTGACGGCGCTGGTGTCGAGCGGCGTGATCCTGCTGCTGGCCGTGAGGATGCTGCTGTAGGACCGGCAGGATGAATCACGCACCTGCCGGTGTTGAAGACGGCGTCAGTCAGCACAGGACACGACGATGGGACCGATGACATGCCTCTTGAGGGCGAGTACGAGGCCAGCCCGACCGATTGGGTCCGCAAGCAGGTCGAGTTGTACGAGAGCTCCGGCGGCACCCAGGGCACGACCCTCATGAACACGGGGATGCCCGTCATCCTGCTCACCACCCGCGGCGCCAAGAGCGGCAAGATCCGCAAGACGCCTCTGATGCGCGTCGAGCACGAGGGCCGCTACGCCGCCGTGGCCTCGCTGGGCGGGGCGCCCCGACACCCCGTCTGGTACCACAACGTCAAGGCCGATCCCCATGTGGAGCTCAGGGACGGCACGCACGCGTGGGACATGAAGGCCCGCGAGGTCACCGGCGCGGAGAAGGCCGAGTGGTGGGAGCGGGCCGTGGCGGCGTACCCGCCCTACGCGGAGTACCAGGAGAAGACCGACCGGGTGATCCCGCTGTTCGTTCTGGAGCCCTTCGAAGAGGACTGACCGGCTCCGGAAACTTTTTCCCACCCGGTGCGCATGAACCGTCCGACGCCGGGCACACGTGCGTCAGGCCCCGCCGCGCTCCCCCGTCGCGGCGGGGCTTCCGTATGCCTCCCGGGCGGAGCGTTCGGTCACGTCGAGGAAGATCTGATCGGCCTCGGCCACCTCGTCGCCGATGGACCGCTTGATGCGGACGGCGACTTCCTCGACCTGTTCGCTGTCGAGACCGGGCACCAGATCGACACGGGCCGCTACCAGAGCGGTGTCCAGGCCCGTCTTCATGGTGAACAGTGCCTCCACACTGTCGATCTCCGGCTGTGCCGCCAGCAGCGCACGGATCCTGGCGTCGGCCTCGGGGTCGGCGGCCTCCCCGATCAGCTGGTCGCGGGCGTCGCGGCCCAGCCGGTAGGCGACGTAGACGAGCAGCGCGCCGATCGCGAGCGAGGCGGACGCCTCCCATACGACCTGCCCGGTGATCATGTGCAGCGCCATGCCCGCGAAGGCGAGCGTCACGCCCAGCACCGCCGTGGCGTCCTCGGCGACGACCGTGCGCAGGGCCGGGTCCCGCAGGCCGCCGGCGAGGCCGCCCTGCCGGCGCACCTGGTGCAGCGCGCGCACCAGCGACAGTCCCTCGGCGACGAACGCGACCCCCAGCACGATCATGCCCGCCACATAGCCGCTGAACCGCTCCTCGCCTCCGCCGCGCAACGCCTCGAAGCCCTGGAAGAACGAGAAGCAGCCACCCATCACGAAGATGCCGACGGCCGCGAGCAGCGACCAGAAGAAGCGCTCCTTGCCGTAGCCGAAGGGGTGGCGGGCGTCGGCGGGCCGGCGGCTGCGGCGCAGCGCGGCCAGCAGGAAGACCTCGTTCAGGCTGTCCGCCACGGAGTGCGCCGCCTCCGACAGCAGTGCCGGGGAGTGGGCGAAGAGCCCGCCGACGGCCTTGGCGACGGCGATGACGAGGTTGGCGGTGAGCGCCACCAGCACGGTGACCTTGGTCCTGCGGTCCGTGCGCGGTGCCTCGTTCGTCCTGCTCATCTAACGCCGAATCCCCAGATCGACAGGGATCACACCGTGCCTTCGGCGGAAATCGGGGGACTCGGGACCGGACTCGTGGTACCGCGGTGGCGCGGCGTCCGGGAGAGGCGTACGCCGCAAGTCGCTGCAAACGGCAGGGAGGAGCGCCGGCATGAGCGGCGGGGGCAACACCGATTACGGCAGAAAGCCGTTCCAGCGGTCCAGGGCGCACTTCACGGACCGGATCACGGCGGACGGGCGGGACGGCTGGCCGGTGGAGGCTGGCCGCTACCGTCTGGTGGTGAGCCGTGCCTGCCCGTGGGCGAGCCGGTCCCTGGTGTCCCGTCGGCTGCTCGGGCTGGAGGACGCCCTGTCGCTGGCGATCGCCGACCCGATCCAGGACGACCGCAGCTGGCGTTTCACGCTGGACCCCGGCGACCGCGATCCGGTGCTCGGCATCCGCTATCTGAGCGAGGCGTACGACCGGCGGGAGACCGGCTACCCCGGCGGCGTCAGCGTCCCCGCGATCGTGGACGTGCCCAGCGGCCGGCTCGTCACCAACGACTACCAGCAGATCACCCTCGACCTGGCCACCGAGTGGACGGCCCTGCACCGCGAGGGTGCGCCCGACCTCTGGCCGAAGGCGCTGCGGGACGAGATCGACACCGTGATCGCGGATGTCTACGAGGATGTCAACAACGGGGTGTACCGGGCGGGCTTCGCCACCGGCCAGGCGCGGTACGACGACGCGTACGACCGGCTCTTCCGGCGGCTGGAGCTGCTGGCGGAGCGGCTGGCCGGGCAGCGCTATCTGGTCGGCGACACCATCACCGAGGCGGACATCCGGCTGTTCACCACGCTGGTCCGGTTCGACGCCGTCTACCACGGCCACTTCAAGTGCAACCGCTGGAAGTTGACGGAGAATCAGGTGCTGTGGGCGTACGCCCGCGACCTCTACCAGACGCCGGGGTTCGGTGACACCGTCGACTTCGACCACATCAAACGGCACTACTACCTGGTGCACAGCGGCATCAACCCGACCGGAATCGTGCCTCTCGGCCCGGATCCGACGGGCTGGCTGACGCCGCACCACCGCGAGGAGCTGGGCGGCAGGCCGTTCGGCGACGGGACGCCGCCCGGGCCGGTGCCCGAGGCCGAGCGGGTCCCGGTGGCCGGGCGACCCTGATCGACGAAGGAGGCGCAGGCGCGCATGGCGAAGAAGAGCAACAAGCCGAAGAAGCTGAAACTCCCCCTGGCCTACAAGCCCCTGGGTTTCGCCCTGGGCTGGGCGAGCGGGGCGCTGGCGGGGGTCGCCTTCCGCAAGACCTGGATGGCGATCCGGCATGAGGAGGACGCCCCCGACGCACTGGACCGGGAGCGCGGCTGGGGCGAGATCCTGCTCGCGGCGGCCGTCCAGGGCGCCCTGTTCGCGGTGGCCCGGAGCCTGGCGGACCGCACGGGGGCGAAGGCGATCGAACGCTCGACGGGCGTATGGCCGGTCGCGGACCAGGGCGGCCGCGACTGAGGAACGGCCCCCGGGGTCCGGGCCGCAGTCCGTCTTGCCCGGACCCCGGGGGGCGCGGGTGGGGTCCGGGTAGAAGTCCCGTCTGCCCGGACGCCACCCGCGGGGCGCGGGTGACCCTGCTTCTGCCAGGTGCGGGCTCAGCCCTGTTTCGGTGCCGTCGCCGACACGCGGCGCAAGGTGAAGGAGTGGCCGGCCGGGTCGGAGAAGCCACGCTCCTCGTACGGGCCCGCCGGCTCCCTCGTCGCCACGGGACGGCCGCCGAGGCCGACGATGCGGCGCTCGGCCTCGTCCAGGTCGTCCACCACGAAGTCCAGATGGGCCTGGAGGGAGTTCTCGGGGCGCGGCCAGCTCGGCGGGGTGGCGTTCATGTCGCGGCGCAACGCGAGCCGGGTCCCGTCGGCGCCCCTGATCTCCACTCGGTTGGCGGTCGCGTCCGTCTGCTCGCCTTCCAGGAGTTCCGTGTAGAAGACGGCGAGCTTCTCGGGCTCGGCGCAGTCCAGCACCACGAAGCCCGCTTTCACCACTGGCATGGTTCCTCCGCAGGAGTCCTGGGCGCGGGACGTCGTGCCCCGCCGCCCTGTCCCCCACGGGTGTCCAGGTCAGGCCGTTTCAGTCCGCCACCAGCCACTTCCCGTCCCGCATCAGCTCGCGGCCGGCCAGCTCATCGGCCTCGCGCCAGGCCTGCACCCGGGTCGGCAGGACGCGGAAGTACAGGTAGGGCGTGGTGAGCCGGCGCGGGTCGAAGCCGGTCTTCGCCGCGAAGCGGTCGCCCTCCTCCGCTGACAGTTCGGTCTGCGTGATCGTCTCGACCGTGCCCTCGATCATGACGACGTCGCGGGTCGGACCGATGCCGAGGCGCGTTCTGCCGGTCTCCCTCAGGTTGCGGCCCGTGGGGCTGGCGGCGGGCGTCGCCAGCAGCAGGGCCGAGCCGTCCCAGAGGAAGGACAGGGGCACGAGGAACGGCACTCCGCCGCCCGCGTCGGCGGTGGCGACCCACACGTCCTCGTCGTGCTCCAGACGGTGCAGGGTGTCGCGTTTGCGCTGCTCGGCGGGGCGTGCGGACGACGGTGCCATCGGCGAACTCTCTTCTCACGGGACGGACTTGACGGAGGGCTCCAGTGTGGCCGCCGGGTCCGTGGAGCGGGAACGGATTTCCGCCAGCCGGCTCGCCGCGGCGGCGAGCAGCAGGTCCAGGGCCGCCGGATAGGAGCTGCGGGCCATGTCGGCCACGAGATGCCGGGCGGTGGCCGCGATGTGCGGGTGGGTCTCGGCGGGCAGGCGCGCGTACGTCGCCCGCCACACGGCCGCCTCCGCGTCCCGCGCGGCCTTCGGCATCGCCACGCTCGCGGAGTCGAGGGCGCCGTGCGCGAGGGCCTGGTCGACGAAGACGTGGTAGATCCGCACCGCGTCGGGGTCGGGGAAACCGGCCCGGCGCAGCACGCCGAGGATGGTTTCGACGGCCTGGATCTCGTACGCCCGCCCGGTCACCCGGTACGAGCTGAGCACCGCGGCCCGGGGGTGCGCGAGGGCGCCGGCGTGCATACGCAGGCCCAGGTCCCGCAGGTCGGCGTGCCAGTCCCCGGTGGGGCGCCAGGTGCGCAGGGTACGGCCGATGAGTTCGTCGGCGATGGCGAGCATCAGGTCGTCCGTGGTCCGGAAGTACCGGTACAGCGAGCTGGGGTCGGCGCCGAGGGCACGGCCGAGGCGGCGTACCGACAGGGCGTCGGCGCCGTGCTCCTCGATGAGCCGCAGGGCCGTCTCGACGATCAGGTCCTCGGACAGGACCACGCCCTGCTTGGTGGGGCGCCTGCGCTGCCGGGCGGCGGGCGGGACTACTCGCTCGCTCATGGACTGCCTCCCTCGGTCCGGTGCCCCGCACCTTATGACAACACCGTTGACCTGTTAAGCCCCCGTTCAGTTTCATGTCCGCTCATCGGGGCCGCCCGGCCCCCCGATGCGAGCGGAGATCCGGCCATGTCCGATCAGCAGCCCCCCGGCGTCGTCGACCCTCCCGCGCAGCCCGAGCTGCGCAAGTCCCTCGGTGTCCTGGACGGCGTCGCCATCGCCGCGTCCAGCACGGCCGCGACCACCAGCATCGGCATCGGCCTCGGCGTCACCGCGGGCGTGGTCGGCCTGCATCTGCCGGCGATCATGCTGCTGGCGTTCCTGCCGGTCCTCGGCATCGCGGGCGCCTACTCCCGGCTCAACAAGGTCGAGCCCAACGCGGGCAACGGCTACGTGTGGGTGGGCCGTTCGCTCACCCCGTGGCTGGGCTTCATGGTCGGCTGGGTGAACATCGTGGCCGTGGTGGCGTTCCTCGCGTACACCACCGCGGTCACCGGTTCGGCCCTGCTCCAGCTGGCGGGCGACGCCGGGCTGCACCGGGTGGGCGGCCTCGCGCTGGACCCCGGTTCGACCGCTCAGACCACGGCCGTCGGCATCGTCGTCCTGGTGGCGGTCACCCTGACCGCCGTGACCGGCATCCGCACCGCCGCGCGGCTCCAGGCCGGACTGCTGGTCTTCGAGTACGTCGTCCTGCTGGGCTTCTGCGGCTACGGCATCGTCACCGGCCCGCACGCCTTCAGCCTGAGCTGGTTCGACCCGTTCGAGATCCCGTCGGCGACCGCGCTGGCGCAGGGGCTGCTGCTGTCGGTGTTCTGTTACTGGGGCTTCGAGTCCGCGTTCACCGTGAACGAGGAGGTGCGCGACCCGCGCGACGCGTCCCGGGCCGGCACCATCACCCTGTTCACCATGCTCGGACTGTTCCTGCTCGGCTCGGTCGCCTTCCAACGGGTCCTGTCCGAGGAGGAGCTGGTGGGCCATGGACCCGAGGGCCTCGCCTTCTTCGGTGAGCGGCTGGCCTCCCAGCCGTGGGCGGCGCTGCCCCTGATCGCGCTGATGTTCTCGGCCGTCGCCTCGCTCCAGGCCGGGGTGATCCCGACGGCCCGCGGGATGTTCGCGATGAGCCGGGACCGTACGCTCGGGCCGGTGTGGTCCAAGGTCAGCCCGCGGTACGGCACTCCGGCCGTCGGCACGATGCTGATCGGCGCGCTGGCCATCGCGGTCGCGGTCCTCGCACTCGTCATACCCCGGCTGGCCGACATGATCATGGCGACGGTGAACGCCGTGGGCATCGTGGTCGCCCTGTCGTACGCCCTCACCGCGCTCGCGGCCGCCGTCCGCTTCCGTGCCCTGCTGCGCGAGGACTTCTGGCAGGGGGTGCGCGCGGTGGTCCTGCCCACGCTGAGCGCGCTCGCGCTGCTCGGTCTCGGCGGCTATCTGGGCTGGTCGTTCTACACCTCCGCCGACCACTTCGAAGTCAGCGCCGACAACGGGTGGTTCCTGCTGTTCACTCCCCTGGCGATGATCGCGTCCGGCTTCGTGGCCGCCGCGTGGGCCCGGTGGGTGCGCAGGTCGCCGTACTTCCGCACCGGCAAGGGCACCGACGCCGACGCGCCGCAGCTTCTCGTCACCTCCCGATAACCCCCGACCAGGAAAAGGAACATGTACGCAGATCTCCTCTTCACCGGCGGCCCCGTCCTCACCCCCGAGGGCCGTACCGCGACCGCCGTGGCCGTCACCGGCGACCGCGTCACGGCCGTAGGGCGGGAGGAGGTGCACGATCTCGCCGGACCGCGGACCGAGGTGGTGGACCTCGCCGGGCGGCTGCTGCTGCCCGGGTTCCAGGACGCGCATGTGCATCCGGTGCCGGCCGGGCTGGAGCTCACCCAGTGCGATCTGACGGGCACGAGGACGGCGAACGAGACCCTCGCGGCGGTGCGCGCCTACGCCGACGCGCATCCCGAGCGGGAGTGGATCACCGGCGGCGGCTGGTCGATGGAGGCCTTCGAGGGCGGTAGGCCGACGAAGGAGCTGCTGGACGCGGTGGTGCCCGACCGGCCGGTTTATCTGCCCAACCGTGACCATCACGGGGCCTGGGTGAACAGCCGCGCCCTCGCGCTCGCCGGGATCACCCGCGACACGCCCGAGCCGGCCGACGGACGGATCGACCGGGACGCCTCCGGCGCGCCGAGCGGGACGCTCCAGGAGGGCGCGATGCAGCTGGTGGGGCGGCTGACCCCGCCCGCGACGCAGGCCGACCGGGTGGCGGCGCTGCTGCACGCCCAGCGGCATCTGCACGCGCTCGGCATCACCGCCTGGCAGGACGCGCTGGTCGGGGACTTCCTCGGCATGGACGACCCGGCGCAGGCGTATCTGGCGGCCGCGCGGGACGGCTCGCTCACCGCTCGGGTCGTCGGCGCGCTGTGGTGGGACCGTGAGCGCGGTGCCGAGCAGATTCCCGAACTGGTCGAGCGACGTCAGGCGTTGAGTCACGGCCGGTTCCGCGCGACCAGCGTCAAGCTGATGCTGGACGGCGTCGCCGAGACCGGCACCGCCGCGCTGGTGGAGCCCTATCTCGACAAGTGCGGCTGCGCCACCGCCAACCGGGGCACCAGCTTCATCGATCCGGAGCAACTGCCCAAGTACGTGACCGAGTTGGACGCGCTCGGCTTCCAGTGCCACTTCCACGCCCTGGGCGACCGGGCCGTACGTGACGCGCTGGACGCGGTCGAGGCCGCGCGGGCCGCCAACGGGCCCAGCGACACGCGGCCTCACCTGGCCCATCTCCAGGTCGTCCAGCCGGCCGACGTGCCGCGTTTCGCGCGGCTCGGGGCGATCGCGAACATCCAGCCGCTGTGGGCCGCGCACGAGCCGCAGATGGACGAGCTGACGATTCCGTTCCTCGGTCCCGAACGGGCCGCGTGGCAGTACCCGTTCGGCGCCCTGCTGCGCTCCGGCGCACGGCTCGCGGCGGGCAGCGACTGGCCGGTGAGCAGCCCCGATCCGCTGCACGGCATCCATGTCGCGGTCAACCGGGTGGCGCCGGACAGCGACGACACGCCGGTGTTCCTGCCCGGCGAGCGGATCGGACTCGCCGAGGCGCTCGCCGCGTACACGGCGGGCTCGGCCTACGCCAATCACCTCGACGACACGGGCGAGGTGCGCGTGGGTGCGCTGGCCGACCTCGTGGTCCTGGACCGCGACCCGTTCGACGGACCGGCGGAGGCGATCGCGCAGACCCGGGTCGCGCGGACCTATGTGGGGGGCACGCAGGTGTACGCGGCGCAGGGGGCCTGAGGGCGCGTACCGCCGCGCTAGCGGACCTCGGCCGCCTGGAAGGTGCGGCGGTACGCCTGCGGTGACACCCCGATCGCGGCGTGCAGATGCTGGCGCAGCGAGGCGCCGGTGGCGAAGCCGACCTCGACGGCGATCCGGTCGACCGGCAGGTCGCTGGACTCCAGCAAGTGGCGGGCGCGGCCGACGCGTTGCTGGATCAGCCAGCGGCCGGGGCTGAGGCCGACCTCGTCGTTGAAGCGGCGGGCGAAGGTGCGCAGGCTCATCCGGGCGTGGGCGGCGAGGTCGGTCAGGGCGAGGGGCTCGTCGAGGCGTTCCAGGGCCCAGGCACGGGTGGCGGCGGTGCTGGCGGCCCCGCTCTCCGGGACGGGCTGCTCGATGTACTGGGCCTGGCCGCCGTCCCGGAAGGGGGGCACGACGCAGCGCCGGGCGACCGCGTTGGCCAGCTCGCTGCCGTGGTCGGTGCGCACGATGTGCAGGCAGACGTCCACGCCGGAGGCGGCGCCGGCCGAGGTGAGGACCCGGCCGTCGTGGACGAACAGGACGTCCGGGTCGAGCTCGACCTGCGGATAGCGGCGCCGGAACAGGTCGGTGACATGCCAGTGCGTGGTGGCGCGCCGGCCGTCCAGCAGGCCCGCCGCCGCCAGGACGAAGGCGGCCGTGCAGATCGACACGATGCGCGCGTCCGGGCGGATCCGCCCGAGCGCCGCGACGACCTCGGCGGGCAGCTCCTCGGGGATGTACGCGACGCCGACCGAGGCGACCACCACGGTGTCGGCGGTGGCGAGGATCTCCGGGCCGTGCTGGACACCGATCGTGAAGTCGGCGTTGCTGCGCACCGGCTCGCCGTCGACGCTGCACGTCAGCACCTCGTACCGGCCGTCGGCAGCGCCGAAGATCCGGCTGGGGATGCCCAGCTCGAAGGGATAGACGCCGTCCAGGGCCAGCACCACGACCCGTTCCACCTGTCGGTCACCACGTCGTTCACGCATGGCACGATTCTATCGAAGGTTGGCAATCATGCCATTTCCTGGAGCGGCGGACCCCGGCAGGCTGTTTCACCATGAGCACTGTGAACACCATGCGAGCCATCAGCCAGGACGTCCTCGGCGGTCCCGAGGTCCTGAAGAAAGTGGAGATCGAGCGCCCGGAGCCGCGCCCGAACGAGGTACTGGTCCGCGTCCGCGCGGCCGGCGTCAACCCGACCGACTGGAAGCACCGCGAGAGCGGCGGCTTCCTGGGCGAGCCGCCGTTCGTCCTGGGCTGGGACGTCTCCGGTGTGGTCGAGGCGGTCGGCATCGGCGTCGCCGCCTTCCGTCCCGGCGACGAGGTCTTCGGCATGCTGCCGTACCCCTTCGGGCACGGCTCGCACGCCGAGTACGCCGTCGCCCCGGTGCGGGCCCTCACCCACAAGCCGTCCTCGATCGGTCACGTCGAGGCGGGGGCGCTGCCGCTGGTGTCCCTCACCGCGTGGCAGGCGCTGGTCGAGCACTCCGACCTGCGGCCGGGGCAGCGGGTGCTGATCCATGCGGCGGCCGGCGGCGTCGGGCATGTGGCCGTGCAGATCGCCAAGGCGCGCGGCGCGTATGTGATCGGCACGGCGAGCGCGGGCAAGCACGAGTTCCTGCGCGGCCTGGGCGCGGACGAGGTGATCGACTACCGGGAGACGGACTTCGCCGAGGCCGTCAAGGACGTGGACGTCGTCCTGGACACCCTGGGCGGTGAGACCTCGGTGCGGTCGCTGCGGGTGCTGCGTCCGGGCGGTGTCGTGGTCTCGATCCTGCCGGTCGGTTCGGACGAGTTCGGCGAGGAGGCCGAGCGGCTCGGGGTGCGGGCCGTGCGGATGCTGGTGGACGCCGACCGTGCCGACATGCGGGCGATCGCGGACCTGGTCGAGCAGGGGAAGTTGCGCCCGGAGATCGCCGGGACCTTCCCGCTGGCCGATGCCGCCGAGGCGCACGCCCTGGGCGACACCGGCCGGACGACCGGGAAGCTTGTCCTGACGGTCGACTGAGCGGCAGGAGCGGGCCGGCTCAGAACGTGAGCACGGGCTTGATCGCCTTGCCCGCGCCCATGTCCCGTACCGCCCGGTCGATGTCCGTGAACGGATAGGTGCTGATCAGGCGGTGCAGCGGGAGCCGGCCTTGCTTCACCAGCCGGACCAGGGCCGGTATGAAGGTCTGCGTCTCGGCGTCGCCGAGGGTGAGGCCGACGATCCGTTTGCCGCCGAGCAGTCCGTTGACGTCGAGGGCGACCTCGGTGCCGAACGGCGGGGCACCCACGACGACCAGAGTGCCGCGGGCGGCGAGCCCGTCGACGCCCTGGCGCAGCACGCCGACGTTGCCGGTGGTCTCGACGACGCCGTCGGCGCCCCGGCCGCCGGTGATGTCGGCGAGTGCTTCCGCGACGTCGGTGCCGGTCGCGTCGATGGTGTGGGTGGCTCCCAACTCCCTTGCCAGTGAGAGGCGTTCGGCAACACGGTCGACGGCGACGATGTCGGTGGCGGGGGTCAGAGCGGCGGCCATGACGGCCGACAGGCCGACCGCTCCGGCGCCGAGGACGACGACCGTGCCGCCGGTGACCGGCTTCAGCACGTTCCAGACGGCGCCGACCCCGGTCTGCACCCCGCAGCCCAGCGGGGCGATCGAGGCGAGCGGCACGTCCGGGTCGACCTTGACCAGGCTGCGTTCGTCCGCCAACGCCCGTTCGGCGAAGGAGGACTGGCCGAAGAAGTGGCCGCCGAGTTCCTCCCCGGCGCGGCTGACGGTGCCGGTGCCGTCGGCACGGCGGCCGCCGATGAGGTTCAGCGGCAGCCAGCTCGCGCAGTACGCCGGGTGGCCGCCCCGGCAGTCGCGGCAGCCGCCGCAGGAGGTGAACGACAGCACGACGTGATCGCCCGGCGCGACGCCGGTCACGGCCGCGCCGACGGCCTCCACGACGCCCGCGCCCTCGTGACCGAGGACGCCGGGCAGCGGGAAGGGCAGCGCTCCGCTCGCCACACCGAGGTCGGTGTGACACAGGCCGGCCGCGACCATCCGGACGATCGCCTCGTGCGGTCCGGGCTCGTCGAGTCGTACGTCGGACAGGGTGAAGGGGGCGCCGCCCGACTCGACGACGGCGGCGCGGGTGGGGATGGACATCGCGTGAATCTCCTCGGCGGTGCGCTCAGTCGAGCGAGACGACGACGGACTTGGTGGTGGTGTAGGCGTCCAGCGCCTCGGGCCCGTACTCGCGGCCGAAGCCGGAGTCCTTGACGCCGCCGAAGGGGACCGCCGGGTCGAGCATCGCCCAGTCGTTGACCCAGACGATCCCGGCGTCCAGCCGGTCGGCGACCCGGTGGGCACGGGCCAGGTTCCCGGTCTGCACGCCCGAGGCGAGGCCGTACGGCGTGGAGTTGGCGAGCGCGACGGCCTCGTCCTCGGAGTCGAAGGGCTGGACGGTGAGGACCGGGCCGAAGATCTCCTCCTGGATCACCCGGGAGTCGTTCGGCAGGTCGGCGATGACGGTGGGCCGGTAGTAATAGCCGCCGTCGAGATCGAGCCGTTCGCCGCCGCAGACGAGGGTGCCGCCCTCCTTGCGGGCCAGTTCTACGTACTCCTCGACCTTGCGCAGATGCCGCTCCCCCGCCATCGGGCCGACCACGGTCCCGGCGTCCCGCGGGTCGCCGACCGGGACGCCGGGCACCGCGTCGGCGAGGATGCCGAGCAGGGTGCCGTAGACCTGCCGCGCCACCAGCAGCCGGGGGCCGCCCATGCAGAACTGGCCGGTGTTGAAGACGAAGCCCTTGATGATCGCGCCGACGGCCTTCTCCAGGTCGGCGTCCTCGAAGACGACATGGGCCGCGTTGCCGCCGAGTTCCATGGTGACCGGTTTGAGGGCCTCGCCGGCGACGGCGGCGACCTTGCGGCCGACGGTGGTCGAGCCGGTGAAGGCGACCTTGTCCACGCCGGGGTGCCGCAGCAGCGCCTCGCCGGCCGTGGGTCCGCCGGTGACGACGTTGACCACACCGTCGGGGACACCGGCCCGCTTGAAGAGGTCGGCCATGTACAGGGCGCTCAGCGGCGTCTCCTCGGCCGGCTTGTGCACCACCGTGTTGCCGGCCGCGAGCGCCGGGGCGATCTTCGAACCGGAGAGGATCAGGGGGAAGTTGTACGGGGTGATCGCCCCGACCACGCCGATCGGCCGGCGCCGGACATAGGCGAGGGCGTTCATGGGGGTGTCGCGGACGGCGCCGTCCAGGGAGTGGGCGAGCGCGGCGAAGTGCTCGTAGTCGTTGGCCGCGTTGGTGATGTCGACGGCGTGCGCGAGTGTGATCGGCTTGCCGACGTCCAGGCTCTCCAACTCGGCGATCCGGTCGGCGTTCTCCCGGATCAGCGCGGCGACCCGGTGCAGCACCCGGCCGCGTTCCCGGCCGCTCAGCCCGGACCAGGCCCCGTCGTCGAAGGCGTCACGGGCGGCGCGTACGGCCGCGTCCACGTCGGCGGCGCCGGCGTCCGCGACGGTGGTGAGGACCGTGCCGCGGGACGGGTCGACCACCTCGGTGCGCGCTCCGTCGGCGGCCTCGCGCCACCGGCCGCCGACGAACAGCCGGCCGGGTTCGATCTCGAAGGTGGTCATCGCCACTCCTCAGCCTCGTCGCCAAGTTTTCAACCAACAGGATTCCTGTCTGTCCGCAGTCTCTTTACGGACAGGATTCCTGTCAATGCTCTAGGCTGAACCCATGCTGGAGACCCAGGCGGCCAAGGCACCGCCGTCACTGCTCTACATGGTCAAACAGGTGGAGCTCGTGGTGCGTTCACACCTGGACGAGCTGGTCAAGCCGTCCGGGATCACCGCCCTGCAGTACACGGCGCTCACCGTGCTCCAGCGGCACGACGGGCTGTCGGCCGCCCAGCTGGCCAGGGACTCCTTCGTCACGGCGCAGTCGATCGCCGATCTGGTACGGGGCCTGGAGACCCGCGGCCTGGTGCGCCGGGAGCGCAATCCGCACAGCCGCCGCGAGCTGCTGATCCTGCTGACCGACACCGCCCGTGAGCTGCTCGCCCGGCACGAGGGGCCGGTACGGGAACTGGAGGAGCGGATGGTGCGGGAGCTCACGGCCCATCAGACCGAACAGTTCCGTCAGGCACTCACCAAGGCCTGGCACGCGCTGTCGTAGTCACGCCCCGCACATCACGCGAAGCATCTGTCGCAATTCGAAGACATATGTCAATCGAACATGCTCAGATTCGCTCAATCGAGGGTAACTTGCAGTGCGGGGACTGGTTTTGAGCAGCCCGCCGCAAGTGGACAGGGTGGAGGCGATGTCGTCGTGCAGCAGGATCCTGCGCCGTTCAGCCGGCATCTGCGCGTCCACCGGCACCGCGACCACACGGTGCTGGAGTTCCTGGGTGAGATCGACATCGCGGCCGCGGTGGAGATCGCGCCCTACCTGGACCGGGTGACGGCGCATCCCGGGGCGCGGATCGTGATCGACCTGCGGAGCATCGAGTTCTTCGACTGCTCCGGGCTGCGCCTGCTGTACCGGGCCCTGAGCCGGACGCACGACAACGGCGGGCAACTGCACCTGGTCTGCACCCACCCGCTGACGCTGCGCGTGCTCAGGATCACGGGCCTGAACCGTCTGCTGCCGCCGCATCCGACGCCGGACGCGGCACTCGGCCAGCCCGAGGCCACGTCCGGCACCTTATGAGGGCACCGATCTCTACTTGATGATCCTGGTGACCTGACCGGCCCCCACCGTCCGCCCGCCCTCGCGAATGGCGAACTTCAGCCCCTCCTCCATCGCGATGGGCTGGATCAGCTGGACGAGCATGCCGGTGTTGTCGCCCGGCATGACCATCTCAGTGCCCCTCGGCAGGGTGACCACACCCGTCACATCCGTCGTGCGGAAGTAGAACTGCGGGCGGTAGTTGTCGAAGAACGGCGTGTGCCGCCCGCCCTCGTCCTTCGACAGGATGTAGGCCTGCGCCTCGAACTGGGTGTGCGGGGTGACCGAACCGGGCTTGATGACGACCTGGCCGCGCTCGACGTCCTCGCGCTTGACGCCCCTCAGCAGCAGCCCCACGTTCTCGCCGGCCCGGCCCTCGTCCAGCAGCTTGCGGAACATCTCGATGCCGGTGACGGTCGTCTTCGTCTTCTGGTCGTGGATGCCGATGATCTCGACCTCGCTGTTCACCAGCAGCCGGCCGCGCTCGATCCGGCCGGTGACGACCGTGCCGCGCCCGGTGATGGTGAACACGTCCTCGATCGGCATCAGGAACGGCTTGTCGACGTCGCGCTCGGGCTCCGGTACGGCCGTGTCGACGGCGTCCAGCAGATCGAGGACCGCCTGCGTCCACGTCGGGTCCCCCTCCAGGGCCTTCAGGGCGGAGACCCGCACCACGGGGACGTCGTCACCCGGGAACTCGTACTCCGTCAGCAGCTCACGCACCTCCAGCTCGACGAGCTCCAGGATCTCCTCGTCGTCGACCATGTCGGTCTTGTTGAGCGCCACGACGATGTACGGCACGCCGACCTGACGGGCCAGCAGCACATGCTCCTTGGTCTGCGGCATCGGGCCGTCCGTCGCCGCGACGACCAGGATCGCGCCGTCCATCTGTGCCGCGCCGGTGATCATGTTCTTGATGTAGTCCGCGTGACCGGGGCAGTCGACGTGCGCGTAGTGCCGACGCTCCGTCTGGTACTCGACGTGGGCGATGGAGATGGTGATACCGCGCTGACGCTCCTCGGGAGCCTTGTCGATCATGTCGAACGGCGTGAACGGGTTCAGATCGGGAAACCGGTCGTGCAGCACCTTGGTGATGGCCGCCGTCAGGGTGGTCTTCCCGTGGTCGATGTGGCCGATGGTCCCGATGTTCACGTGCGGCTTGGTCCGTTCGAACTTCGCCTTCGCCATGGCGAGCCCTCCTGAGCATCCGGGTACCTCATGTCTATTCGGTTCCCGGCGCGTCGAACAGGGCGCTGACGGACTCCCCGTTGTGAATGCGGCGCACGGCCTCGGCGAGCGCCGGGGCGATGGAGAGGACCTTCAGCTTCTCGGTGCGCTCCTCGGCCTGGATCGGCACGGTGTTGGTGCACACGATCTCCAGTACGTCCGGCTGCTCGCCGATCCGCTTCAGCGCGCCGGCCGCGAACAGGCCGTGCGTGCAGGCGACGCGGATCGAGCGCGGACCCAACTCCCGCAGCCGGTCGAGGAGTTCGATGACAGTGCTGCCCTTGGCGATCTCGTCGTCCAGGATGATGACGTCGCGCCCGGTCACCTCGCCGATGACGGAGCTGATACTCACCCGGTCGTCGGCGAACCGCTGCTTGGCGCCGGCTGCGACCTGGGCGCCGATCAGCCGGGCGAACGCGGCGGCCTCCTTGGCGTTGCCGAGGTCCGGGGAGACGACGGTCGTACGGGAGAGGTCGTACTGCCGGAAGTGCGCGGCGAGCTCGCGCAGCGCGTGCAGGTGGTCCACCGGCACCGTGAAGAAGCCGTGTACCTGGGGCGCGTGCAGGGTCATCGCCAGAACCCGGCTCGCGCCGGCCGCCACCATCAGGTCGGCGACGAGCCGGCCGCCGAGGGAGATGCGGGGCGCGTCCTTCTTGTCGGAGCGGGCGTAGGAGTAGTGCGGCATGACGACGGTGATGCGGCTGGCGGACGCCCCGCGTGCGGCGTCGCACATCAGCAGCAGCTCGACGAGATGCTCCTGGACCGGCTTGACCAGCGGCTGGATCAGGAAGACGTCGCGCTCCCGGCAGTTGGCCTGAAGCTGCACCTCCAGGCAGTCGTTGGCGAACCGGCTGACCCGGGTCGGGCTGAGCGGTACCCCCAGATGAGCGCAGACTTCTGCCGCCAGCTCGGGGTGGGCACTACCGCTGAACACGGCGATCTCTCGCACGATCCGCTCCTCGCATGATCATTCCGGGTGGCGGACTCATGCTACTTACCTCAGCAGAAACGTTGCTGCCCACCCGTGTGCGCGTCGCCGTCGCATGCGACCGCACGGTCGAGCCCACCAGTGCGCCTCCCTGCTTCGGTCAGAGGGCGGCGACCGGCCAACGAGCCGATCCGGCAAGGGATTTGGGGGTACTCCCAACATAGGGAAGGAGGAACGTCGACATGACGACTTCCATCAAGCGCATCAACAAGCGCATGCCCGGCTGGGTGAAGGCGGTGAGCGCCCTGGTCCTGGTGCTCGTGGTCTTCTTCGCCGGGATCCGGCTGAGCGTGCTCCCCGGCCTGAAGGACCTGTTCGGCACCGAGACCAACGACCGTTCCGGTCCGGCACTGCTCCAGTCCATCCAGGACATGAGCCGTTACGACGCCGCCTCCGGCAACTTCCAGATCGTCGTGGATCTGGAGAAGGACGCCAAGTTCCTGCCCGACGCGATCCGCGGCACCCGCACGCTGTACGTCGGCGCGGGCACCGTGGACGCCTACGTCGACCTCGGAAAGGTCGGCGAGGACGACGTCACGGTCGACGACGACCGTACGTCCGCCACGCTCCGGCTGCCGCACGCGGCACTGGGCGATCCGTCACTCGACCCCGACCGCTCCTACGCGGTCTCCAAGGAGCGCGGTCTGCTCGACCGTCTGGGCGACCTCTTCTCGGACAACCCGAACAGCGAACAGGCCGTGCAGAAGCTCGCGGTGCGGCACATCGGCGACGCGGCCGAGGAGAGCGGGCTGACCTCGCGCGCCGAGACCAACACGACCGACATGCTCGAAGGGCTGCTCCACTCCCTCGGCTTCAAGGAGGTGAAGGTGACGTACGGGACCTGACCCCTACCCCGACAGGCCCGGCAGCGCCAGCGCGCCGAGCACGGTGGCGCCCACCAGGACCCAGGCCACGTAGTCCCCGACGTGCCCGGACTGCAGGCGCCGCAGCGGCAGTGCCCGGCTCGGGGCGGCGAGCAGCCCCGGCCGGGTGACGGCCACCGCCGCCAGGCCGAGGGCCAGGGCGGTCGAGGCGAGGTCCAGCAGGACACCCGCCGGGCTCCAGTGCGGTGCCGGCACCACGGCGCCGCCGGACCCGGCCTCGTTGACGGCGTGCGAGACCACCTCGCCGAAGCCGGGGGCGACGCCGACGGCGAGCGATCCGGCGAGCAGCAGCGCGGGGACGGCGGTCATCGTGTCGGGGATCCGGCCGAGCCGGTGCCGGGTCTCGGGCCGCTCGCCGGTGCCGGTCGTCTCGTACTCGGTGCCGTCCTCGGGGGCCTGGCCGAGGCCGAGGAACACCCTGGCCGCGACCCGCAGGACCGCCCCGGCGGTGACCGCGCTCGCGACGACGTACAGGGCGACCAGCGGCCCGCCGACAGCCTTCTCCGTGACGGCCTTGCCGAACCCCGTGCCGAAGGGCGGGAGCCCCGCGAGCGCGAGCCCGCCGACGGCGTACATCACGGCAACGCCCCGCAGCTTGCGGGCCCGGCCGTGCAGCGCGTGCTCGTCGACGTTGCCGTACCGGTCGAGGAGGATGCCGGTGCACGCGAACAGCGCGGCCTTCACGCCCGCGTGTCCGAGGATGTACAGCGCGACCCCGTCGTCGGCCTCCGGGCTCAGTACGCCGACGCCGATCAGGAACAGCCCGGTGTGGGCGACCGTCGAGTACGCCAGAAGCCGTTTGATGTGGCGCTGGTACCAGCACATGGCGGCGCCGATCATCGCGGTCACCGAACCGAGCACGAGCAGCGCCCGCTCCAGGTCGGCCGCCGGGATGCCGCCCGGTCCGGCGAAGACCGTGCCGTACACCCGCCAGACGCCGTACACGCCGAGTTCGACCATGACGCCCGAGAGCAGCATGCACACCGGGGTGGGTGCGACGGCGTGGGCGTCCGGGAGCCAGAAGTGGAAGGGGACGGCGGCGGACTTGATCAGCAGGCCGGTCAGGACGAGCACGAAGGCGGCGAGGACCAGCCCGTCCGGCGACCCCTGCGCGTCGAGTGCGCGGCCGATCTGGGCCATGGCGAGCTCGCCGGTGCGGGCGTACAGCAGGCCGATGCCCATGAGCATGGCGTACGCGCCGAGCGAGGTGACGACACCGAAGGTCAGCGCGCCCTGCACGGCCTTGGCCTCCTCGACACGGGTGCCGGTCAGCGCGTAGGCGACGACGCTCATCAGCTCGAACCACACGAACGCGTTGAACAGGTCGCCCGCGATCGAGAACCCGCACATGCCGGCCTGGAAGAGCAGCATCAGTGCGGGGAACGACCCCGCGTGGCGGCGCGGGGGTTCGTCGAAGTAGTGCCAGGAGTACGCCAGGGCGGCCAGCGTCAGCACACAGGCCAGGGCGGCCATGCCGAGCCCGGGGCCGTCGCCGACCAGGACGATGCCGACGCTGTGACCGTCGACGGGCGTCCAGCCGCCGGCCCATTCGGCCATCGGCGGTGAGGCGTTCAGCAGCAGGGTGATCGCGAGTCCGGCGGTGCCCGCCGAGACGGCGCACGCCACCGACTCCGCGAGGACGCGCGGCACTCGGCGTCCGCCCGCGACCAGGAGGGCTGCCCCAAGGAGCGGTACGGCGACGAGCAGCGGAAGCAGGGCGTTCATCAGCCGCGCAGCTCGGAGAGTTCGTCGGGGTCGACGGTGCCGTGCCGCTTGGCGACCTGGATGACGAGCGCGAGGAGCAGGGCGGTGACGGTGGCGCCGACGACGACGTCGGTGAGGGCGAGGGCCTGGACCACGGGGTCGACGACGGGACGGGAGCCCGGTTCGAGGTCGGAGAAGACGGGCGCGGTGGCGTCGTCGCGGTAGCCGACGGCCAGCAACAGGACATAGGTGCCGCACTGGCACACGGACAGACAGCCGACGGCGTGGATGAGATTGCGGCTGGTGGCGAGGCCGTAGCAGCCGACGAGGAAGACCCAGGCGGCGACGAGATAGGGCAGGACGTCCATCACGGTGCTCTCACTTCCCGCTCTCCTCCTCGATCTCGACGGCCTGGTCCAGGAAGCGGGCGAGCAGCACGACGACCGCGCAGGCGACCTCCATGCCGACGGCCGCGTTCAGCAGCGGCACGGTGCCGCCTGAGGACAGGGTGTTGAACGTGCCGTACGGCAGCAGGGTGTTGGCCAGGAAGGCGGTGCCGCCGATGAGCCCGGCAAGGCCCGTGACCAGGTAGGCCGAGGCGGACAGGGCGTCGCCGACCTCGAACAGGCCGAGCGGGCGGATCCGTTCCAGAGCGCGGTAGTCGGCGCCCAGGTAGAGCAGGTGCAGGGAGGTCGCCGCGACGACGCCGCCCTGGAAGCCGCCGCCGGGGCTGAGCTGCCCGTGCGCGATGACGTAGAGGCCGGTGAGCAGCGCGATCGGCAGGACGAGGAGGGCGTAGCGGCGCACGGGCGGGGCCACGTCGGCGGGTTCCGGCCGGGCGCGGTGCTCGTCGCGGGTCTGCCGCAGCAGGACCACGCAGCCGACGACGGCCGCGAAGAGGATGGTCATCTCGCCGAGGGTGTCGAAGGCGCGCTGGTCGAAGTTGACGGAGGCGACGGTGTTGGCGGTGTGCCGGTCGAGGGAGGCGTGCACCGCGCGATCGCCGTACGGGTGCGTCTCGCCGCCGAAGTGCGGCAGGTCCAGGCAGGCGGCGGCGAGGAGTGCGCCGACGCCGGCGATGCCGACGGCCACGAGCCACAGCCGGGTGCGCGGGTTCACCGCTCGCGCCCCTTGCGCCGTTTGACCTTGCGGACGGACAGGAGCAGCAGCAGCGGGGTGAGGGCGCCGCCGACCGCCAGCTGCGACAGTGCGACGTCGGGCGCCTGGAGCACCGTGAACAGCACGGCGAGCGCGACGCCCAGGACGGCCAGCACCAGGGCCTGGCGTACGGGGTCACGGACCAGGACGGCCACGGTCGCGCAGCCGGCCACGAGCAGCAGCGCCACGACGATCAGCGCGTCAGCCACCGCGCACCCCCGTGATGCCGCCGGACAGCGCGCGGGAGGCGACGACGTTCCCGCCGATCAGCAGCGCGCCCGTGACGAGGAGCTTGACCATTGCCCTGCTCGGACCGGTCGCCGCGCACAACGCCAGGACCACCGTGGCGCCAAGTCCGGCTGCCGCCCAGGTCGGGCCCCAGGCCCGGGGTGGATCGGCGGTGAGTTCGTCGGTCAGCAGCCGGGCGAAGACGAGGGTGCCCACCGGGCCGAGCAGGGCGAGGACCAGGGCGAGATCGACGTACGTGGGGCGGTCATAGCCGTGGGCCAGCAGGAGCAGTCCCGGGCAGGCCAGGGCGGTGGACAGGTTCTGGGCCATGACGCGGCGGCGCAGTGGTCCGGTGGCGACGCCCCAGAGGGTGGCGCCCACTCCCCCGCCGAGCATGAGGGCCGCCGCGAGGAGCCAGCCGTTCATCGTCCGGTCACCGCCCGGCGGGCGGCGACCGCCGCGAGGGCCGACACGCCGGCGGCGGCCGTGCCGACCGCGAGTTCCAGGGTGTCCACGGCGCTGATCAGGACGAGCCACAGCAGGGCGAGCGCGACCCACCAGGTCAGGAACTCGGCTGCGGCAAGCAGCGTCGTACGCCGGTTCACACGCCACCTCCCCGAGCCCTGGATTGTCCGTTTTCTTGTGTTCCGCGCCATCCAAGCACCGCCCCGGTCGCCAGGGGTGGCGGCACGCGCGGGTCTCCGCCCGGAGTGCCCCGGCAGCGTGAAGGGAAACCGGACAGGGACACCGCCGGTCGGGCACTCGGCGGGCATCGCCTCGCAGGTTCGGGGTAACCCCCTTACTACGCAGGGAAGTTGAAGACTGGAGGATCGCATGGCCCGTGGAACCCCACGTTCGCGTGCCGCCTTGCACCCCGGCACTCTCATCTCCGCAGTCGTCGGCAGGACGCCCTCGGGCGGCCGTGAGTCCAGGGCGGGCCGCACATCCGCCGGGGGCGCCAAGTCGGCGGGCGGCGGTGCCCCATCGAAGGGCGGTGGTGCCAAGTCGAAGGGCTCGGCCGATACGAAGGGCCCGGCCAAGTCCAAGAGCTCCACCAAACCCAAGATCTCCACCAAACCCAAAGGCTCCGCCAAAGCCAAGAGCTCCGCCAAGCCGAAGAGCCCCGCCAAGACTCGGCCCACTCCGCGTGCCGGCATGGGTCCGCTGCGTTTCGTCGCGCGGCTGCTGGCGATGCTGTGTGCCTTCACGTTCATGGTCGCCTTCGCCGTCGTACTGGCGAAGCTCACCCTTCAGCCGTCGCCCGCGTCGGAGGCCCTGACGCACACCAACCTGCGGCCGGGAAGCACGTTGCGGGCCTATCTGGACCAGCCCGAACTGCGTGACGCCGTGCGGCAGATCGGCGGCAATCTGCTGCTGGGCGTTCCGTTCGGCGTCCTGGTCCCCGTCGTCGCCCCGCGGACGCGCGGCGTCCTGCGCGTGCTGCTGCTGACGGCGACCGTGATGCTCCTCGTCGAGTTCGCGCAGGGTGCGCTGGTGACGGGGCGGGCCTTCGACATCGACGACGTCATCCTCAACACGACCGGTGCCCTGATCGGCTACCTGCTGCTGGGACGGCGGCTGAGCCGCGTGGTGCACGCCCGCAGGCCCCGCTCCTCCTAGCGCAGCACGAGCTGGACGATCGCGACCGTGCCGACCACGACGATGAACGCGCGCAGTACGGCGGGACGCAGCCGGCGGCCCACGGTGGCTCCGAAGTGGCCGCCGGCCGCGGACCCGACCGCGAGGAGGGCCACCGACGTCCAGTCGAAGTCGGCGACGACGAGGAAGAACAGCGCGGCGACGGAGTTGACGACGGCGACGAGCACGTTCTTGACCGCGGTGAGGCGTTGCAGGCCGTCGTCGAGGAGCATCCCCATCAGGGCCACGTAGATGATGCCCTGGGCGGCCGAGAAGTAGCCGCCGTAGACGCTGGCCAGGGTCAGCCCGACGAGCAGCAGGGGGCCGCCGTCGGGCCGTGCGGACCGTCCGGTACGGGCCCGGCGGTCGCGCAGTCGCCTGCTGATCAGTGGCTGCAGGACGACCAGTACGAGGGCGAGCCCGACCAGGACCGGCACGATCCTTTCGAACGCCGAGGCGGGCAGGGCGAGCAGCAGCGTCGCGCCGGTGAGCCCGCCGAGCAGGGCGCCGGCGCCCCACTTCAGGATGCGCCGGCGCTGGCCGCGCAGTTCGCGCCGGTACCCGATGGCTCCGCTGATCGAGCCGGGGATCAGGCCGAGCGCGTTGGAGACCGTGGCGGTGACGGGCGGCAGACCGGTCGCGAGCAGCACCGGGAACGTGATCAGCGTGCCCGACCCGACGACGGCGTTGACGGCACCGGCGGCTGTGCCGGCGCCCAGGACGGCGAGCAGCTCGCCGATATGTGCGGCGTCCATGGCGAGAAGCCTAGGAACGCAACAGTTCGGCGGTGGACGAAGGGTGACCGAGGGACAGAGCGGCCCGATCCGGGCGGTTGCGACCCTCTTCAATCACTGGTCCGTACCAAAGTATTGACGCCCCCTTACCTCACTCCTTAAATCAAGTGGCGACACCTTCACCCCCCACCACAGTCGGCGCGCCCGTCCCTCGGGTCGCCGCACGGAAGGAAGCAGCATGGCCTCCCCACGCCCACGCCTGCTCCGCAGTGTCCTGCTCGCCACTCTGTCCGGCGTCCTGGTCGCATCCGCCGCGATCGGGCCCGCTCAGGCGGAACCGCCCGAAGCCGCGGCCGCCGCGGTGGCGTTCTCCGACACCTTCGACGGGCCCGCGGGTGCCGCGGTCGACTCGTCGAAGTGGCAGATCGAGACCGGCGACAACGTCAACAACCACGAGCGGCAGTACTACACGTCCGGCAACAAGAACGCGGCGCTGGACGGCCAGGGCCACCTGGTGATCACGGCCAGGCGCGAGAACCCGGCCAACTACCAGTGCTGGTACGGCACTTGTCAGTACACCTCGGCCCGGCTGAACACCTCCGGGAAGTTCAACGCCCAGTACGGGCACGTCGAGGCCCGGATCAAGGTGCCACGGGGCCAGGGCATGTGGCCCGCCTTCTGGATGCTCGGCACCCCGGTGAACTGGCCGGACTCGGGCGAGATCGACATCATGGAGAACGTCGGCTTCGAGCCCTCGACCGTGCACGGGACCATCCACGGCCCCGGCTACTCCGGGTCGGGCGGGATAGGTGCCGGCTACTCCCTGCCGGGCGGCCAGGCGTTCGCCGACGCCTTCCACACCTTCGCCGTTGACTGGGCGCCCGACTCCATCACCTGGTCCGTGGACGGCAACGTCTACCAGCGGCGCACCCCGGCCGACCTGGGCGGCAAGCAGTGGGTCTTCAACAAGCCGTACTTCCTGATCCTGAACCTCGCGGTGGGCGGCTACTGGCCCGGCGACCCCGACGGCTCCACGGTGTTCCCGCAGCAGCTCGTGGTGGACCACGTCTCGGTGACCACCGGGGGCTAGGCCCGAGGCGGCGCGCGACACAGTCGATCCGCGGGCCGGCCAGTGCCCCGAGCCGACCGGGAACAACTCGGCCGACGGCACCCGGCCGCGGATCCGGCCCCGCACATCGACGGGTCGGCCGACCCGTCCGGCTAGTGGTGGTGCCAGGTGAACTTGTCGCCCCCGACCCAGCGGACCACGTCGGGGTCGTCCAGGTCGTGGACGTTGATGCCGTAGAGGGCGGCGGTCTCCAGTACGTCGGTGACGGCCCTCGCCGAACCGACGACCACACCGTCGATCTCCATGATGCGGAACGGAGGCGTGCCCGGCTGAACCCCGAGCACCATGATCCGCGGTTGTGAGATGTGCGGACTCGCGCTTTCGGTCATGAATAGAGCGTAGAGCGCAACCCGCGTCGACGAATCCTCCAGGACGTTCCCGGTGAGGGACACGAAGATCGCCGACTCACCGGTCCGCCGTGCGGGGGCGGCACCGCCGGGGAACCCTGGAGGTGGAGGTGGCGATGGATCCCGTACAGGCGCTGGACCGGATCGCCTTTCTGCTGGAGCGGTCCCTGGCGCCGACGTATCGCGTACGCGCCTTCCGTACGGCCGCGCGGGTCCTGGCGGAGCTGCCCGGGGACGAGGTGCGGGCGCGGGCCGAGGCCGGAACGCTGGAGTCGCTTCGGGGTGTCGGTCCGAAGACGGCACAGGTGGTGCGTGAGGCGCTGGCCGGGCAGGTGCCCGGGTACCTGTCGGATCTGGAGGACCGGCCGCAGGCCGAGCCGCCCGAGGGCGGGCCGCTGTGGCAGCAGCTGCGCGGGGACTGCCATCTGCACTCAGACTGGTCCGACGGCGGCAGCCCGATCGAGGAGATGGGCCGCACGGCGGCCGAGCTGGGCCACGAGTGGGCGGTGCTCACCGACCACTCGCCCCGGCTGACCGTCGCCCGCGGACTGTCGGCGGACCGGCTGCGCGAGCAGCTGGACGTGGTGGCGGAGCTCAATACGACCTGGGCGCCGTTCCGGCTGCTCACCGGCATCGAGTGCGACATCCTGGAGGACGGCTCCCTCGACCAGGAACCCGAGCTGCTGGAGCGGCTCGACGTCGTGGTGGTGTCCGTGCACTCCAAGCTGCGCATGGAGGCCCGCGCGATGACCCGCCGGATGGTCACCGCCGTACGCGATCCCAACGCGGACATCCTCGGCCACTGCACCGGACGGCTGATCACCGGGCGGGGCCGGCCGGAGTCGGAGTTCGACGCGGACGAGGTGTTCGCCGCGTGCGCGGAGTCCGGTACGGCGGTGGAGATCAACAGCCGGCCCGAGCGGCTGGACCCGCCCCGGCGGCTGCTGCGCCAGGCCGTGGACACGGGCGTGCTGTTCTCCGTCGACACCGACGCCCACGCCCCCGGGCAGCTCGACTGGCAGCGCTACGGCTGTGCCCGAGCGGAGGAGTGCGGGGTACCCGCCGAGCGGGTGCTGACCACCTGGACCGCTGAGGAGCTGTTGGCGTGGACACGGGAGAAGTGACGAGGCGAGCCGCGCTGCCGGGCGTGACGCAGATCACCGCGTATCGCGGCGAACCCAGGAACACCCGTCGGTAGTTTCCCGTTGAACCAGCCGTGGGTGCGGATGGGACAGTGTCCCCGGGCCTCACCATTCGCCCACAGGGAAGATCGTTCGGCTGAAGCCCTGTGGAGCCTTTCGCCGAGAGGCGACCGCCATCCGTGCCCACCTCTGACCGCCCCGACCGGTCGGGGCTTTCTCCTGTCCGGGCGCGTGTCCGCCGGGTCGGCTTGACTTCGAGAGCACTCCAATTCGTAGCGTTCCGCTTATGAGCACTGCACAGCACAAGATCGGCTCCGGTTTCGGGGCGCACAGCACCGCCGACGACGTCCTCGCGGGAATCGACCTGACCGGGAAGCTCGCGGTCGTCACCGGCGGCTACTCGGGACTCGGCCTGGAGACCACCCGGGCCCTCACCCAAGCCGGCGCGCGGGTCGTCGTCCCCGCCCGCCGCCGGGCCACCGCCGAGAAGGCGCTGGCCGGTCTCGACGGCGTCGAGGTGGACGAGCTGGACCTGGGCGACCTGCAGAGCGTGCGCGGCTTCGCCGAGCGGTTCCTCGCCTCCGGCCGCACGATCGACTTCGTGATCGACAACGCCGGGATCATGGCCTGCCCGGAGACCCGCGTGGGGCCGGGCTGGGAGGCGCAGTTCGCCACCAACCACCTCGGTCACTTCGCCCTGGTCAACCGCCTGTGGCCGGCGATCGAGCAGGGCGGCGCCCGCGTGGTGTCCGTGTCGTCGCGCGGTCACCACCTCTCCGGGATCCGCTGGGACGACGTGCACTGGCGGCAGGGCTACGACAAGTGGGAGGCCTACGGTCAGGCCAAGACCGCGAACGTCCTGTTCGCCGTTCACCTCGACCGCCTCGCGGCCGACCGGGGCGTGCGGGCCTTCGCGCTCCACCCCGGCGGCATCCTCACCCCGCTCCAGCGCCATCTCCGCACGGAGGAGATGGTGGAGCGCGGCTGGATCGACGAGCAGGGCAACGCACTCAACCCCGAGGGCTTCAAGAGCCCCGAGCAGGGCGCGGCCACCCAGGTGTGGGCCGCGACGTCCCCGCAGCTCGACGGCATGGGTGGGGTCTATCTGGAGGACTGCGACATCGCCGAGCCCGCGGTCGACGGCGAGGAGCGCAGCGGCGTCATGGCCTGGGCGACCGACCCGGAGCAGGCGGCGCGGCTGTGGGCGCTGTCGGCGGAGCTGACCGGCGTGGACGCGTTCGCCGCGTAGTGCGGGACCGAGCGTGCGAACGGCCCGAAACGGGGTACTCGCAGGCTCCCGTCCCCACTCTCCGGGAGGAGCCGCAGGTGAGCAGTGAAGCGGCCCGCAGAATCGTGGTCACCGGCGCCACCGGCAATGTCGGTACCAGCGTGGTGCGACTCCTCTCGGAGGATCCGGAGGTCGGTTCCGTCCTGGGACTGGCCCGCCGGATCCCCGACTGGTCACCGCCGAAGACCGACTGGGCGGCGGTCGACCTGGCCGCCGAGCGGGGCGACCTGGCGGACCTGTTCGCCGACGCCACCGCCGTGATCCATCTGGCCTGGGCGTTCCAGCCGACGCACGATCCTGCGGCGACCTGGCGGACCAATGTGCTGGGCGGCCTCCATGTCTTCGAGGCGGCAGCGGCGGCCAGGGTCCCGAAGCTGATCCACGCGTCGTCGGTCGGTGCCTACTCGCCCGGCCCGAAGGACCACGCCGTCGACGAGTCCTGGCCGACGCACGGCTGGCCGGACGCCGCGTACTGCCGGGAGAAGGCCTACCTGGAACGGGTGCTGGACACCTTCGACCGTGCCCATCCCCAGGTGCGGGTGGTGCGGATGCGGCCGGCGTTCCTGTTCAAGCGGGAGTCGGCGAGCGAGCAGCGCCGCATCTTCGGCGGCCGTTTCCTGCCGGGTCCGGCGGCCCGCCCCGAGTTGCTGCCGTTCCTGCCCGACATTCCGGGACTGCGGGTGCAGGCCCTGCACACCGACGACGCGGCGACGGCGTATGTGCTGGCGGTGAAGTCCGACGTCCGGGGCGCGTTCAATCTCGCGGCCGACCCACCGGTCGACGCGGCCCTGCTGGGCGAGATGCTCGGGGCTCGCCCACTGCGGCTCCCACGCACCGCGGCACGGTCGGCGATCGCCGCCGCGTGGGGGCTGCATCTGCTGCCCGCCTCACCGCATCTGTTCGACGCGGTCCTCAGGCTGCCCCTGATGAACTGCACACGCGCCCGTACGGAGCTCGGCTGGCATCCGCAACGCACGGCTCCCGAGGTGCTGGAAGAGTTCCTCCAGGGCTTCCGGCAGGGCGCGGGCGCGGCCACCGAGCCGCTGCGGGGCCGCAAAGTGGGCTGACTCAGCCCGGTGACTCCTCGGGTTCAGCCCGGGGACTCCTCGGGTGCGGGATGTTCCGGGTGGACCGTGCCCGGCTGCGGCGCTCCCTGCCGGCCCGTGCCCGCCTCGTCCGTGTCGGGCACGTCGTCCGCCTCGGTGGTGTCGTCGGCGGGCTCGACGGGCACCTCCCACGGGTCGTCCCCCGTGTCGGCCTGCTGGTCAGGCAGGTCCCTCGGCACCGGCTCGCCCGTGCCGTCGGCTGTTCCTCGACGACGGTCGGCCATGGTGGCACCTCCTTCGCATCGCCCCCGAGGGCCCGCGAGTACCGTCCCCGCCGAGGGCGAAACCTCAGTGCGGCACCCGCTGCGCCACCGCCGTGGGCAGCGGCGACGGGGCCTCGGCGCGGCGGCCGCCGTGCGCGAAGAAGTCGGCGAGCGGCAGGATCGCGGCGCCGACGGTGACCGCGTCCGGGCCGAGCCTGCCGAGGTCGATGGTGACCTTGTGGGCGGGATGGCGCAGGGCGTAGGAGGCCGCGTGCCGGCGTACGGCGGGCAGGAAGCGGGCGCCGAGCTGGAGCCCGGCCCAGCCGCCGATCAGGATGCGCTCGGGCTGAAAGAGGTTGATCAGGTCGGACAGGCCCGCGCCCACGTACTCGGCCGTCTCCTCCAGCACGGCGAGGGCCACCGGGTCGGGCTCCCGCCCCTCGGCGGGGTACACGCCGGCCAGCATCGCCGTCAGCGCGGTCTCCTCGTCGGCGCCCTCCGGCACGCTCCCGCCCTGCTCCCGCCAGCGGTCGATCAGCGACTCGGCGCCCGCGTAGGCCTCCAGGCAGCCGAGGGCTCCGCACCGGCAGCGGCGCCCTCTGACCCGTACCGTCAGATGCCCCCACTCGACGGCCCGCCCGTGCTCCACCTCGGGGGTGACCAGGCAGGCGCCGACGCCGGAGCCGAAGAGCACGACGACGGCGCTGCGGGCGCCTCGCCCGCCGCCGAACCACATCTCGGCCTGGCCGAGGGTCCGCGCGCCGTTGTCGATGAAGTAGGGCACGTCGTCGGGGAGCTGGGTGCCGTCGCGCAGGAGCTTCTCCAGCGGTACGGCGTCCCAGCCGATGGTCTGGCCGTGCACCACGGCGCCGAGGTCGCCGGTGTCCTCGACGATGCCGGGGACTCCTATGCCGACGCCGAGGAGACGCTCGGGGCCGATGCCGGCCTCCGTGAGCACCTCGGCGATGCCGTCGCGGATGTGCCCGACGATGCCCTCGACCTCGTACCGCTCCCGTGTCAACGGCCGTTCGGCGCGGGCGAGTTCGGTGAGGGTCAGATCGAACAGGCCGATCCGTACCCGGGTCTCGCCGACGTCGACGCCGATCATGTGGCCGCTGCCCGGGGCGACGCGCAGCAGGATGCGGGGCCGGCCGCCGTCGGAGTCGACGCTGCCGGCCTCCTCTACCAGGCCGTCGGCGATCAGCTCGGCGACGACGTTGCTGACGGAGCCGGAGCTCAGTCCGGTGGCCGGCCCGAGCTCGAAGCGGCTGAGCGGGCCGTCGAAGTACAGGCGCTGCAGTACGGCGGTACGGTTGCCCCGCCTGAGGTCCCGTACCGTGCGCCCATTACGCCCCGCCATGCGGCTCCCTCCGGATCAGCCCTGGTCCCCCGCCGTGTTCGGACCGACTCCCATTGTGACCTACGCCGCGTAGACGTCCTCCACGTACCGGCCGTCCGCGATCAGGGCGTCCAGCCAGCGCTGGGCCGCCGCGTCGTCGGCGCCCGGTGTGCGGTCCCGGTACAGGGTACGGAAGGCGTCCCGTACGCCCGGTGCCATCCTGGCGCCGTCGCCGCAGACGTATACCCGGGCGCCCGCGCCGAGCAGCTCCCAGACGTCGTCGGCCTCGGCGGCGATGCGGTGCTGGACGAAGGTTCCGGCGGTGCTGAAGGCGGGGCGGAGCGAGACGGCTCCGGCCGACTCGGCGGCGTGCAGTTCCTCGGCGTGCAGGAAGTCGGCGTCGGGGGCGTCGCAGCCGAAGTAGCACAGGGCCGGGGCGAGTTCGGTGCGGGTCGCGAGGGCCGCGGTGCGGTCGGCGACGGCGCCGCGGAACGGGGCGAGGCCGGTGCCCGCGGCCACCATCACGACGGGCTCGCCGGGTTCGATGCGGAAGACGTCCCGGCACGGCTGGATGCGGGCGTACACCGTGTCGCCTGGGCGGACCTCGGTGAGGTAGCCGGATCCGGTGCCCGTGTGGATGCCCCTGCCGGAGCGTGCGGGCGCCTGGAGCAGGGAGATCATCAGGTCCGCGTGGCCGGGGTCGACGGCGGGCGAGGAGGAGATCGAGTAGGGGCGCGGGCGCAGCGGGGTGAGCAGGTCGAGGAGCGTCGGCCAGTCCAGGGCGCCGCACAGGGCCGGGAAGTCCTCGATCACCTCGACGAGGGTGCGTGGATCGTCGCTCAGCCCCGCCAGGGCCATGCGCTCCGGCGGGCACGGGTTGGCGGCGGCGAGCGCGGCGAGCTGAGTGACGCTCGGGTGTTCCGTCAACTCGACGTGGTGGGTGAGGAGTTGGCGTACGGTCAGGGGCCGGTCGACGGCCGGGCCGTCGCGGCGCGGGCGGGTGGCGCGGATGTCCAGGACGGTATCGAGGTCGACGCCGAGCGCGGCGGCGAACCGCTCGACCAGGGCAGGGGCGTTGGCGGGCAGCACGGTGAGGTGATCGGCGGTGCGGTACGTGACGCCTTCCGGGAGCGCGAGGCGGACGAACCGCTTGCGGCGCGGGTGGTCGGGTGCGGTGAGGTCGTACGCCTCGGTGACCGTCATGGGGACGAGCCCGTGCCGTTCGGCGACGGCGTCCAGCGGGCCGCCGGTCAGGGCGCGGACCTCGTACGCCGCTGTCGGCTCGTCGTCGGCCGGGGCGGTCGCGTCGGGGTCGCCGTACCGCTCCAGCAGAGCCGTGCGCAGGCGGGCCGTGAAGTCGCGGACGGCGCCGGTGAGGTCGCCCGAGGCGTCGGCGGCGGCGCGGTCGAGGAGGCGCGTGGCGCCGAGCTCGGCGAGACGGTCGTCGATGCGGGTGGGGACCTGCTGGTAGGTGGCGGCCCAGTTGCGGTCGCCGACGCCGAGGACGGCGTAGGTGACGTCCTTCAGGTCGTGCGGGTCCTCCAGCCGGGCGGTGAAGACGGCGGCGTCGTCGGTGGGGCGACCGTTGTAGGAGGCGGCGGTGATCACGACGGGCCGGTCGGTGGGCAGGCCGTCCGCGTAGGCGTCCAGGGGCGCGATGTCGGTCCCGCAGCCGACGGCGGCGGCCTCGTCGGCGAGGGACGCGGCGAACTCCCGGCAGGTGCCGTAGTTGCTGCCGTGCAGGAAGAGGGCGCGGGTGCCGGGGCGGACACGGGCGGGGAGGGACCCGGTGTCCGTGTGCCGCGGCGCTTCGGGCACCGGCATGGGCCCGCGCTCGGCGGTGGTGCGCGGGGTCAGGGTGAGGGTGAAGCCCTCGGGCTTGAGGGTGAGGGTCTCCTTGACGGTGAGGCGGTAGTCGGCGTGGTCGTGCAGCCGGTAGCGGTGGACGAGCATCGCCAGCAGCATGGTCGCCTCGTGCAGCGCGAACTGCCGCCCGATACAAGCGCGTTCACCGGTCCCGAACGGTTTGAAGGCGTGCACCGGCCGGGCCTGTTCGGCCTCGGCGGTGAAGCGTGCCGGGTCGAACAGCTCGGGGTTGTCGCCCCAGACGGGCTGCCGGTGGAGCATCGGGGTCAGCACGAGGGCGGCCTGTCCGGCACGCAGCGGGATGCGCCCGCCGAGCAGGGTGTCCTCGCGGGCCTCCCGGGAGAACACGGCGGCCGTCGGCCACAGCCGCAGCGCCTCGTTGAGGACCTGCCGGGTGTACGTCAGCCGGCCGATCTCGTCGTAGGTCGGCTCGGGATCGGCCTGATCGCCCCACAGGTCGTCCACCTCACGCCGTACGCGATCGAGCGCCGTCGGGTGCTTGGCGAGGTAGTAGAGGGCGAAGGACATCGCGCCGGAGGTGGTCTCGTGGCCGGCGATCAGGAAGGTGATGACCTGGTTGCGGATGTTGGCGGTGTCGAGGGTGGTGCCGTCGGCGGGGTGCGCGGCGGTGAGCATCAGGCCGAGGAGGTCCTCGGCGGCGCTCTGGTCGGTGCCGGTGCGGGCGGCGATGACGTCGTCGACGACCTGGGCGAGATAGGCGGCGTCGTCCCGGAAGGCCGCGTCGGCCGCCGAGTAGTCCCGGCCGGGGACCCGGGCGAGCCGCTTCATGCTCCACTCCAGGCACCGGACCATGGACTCGACGAAGGGGTGCGGCTCGGGCCGCTCGAAGGAGCCGAAGTCGTAGTCGAACCCGGCGAGACCGATGGTGTCCAGGGTCATGCGGGTCATGTCGTCGGGGACGTTCACCGGCCGCCCGGCGCGGGCGTCGCGGTCCCAGGAGTCGATGAGCCGGCGGGCCACCTTCAGCATCACGGGGTGGTAGGTACGCATCGAGCCGAGCGCGAAGGCGGGCATGAGGATGTCGTGCGCCTTGGCCCAGTTGGGCTCGTCGTTGTACGCGGTGAACAGTCCGTCGGCGGCGAACTCGCGGACGTTCTCCAGACCGGGCCCGACGTGCTTGGCGAACCGCCGCTCGTCGGCGAGCTCGGCCACCAGGTCCGGGTCGCCGACGAACAGGGCGTCCCGCCCGTACAGCCGCCGCACGAACACGGGCCCGTGCTCGCGCATCAGCTGCATGGCCTGCTGCACGGGTGTGTCGCCGGGTCCGGTGGCGGAGATGTCGGCGACGGGGACGCCGGGGAGGGTGTCTGCGGTCTGCGGGTCGAGCGCGGTGGGGGGCATGGCGCGACAACTGCCTTTCGCGGTACGGGAGTACTGCGATCCAGGTTGGTCGACGGCCCCGGCACGCCGGAGCGCCCGCACTACATGATTATGTAGTGCACGGCCATGTCCCGCTCTTGCCCCGAGTCACCGGAGGTGCTGGTGGACCGGACCCACCCGGATGCCGTCGTGTGGCGCAACCGCGCCCTGATGGTCTTCGACCGCGTCGCCGTGCCGGTCGCGGTGTGTGATGTGTACGGCGCGGTCCAACTGGCCAATCCGGCGATGGCGGCGGAGTGCGGTACGACTCCGGGGCGGTTGCGCGGCCGGGACGTGCTGGAGCTGTTCCGGCCGCAGGAGGCCACCCAGGTCGAGCGGATCGCCGAGGCGTTGCGGCTGCGGCACCGTTCGCGCTACCAGGTGTCGGTGCGCTGGCGGGCTCCCGACGGCGCGGAGCGCTACGGGGAGCTGACGGCGGACCCAGTGAGCGACACGGTGGAGGAGACACCGGCGCTGCTGGTGATGCTCCGTGTCCTGGGTGAACGCGAGCCGTCCGCCGAGGAGCCGCCCACGCGCGTCACACCGATGGAGGCCCGCATCCTGGCACTGCTCGCCGGGGGCGCCACGACGGCACGCGCAGCCCGGGAGACCGCCCTCACAGTCGACGGCGTGAACTACCACCTGCGCCGCCTGTCAACCCGGTGGAACGCGGCGAACCGCACGGAACTGGTCGCGCGCGCCTATGCGCTGGGGGTGCTCGCGGCGGGGGTGTGGCCGCCGGCGCCCACTGCCCCGGCCGGGTCGGAGTAGGCCGTGCCCGCGCCCGGCGGGGCGCCGAACCGTGCCAGGGTGTGCCACACCTTCTTCAGGTCCTGGAGTGCGTACCGTCCGGTGCGCGCGGCGTCTCCGATGACGCGCGGGTCGATGTGGCCGTCCTCGGCGATCCGGGCGCCCAGGTCGACGTACTCCTGGCCGCGGTACTCCGCATGGCGGAGCAGTCCGGGCACGGTGAGACGGTAGCCGGGGTGCCATTCGAGGGGGCAGGGCAGCTGACGGGCCGCAGCCTCGACCGGGGTGCCGCGGTAGCCGGCGTCCAGGACGACGGCCTCCACGTCCCGGGCGAGGACGACGCCGCCGTGGATGTGCGCCTCGACGTAGTCGTCGAGGGCGTCGCGGTCGTCGGCCTCGGCGAGGGCGAGGAGGTGCAGACCGGCCGCGACGCCGAAGTCGGTGGGTTCGGCGGCACTGTCGGGATAGCAGAACGTGGCGCGGGCCAAGGTCTCGCCCCGTAGGCGGAAGTGCGAGGAGCCGAACCGCGGGGCGGCGCCGACGACTTGGCGACGGAAGTTCAGCGCGCCGTACACGGGCCGCTCGTGCGGGCTCGCCTCGTCGTACGCCCCGCCGAAGATCCGACTCTCCCAGCGCCTGCGGTCGCCGCCGGGGTGGGCCGTGAGGCCACCGTTGCTGGTGCCGGTGACGAACTGCGAGTGGTAGGCGCCGTCCTCGGCCAGCGCGCGCAGGATCGGCACGTCCCGCGCCAGCCTGTCGGGATGGAAGTTGAGGGTGATGCGCACATCGGGGTCGAGGGCCGGCCCCGCGGAGGAGGCCGCGACATGCCGCAGTGCCGCCCTGGCCCTGGGTGCCCCGGGATCGCCGAAATCCACTGGCTCCCTTTCGTCCAGCCTGCCTAATCTAGGTGTCAACCTAGGGCTCCTAGGTTTTGCAGACCGACTCCCAGGAGGCTCCCCCATGAGGCCACTCGCCGAGCAGGACATCCGCAACTCATTTATCAACTGCTCCAAGGGCGAGGCCAAACGGGTGTCCCTCCCCCGCGATCTCGACGAACGCCCCTGGGACGACCTCGACTTCCTGGGCTGGCGGGATCCTGGGGCGCCCGATCGCAGTTATCTGGTGACCGAGCGGGAAGGCCGCCCGGTGGGCGTCACCTTCCGTTTCCCGTCATCCCGGCGCGGGTTCCTGCACCGCAGCATGTGCTCCCTGTGTCTGACGACCCATCCGGGCGGCGGGGTCTCGCTGATGACGGCCCGCAAATCGGGTGCGGCCGGACGCGAGGGCAACTCGGTCGGCCTGTACATGTGCACCGACCTCGCGTGTTCCCTCTACGTCCGCGGCAAGAAGCTCCCGGGGCCGGGGAGCCGCTTCGAGGAGAGCCTGACGGTGGAGGAGCAGATCGCCCGGACGACGGCCAATCTGTCCTCGTTCCTCGACAAGCTGTACACCTGACAGGACCGCCGCCCTACCGGTCCCGCAGGCGCGCCGCCTCCACCCGGTGCAGATGGATCAGGACGTCGTGGCTGCGGGCGAGCGCGATGTCGTGCGGGCCGTCCGGGTAGGCCGTACCGATGCCGCGCGTGGGCCGTGCCTGCCGCAGCCAGTCGCGGGCAGGTGCCCCGACGGACCGCAGGTCGAGCAGGTAGTCGCGGTACCGCACCCGGTCGAGGGTCCGCTCGTTGCTGCCCGGACCCGCCGGTCCCAGCGTCCAGCGGCGGATGACGTCGTCGTCCTGGCCGGTGGCGTTGAATGAGCCGTGGCCAAAGGTCAGGCCGACGCTGACATACCCGGCACCGAGGCTCTCGCGCAGGAACGCACCCTGCACCTTCGGGTTCTCCTCGGGCTCCTCCGGCACATAGCCGACGTGGTTGTTGTGCGCCGACAGCAGCACCTTGGTGCCGGTGTGCTGCTGCCACCACACCACGTTGGCGGCCATCGCCCCGTCGCGGTAGCGCATGGCGGCGGCGATCCCGGCCGGGTCGGTGAGGTCGAAGGCGTACTGCCGGGCGGTCCGGTCGATCACCCTCGCGTGCTGGACGGCCCGGTCGTACGCCGCGCGGTCGGCGCCCGGCCTCTGCCGCTCCAGCAGCCGCAGCGCCTGGCCGGTGCGGTCCGCGCGGTCCTTGCGTTCGGCGTACGGCAGATTCAGGTACCGCTCGATGTACTCGCCGGTCTGCACGGTGGGCCGCAGGCCGCGGTAGAGCTCGCCCAGCCGCGCGCCGAGCTCGGGGTGGGTGCGGGCCGCCCAGTCCTCGACCGCGTCGTACAACTCGGGTCCGGTCCAGGCGATGTCGTCGCCGATGAAGCGGACCGGGTCATGCGGGTGGCGGACGTTGTACGCGCGCATCCACTCGACGAGCCGCAGATAGTCGGTGTTGTTCCACCACAGGTAGTCCCGCTGGAACTCCTCGCGCATGATGCGCCGCGGGTCGCCCTTGCCGTACAGGACGTAGTCGTTGAGGCGCAGGCCGGTGCTCCAGGGCGACTCCAGGGCGAAGGTGCGAAAGCCCTTCTCCCGCACGAGATGGCGGAAGACGCGGTCCTTGAGGGCGAAGAAGTCGTGCGAGCCGTGCGTGGCCTCGCCCAGGCCGACGACCCGGGCGGGGCCGATCATCCGGTCCAGGGCGCGCAGATCACGGCTGTCGCCGCCCGGTTCGACGGTGCGCAGCGGACGGGCCGCGCGGTCGAGCGCCGAGACGACAGTGGTGGGGGTCGGCGCCGCCGTGGCCGGGATGCCGGTCGTCAGGGCGGCGAGGATGATGAACAGGGTCAGTACTAATCCGGTCCGATGCCGTCTCATGATCCAAGGCTCGCGCCGCGGGCGGGCGGGGACCATCCGGCGGTCCGCCGTTCCCGGATGCGGACAACCACGGGGTGGCGGCGGGGGTTTTCCCCAGTCCCGGACCCGGTCGACGCCCGGCCTCGCACGGGTGTCGACGATCACCGGCCCAGCCCCTTGCCGTGACACGGCCACAGCGATCAATCTGGGGTTCCTTGCGGACCGTTACGTTCCGCAAGCGGTGGGCGGGATGCATCGGTGAAAGGGAACAGCCCGAGGATGCGAGTGGCACGTGAGGAGACGCCCTACCGGGAGCGGCTGGCGAAGCTGGGCCGGGACCCCGTGGTCGTCCAGACCCTGCGGTCGGCGGCAGCGGCGACGATCGCGTATGTCATCGCGCTGCGCCTGAGCCCCGAGGCCGCGCCGCTGACGGCGCCCCTGACCGCGCTGCTGGTCGTCCAGGTCACTTTCTACGCCACGCTCACCAACGGTATCCGCCGGGTGAACTCCGTGGTGGCCGGCGTCCTGGTGGCCATCGCTTTCAGCCTCCTGGTCGGTCTGACCTGGTGGAGTCTGGCCCTGCTGATCGTGGCCTCGCTGGCCGTCGGACATCTGGTGCGGGTGAACGAGTACGTCCCCGAGGTGGCGATCAGCGCGATGCTGGTCCTCGGTGTCACCACCGTCGGGGACACGGCATGGGCGCGGGTGCTGGAGACACTGATCGGCGCGGTGGTCGGCCTCGGCTTCAATCTGCTGCTCGCGCCGCCGGTGTGGGTGGACGAGGCCGGGGAGTCGATGGAGGCACTGGCCCGCCGGCTGCGGCAGTTGATGCTGCGCATCGGCGAGGAGGCGGCCGGCCGGCAGCCCTACGAGCAGGCCGCGGCCCGGCTGCACGAGGCACGTCGGCTCGACCACGACATCGTCGAGGTGGACGCGGACCTGCGGCAGGCCGAGGACAGTCTGCGGCTCAATCCCCGCGTGCGGGACAGCCTGCTGCACCGGGTGGTGCTGCGCACCGGCCTGGACACGCTGGAGATCTGCACGGTCGTCCTCAGGGTGCTCGCCCGCACCCTCACCGACCTCGCCAAGGACCGCGAGCCCGATCCGCTGTTCGCGAACGAGACGGGCGCGGTCCTGGAGCAGCTCCTCTCCGAGATCGCCGACGCGGTCGTCAGTTTCTCGGTGCTGGTCACCACACATGTCAGCAGCAACGCCGACGCGGCGGAGTCCCGGCTGTCGGCCGAGCTGCGCACGGCGGCGGGCACCCGCGACAAGCTGGCCCTGCTGCTGCGCGAGGAGGCCGACCGCGAGACGGAGCGCTGGCAGCTGCTCGGTGCCGTCCTGACCGAGGTGAACCGCATGATCGACGAGCTCGACACCGAGCACCGCTCGCAACGGCTGCTGGAGGAGCTGGACCGGGTGTCGCAGGAGCAGCGCGTGCGGATGCCGGGGCTGACCCGGCTGCGCGAGCGCATGGGCGTCCAGGAGCAGCTGTGGCGGAACCGTACCGGGATGGGCAGGCGTTCTCGCTAGGGGGACGCCGGGACGGGCCGGCGCCGGAAGCGAGGGAGCGGGCCTATGACCGACACGACGGTACGGATCGACGGAAACACCCTGCGGCTGCCGGGCGATGTGGCGGTGCGGTTCATCCGCACGCTGCGGCTGCCGGAGTCGGGCACGCATCCGCTGCCGCCGGGGCTCGGCGAGTTCCCGATCCGGCGCGTGGCGGACTTCCCGGACACCGTGCCCGAGGCATGGCGGGCGCGCGGTGGGGTGATGCTGCCGGTGTATCTGCGCGAGGCGATGTGGCTGAGCTTCGGCGGCACCACGGAGCCGGCCGCCCTGCAGGTCGGGGTGGGCAAGGTGTGCGCGGTCTCGGGGAAGCCGTGGAGCGATCGCCTGGCCCGCAAGCCCCAGAACTACCTCTGCCTCCCACGGCAGCCATGGCTTGACGGCATCAACTCCGGCAAGGGCACGGTCCGCCAGTTCGTGGCGGTGCCGCTGGGGCTCGGCGCGACCGTCGAGGGCCAGGTCACCGGCGAGGAGGTCTGGGGCGGCGTGCAGCTTCAGTCCTTCGCGCTGAAGGAGCCGAAGCTGGCGGCGTGGCGCGAGGAGCAGCGGCGCCTTGCGGCGCAGGCACCCCCGATGCCGCAGTTCGGTGGCTACGGCGCCGCGATGCCGATGGCGGCACCGCCCGCTCCCGGTTCGGTCCCGGCACCGGCCGCCGCTCCCGCCGGCGGGGCGCCGCGGGCCGCCGCGGCGATGGGGCTGGGCGTCGGCGGTTCGATGCGCCAGGAGGTCTACGAGGACGACCGTCCGCTGTCGGACTGGGCCGAGCGGCCCGGCGGGCGGGTGTTCGTCCATCTGGTGACGCCTCCGGAGTGGCGCCGGATCACCGGTGAGGCTCCCCCGCCGTCGCCGGTCGACCGGGCGGCGTACACGCGCGCGGGGCTGCCCTGGTTCGACTACTACGACGAGGACGCCGCCGATCTCGCCCCGACGGACACGCTGGGGGCGGTGCAGCCGGTCGGTGACTGGCTCGGTGACGACCACGAGCCCTGGCAGGCGCCGAAGCCGGGCCAGGTGATGCCGTTGAAGGACGCGCAGGGCAAGCCGGTGGAGGACGGCGACTGGTAAGCGGCACGCTCCGGCCCACCCCTTCCCCTGCCATTGCACAGAACGCAACGCCTGTTGCTGTTCTTGCGCAGGACGGGTGATCCACGCCAAGGTTGCTGTCGCGACCACGACGACCGACGACCTGAGGTGTGGACATGGGCAGTGGTGGGCTGAGCAGGCGCCGATTCGTCGGCACCCTCGCGGGGTCGGCCGCCGGAGTGACCCTCCCGGCGGCCACGGCGTGCGACGACGCGCCCGCCCCCGCGGACCCGTCCGGCACGGCGACGTCCGGCCCCGAAACACGTCCGAGCGCCCAGTCCGAGAGCCGCGCACCGTCCGGCCCGCGCCCCCTCTACCTCGGCACCTACACATCCGCCGAGGGCGGCGGCAAGGGCATCGGCCTCGCCACGTACGACCCGGCCACGGGCGGCATCACCGGGGCCGGGACCATCGAGGGCGTCGCCGACCCGTCGTATCTGGCGCTGCACCCGAACGGCCGGATCCTGTACGCGGTGAACGAGCGCGAGGACGGCGCCGTGACCGCCGTCCGGGTCGCCGACCGCGAGGTTCTGGGCAGTCGCAGTACCGGCGGGGCGGCGCCCTGTCATCTGTCGGTGCATCCGGGCGGACGCTGGCTGTTGAGCGCCAACTACGGCACGGGCAGCGTGGCCGTGCACCCGATCGACGCCTCGGGCGTCCTTGGTGAGCGCACCGACCTGGTCACGCACTCCAGTCCGGCACCCGGTCCCGGCCAGGACGGCCCGCACGCCCACCAGTTCGTCACCAGCCCGGACGGCCGCCATGTGCTCGCCGTCGACCTGGGCACGGACACCGTCTACACCTACCGCCTCGACGTCGAGGCGGGCACGCTCGGCGAGGTCGCCCGGGCGCGGACCAAGCCGGGCGCGGGCCCGCGCCATCTCACCTTCCACCCGGGCGGCCGCTACGCCTATCTGGCCAACGAGGTCGACAACAGCGTCGCGGTCTGCGGGTACGACCCGTCCACGGGCCGGCTGACCGTCGGCGCGGAGCAGGAGACGGGCACGGGCTCGGGCACCAGCTATCCGGCGCAGATCGTGGTGACGCCGAACGGCCGGTTCGCCTATCTCGCCAACCGGGGCCACAACAGCCTCGCGCGCTACGCGGTGGAGGCGAAGGGAGCCCGGCTCAGGCTGCTCGACACGGTGCCGGTGTCCGGGGACTTCCCGCGGCAGATCGCGCTGTCGCCGGACGGTGCGCTGCTGTTCGCGGCGAACCAGCGGTCGAGCACCGTCAGCGTCTTCCGCGTCGACGAGGCGAGCGGTGAACTGCGGCTCGCGGGCGAGCCGTTCGCGTCACCCGTCGCCGTCTGTGCGCTGCCGCTGTAGGGCGCGCGGGCAAGAGGCGGCGCTGGCCTGCGAGAGCAGGATGTGCATGCGCTCGGTGAGCTGGGCGACGTCGTCGGCGGGCCGGTGGAACGGCAGCCGTACGTCGCCGTGGGAGCGGGCGCGCTCGATGCGCAGGGTGAGTCCGTGCCGGTCGACGGCGAGCGGCTGGACGCGGACGGCGCCGTGCAGGCTGTCGGATTCGACGAGGCGGGTCAGCCGCTCGACGGCGTCCGGGTGGCAGTCGGCAAGATGGGTGAGCAGCCGGGCCTCGGCGGTGGCCAGCGGGTCGGGCGCCGCGGTGGCGAACTCCTCCAGGTCGACGGCCTTGGCTCCGGACGGCTCCCGCAGCACCACGCGGGTCGCCCGGAAGGCGAGCCTGCCCTCCTCGGGGGTGAACCAGCCGGACAGCCAGAGCCGGGAGCGGATCCGCTTGCGGACGGGCACGGGGGCGACGTCGGCGAACTCCAGGACGGCGGAGGGCTCTCCGCGCGGCGCGCAGATCGCGGCCGTGACCAGCACACTGTCCTCGGGCACCTCCAGCAGGACACGGCCGTCGTCGGTCGCGGTGTGCGCGCCGACGAGTTCCTCTCGGCAGTTCTCCGCGGTCACCGAGCAGGACCACGCGCCGGCCAGCACCGACCGGGCCCGTTCCGCCGCGGAAGGCGCGGCCGTCCAGGTTTGGCTGTCACCCATCCCGTTCCTCCTAAGGTAAGGCTTGCCTAACCTATCGAAGATCGGGCCGCAGGCCAACCGGCACCACCGATCCTGTGCGATGTCTTTGCGGAGGTGAGGGGCGATCAGGGGGCGATGACGCCCAGCAATGCACGGGTGCACAGGTCGCGCACCTGGTCCCGGGAGAGGCCGGCGCCCCGCAGCCACTCCAGACAGACCGCGGTGGTGAACGCCAGCCAGCCCCGCACGGCGAGCGGGATGTCGGGCCGCTGTGCACAGAGCGGACCGAACTCGGGGTCGGCCGCCATCGCCGCGAGGATCTGCTTCTCCTGGGCCGCCAGGGCCCGTTGGTAGACCTTGCGTACGGCCTGGTCCCCGGCCGCGTCGGCGCGATGGAAGGCACGGTAGCCGTGGGCATGGGCCTCGACGTACTCCAGAAAGGTGTCGAGTCCGGCGCCGAGCTGTTCGCGCACCGGGATCCCGGGCACGGCGGCCGTCATCCGCAGCATGCGCGCACTCTCGCGCTCGACCACGGCCGCGAAGAAGTCCCGCTTGTTCGGGAAGTAGTGGTAGAGCAGCCCGCGCGACACTCCGGCGATCTCGGCGACCTGCTCGATCCACACCTCGTCGTACGGACTCTCCGAGAACAGCCGCGCCCCGACCGCGAGTAGCTGCTCACGACGCTCCTCGGTGCTGAGCCGGCGTCGTGTGCGCTCACCCTGGTTCGCGGCCATGCCCGCACTTTACTTGACGTGGATTCAATAACGGGATCAGACTGAATCCGCGTTATTGAACCCACGTACAACGAGCGCCGCGTCGCAGGGTGTCAGCGGATCAAGGGAGATCGCGTCATGGCGGAGACGACGACCGGGACCGGACTTCCGAAGGGGTTCCGCAGCGCCGAGCAGGGCTGGCCGGAGCTGTTCCGGATACCCCACCCCCCGCACCGGCTCCCGCTGCTCGGCGATGTGCTGGGCGCGAGCAGGCGTACACCGCTGCAGGACTCCCTGCGCTTCGCCCGCGAGCTGGGGCCGATCTTCCGACGGCGGGCGTTCGACCGGGAGTTCGTCTTCGTGTGGGGCGCGGAACTCGCGGCCGACATGGCGGACGAGACGCGCTTCGCCAAGCATGTCGGGCTCGGCGTCGCCAACCTGCGCCCCGTCGCCGGGGACGGCCTCTTCACGGCGTACAACCACGAGCCGAACTGGCAGTTGGCGCACGACGTCCTGGCACCCGGGTTCAGCCGGGAGGCGATGGCCGGATACCACCCGATGATGCTGGACGTGGCCGAACGGCTCATGGACCACTGGGACCGGGCGCTCACGGCGGGCCGGGCGGTGGACGTGCCCGGCGACATGACCAAGCTGACCCTGGAGACCATCGCCCGCACGGGGTTCGGGCATGACTTCGGCTCCTTCGAACGCGCCCGACCGCACCCCTTCGTGACGGCGATGGTCGGCACGCTCAGCTACGCCCAGCGCCTGAACACCGTGCCGTGGCCGTTCCTGCTGCGGCGCGCCGCACGCCGCAACGACGCCGACATCGCCCACCTCAACGACACCGTCGACGACCTGGTCCGCGCCCGGATCGCCGACGGACCCGGCGACGGGGACCTGCTGGACCGCATGCTCGGCACGTCTCACCCGGAGACCGGCGAGCGGCTCTCCGCGGAGAACGTCCGCCGACAGGTGATCACCTTCCTCGTGGCCGGCCACGAGACCACCTCGGGCGCGCTCTCCTTCGCCCTGCACTACCTCTCCCGCCACCCCGACGTCGCGGCCCGCGCCCGCGCCGAGGTCGACCGCGTCTGGGGCACGACGCGGACACCCGGCTACGACCAGGTGGCGCGGCTGCGCTATGTGCGCCGGGTGCTGGACGAGGCGCTGCGGCTGTGGCCGACGGCGCCCGCCTTCGCCCGGGAGGCCCGCGAGGACACCGTGCTGGGCGGGGTGCATCCGATGCGGCGGGGCGCCTGGGCGCTGGTGCTCACGGCGATGCTGCACCGCGATCCGGAGGTCTGGGGCGCGGACGCCGAACGGTTCGACCCGGACCGCTTCGACCCGAAGGAGGTACGGACGCGGGCGCCGCACACCTTCAAGCCGTTCGGGACGGGTGCGCGGGCCTGCATCGGGCGCCAGTTCGCGCTGCACGAGGCCACCTTGGTGCTGGGCCTGCTGCTGCGCCGCTACGAGTTCAAGGGCGACCCGGCCTACCGGCTGCGGGTGACGGAACGGCTGACGCTGATGCCGGAGGGGCTGCGGCTGAACCTGGAACGCCGGGCGCCCCTGCCCGCACCCCGGGCCGACGCGTCGCCGACCGGTCATGACGCGCCGTCAGCCCTCGGCTGTCCAGTGCACGGGACGGCGGACTGAGCCGGGCAGCCGAGTGCCGGCGCTGCCACGGGCCGCGTTCAGCTGGGGCTGGGTCAGGAAGAAGGCGCCGGTCAGATCGGCGTCCGTGAGGTCGGTGTCGCGCAGATCGGCGCCGATGAGGTCCGCCCCGCGCAGATCGGCGCCGGTCAGGTCCGCGGCGATGAGATAGGCCCCGCGCAGGTTCGCGCCCCGCAGATCCGCGCCCCTGAGGCGGGCGCCCATCAGGTCCGCGCCCCGGCGTTCCTTCTTGCGGCCGCGCACTCCGGCTCGCGCCAGCTCGCTGGTCTTCAGCAGCAGGACGTTGACCCGCTGCCGGTGGGCGGCCACGTCCAGCGAGGCCAGTTCCTCCGGGGTCCCTCGGGTGAGGGCTTCCGTCGCGTCGAGGAGTTCGTGCAGCTCGGCGTGGACGGGACGGGCGGCGGACAGGGTCAGTGCCTCGGTCAGGTACCAGAGCAGCTCGTGCAGCTGGCGGACGACGGGGAAGACGTCGAACATCCGCCGGGCGTGCTCACGGGAGGCCGCGCGCCAGTCCTTCCCGGCGAAGGTGACCTGCGAGACCTTCTGCCCGGCGCCGAAGCAGTCGTAGACCGTGCACCCGGTGAAGCCGCTCTGCCGGAGCCGGGCGTGGATACCGCAGCGGTGGTCGTCCCGGAGGTTCCGGCAGGGGGTGCCGGCGTCCTTGTCGAGCGCGAAGTCCGCCGAGGCGGTGAAGGGCAGCGCGACACAGCACAGCCCGAAGCAGTTCGCGCAGTCTCCGTGCAGGTCGACGAGGTCGCCGGGGTGATCTTGCATGTCACCCAGCCTAATGTCCGGCCCGGCACCGGAACTCACCGATGAGTTTCCTGCGGTGTGGGGGTCCTCTCATACAACGGAAAACAAGTTCGGCTACCACTGGTACTGGAGCCGACGAAAGCAGGAGCAGCACCGCATCGAGGATTCCAAGGAGACGTCATGTGCAGCCACCAGCCCCCGTGCCCCACCGCCGACAGCCCCGACCCGCACGCCGCCGTGATCGTCTCGGCCCACCCCGAACAGGGCTGGAGCCTGCTGTGCAACGGCACCATCGTCTTCGACGACACCGGTGAGCTGCTCCCCGACGGGCGGGTGGTCGGCCCGCGCCGCGGGGTCGGCACGCTGGTCGTCGCGGCCTGACTCAGTCGCCGAGGTCCGACAGGCCGAGACCGCCGAGCCGCTCCGGGTCCGCCAGGATGTACATGTGCGTGATCCGGCCGCCGACGATGGTGACGGCCATGACGGACTGCGGTTGCCCCTCGGGCGCGTGCAGGACCCCGACCTCCCCGTTGACCAGCACGAACTGCGCGTACTGTGCGAACTGCGCGAACAGCAGCGCCTGTTCGGCGACCGGCTTCGCACCGCGCACCAGCTTGGACGCCGCAGCGCCCCGCACCAGCGGTCCGGAGTCGGCGCGCAGCACGACCTCGGGGTCGAGGACCGCGAGCAGCGCCTCGAAGTCCCCCGCGCGGGCGGCGGCCATGAAGGCGTCGAGGACCTGCCGCTGCCGGCCGAGGTCCGGCTCGCTCGACGGTGTGGCGCCCTTCACGCGGCGCCGGGCACGGCTCGCGAGTTGCCGGGTGGCGGCCGAGGAGCGTTCCACGATCGGCGCGATGTCGTCGAACGGCACCGCGAACATGTCGTGCAGGACGAACGCGATGCGCTCGGCCGGCTCCAGCGTCTCCAGCACCACGAGCAGGGCCAGGCCCACCGAGTCGGCCTGGAGCACCTCCTGTTCCGGATCGATCTGGGTCAGGGGACGGATCACGGGGTCCGGTACGAAGGTGTCGTCCAGGGGCTCCTCGTGGCGTCGGGTACGGGAGCGAAGCAGGTCCAGACAGACCCGGCCGACCACCGTGGTCAGCCAGCCGCCGAGGTTGTCGATGGCGTCCGCGTCCGTGCGGCTCAGCTTCAGCCAGGCCTCCTGGACGGCGTCCTCCGCCTCGGCGAGCGAGCCGAGCATGCGGTAGGCGACCGCCTTGAGTCGGCCGCGATGCTCCTCGAAGCGCACCGCCAGCAACTCGGTGTCGTGCGTGCCGTTCGTGTCGTTCACCATGCCCCCGTCTCCCGTGTCGCCGGTCCGGACTACCGGCCGAACAGCTCGAACGCCACGGCGGGCTTGCCGCCGAACCGCGCGCCCGTCGTCCGGGCGTTCTCGGTGAGGAAGCCGCGGACGTACGTCTCGGGGTCCTCGTCGGTCAACACCTCGATGTAGGTGCGGTGTTCGAGCAGGGAGTGCACCGCCCGCTCCAGGCCCGTGGTCGCCTCGACCGCGTGCGTGGGGGTGCTGGAGCCGGCCACCGCGACCCAGCGGACGCCGTTCCACGGCTGAAGGCCCTGCTCGATCAGCTCCGGGAAGATCCAGCGGTTGCCCGCGTCCCCGGCCGCGTCCAGCGTGGCCCGGCCGACGGCCACATGGTCCGGCGTGTTCCAGGCGACGCCGCCCCAGGTGTCCCGGTGGTTGAGCGTGATCACCAGCTCGGGCCGGTGCCGGCGGATCGCTGCGGCGATGTCGCGGCGCAGGGCGGTTCCGTACTCGATCACGCCGTCCTTGTGGTCGAGGAACTCCACCGTCGTCACACCGACGCGGGCCGCGCCGGCCCGCTGCTCGCGCTCCCGCAGCGGGGCGCACTTCTCGGGCTCCAGGGTGTCGATGCCGGCTTCGCCGCGGGTCGCCAGGACATAGGCGACCTCCCGGCCCGCGTCGGTCCACGCGGCGATCGCCGCCGAGCAGCCGTACTCGAGGTCGTCCGGGTGCGCGACGACGGCCAGCGCGCGCTGCCAGTCGTCGGGCATGGCTTGGAGCTGAGTGATCGTCGGCTCGGTCATGCCCGCACCCTAACGCGTCACACCGACATCACGCTTCGTCACGGGTGAGCGCGAGCAGGCGGTCGAGGACGCGGGGGCCGCCGGCCCGGACGCCGTCGTGCTCGAACTCGTCGGTGACCCATGTCCGCAGGCCGCGCACGGCTCGGGCGGTGGCCAGGGAGTGGGCGGTGTCGACGTACATGTCGTCGTGGTAGACGGCCGCCGCGACCGGCACCTCGTTGGCGGCCAGGCGCGCGAAGTCGTACAGGGGCGTCCAGTCGGTGCGGGCGGCGAGGAGTTCGGCGGTCTCGCGCAGCGGGCGCAGCGCCGGGTCGCAGTCGAACATCCAGGGGTGGATCGTCTCGCCGGTGAACAGCAGCGGGCCGTCCCCGGCGAGCGTCTTGGCCGCGTCGAACTGCGGGAACTCGGCGCGCACCCGCTCGGCGGACCAGGCGGTGGGCCGGTCGTCCTGGCCGTAGATCGCCTCGTGGACGAGGGCGTACAGGGGGTGTCCCGCGTACGACAGCAGGTTCTGCGCCTCTTCCTGGAAGGCGTCCGAGAGGGCGGTGCCCTGCGGGGTGCGGACGAAGGCGTGCTCCAGCAGATAGTGCAGTCGGTGGCTGCCCTCGCTGCCGCCGAGCAGGATGCCGAGGGACTGGAAGGCCTCGGCGGTGAAGCGGTAGCCGTTCGGCAGGACGACGTCGCCTGCGAGGAGGTGGTCGGCGATCCGGCGGGCGCGCTCGACGTCCTGCGGGTAGCGGGCGTAGTGCGCGGCGACCTTGCGCTCGATGCGCGGGTAGGCCGCCCGGTAGACGTCGTCGGCGTGCGCGTCGAGGGAGGGCAGGCCGCCGGTGATCAGGGCGGCGGTCAGGCCCTCGGGTGCGGAGGAGAGGTAGTTGACCGTGCAGAAGCCGCCGAAGCTCTGGCCGAGGACGGTCCAGGGGGCGCCACCGGTCACCTCGCGGCGGATCAGCTCGCAGTCGCGGACGATCGAGTCGGCGCGGAAGTGCGTGAGGTAGTCGGCCTGTTCGGCGGGGCCGCCGCGCAGCGGGAGCGTCTGGCGGTTGGCGGGCGTGGAGTGCCCGGTGCCGCGCTGGTCCAGCAGGAGGACGCGGAACTCCTTCAGTGCGCGGCCGAGCCAGGCACCCTTGCCGACGAAACGGTTCGCCCCGAAGCCGGGGCCGCCCTGGAGGTAGACCAGCCACGGCTGTTCCTGGTGCGCCTTGTCGCTGGCGACGACCTCACGGGCGTAGAGCTCGATCGTCTCCCCCGCCGGGTCGGCGTGGTCGAGGGGCACGGTGTAGCGGCGGTCGGTGAGGACGACGCCGGGCTGGCGGTAGCTGACGGTCAACAGTGCTCCCGGGACGGAGGGTTTTCGGGCCGCGTCCCAGTTCAGCACATGTTCCTGCGCCGACCGAGCCCCGGGATCATGAAATCGTACTGAACGGCCGATCAGCGGGCCGAGAGACTGGACCGCCGGACCACCAGCTCCGGCTGGAGGACGACCCGCCGGTGCTCGTGCTTCTTCGCCCCGGTCTCCTCCTCCGTCTCCTCCAGCAGCATCTCCGCCGCGAGGGTGCCCATGGTGACCGCGGGCTGGCGTACGGAGGTCAGCGGGACGGCCGCGGCGGCCGCGAACTCGATGTCGTCGTAGCCGACGATGGCCAGGTCGTCGGGGACGCCGACACCCGCCGCGTACATGGCCTGGAGCACGCCGAGGGCGAGCAGGTCGTTGGCGCAGAAGACGGCGGTGGGGCGCTCGGCGAGGCCGAGCAGACGGGCGCCGGCGTCCCGGCCCGCGGCGACGTCGAGCCGCTCGGTGGGCAGCTCGCGCAGGTTCTCCGGGCCGAGTCCGGCCTCGGCGAGCGCGTTCAGGGCGCCGGTGCGGCGGTCGCGGACCTGGTTGAGGCCGGGCGGGCCGCTGACGTACGCGATGGAGCGGTGCCCGGCGTCGACGAGGTGGCGTACGGCGAGGGCGCCGCCCGCGACGTCGTCGACGGAGACCGAGCACTCGGTCGTGCCCTCGGCGACCCGGTCGACGAGGACGAAGGGGATGTTGTGCCGGCGGAACGCCTCGATGTTGCGGCCGGTGGCGTCGGCCGGGGTGAGCAGCACGCCCCGCACCCGCTGCTCGGCGAAGAGCGACAGGTACTCGGCCTCCTCGCCGGCGCTCTGTGCGCTGTTGCAGACCATCACGCCGAGCCCGGCGTCGCGGGCGGTGCGCTCGGCGCCGCGCGCCACGTCGACGAAGAAGGGGTTGCCCATGTCGAGGACGAGCAGGCCCATGATCCGGCTGCGGCCCGCGCGCAGCTGGCGCGCGGACTCGCTGCGGACGTAGCCCAGCCGGTCTATCGCGGACTGCACCCGCGCCCGGGTCTCGGTCGCGACCGTGTCCGGACGGTTGATGACGTTGGAGACCGTGCCGACGGAGACTCCGGCGGCGCGGGCGACGTCCTTGATACCCACCGACTGGGCCATCGGGCAGGGACCTCCAGAAAGACTCGTGGTGCGTGGGAGCGGCGCGAAGGAACATTACCGTCAAGCCGCCCACAACGGCTGCGATCAGGCAGGCAGGCGGAAGTTGAGGTTACGCAGCGCCGAGGGCGTCGTACCGCTGGACTTCTCCTGGTACATGATCGACAGGAAGTTGTCCTGTCCGACGCGGGTCTCGTCGATGACGACCTCGCCGAAGGCGTTCAGCCCGGCGCCGACGCCGTCGTACAGGATCGCCCAGTCCGTGTACCCGGATGCCTTGGAGGCTCCGGCGATCCGGCAGAACGGGAAGATCGCGTACGCGTTGTCGTACTTGTCCAGGATCAGCTTGGTGCGCTGGCTGGAGTTGAGCGGGACCGGGATCTCGGTCTTCTGCCAGGTGCCGGAGGCGTTCTTGCGGACGTGGAAGGCTCGGCCGTTGGCGGTGCGGTCGGCGACGTAGTTGGTGGTGCACTGCCCGAACCGGCCGGGGACGTAGCTGATGATCGCGTGCGGCAGGCCGGCGGAGTCGGTGAACTGGCTCTCCTGGTTCATCAGGGAGTGATCCGGGTTGAGCGGGTCGACCACCAGTCCGCTGTCGGTGACGGCGACCTTGTCGGAGCCGCCGGTGGTGCCGACGACCGTGCCCGCGTTGTTGCGCCAGGTGCGGCCTCGGTCGTCGGAGTAGACGTAGCCGGTGTCGTGGTTGGTGATACCGCCGCCGGCGCACATCACGGCGCCGTTCTGCTCACGCCAGGTGAAGAAGGAGTGCAGGCGTCCGGCGCGGTCGTAGTCGATGCCGTGCAGGTACATGTTGCGGGCGGTGGAGGAGCCGTGCTCGCTGGTGTAGGTGCCGGTGGAGCTGCTCCACTCCCCAAGGTCGGTCCAGGCCGAACCGTCGTACTCGGCGAGGGCGTTGCGGCCGTTGCCGGACACCGCGACGCGGTAGCTGAGCTGCAGTCTGCCCTCGGGCGTGGACACGAACTGCGGGTAGGTGAACTGCGAGGTGAGGGCGAGCCCGTCGAGGGTGGACTGGGGCGTGCCGAACCGGCTCGCGGTCCAGGTCAGGCCGGCCGGGTTGTCGACGAGCCCCGCGACCGACTTGACGTAGGTGAAGCCGTCGCTGTGCGAGTCCATGTTGAGGTGGAGTCGTCCGTCGACCTTGGAGATTCCCATCGAGATCACGTTGTGGGAGTCGTTGTAGCGCAGGGTGTGGCCGACCTTCACGGTGGACCAGGTACTGGAGCCGAGGGCGCGGCGGGCCACGACGGCGCCTCGGTCGGCGGTGTACCAGACGGCGTATTGGTAGCCCTTGTACGTCAGCAGGCCGTTCTTCTGGAAGGCGTTGTTGTTGACCAGGCCGTCGTACGACACGAAGAAGATGGCCTGGGTGTCGAGGGTGGTGGTGCCGGTCAGGGTGACGGACGGGCCGGGGTCGGCGGCGCGGGCGGTGCCGGAGGTGAGGGCGGGGGTCACGACTGCTCCGGCGAGTGCGGCGCCCAGCAGGGTGCGTCTCTTCATCGCGGGGACTCCGTTGTCGGCGAGGAGGGGTCAGGCCAGGTGGAACACTTCCGTGAGCGGTTTCATGGCCTCGTCGGGCCGGGCGCCGTCCAGCGACTCGAAGAACGGCGCCATGTCCGCCTGCCAGCGGGCGTTGACGTCGGTGGCTTCCATGCCGGCCACGGCGGCGGCGAAGTCCTCGGTCTCCAGGTAGCCGACGAGCAGGCCGTCGTCACGCAGGAAGAGCGAGTAGTTGTGCCAGCCGGTGGCCGAGAGTGCCTGAAGCATCTCGGGCCACACGGCCGCGTGCCGCTCGCGGTACTCGTCGAGGCGGTCCGCCCTGACCTTCAGCAGGAAGCACACGCGCTGCATCAACAACCCTCCGGATGTCAGAAGTTGAACTGGTCGATGTTCTTGGCGTCGAAGACGGTCGGCTTGCCGAGGCTGATCACACCGTCCTTGCCGATGGTGTACTCGCCCATGTCGCCGGCCTTGAAGGTCTCGCCCTCCTTGCCGGTGATCTGCCCGGAGACCAGGGCCACGGAGGTACGGGCGGCCAGCTCGCCCAGCTTCGCCGGGTCCCACAGCTCGAACGCCTCGACGGTGCCGTTCTTGACGTACTTGCGCATGTCGTTGGGGGTGCCGAGGCCGGTCAGCTTGACCTTGCCCTTGTACTTGGAGCCCGAGAGGTACTGGGCGGCGGCCTTGATGCCGACCGTGGTCGGGGAGATGATCCCCTTCAGGTTCGGGTACTCCTGGAGCAGGCCCTGGGTCTGCTGGAAGGACTTCTGGGCGTCGTCGTCGCCGTAGGCGACCTTGACGAGCTTCATGTCCTTGTACTTGGGGTCCTTGAGCTCGTCCTTCATGAAGTCGATCCAGGTGTTCTGGTTCGTCGCGGTCTGCGCGGCGGACAGGATCGCGATCTCGCCCTTGTAGTCCAGTTGCTCGGCGAGCAGCTGCACCTCGGTGCGGCCCAGGTCCTCGGCGGAGGCCTGCGAGACGAAGGCGTTGCGGCAGCCGGCGGTGGTGTCGGAGTCGTAGGTGACGACCTTGATGCCGTTCTTCATGGCCTGCTTGAGCGCGGTGCACAGGGCGCCCGGGTCCTGCGCGGACACGGCCATCGCGTCGACCTGCTGCTGGGTGAGCGTGTTGACGTAACTCACCTGCCCGGCGGTGTCGGTGGCACTGCTCGGCCCGACCTCCTTGTAGCTGGACCCCAGCTCCTTCAGGGCCGCCTCGCCGCCCTTGTCGGCGGAGGTGAAGTAGGGGTTGTTGACCTGCTTGGGCAGGAACCCGACGGTCAGCCCCTTCTTCAGCTCGGCATTCGGGTCGGCCTTGCCGGCGGTGGCGGCGGAGGCCCCTTCGTCCTTGACGTCCTCCTTGGTGGTGCCGCCGCAGGCGGTGGCCGCCAGAGCGAGGGAGGTGACGGCGGCGAGGGTCACACAGACACGCCGGAGGGATGACTTACGCATGACGGGAGTTCCTTTTGACGAAGGTGAGGTGAAGCGCCCCTTCAGGGGCGCGGGGCTGTGTTTGATTTACGGCTCCGCCGCGCGGGCGCGACCAGCCACGTACTGCCGTTAGCCGGACGATTGAGCACGCACGACGGCGATTTGCCGAGCCACCCGAGGCCCAAGGACAGAAAGAACGAGCAACACACCCGTGACGACGATCTGCGACTGCGCCGAAACGTCCTGAAGACTCATGACGTTCTGCAACGCCCCGAGCAGGAAGACCCCGGCGATCGCCCCGCCCAGCGTCCCCTTCCCACCGTCGAAGTCGATCCCACCGAGCAACACGGCGGCGACAACCGACAGTTCGAGACCGGTGGCGTTGTCATAGCGAGCGCTCGCGTAATGCAGCGCCCAGAAGATCCCGGTCAGTGACGCCATCAGCCCCGTCACCGTGAACAGGATCAGCTTCTGCCGCTTGACCCGGATCCCGGCGAACCGCGCCGCCTCCTCGCTCGCGCCGATCGCGAACAGCGACCGCCCGAACGGCGTGGCGTGCAGCGCGACCACGGCGATCGCGAGCAGCACCAGGAAGGGCAGGAAGGCGTACGGGATGAACGTGTCGCCGATCCGCCCGGCGGCGAAGTCCAGATACTGCGTCGGGAAGTCGGTCACCGCGTCCGACCCCAGCACGATCTGCGCGATACCCCGATACGCGGCGAGCGTGCCGATGGTGACGGCGAGCGACGGCAGCCCCAGCTTGGTCACCAGCAGACCGTTGATCAGGCCGCACACGACCCCGAGCAGCAGACAGATCGGAATGATCGTCTCGATGGTCATGCCCTGGTTCCACAGGGCGCCCATGATGGCGCCCGACAGTCCCGCCGTCGACGCCACCGACAGATCGATCTCGCCCGAGACCACGAGCAGGGTCATCGGCAGGGCGATCAGGGCGATGGGCAGCGTGTTGCCGATCAGGAACGACAGGTTGAGGGCGTTTCCGAAGCCGTCGACCGTGGTGAAGGACAGCAGCAGTACGACGATGAGCAGGGCGCCGACCACCGTGTCCCAGCGAACGGCGCGCGCGAGCGAGAAGTCAGCCATGGCGGGCGTTCCTCTTCTTCAGGGCGGTGGCCACCCGCAGCGCGACGATCCGGTCGACCGCGATGGCGAGGATGAGCAGGATGCCGTTGATGGCGAGCACCCAGACGGAGCTGACGCCGAGGGCGGGCAGCACGCTGTTGATGGAGGTCAGCAGCAGCGCGCCGAGGGCGGCGCCGTAGACGCTGCCGGAGCCGCCGGTGAAGACGACGCCGCCGACCACGACCGCGCTGACGACGGTGAGTTCGTAGCCGTTGCCGGTGCCGGAGTCGACGTTGCCGAACCGGGCCAGGTACAGGGCGCCGGCGAGTCCGGCGAGCCCTCCGCAGAAGGTGTAGGCGGCGAGGATCCGCTTGCGCACCGGGATGCCGGCGAGGCGGGCTGCTTCCGGGTTGGAGCCGAGGGCGTACAGCTCGCGGCCGCTGCCGTAGTGCTTGAGGTAGTAGGCGGTGGCGACGAGGACGACGAGGGCGATCAGGGCCAGCCACGGCACGGCGGAGATGCCGCCCGAGCCGAAGTCGACGAAGCCGTCCGGGAGGTCGGCCGCGGTGATCTGGCGGGAGCCGACCCAGATGGAGTCGATGCCGCGGATGATGTACAGCGTGCCGAGGGTGACCACCAGCGCCGGCACCTGGCCGAGGCTGACGAGCAGTCCGTTCAGCAGGCCGAAGCCGACACCCATCAGGACCGCCAGGAGCACGGCCAGGACCGGGTTGCCGCCGCCCTGGAGGAACGTGCCGGCGGCGAAGGCGCTGATGCCGAGCGTGGAGCCGACGGACAGGTCGACGTTCCGTGTGATCACCACCAGGGCCTGTCCGGTGGCGACCAGGACGAGGATGGTCGCGTTGAGCAGGAGGTCCTTGATGCCCTGCTCGGTGAGGAACTCGCTGTTGCCCAGCTGGGTGACGACGATCATCACCACGAAGACGACCAGGATGGCGAGTTCGCGCATCTTGAAGACGCGGTCGACCAGGCGGGTGCCGCTGGACTTGGCCACGTCGGTCACGGGAGCCTCTTGGGGAGTGGTCACCGTCATGCGGCGGCCCTCCCGGTGGCTGCGGCCATCACGGTTTCCTCGGTTGCTTCGGAGCGCGGGATCTCGGCGGTCAGCCGGCCCTCGTGCATCACGAGCACGCGGTCGGCCATGCCGAGGATCTCGGGCAGGTCGGAGGAGATCATCAGGACGGCCACGCCGTCGGCGGCCAGCTCGCTGAGCAGCCGGTGCACTTCGGCCTTGGTGCCGACGTCGATGCCCCGGGTGGGTTCGTCGACGATGAGCACCTTGGGGCCGGTGGCCAGCCACTTGGCGAGGACGACCTTCTGCTGGTTGCCGCCGGACAGGGTGTTGACCGTGTCGGCGATCCGGGCGTACTTGACCTGGAGCTTGACGGCCCAGTCGAGGGAGCGGCTGCGTTCGGCGCCGCGGTCCATCAGCCCGGCCTTGACGGTCGTACGCAGTCCGGTGAGGCCGATGTTGCGCTCGATGGACATGTCCATCACCAGGCCCTGGGCGCGCCGGTCCTCGGGGACGAGGGCGAGTCCGGAGGCCATGGCGGTGGAGGGGGCGCCGTTGGTGAGCGCCTTGCCGCCGACGCTGACCTCGCCGGCGTCCCAGCGGTCGATGCCGAAGACCGCCCGCGCGACTTCCGTGCGGCCCGCGCCGACGAGTCCGGCGAGGCCGACGATCTCACCGCGCCGTACGTCGAAGGAGACGTCGGTGAAGACGCCCTCGCGGGTCAGCCGGCGCACGCTCAGGGCGATCTCGCCCGGCTTCACGTCCTGCTTGGGGTACAGCTCGTCGAGGGCGCGGCCGACCATCCGGCGCACGAGGTCGTCCTCGGTCATGCCGTCCACCGGCTCAGTGGCGATCCAGGCGCCGTCGCGCAGGGTCGTGACCTGCCGGCAGATCTGGAAGATCTCCTCCAGCCGGTGGGAGATGAAGAGGACTGCGGCGCCCTGGTCGCGCAGGGTGCGTACGACTCCGAAGAGGCGGGCGACCTCGCTGCCGGTCAGGGCGGCGGTCGGCTCGTCCATGATCAGGACGCGGGCGTCGAAGGAGAGCGCCTTGGCGATCTCGACGATCTGCTGGTCGGCGATGGACAGGCCGCGTGCGGGGCGGTCGGGGTCGAGTTCGACGCCGAGGCGCCTCATCAGGGCCAGGGTCGCGGTGTGTGTGGCCTTGTGGTCGATACGGCCGAGGGCGCGGCGCGGGCGGCGGCCCATGAAGATGTTCTCGGCGATCGAAAGGTCGGGGAAAAGGGTCGGCTCCTGGTAGATCACGGCGATGCCGGCGTCGCGGGCGTCACCGGGGCCGTGGAAGACGACGGGCGCGCCGTCGAGCAGCACCTGGCCCGCGTCGGGCCGGTGCACGCCGGCGAGCGTCTTGATCAGGGTCGACTTGCCCGCGCCGTTCTCCCCGGCGAGGGCGTGCACCTCCCCGGGGAACAGCTCCAGGGAGACGTCCCGCAGGGCGCGGACCGCGCCGAAGGACTTGGAGATGTCCCTGAGCGCCAGAACCGGGGCCGGACCCGTGGTGGACGGGTGGGTCATGGGGGCTCCTCGACGACGCCGGCGGGACGGGCCTCCCGGCGTCGTGAAAGGTTTCAACTTGGTTGCCGGGACGTTAGGCACGGAGTGCATGTTCCGTCAATGGGTCCGTGTCGAAAAAGTTTCGATGAACGTAGGTCACGGCCGAGTCACAGGAAACAGCCTCGACCACGGGGCTTGACACCCTTTCGGGGGGCCCATACGTTCCCGTCTTGAATCGTTTCACAGTGAAGCGTTTCAGCTGCCCACCGTCCAACCCTTCCGTCCCGACGTCACAGGAGCCCTGAAGTGACCGAGCTCGCCGCGGTGAAGGCCGCACTCAAGACCCAGGCCGTCGAAACGCCGTCGTGGGCGTACGGGAACTCGGGGACGCGGTTCAAGGTGTTCGCCCAGCAGGGCGTGCCCCGGACACCTCGGGAGAAGCTGGACGACGCCGCGCAGGTGCACGAGTTCACCGGCGTCGCGCCGACCGTCGCGCTGCACATCCCCTGGGACAAGGTCGACGACTACGCGGCGCTGGCCAAGCACGCCGAGGAGCGTGGGGTGCGGCTGGGCGCGATCAACTCCAACACCTTCCAGGACGACGACTACAAGCTGGGCAGCATCTGCCATCCGGAGGCGGTGGTGCGGCGCAAGGCCGTGGATCATCTGCTGGAGTGCGTCGACATCATGGACGCGACGGGATCACGGGATCTGAAGCTGTGGTTCGCGGACGGCACGAACTATCCCGGGCAGGACGACATCCGTGGGCGCCAGGACCGGCTGGCCGAGGGGCTGGCGGAGGTGTACGAGCGGCTCGGGGACGGGCAGCGGATGCTGCTGGAGTACAAGTTCTTCGAGCCGGCCTTCTACACGACGGACGTGCCGGACTGGGGGACCGCGTACGCGCACTGCCTGAAGCTCGGGCCGAAGGCGCAGGTCGTGGTCGACACCGGGCATCACGCGCCCGGCACCAACATCGAGTTCATCGTCGCGACGCTGCTGCGGGAGGGGAAGCTCGGCGGATTCGACTTCAACTCCCGGTTCTACGCGGACGACGACCTGATGGTGGGGGCCGCCGATCCCTTCCAGCTGTTCCGGATCATGTACGAGGTCGTGCGCGGGGGCGGGTTCACCTCGGACGTGGCCTTCATGCTCGACCAGTGCCACAACATCGAGGCGAAGATCCCGGCGATCATCCGGTCGGTGATGAATGTGCAGGAGGCCACGGCGAAGGCGCTGCTCGTTGATCGGGCGGCGTTGGCTGCGGCACAGGCCGATGGGGATGTGCTGGGAGCGAACGCCGTGGTCATGGATGCCTACAACACGGATGTGCGGCGGCTGCTGGCCGAGGTGCGGGAGGAGATGGGCCTCGACGCCGACCCCATGGCTGCGTACCGCCGGTCGGGGTGGGCCGAGAAGATCGTGGCCGAGCGGGTTGGTGGGCAGCAGGCCGGGTGGGGGGCGTAGGCGTCTGCCGGGTTCTGTTGTCCGCGGGCTGCGGGCCGTGTGTGGCCGGTCGCGCCCGCGCGGCGGTAGCCGCAGATTCAACACAGCCCCGCGCCCCTGAGATCGGCGCTCCGCGCCTGATCCCCCCGCGCCTCTGGAATCGGCGCTTGGCGCCTGATCCCCCTGCGCCCCTGACGGCGCCGACAAGGAACGTACTTCTTCTTCTAAGGACTGAGAACATGGCTCCCCATCCCGAAGCCGCCGCCCTCCTCGCGCGGTCCCAGCGGCTCGGTTCCGATCCCCGTAACACCAACTACGCCGGTGGGAACGCGTCCGCCAAGGGCGTCGACGTCGATCCCGTCACCGGGGGTGACGTCGAGCTGATGTGGGTCAAGGGGTCCGGTGGTGACCTCGGGACGCTCACCGAGGCGGGGCTGGCCGTGTTGCGGCTGGACCGTATGCGGGCGCTCGCCGGCGTCTACCCCGGCGTCGAGCGCGAGGACGAGATGGCCGCCGCGTTCGACTACTGCCTGCACGGCAAGGGCGGGGCGGCTCCGTCCATCGACACCGCCATGCACGGGCTCGTGGAAGCGGCGCACGTCGATCATCTGCACCCGGACTCGGGCATCGCGCTGGCCTGTGCCGCCGACGGGGAGAAACTGACCGCCGAGTGCTTCGGGGACACCGTGGTGTGGGTGCCGTGGCGGCGGCCCGGGTTCCAGCTGGGTCTGGACATCGCCGCCGTGAAGGCCGCCAACCCGCAGGCCATCGGGTGTGTGCTCGGTGGGCACGGCATCACCGCCTGGGGTGACACCTCCGAGGAGTGCGAGCGCAACTCGCTGCACATCATCCGCACCGCCGAGAAGTTCCTGGAGGAGCGGGGGAAGGCGGAGCCCTTCGGAGGTGTCATCGAGGGATACGGGGCGCTCGATGCCGCCGAGCGCCGTGAGCGTGCGGCCGCTCTCGCACCACACGTCCGCGCTCTCGCCTCCCAGGACAAGGCCCAGGTCGGGCACTTCGACGACTCCGACGCCGTCCTGGAGTTCCTGGCGCGGGCCGAGCACCCGCGGCTCGCCGCGCTCGGGACCTCGTGCCCGGACCACTTCCTGCGGACCAAGGTGCGCCCGCTCGTCCTCGATCTGCCGCCCACCGCGCCGCTCGACGAGGCCGTCGCCCGGCTGAAGGAGCTGCACGCCGGGTACCGCGAGGAGTACGCCGCCTACTACCGGCGGCACGCCCTGCCCGACTCCCCCGCGATGCGGGGCGCCGACCCGGCGATCGTGCTGATCCCGGGCGTGGGCATGTTCTCCTTCGGCAAGGACAAGCAGACCGCCCGGGTGGCCGGCGAGTTCTACCTCAACGCCATCAACGTGATGCGGGGTGCCGAAGCCGTCTCCACCTACGCGCCCATCGAGGAGTCCGAGAAGTTCCGGATCGAGTACTGGGCGCTGGAGGAGGCCAAGCTTCAGCGGATGCCGAAGCCCCGGCCGCTGGCGACGCGGGTCGCGCTGGTGACCGGCGCCGGCAGCGGGATCGGCAAGGCCATCGCGCACCGGCTGGTCGCCGAGGGCGCCTGTGTCGTGGTCGCCGATCTCGACGCCGAGAACGCCGCGGCCGTCGCCGAGGAGCTCGGCGGGCCCGACAAGGCCGTGGCCGTGACCGTGGACGTCACCTCCGAGGAGCAGATCGCCGCGTCCTTCAGGGCGGCGGTGCTGGCGTTCGGCGGTGTGGATCTGGTGGTGAACAACGCCGGCATCTCCATCTCCAAGCCGCTGCTGGAGACCTCCGCCAAGGACTGGGACCTCCAGCACGACATCATGGCCCGCGGTTCCTTCCTCGTCTCCCGCGAGGCCGCCCGGGTGATGATCGCGCAGGGACTGGGCGGCGACATCGTCTACATCGCCTCCAAGAACGCCGTCTTCGCCGGTCCCAACAACATCGCCTACTCCGCAACCAAGGCCGACCAGGCCCACCAGGTACGGCTGCTGGCCGCCGAGCTCGGCGAGCACGGCATCCGCGTCAACGGGGTCAACCCGGACGGTGTGGTGCGCGGCTCGGGGATCTTCGCGGGCGGATGGGGTGCTCAGCGTGCCGCCGTGTACGGGGTCGAGGAGGCGAAGCTCGGGGAGTTCTACGCCCGGCGGACCCTCCTCAAACGCGAGGTGCTGCCCGAGCATGTCGCGAACGCCGTCTTCGCCCTCACCGGCGGCGACCTGACGCACACCACCGGGCTGCACATCCCGGTCGACGCCGGCGTCGCGGCCGCGTTCCTGCGGTGAGCGCCCCGGTGAAGTCGTACGCCGCGGTCGACCTCGGCGCGTCCAGCGGACGTGTGATGGTCGGCCGCGTCGGCCCGGACCGGCTGGAGCTGACCGAGGCGCACCGGTTCCCGAACCGGCCCGTGCGCACCTCCGAAGGGCTGCGCTGGGACGTCCTCGGGCTGTACGCCGGGGTGCTGGACGGACTGCGGGCGGCCGGGCAGGTCGACTCCGTCGGCGTCGACAGCTGGGCCGTGGACTACGGGCTGCTGGACGCGGACGGGGCGCTGCTCGGGAACCCCGTGCACTACCGGGACTCACGGACGGAGGGGATCGCCGAGAAGGTGTGGGCGACCGTTCCGGCCGAGGAGCTGTACGCCGCGACCGGGTTGCAGTACGCGCCCTTCAACACGCTGTACCAGCTGGTGGCGGCCCGTCACTCCGCCCAGCTGGCCCACGCCGAGCGGCTCCTGCTCATCCCTGACCTCCTGACGTACTGGCTCACCGGCGAGCAGGGCACCGAGCTGACCAACGCCTCCACCACCCAGCTCGTCGATCCCCGCACGCGCGACTGGTCGTACGACATCGCCTCAAGGCTCGGCATCGACCTGCGCCTGTTCGCGCCGCTGAGGCACCCCGGTGATCCGGCGGGTCTGTTGCGTGCCGAGGTGCTGGAGGAGACCGGGCTCGCCGGGCCGGTGCCGGTGACCGCGGTCGGGTCGCACGACACCGCCTCCGCGGTGGCCGCCGTGCCGGCCGACGGCGAGCGGTTCGCGTACATCTGCACCGGCACCTGGTCGCTGGCCGGTCTGGAGCTGGACGCGCCCGTGCTCTCCGAGGAGAGCCGGGCCGCCAACTTCACCAATGAGCTGGGGCTGGACGGCACGGTCCGATATCTGCGGAACATCATGGGGCTGTGGCTGCTCCAGGAGTGCGTACGAGCCTGGGGCGAGCCGGAGTTGGGCCCGCTGCTGACGGCGGCGGCCCGGGTGCCGGCGCTGCGGTCGGTGGTGGACGCGGGGGACGCGGCGTTCCTGGCGCCGGGCCGGATGCCGGAGCGGATCGCCCAGGCGTGCCGGGCCTCCGGGCAGCCGGTGCCCGCCTCACCCGCCGAGATCACCCGGTGCATCCTCGACTCGCTGGCCCTCGCCCACCGCCGGGCGATCGACGAGGCGCAGCGGCTCGCCGGCCATCCCGTGGACGTCGTGCATGTCGTCGGCGGCGGCACGCGCAACGCCCTGCTGTGCCAGCTGACCGCCGACGCCTGCGGACTGCCGGTGGTGGCCGGTCCGGCCGAGGCAGCCGCTCTCGGGAACGTCCTCGTGCAGGCGCGGGCCCACGGTCTGGTCGGCGACCTGGGCGACGGGCGGAGCCTGCTCACCCGTACCCAGCCGTTGACCCGGTACGAGCCGCGCGGGGACGCGGCGCGCTGGCACGAGGCGGAAGCCCGGCTCACCGGCGGGTGACGGGGTCTCCCCCACACCGCCCGCCCCTACTACGCTGCACTCATCCGATGATCGATCACAAGGAGCCGCGATGCGTGTCGCCCTGTTCCTGACCTGCGTCAACGACACGCTTTATCCGGACACCGGTCGCGCCGTGGTGAAACTGCTGACCAGGCTGGGCGTAGAGGTCGACTTCCCGATGGCTCAGACCTGTTGCGGGCAGGCGCACTACAACACCGGCTACCGTCATGAGGCCGAGCCTCTGGCCCGTCATTTCTCCGATGTCTTCGGGGAGTACGACGCGATCGTCACCCCGTCCGGGTCGTGCGGCGCGATGGTGCGGGAACTGTATCCGCGGATGGGTGAGCGGGCCCGGGCCGAGGGGCGCGGGGACTCGCTCGCGGCGACGCTGGCACCGGTGGTGCCGAAGACGTACGAGCTGACGGAGTTCCTGGTGGATGTGCTGGAGGTGACGGACGTGGGCGCCTACTACCCGCACCGGGTGACGTACCACCCGACCTGTCACGGGCTGCGCGGGCTGGGGCTCGGGGACCGGCCCCGGCGGCTGCTGCGGGCCGTCAGGGGGCTGGAGTTGGCGGAATTGCCGGGCGCCGAGGAGTGCTGCGGTTTCGGGGGCACCTTCGCCCTGAAGAACTCCGATGTCTCGGCGGCGATGGGCGCGGACAAGGTCCGCAACGCCGAGTCGACGGGCGCGGACGTGCTGTGCGCCGCCGACAACTCCTGTCTGATGCACATCGGCGGGACCATGGCCCGGCTGCGGACGGGCATGCGGCCGGTGCACATCGCGGAGATCCTGGCGAGCACGGAGGAGGAACCGGCTGTATGAGCGGGACGTATCTGGGGATGCCGGCCTTTCCACAGGCCGCGCACGAGGCCGTGCACGACGCGACCCTGCGGGGCAATCTGCGCCACGCCACGCACACCATCCGCAGCAAGCGGGCGAAGGCCGTCGCGGAGGTCTCGGACTGGGCGGCGCTGCGCGAGGCGGGCAAGCGGATCAAGGATCACACGCTGCGTCATCTCGACGGGTATCTCGTGCGGTTGGAGGAGTCGGTGACGGCGGCGGGCGGCACCGTCCACTGGGCCGCCGACGCCGACGAGGCGAACCGGATCGTGGCCGATCTGGTCAAGGCGACCGGTGAGTCGGAGGTCGTCAAGGTCAAGTCGATGGCCACGCAGGAGATCGGGCTGAACGAAGCCCTCGAGGCGGAGGGCATCCGCGCCTACGAGACCGATCTCGCCGAGCTGATCGTGCAGTTGGGCAAGGACCGCCCCTCGCACATCCTGGTGCCGGCCATCCACCGCAACCGGGGCGAGATCCGCGACATCTTCGAGCGCGAGATGAGCGAGTGGGGCCGCCCGGCCCCGGAAGGGCTCACCGACACACCCGCCGAACTCGCCGAGGCGGCACGCCTGCACCTGCGGGAGAAGTTCCTGCGCGCCAAGGTCGGCATCTCCGGCGCCAACTTCATGGTCGCCGAGACCGGCACGCTGGTGGTCGTGGAGTCCGAGGGCAACGGGCGGATGTGTCTGACCCTGCCCGAGACGCTGATCTCGGTCGTCGGCATCGAGAAGATCGTGCCTACGTGGCGGGACCTGGAGGTGTTCCTGCAGACCCTCCCCCGCTCCTCCACCGCCGAGCGCATGAATCCGTACACCACCATGTGGACCGGTACGACGGACGGCGACGGGCCGGGCACCTTCCATCTGGTCCTGCTCGACAACGGCCGCACCGACACCCTGGCCGACGAGGTCGGCCGCCAGGCGCTGCGGTGCATCCGCTGCTCGGCGTGTCTCAATGTGTGCCCGGTGTACGAGCGGGCCGGCGGGCACGCCTACGGCTCGGTGTATCCGGGCCCGATCGGCGCGATCCTCAGCCCGCAACTGCGGGGCGTGACGAGTGAGATCGACGCCTCCCTGCCGTACGCGTCATCGCTGTGCGGCGCCTGCTACGACGTGTGCCCGGTCGCCATCGACATCCCCGAGGTGCTGGTGCATCTGCGGGAGCGGGTGGTGGCGGGCGGCGAGGTGACGTCGAAGGGCAACAAGGTGGTGCTGAAGCCCGCCAAGGGGCATGCCGCCGAGCGGGCCGCGATGCGGGCGGCACGCTGGACGTTCAGCCACCCCGGCGCCCTGCGCACCGGCCAGCGGCTCGCCTCGCGCACCCGGCGGCTGCATCCGCGCTCACTGCCCGGACCCGGCAAGGCGTGGAGCGGGACACGGGATCTTCCGACGGTGCCCGCGGAGCCGTTCCGGGACTGGTGGCGGCGCACGAACGGTGGAAAGGACGGCGCCGAGTGAGCAGCAGGGAACGAATCCTGGGCCGGGTGCGGCGCGCGCTCGCCGACGTACCGCGTGAGGAGTCGCCGTACGAACAGGCGGTTCCGCGGGACTATCTGCGCGAGCACGGGGACCGGAGCGTCGCGCAGACGGTCGATCTGCTGGCCGAGAACCTCGCGGACTACCGGGCGATCGTGCACCGCTGCACGCCCGCCGATCTCGCGGCGACGATCGCCGGGATGCTCGCGGCGCGCGGGGCGAAGACGGTGCTCGTGCCGCCCGGTCTGGACACCGAATGGCTGGCGGCGGCCGATGCCGAGCGGATCGCGGACCGGCCGGAGAGCACTCCGGACGAACTGGACCGGGTCGACAGCGTCGTCACAGGGTGTGCCGTGGCGGTGGCCGAGACCGGCACGATCGTCCTGGACGGATCTCCCGACCAGGGCCGCCGCCGTATCACCCTCGTCCCCGACCACCACATCTGTGTCGTACGGGTGCCCGAGCAGGTCGTCTCCTCCGTGCCGCAGGCCCTCGAACGCCTCGACCCGGTCCGTCCGTTGACGTGGATCTCCGGTCCGTCGGCGACCAGCGACATCGAGCTGGACCGGGTCGAGGGGGTGCACGGTCCGCGCACCCTGGAGGTGGTGCTGGTGGGCGGGGATCAGGCGAGCGCCGACGTCACCGTGTAGCGGCCGGACGGCAGCCGGTAGGAGGCGACGCCGTCCGTGAAGCCCAGGTACTCGACGCCCTCGGCCTCGGCCAGGGGTGTCCGGCCCTCGCGGACGGTCGACGGGTCGGCGGTGGGCAGGCGCAGGGTCGCGGTGCTGTTGGCGGGCACCACGGCCCGGTAGGTCAGCTTGCGGTCGTCCCGGTGCCACTCGCTCACGATCTCGCCGTAGGGCGAGAGATGGGTGCCGGTGACCTGGGTGATCTTGCCGGTCGGGTCGAGGTGGGGGCTGAGGAAGAAGTGCCGGAAGCCCGGCTGGGCCGGGTCCTTGGCGATGCCGGCCATGCTCTCGTACATCCACTCCATGATCGCGCCGTAGGAGTAGTGGTTGAAGGAGTTCATGTCGACGGGGCCGAAGCCGTCCTCCTTCGAGTACGAGTTCCAGCGCTCCCAGATGGTGGTGGCGCCGTTGCGCACGGAGTACAGCCAGGACGGCATGGCGTCCTGGTGCAGCAGCCGGTACGCCAGGTCGACGCGGCCCTCGTCGGTGAGGACGGGGGCGAGGACGTTAACGCCGAGGAAGCCGACGGACAGGGTGTTCTCGGCGTACCTCACGCGGGTGCTGTCGGGGTGGGCCTGCTTGTAGGCCTCGTCGTTGCCGATGTTGTCGGCGAGGAGCGTGACCAGGCGGCGGCGCTGGGCCTCGGTGTCGTAGAAGCCGAGTTTGAGGACCCACAGCAGGGCGGTCTGGCTGTCGTCCTCCGTCCTGCCGCCCGTGGGCGGGGCGTCGCCGAGGCTGGAGCGGACGGTGACCTGTCCGTTCGCGTCGGTGGCCAGGTACTTGGTGATGAACGCCCGCTTGATGCGGGCGAAGAGATCCTCGTAGGTGCGGGTGTCGGCGGTGCGGCCGGTGGCCCGGGCCATGTCGGCCATGAGGCGGGCGCTGTAACCGTAGTAGACGTCGCTGATCAGCTGGGTGCTGGTGTCCTGGAAGGCCAGCCAGTCGCCGAAGATCGCACCCTGTCCGGCGTAGGTGTCGCCGGTGCGTGCCCGGATCCAGTCCAGGTACTTCGTCATGGCGGCCCAGCTGCGGTCGATGACCGTGGTGTCGCCGGACATCTGCCACACCGTCCAGGGCACGACGACTCCGCAGTCCGCCCAACCGCTGGCGGGGATCGGCTGGTTGTAGCGGGAGCCGGGTGCGACCCAGGTGAATTGGGCGCCGTCCTGGCCGTAGGTCTTCTGCGAGTCGATCAGGATGTCCTCGAAGTGGCTGAGGAAGTTGACGACGTCCGCGTTGTAGAGGCCGGTGTGGGAGAAGAGCTGGGTGTCGCCGGTCCAGCCGAGGCGTTCGTCGCGCTGGGGGCAGTCGGTGGGCACCCAGAGGTAGTTGCCGCGCTGGCCCCAACGGACGTTGCTGATCAGCTGGTTGACGTCGGTGTCGTCGGTGGTGACGGTGCCGATGTCGCGGAGGGCGGACGTCGCGACCCGGCCGGTGAACCGGGTCAGGGTGACGGTGTCCGTGGCGGTGACGGAGACGTAGCGGAAGCCGTAGAAGGTCAGCGAGTCCTGGTGGGTCTCGCCGTCGGGGTCGCCCTTGAGGGTGTAGGTGCTGGTGGCCTTGGCGCTGCGCAGGTTGGCACGGTACACGGACCCGACCGGCCCGTCGGCGCCTTCGCTGTCGTCGTTGAGCATCTCGCCCGGTTTGAAGGTGACTTGGGCGCCGGCCGGGCCGCGCAGGGTGTAGCGGGGCACGCCGACCAGGTTCTGGCCGAGGTCGAGCACGGCGGTGTCGCCGGGGCGCAGGGTCACGGAGGCGGTCGCGGCGGCGGCCGGGTCGGTGACGGTGCGGGCGGGGTCGGTGACGATACGTCCCTCGCCGTTGGGGCTGCCGCTCTGCCCCGTCACGCCGGTGTACACGGTGACGGACCGGGGCCGCTGATCCCACTCCGGCATGACCCGCGCGCTCTCGCCGGGGTAGGCCACCAGCTTCGCGTCGGGGAAGCGGGTGTCGTGGTCGTGCTCGGTCACGCCGGCCCAGCCGGAGGCGTCGAAGCCGTTCGCCGTCCAGCCCGGGAGGTCGGCGCGGGCGTCGTAGGTCTGGCCGTCGTAGATGTCGTCGGCGCGGTAGGGGCCGGTGTCGGTGGCCCGCCAGTCCTCGCCGGGCGCGGTGACGACGGTCTGTTCGGATCCGTCGGCGTAGCGGATCAGGAGCTTGGCCTTGAGGGCGAGCGGGTGGCCGTCGGCGGACCAGTAGGCGCTGTTCTCGGAGACGCGGCTGTTGTACCAGCCGTTGCCGAGTACGGCGGCGAGGGTGACCTGGCCTTGCTGCCGCTGTCTGGCGACCAGGTCCGTGACGTCGTAGGCGAGGTAGTTGACGGTGCTGTCGTAGTTGGTCCAGCCCGGCGTCAGCAGTTCGTGGGTGGTGCCGTCGCCCTGCGGCACGGCGACGCGATGGCCGTTGATGTGGGCCTCGTACACGCCGAGAGCGCTGATGTAGAGCCGGGCGGCGCTGACTTGACGCCCGGTCAGCCTGGCCTGGTGGCGCAGGAGCGGGGCGCCGGGGGTGTTGGGGCGTTTGCCCGCCATGGCGATCCACCGGGCGCCGTCCCAGCCGGAGACGCCGTCGGTACTGAGCAGGCCGGTCTCGAAGCGGGCGGTCGGGGCGGCGGGGACGGTGCGGCCGGTCTCGTCCCAGACCGTCACCGTCCAGTGGTAGCGGGTGGAGGGGCGCAGGGCGGGGCCGTCGTAGCGGACGGCGACCGAGTCCGGTGAGGTGACCCGGCCGCTGTTCCAGACGTCCGCGCGGGAGGGGGTCAGCCGGTCGGGGGTCGTGGCCACCAGGATCCGGTACGCCGACTGGCGGCGGCCGCGTACCGAGGAGGTGGTGCGCCAGCCGAACCTGGGGTGTTCGGCGTCCACGCCGAGGGGGTTCGTGCGGTGCTCGACCGTCAGGCCCTCGACCGCGGTGCGGGGCGAGGTCGGTGCGGCCGCCGCGGGGGCCCCTCCGATGACGCCGCCCGCCACGGCCAGTGGTGCGGCGCCGAGTGCTGTGGTGAGCACGGTGCGGCGGCGCACCCCTCTGCCCTTCGTGCCGTCGACTCCGTCGTTCATGCCGTTGTCCCTTCGGCTGGGTTCGGTTCGGAGTTGGAACGATTCAGCTCGAACGACGGTTGAAGCTAGTGGCAGAAGTGGTCAGTGTCCATGCATCGATCAGGACAAGTAGCGTGCAGAATCCAACAGAACTCCCCAGCCGAAGTGGCGTGGTATTGAAACCGTTCAAAAGCGGAATCAGGAGTTCTTACCCGATCGTCTGGTGGAGTCGCGGCTGAGGATGCCGAACGCCCACCGCTCGTTGAAGCCCGCCACGAAGCCGATGGCGCACCAGAAGCCCCAGAACTCGGTGCCCGCGGCGGCCGATCCCGGGTGGCCCGGGGCGGGGCAGATCTCGGCTGTGGTGGCAGGCGGTTCGAAGACGGTCACGATGCCGCCGCTGAGCAGGAAGTAGACGGCGAGGGCGAGGATCCAGCCGACGAACACCCGGTAGACGCCCTCGTGCCGCATGCTGCGGGCCATCTGACCGGGGACCACGATGCCCTCGCGGCCGTTGGTCTGACGGCGCGCCAGCTGGTCCGCGCTCCCCCGCAGCCGCACCAGCACACTGAGCACGGCCCCGAACGCGCCGACCCCGCCGCAGACGAAGGCGCCCAACAGGCTCCAGCGGTTGGTGCAGTTCAGGGTCACGCCGAGGACGCCGAGCAGGTCGACGCCCCAGAGCAGCGGGACGACGAGCAGCGCCAGACTCGCGGCCGCGCCCATGGCGAGGCCGATGTTGAGGCCCCGGCTGACGGCGGTCGCGCTGTCCTGGGCCAGCCGGCCCCGCAGGTCGGCGATCTCCTGGTCGAGATACTCGCTCAGATGCTCGTCGGCCTTGGTGTCGCGCAGCCGTGGGTCACTCAGCGCGTTGCCCAGCACCCGCACCACGGTGACCCGTGCCGAGACCCGCGTCCGGCGTTCGAAGGCGCGCTGTGAGGCGCCGTAGAGGAGCTGTAATTGGAGCTGCTGCTCGGGATAGAGCTCACCGAACTGAACGTAGGCGGGCTCCGACTCACCCGGCACCACATCCGCCAGCCCCTCGGGCCACAGCTCGGTGTCCGCCCCCTGGACCGACTCCCGCATTCCCCGCCACCGTGTCTCGTGGCGTCCCCCGTTTTCCGTCATGGGCACACCTGTACCGGGAGCGAGGCATCGCGGGGAAGGCTTCCAAGGCACCAGTCCTGTCACCGATTTCACGGAGCGGCGACCTCCGCCGGAGGTCAGGAGTAGACGATCGGGCAGCCGCGTCGTATCGAGTGCTGGGCGGCGCGCAGATACACCGCCGTGTAGAAGGCGGTGTCGAGGTCGTCGGCCCACCGTCCCGGCCGGGTCGCCGCGGTCCGCTTCGCCTCGCCGTCCAGGAACCAGCCGGTCAGCTCCAGGTTGTCGGAGGTCGCCGGTATCTCGTCGGTCGGCAGGTCCACGGCCGCCGCGAGCCGTTCGGTGAGGGCGAGGACCTGCGGGGCTCCGGCGACGGTCGTCGTCAGGTCGAAAGCGGACTCGATCGGCAGCTCGATGTCCTCGTCGAGCGGCACCGGCACCAGCACCGTCCAGCCGAGGAGGAGTTCCTGCTCGGCCTTCGACAGATGCGCCCGGCACAGTGCGACGAAGCCGTCCATGGGCGGGACGAGTTTCTCCTCGAAGGCGGTCCCGGAGCCGGGCGCGAAGTCCGTCTCCTCGGGAACGCCCGTGTACGGCGGGAGCCCGCGCCGCGCCAACTCCTCGTTCAGCGCGGCGGCGACGTCCCCCCGGCCCTCCTCGTCCGCGCCGAACCACTCCCGCGCGCCGACGTTCACCAGATAGATCCCCATGTGTCGGAAGGTACAGCCCGCCACTGACAACGCCGTCCGCCGACGGTGCCGGCCCCCCGTCGGAGGTGTCGCTGAGTACACCCGGCAAGACGGGTTCTGCGCCCAATGTGGTCGCCCCGGCGTCTCCGTAGCTTTTTCGGCAGGGCACAGGGGGTGCCCGGACGGAGAGTGATGACGATGTTTCGCGCAGGTTCGCGACGCACGCACGACACGGGACCCGCCGCCGAGGCGCTGCGGCTGGTCAAGGTCACCAAGACCTATGGCGCGCAGGACAGTGCCGTGACCGCTCTGGACGGGATCACGCTCGGTCTGGGGCGCGGCACGTTCACGGCGGTGATGGGTCCCTCGGGATCCGGCAAGAGCACCCTCCTGCACTGCGCGGCCGGGCTCGACCGGCCCGACAGCGGCATCGTGCGGGTGGACGGGACCGAGTTGACCGGGGGCGGCGAGGCGGAGCTGACGAAGTTCCGGCGGGGCCGGATCGGGTTCGTGTTCCAGCAGTACAACCTGCTGGAGACGCTGACGGTCGCGCAGAACACGGTGCTGCCGCTCAAGCTCGCCGGGCAGCGCGTCGACCGCGCGCGGGCCAGGGAGATCCTGAGCTCCGTCGGTCTCGGCGACCGGCTCGGGCACCGCCCCGACCAGCTGTCCGGCGGCCAGCGGCAGCGCGTGGCCATCGCCCGCGCGCTGGTGACAGAGCCCCGGGTGATCTTCGCAGACGAGCCGACCGGCGCACTGGACACCCGCAGCGCGCGTGACGTACTGCGGCTGCTCCAGCAGGCGGTGCGGGTGCACGGCCGGACCGTCGTGATGGTGACCCACGACCCGGTCGCCGCCTCCTACGCGGACTCGGTGCTGTTCCTGGCGGACGGCCGGCTGGCCGGACGGATGGACGCACCCACCCCGGACGCGGTGGCCGAGCGGCTGGCGCACCTGGGCGACGACGTGGCACTGGGGGTGTGAGCGATGTTCCTGCTGGCCCTGCGCTCGATCCGGCACCGCCCCGGACGGTTCCTCGCCACGCTGCTGTCCGCGTTCCTCGGCGCGGCCATCATCATGACGTTCAACTCGATGCACGACACGGCCGGGCAGGGCGGCGTCGACTCGACCAGTTCGGAGACGCTGTCGACCGCGGCGGGCGTCGTCGGCGGCTACGGCACCCTGCTGGTCTTCTTCGCCGTCGCCTCGACCCTGACGGTCAACGTCCGTCAGCGGACAGCCGAGTTGGAGCTGCTGCGCTGCTCGGGTGCGACTCCGGCACAGCTCAAGCGGATGGTCGTGGGTGAGGCCGTGCTCGTGGCGCTGCTGGGCGCGGGCCTGGCGATCGGCCCGGCGATGCTGGGGGGCCGGGCGCTGCTGGACCTGTTCCAGGACAGCGGTCAGGTCGCCGAGTCCGTCCCGCACGCCTTCGGCCCGATCGCGTTCGGCTCGGGCATCGGCATCACGTTGCTCGCGTCGGCGGGCGCCGCGTTCCTCGCCGTACGGCGGGCGAGGCGCGAGCACGAGGAGCGGGGCCGCGCACGGAAGTTCCTCGCCTACGGGGCGCTGCTCACCGGGGCCGCGTCGGTCACCTCCACGTTCGCGTTCTCGGCGTCGGACGCGGCTCTGATGGCGCCACCTGCCTATGGAGCGATCCTGCTGTCGGTGGGCTTCGCGCTGCTGGCGCCGCGGCTGCTGGAGGGCCTGCTGAACCGGCTGCCGCTGAGCGGGGCGAGCGGCTGGCTGGCGGTGCGCAATCTGCGGGAGCGGGCCGGTCAACTGGCCGGGATCCTGATGTCGCTGATCCTGTTCACAGCGGTGGCCACGGCCACGCTCACCATGCAGGCGGTGGAGAGCGACACCGTCGAGGCTCTCGGCATCACCAAGTCGATCGACGACAAGACCCTGGAGACCCTGAACTTCACGGTCGTCGGGATCATCGTGGTCTTCGTCTGTGTGATGCTGGTCAACTCGCTGTACGCGGCGACGAGTTACCGCTCGCGGGAGTTCGGGCAGCAGCGGCTCGCGGGAGCGACTCCGGGGCAGGTGCTCGGGACGGTGGGCGCCGAGGGGCTGATCCTCATGGTCACGGGCGTCGTCTTCGGGGCGCTGGCCGCACTGGCCGGGATCGTCCCGTTCACGGTGGTCCGCTCCGACGAGGTGGTGCCGGGCGAGGTCTACGGCATCGGACTCGCGGTCGTCGCCGTCGCCGCGGCGGTGACGCTGGGGACCAGCCTGGTCACGGCCCGGCGGATGCTGCGTACTCCTGCTGTGGGGGCGGTCGCGGTGGCCTCGTGAGCGGGGTGGGGTCTCGGGGCGGTCGCTTCGGCGGCCGCCCTGTCCTTCGGCGGCCGCCCTGTCCTTTCACGGCGGTCGCCCCGTCATTTCACGCCGGACGCGTCCAGCAGCATGGTCGCCGTCGCGACGGTCAGCCCGTCCAGCGTCTCGACCCGGGCCCCGGACCGTGCGCTCGCCCCGTCGAAGACGAGCATCAGCTGGCGGGCGAGCAGCTCCGCGTCCCGGGCCCCGCCGTCCTCGGCGTGGGTGCGGAAGTAGCCCTTCATCCACTCCTTCGCCTCGCGGGCGACCGCGCTCGCGGGGTGTTCCGGATCCTTCAGCTCGACCAGCGCGGCGAGAAAGGGGCAGCCCTGGTAGGCGGGCTCGGCGGACGCCTTCTCCAGGCGCTCGAAGACGTTCAGGATCCGCTCGCGCGGGGTGGCGGCGTCCGGGACGTCCGGCGCCAGCTGGGCCTCGTACTCCGGCATCCGCCGGGCCAGGCTGGCCGCGAGGACCTCGTCCTTGCTCGCGAAGAGCTGGTACATGGACCGTTTCGAGACACCGGCCGTCCGGCAGAGCGCCTCGACGCCGATGGAGACGCCGTCGCGGTAGAAGAGCTCGGCCGCCGCGTCGAGGAGCCGGTCCCTGGTGGACGCCTTGTCTGTTGTGGCCATACCGGCGAGGTTACCGCTCCGGAAGCCGAGAGGAAACCGATCGGTCTACCACCTTCCGGTCCAGGGAACCTCCATGACATCATCATCGGTGAACAAGCGCTTAGATATCTGCGCTCCGAACACTCGTAGCGCCCCGACTGTCGCCGCCGAGCTGGAGGCCCCGTTGTTCACATCCGTCGACGACGTCTCCGCGCGCCTGGCCGAGACCGGCTATCTCGCCTCGCCCGCGGTCGCCACGACCGTCTTCCTCGCCGACCGTCTCGGCAAGCCCCTCCTGGTGGAGGGCCCGGCGGGAGTCGGCAAGACGGAGCTCGCCAAGGCCGTCGCCCAGGTGGCGGAGGCTCAGCTGGTCCGGCTCCAGTGCTACGAAGGCGTCGACGAGTCCCGGGCGCTGTACGAGTGGAACCACGCCAAGCAGTTGCTGCGCATCAGCGCGGGCCGCGACGAGACGTGGGACGAGACCCGCACGGACATCTTCAGCGAGGAGTTCCTGCTCACCCGGCCGCTGCTGACGGCCATCCGGGGCGACGACGCCAAGGTGCTGCTGATCGACGAGACCGACAAGGCCGACGTCGAGGTGGAGGGCCTGCTCCTGGAGGTGCTGAGCGACTTCCAGGTCACGGTCCCGGAGCTGGGCACCATCACCGCGACCCGCCGCCCCTTCGTCGTGCTGACCTCCAACGCGAGCCGGGAGCTGTCCGAGGCGCTGCGCCGCCGCTGTCTCTTCCTGCACATCGGCTTCCCGGACGAGGAGTTGGAGCGCCGGATCGTCCGGCTGAAGGTGCCGGGCCTCGACGAGGCGCTGGCCCGCTCGGTCGTGCGGGTCGTGGGCGCGCTGCGGGCGATGGACCTGCGCAAGGTCCCGTCGGTCGCCGAGACGATCGACTGGGCGCGCACCCTGCTCGCGCTGGGTGCCGACTCGCTGGACGAGACGGTCGTGCAGGCCACGCTCGGCGTGCTGCTCAAGCATCAGGACGATGTCCTGAAGGCGACGGCGAAGCTCGACCTGGACGCCCTGTGACCACGCCGGCAGGCGTCGCGGAGCGGCTGACGTCCCTGGTCGGCGCGTTGCGCGCGCACGGCATCCGGATCGGTACCGGCGAGACGGTGGACGCGGCGCAGGCGATCGAGGCGCTCGGCATGGCGGACCGGGAGCTGCTGCGTGAAGGGCTGGCGGCGACGCTTCTGCACGGCGTCGGGCAACGGCCGGTGTTCGACCCGGTCTTCGACCTGTACTTCCCGCGCGGTGTCGGCGGCCCGGAGCAGAAGGCCGCCGGACGGGACGATCTGCGGGACCGGCTGGCGGCGGCGCTGGCGGCCGACGACCGGGCGATGATGGCCCGCCTCGCGATGGAGGCCGTGGACGGTTTCGGTGGCTACGGCTCCTCTCCGGAGTCGGACGGCTGGTCGTCGTACCAGGCGCTGGAGCGGCTGCGCCCGCAGACCCTGCTGGCCCGGGTGCGCGACGACATCCGGGGGCGGGGCGCGAGTTCGGGGTTCGCGGACCGGCTGTTGGAGGACGAGATCCGGCGGCGCGTCGAGACCTTCCGCAGGCTGGTGGCCACGGAGGCGCGACGCCGGGTCGCCGAGCGGCGCGGACGTGACGAGATCGCCCGGCGGGCGGTCGCCCCGACCGCCGACCGGGTCGACTTCCTGTTCGCCGGGAAGGCCCAACTCGCCGAGCTGCGCAGGGCGGTTCAGCCGCTCGCCCGCAAACTCGCGACCCGGCTCGCGGCACGTCGCCGCCGCGCCGCGCGAGGCACGATCGATCTGCGGCGCACCCTGCGCGGGTCGCTGTCGACGGGCGGGGTGCCGATGAAGCCGGTGCTGCGCAGACGGCGGCCGGTCCGCCCCGAACTGGTGCTGCTGTGCGATGTGTCGGGGTCGGTATCCGGCTTCTCGGACTTCACGATGCTGCTGGTGCAGGCGCTGCACGACCAGTTCAGCAAGGTGCGTGTGTTCGCCTTCGTCAACCGGATCGACGAGGTGACGGGGATGCTGGAGCGCGGCACGGCCGATCCGGAGGGGCTCAGCTCCCGGATCGAGGCGGAGGCCACGCTCACGGGCTACCACGGCTCCAGCGACTACGGCATGGCGCTGGGCGAGTTCGCCGAGCGGTACGGCGACGCGGTCGGTCCGCGTACGACGGTGTTCGTCCTCGGCGACGCCCGCACGAACATGAGCGACCCGAACCTCCCTGCCGTACGGCAGATCGCCGGACAGGCGCGTCGCGTGTACTGGCTGAACCCGGAGCAGCGCTCCAGCTGGGGCACGGGCGACTCCGCCGCGCCCGACTACGCGGAGCTGGTCGAGATGCACGAGTGCCGCACCGCCCGGCAGCTCAGCGCGTTGGTGGAGCGGCTGCTGCCGGTCTGATCAGGCGGCGAGCTGCGGGTACAGGGCGGCCGGATCGGCCGCCAGGCCCGCCTTCACCTGCCGCGTGACGTCGTCGGCGAGGACCTCGTAGGCACCCGACGCGATCCCGTCGAGGGCCTGTGCCGCGACACTCTCGGCCGTGGACTTGGGCGCATCCACGTGGGCGGCCAGGTCGGTGTCGACGTAGCCGACGTGCAGCCCGGTGACCTCGATGCCACGCGGCCTCAGGTCCAGGCGCAGCGAGTTGGTCTGCGACCAGAAGGCGGCCTTGGACGCGCTGTAGGAGCCGGCGATGCCGACCCACGACAGCACGGAGTGCACGTTGAGGATGTGGCCGCCGCCGTTGCGCTCGATGACGGGGACGAAGGCCCGGGTGACCAGGAGCGGACCGTAGAAGTTGGTCTCGAACTCGCGCCGGACGTCGTCGACCGGTGAGTCGAGGAAGTTCGCGTTCACCGCGGCGCCCGCGTTGTTGATCAGCAGGGTGACGTCCTGCGCCTGCTCGGCGGCCGCCGCGACGGACGCGGGGTCGGTCACCTCCAGGGCCAGCGGCACGGCGTCGGGGTGGGTGACGGTGCGCGGGTCGCGGGCGGTGGCGTACACCTTCTTCGCGCCCCGCTCGTACAGGGCGGCGACCAGGGCGCGGCCGATGCCGCGGCTGCCGCCGGTGACCAGGGCCACGGAACCTTCGATGGTGGTCATGGGGGTCTCCTTGTAATGCTCAGCTCTTGCCCAGAGATCGGAAACCGATCGGTTTCCCAACACCGGAAGCGTAAACCGATCGGTTTCCTCAGGGCAAGGGGAGGGCCGGACCCCGGCGAAAATCAGGGTTCTTCCCCGATGGTCGGCGCCAGGTGGATTTCCTACGCTCGGCGAGAGCGGAGGGGGGATCCCATGAAGGCAGTGATTCAGGATCGGTACGGCTCGGCGGACGTCCTGGAGTTCAGGGAGGTCGACAGGCCGGTGCCGGCGGCCGACGAGGTGCTGGTGCGGGTGCATGCGGCCTCGGTCAACGCGTACGACTGGCACCTCATGCACGGCGACCCGCTGATCGGTCGCACCATGATGGGGTTCCGCAGGCCCAAGGCGCCCGTGCGCGGCCGGGACTTCGCGGGCGTGGTGGAGGCGGTGGGCTCCGGCGTCACGGGGCTCAAGCCCGGCGAGGAGGTGTACGGCGAGGCGGACGGTGCATTCGCGGAGTACGTGTGCGCCCGGCACGGCGACGTGGGCCCGAAGCCGGCCAACCTCACCTTCGAGCAGGCGGCGGCGATACCCCTGGCGGGGAACACCGCCCTGATCGGCCTGCGTGACGTCGCCCGGGTGCAGCCGGGGCAGACGGTCCTGGTGAACGGGGCGTCGGGGGGCGTGGGCACGTTCGCCGTACAGCTCGGCAAGGCGTACGGCGCCGAGGTGACGGCCGTGTGCAGCACCCGCAACGCCGACCTGGTGCGCTCACTGGGCGCCGACCGGATCGTCGACTACACCCAGGAGGACTTCACACGCGGCGAAGCGCGCTACGACGTGGTGCTGGACCTGGTCGGCAACCACTCGCTGGCGGAGTTCCGGCGCGTGCTCAACCCCGTCGGGACACTCGTGCTGTCCGGCGGCGGGGTGTACGAGGGCGGCAGCGTCGTCGGACCCATGGGGCTGTTCATCAGGCGGCGGCTGATGGCTCCGTTCGCACGGAACCACCAGCTGCTGGAGATCGCCGCGCGGCAGAGCAGGGCGAACCTCGAGGCGCTGCGGGAACTGGCCGAGTCCGGGAAGATCACCCCGGTCGTCGAGCGGACGTATCCGCTGAGCGAGGCGGCCGAGGCCATCCGGTACCTGGAGGTGGAGCACGCGCGCGCCAAGGTCGTCGTCACCGTGTGACGTGCCGACGCGTGCCTGCGGCTACTTCTTCGCGAACTCCCTCGCCGTCTGTCCCTGGAAGTCGTAGACCACGGCCTGCTCGTCGCCCACGACCCAGGCATCGTGTCCGGGTGAGATGACGAAGACGTCTCCGGGGCCGACCTCGGTCTCGCCACCGTCGTCCATGGCGATGTGCATGCGGCCCTGGACGATGTAGCCGTTGTGGTGCATCTGGCAGGTGTCGGTGCCCGCGAGCGGGGCCACGGACTCGGTCCAGCGCCAGCCGGGCTCGAAGGTCGCCACGGCGAAGTCGAGGTCCGTCATATGGACGGCTTCGAGGTGACCACGGGGGAAATCACGCCGCTCGTCCGGCTTGTCGAGCGTCTTCACTTCCATCATGACGCGCTCCCTTCCGGCCGCACCTGCTCGCGGCCGGGGCCGGCCTCCCCGGCGACCCTGGACACCGCCGTCGGCGGCCGGCCTCCTACCCCTCAATCGTCCGCCTGTCCACCCGGGCCCGCCAACCGGGGGACGGCCCGCTCAGACCCGGTGCCCGCAGAGCTCGGCGAAGCGCGCGGCGTCGACGTTCCCGCCGGAGACGATCACACCGACCCGGCGGGGCAGCACACCCGCACGGCCGGTGAGCAGGGCAGCGAGCGGAGTGGCACCGCTCGGTTCGACGACGATCTTCAGACGTTCGAAGGCGAACCGCATCGCGTCCCGGATCTCGTCGTCATCGACCAGTGCGATCTCGTCGACGAGCCGCTGGTTCACGGAGAAGGTCAGCTCCCCGGGAATGTGCAGGGCCTGTCCGTCGGCGATGGTGCGCGGCACCGGGATGCCGATGCGCCGCCCCGCCTCCAGGGAGCGCTTGGTGTCGTCCCCGGCCTCCGGTTCCACGCCGATCATCCGGATGTCCGGGTGCAGCCCCTTGGCCACGGTGGCGCTGCCGGCCATGAGCCCGCCACCGCCGACCGGTGCCAGCAGGGCACCCAACTCCCCCACCTCCTCCAGGAGTTCGAGAGCGGCGGTGCCCTGGCCCGCCATGACATGCGGGTGCTCGTACGGCGGGATCAGGGTGAGACCGCGCTCGGCGGCGAGGGCCTCGGCGATCTCGACCCGGTCGCCGGCGTAGCGGTCGTACGTGACGATCTCGGCGCCGTAGCCCTCGGTCGCCGCGCGCTTCGACGGCGGTGCGTCCTCGGGCATGACGATGACCGCCGTCGCGCCGAGTTCCCGGGCGGCCAGGGCGACGGCCTGCGCGTGGTTGCCGGACGAGTAGGCGGCGATGCCACGGCCGAGCTGTTCCGGCGTCAGACGGGAAGCCGCGTTGTAGGCGCCGCGGAACTTGAAGGCGCCGACCCGCTGGAAGTTCTCGCACTTGAGGAAGACCTCGGCGCCGACGAGTTCGTCGAGCGTGCGCGAGCGCAGCACGGGGGTGCGGTGAGCGACGCCCTTGAGCCGCGCGGCGGCATCACGGACGTCGTCGAGGGTGACCGGCGGGGTGGCTGTCGTCACGCGTTCCCTCCAGGGGGTGTGTCGTCGGCGGTCGTGGCTCGGTGTGTGGTGGGTGAGTTCTACGGGGCCGGATTGGCGGTGGTGGGTGCGGGGTGGGCGAGTTCGTTGTGGTGGGGTTCGTTGTTGGGGTTCGGGTTCGTCGTGGTCAGTCAGATGCAGCCGCGTCCGCCCTGGGGACTCTTCTGGTGGCCGAGTCCGTCACGGATCCCGCCGTCGCGGGCCCCGCGGTCGCGGATCCCCCTTCGCGGACCCCACCGCGTCGACTCCCGCCGCGTCGACTCCCGCCGCCCCAGCCCTGCCCGTCGCCGCCGCGCCCTGCGCACGCGCCTGCGACAGATAGCTGTAAGCGGAGGCGCGGGAGATACCCAGCCGTCCCGCGACCTGTTCGATCGCGCGCCGTACGGCGAACACGCCCCGCTCGTCGAGGCCGCGGAACAGTTCCAGGCGCCGGCCGCGATCGAGTCCGGCCCAACTGCCGTTCTGGCGGAGCTGATGGGCGTCGAGGATGGCGTCGACGACGGAGTCGATGTCGTTGCCGAAGGTGGTGACCGGCACGTCGGCCGGGGCGGCGCCGATGCCGGCGAGGGCACCGAGCAGGGCGTGGGCGTCGTTCAGGGCCGTGACGTCGAGGTTGACGCAGAAGGCGCCGAACACCGTGCCCGTCGAGTCGCGCAGCACCATCGTGGAGGCCTTGACCAGCTTGCCGCCGCTGGTCCGAGTGACGTAGTTCAGCTCGTCGCCGGCACCGTCGCCGCGTGCGACGATCCGCATGCCGATCTCGCTCATCGCCCCGCCCACCGCCCGCCCGGTCACCGAACCGGCCACGGCGACCACGGATTCCTCCGGCCGTCGGTAGTCGTGCAGGACGACCTCGCACATCGGCCCGAACGTCGCCACGATCCCGTCGGCAACCGGCCTCAGCGCGGCGACGATCGCGTCCCGCTCCGCCTCCAGTGCCTCGTCGGCCGCCATCGCACCCTCCTCGCTCCGCCCGCTCTCGGCACCACGTGCACCGAGCAGCCACTTCTAGACTACACGTCTAGAGGCTGGACGAGTGGTCCAATTCAAGGCACTTGACGAGCCGCGTCATGTTACCGGTAACATGACTCGCCATGACGCTGACGTCGGCACCCTCGCACCACCGGGCCTTCAGCCCCGCCGCCGTGGTCGCCTCATGCGTGGGCTTCGTGCTCATCGGCGCCCTCCAGGCCCTGTACGGCCCCGCTATTCCCGCGTTCCGCGAGGAGTTCGGACTGTCGCCGTCGGCCGCCGGTCTCGGACTGAGCGCGCATTTCGTCGGCGGGGTGGCCGGCGTGCTGCTCTTCGACCGGCTCTACGGCCAGGTCGGCAACCGGGGCATTCTCGGCGCCTCGTATCTGCTGATGGCGGTCGGCGCGGCAGGCTTCGCGCTCGCGCCGAACTGGCCGGCCGCCCTGGCCATGTCCCTGCTGTCCGGGCTGGGCTTCGGCGGCATCGACTACGGCCTCAACCAGTTGTTCGCCATCGGCTTCGGCCACCGCTCGACGGCCATGCTCAACATCCTCAACGCCCATTTCGGCATCGGCGCGATCCTCGGCCCGGCCTTGATCGGAGCGGTCGGTTCCGCGCACTACCCCGCAGTGTTCCTCGGCTTCGCGCTGGCCAACCTGCCGCTGCTGCTCTGCCTGCGCGGCGTGCGCGACCAGGCGCCGCAGCCGCAGCCGCTGCCCTCCGACACGGCGACCGAGTCGCCCGGCGGTCCCGTCCTCGCCCGCAGCCTCGGCTCCGTGCTCGCGGTGTTCGTCGCCCTGTACGTCCTGCACGTCGGCATCGAGGCCGGTGTGGGCGGCTGGGAGCCGACGCATCTTCAGACCGTCGGCCACTCGGCCGGAATCGCCGCCACCGCCACATCCGTGTACTGGCTGATGATGACCGTGGGCCGCTTCCTGGTGGCACCGATCGCCCTGCGGTTCCCCGCCGAGACCATCATCACGGTCTCCTGTGCGGGCATGACGGTCTGTCTGCTGCTGGCCGCGGTGCCGGGGCTCGCCCCGTACGCCTACGCCGGTGTCGGTCTGTTCATCGCGCCGATCTTCCCGACCGGGCTGCCATGGCTCAACCGGGTGGCCCCGCGGGCTCGCAGGGCGGGAGCGGTGGTCATCGCCGCCTCGATGGTCGGCGGCGTGGTGGCGGGACCGGCCCTGGGCAAGGTCATCGAGTGGTCCGGCATCCGCAGTGTCCCCCTCGTCCTGGGCGCCGTCTCGGCCCTGTGCCTGACAGCGACCCTGTGGCTGATCCGTGCCACCACCCGGTCCCGCTGAGCCCGTGTGTCCGAGGGCTCCAACCGAAGGGAAGCTCCGCAATGTCCGCTCTGACGACGCACGCCGACGGTTTCCTGCTGCGCGGCAAACCGTTCCGGATCGTCTCCGGCGCCATGCACTACTTCCGGATCCACCCCGACCAATGGGCCGACCGGCTGCGCAAGGCCCGTCTGATGGGCCTCAACTCGGTGGAGACGTACGTCCCCTGGAACCTGCACCAGCCCGACCCCGCGGGCCCCCTCGTGCTCGACGGCTTCCTCGACCTGCCCCGCTATCTGAGCCTGGCCCGCGACGAGGGCCTGCACGTCCTGCTGCGCCCCGGTCCGTTCATCTGCGCAGAGTGGGACGACGGCGGTCTGCCCGCGTGGCTCGTCGCGGACCCGGACGTCCGGCTGCGCTCCGGCGATCCGCGTTTCACCGGCGCGTTCGACCGTTACCTGGACGCGTTGCTGCCGCCGCTGCTTCCGTACATGGCGGCGTCGGGCGGTCCGGTGATCGCCGTACAGGTGGAGAACGAGTACGGGGCGTACGGCGACGACACCGCGTATCTGAAGCACCTCGAATCGGCCTTCCGGAGCCGGGGCGTGGCGGAGCTGCTGTTCACCTGTGATCAGGCCGACCCCGAGCAGCTGGCCGCCGGAGCCCTCCCGGGTGTCCTGGCGACCGCCACTTTCGGCAGCCGGGTCGACCGGAACCTCGCGGAGCTGCGCGGCCATCAGCCCGAAGGCCCCCTGATGTGCGCGGAGTTCTGGATCGGATGGTTCGACCACTGGGGCGGTCCGCATCATGTGCGGGACGCGGCCGACGCCGCCGCGGACCTGGACCGTCTGCTGTCGGCCGGCGCCTCGGTCAACCTCTACATGTTCCACGGCGGCACCAACTTCGGCTTCACCAACGGCGCCAACCACAAGCACGCCTACCAGCCCACCGTCACGTCCTACGACTACGACGCGGCCCTCACCGAGTGCGGTGACCCCGGCCCCAAGTACCACGCCTTCCGTGAGGTCATCGCCCGCCATCTGCCGGTCCCCGACGAGCCCGCCCCGGCGCCGTCCCGCAAACTCCCGCCCCTCACCGTCGAGTTGGGTCGCCGGGCGCCGTTGCTGCCACAGGCGAAGGCCCTCGCGGAGCCCGTCCGCACCGAGCACCCGGCCACCATGAACGACCTGGGGCAGGACACCGGTTACGCGCTCTACCGCACCACCCTCGACTTGGCGGGCGACGGCCTGCTGCACTTCGCGGGCGGTGTCGGCGACCGCGCCCAGGTCTTCGTCGACGGCGCCCCCGTCGGCGTACTGGAGCGCGAGCGCCACGACGAGACCCTGCCCGTCCGTGTCCCGCACCCCGGCGCCACGCTGGAGGTCCTCGTCGAGAACATGGGCGGCGTCAACTACGGCCCCCGCATCGGCGCGCCCAAGGGCCTCCTCGGCCCCGTCACCTTCGACGGCGGCCCGCTGCACGGCTGGGACTGCCACCCCTTGCCCCTGTACGACCTGAGCGCGCTGTCGTTCGCCCCCACCGAGACGACCCCGGCCGCCGAACCGGCCTTCCACCACGGCACGTTCGACGTCGACGTACCGGCGGACACGTTCCTCGCCCTGCCCGGCTGGACCAAGGGCCAGGCCTGGATCAACGGCTTCCACCTGGGCCGCTACTGGAACCGAGGCCCCCAGCGCACCCTCTACGTCCCCGAGCCGGTCCTGCGCCCCGGCACCAACGACCTGGTCCTGCTGGAGCTGCACGGCACCACCGGCACCCGGGCCCGGCTCACCGACACCGCCGACCTCGGTCCGGAATCCGACTGATGCCGCGATGACGGCGGGCGGAGCAACGGCCGGCGCCGGTCCGCGTGGTGCGGGGCGGCCGAGTCGGCACCCCTGCGGCCCCTGCCTATGCTGGGGACCTGCCGGGGCGTACACCGCCGCCGTGACGACGTCGAGGAAACAGCGATCATGACCCGAGGCTCCGCCGACGACCCCGCACCGCGGGGGCGCAGCAGACGGAACTTCGCGGGCTCGCGCCCCGTGATGGACGACGTGGCCCAGCTGGCCGGGGTCTCCAAGCAGACCGTCTCGCGTGTCCTCAACGACCATCCGTCGGTGCGGGCGGAGACCCGCGAGACGGTGCTGAGCGCCATGCGCACGCTGGGCTACCGGCCCAGCCGCAGTGCCCGGTCGCTGGCCAGCGGGCGGACCCGGATGGTCGGCGTGATCTCCTTCGACGCCGCCCGCTACGGCCCCGCCTCGATCCTCACCGCGATCAACACCGCGGCGCAGGACGCCGGTTACCTGCTGAGCTCGATCGCGCTGGACACGGCCGAGCCCGACACGGTGGTCGAGGCGGTGAACCGGCTGTCCGCCGAGGGCGCGGACGGCGTGCTCGCCATCGCCCCGCAGCTGTGGGTGGGAAAGGCCCTGGCGGACACCCGCCTCGACACCCCGCTGATCGTGCTGGAGAACGGCCTCGATGCCGACACCCAGCAGGTCACCGGCGACTCCCGGGCCGGGGCCCGCAAGGCCGTCGAGCATCTGCTGGGTCTGGGCCACCGTACGGTGTGGCACATCGCGGGCCCGACCGGCTGGACCTCGGCCGATCACCGGCTGGGCAGCTGGCAGACCTGTCTGGAGGCGGCGGGCGCGGAGGTTCCGGACCCGCTCGTCGGCGACTGGAGTGCCGACTCGGGCTATGACCTGGGCCGGCGCCTCGCCCGGCGCCCGGACGTCACGGCCGTGTTCGCCTCCAACGACCAGATGGCCCTCGGCCTGCTGCACGCCCTGCACGAAGCCGGCCGCTCCGTGCCCGGCGACATCAGTGTCGTGGGCTACGACGACATCCCCGAGGCCGCGCACTTCCTTCCTCCGCTGACCACCGTGCGAACGGACTTCGCCGAGATCGGCACGCGTGCGCTGCGGCTGCTCCTCGACCGGCTGGACGGCTCCGGGGAGCCGTCCCGGACCCGCTCACTGGTCCCGGTCGACCTGGTGGTCCGCGCCAGCAGCGGCCCGCCGCCCTCTTGTTGACGGCCCCTGCCCGGCGGTCGCCCGTCCGACCGGCAAGGACCCGGCCAACGGCCCCTGCCGCTCCCCCGGTCAGCCGGTCCCCTCGGCCACCGCCCGGTTCCAGGCCGAGTCCCGCAACAGGCGCAGTCCGTTCAGCCCGACGAGGACCGTGGACCCCTCGTGGCCCGCGACACCGAGCGGCAGCGGCAGCGTGCCGACCAGGTCCCAGACGACGAGGCCGGCGATGAACACCCCGGCGACGACGAGGTTCTGCACGACGAGAGCGCGGGCGCGGCGGGACAGGGCGACGGTGGCGGGGACGGCGGCGAGTTCGTCGCGCACGATCACCGCGTCGGCGGTCTCCAGGGCGATGTCGGAGCCGGCTCGGCCCATGGCGACGCCGATGTGCGCGGCGGCCAGGGCGGGCGCGTCGTTGACGCCGTCCCCGACGACCATCACCCGGCGGCCCGCGCCCTCCCACTCCCGTACCGCGCCCAGCTTGTCCTGCGGCAGCAGCCCGGCCCGCACGTCCTCGATCCCGGCCTCGGCGGCCAGGTGGGCGGCGGCCCGGGGGTTGTCGCCGGTGAGAAGGGTCGGTGCGGTGCCGGTGAGGACGCTCAGGGCCGCGACCGTGGCGGCCGCGTCGGGACGGAGCCGGTCCGCGATGCCGAGCACTCCGGCGGGGCCGCCGTCGACGAGGACGAGGACGGCGGTACGGCCGGATCCCTCCAGTTCCCGGGCGGGTGCCGCGAACGCGGCGTCGGACTCGGCGAGCAGCCGGTCCGGGGCGCCCACCTCGACCGTACGACCCCGGACGACGGCCCGGACGCCGACCCCGGGCGCGGACGTGAAGTCCTCGGCGGCCGGCAGGTCGAGGCCGCGCTCGCGTGCCGCGTCCACCACCGCCCGGGCCAGCGGGTGCTCGCTGGGGTGCTCGGCCGCCGCGGCGAGCGACAGCAACTCGTCCTCGTCCAGGCCGCGTCCGGGCAGCGGCCGTACGTCGACCACCCGCGGCGTCCCCTCGGTGAGGGTGCCCGTCTTGTCCAGCGCCACGGCGTCGATCCGGCCCAGGCGTTCCATCACCACGGCCGACTTCACCAGCACACCGTGCCGGCCTGCGTTGGCGATGGCCGAGAGCAGGGGCGGCATGGTCGCCAGGACCACCGCGCACGGAGAGGCCACGATCATGAAGGTCATCGCGCGCAGCAGTGCCTCGGAGAACGCCTCACCGAACGCGAGCGGCACACCGAACACGGCGAGCGTCGCGGCGACCATGCCCAGCGAGTAGCGCTGTTCGATCTTCTCGATGAACAGCTGCGTGGGCGCCTTGGTCTCGGACGCCTCCTCCACCATCCGTACGATGCGGGCGATCACGGAGTCGGAGGCGTCCCGCTCGACCCGGACACGCAGCGCGCCGGTGCCGTTCAGGGTGCCCGCGAAGACCTCGTCACCCGGCCCCTTCGCCGCCGGAAGGGGTTCGCCGGTGATGCTCGCCTGGTCCACCTCACTGGCTCCGTCCAGCACCCGCCCGTCGGCTCCCACCCGCTCGCCCGGCCGTACGAGGACGGTGTCCCCGACCGCCAACTCCTCGACGGTGACGGCGCGTTCGGTGCCGTCGGGGGCGATCCGGGTGGCCGTCGCGGGCGCCAGGTCGAGCAGGCCGCGCACCGAGTCGGCGGTGCGGGCGGTGGCCAGCGCCTCCAGCGCGCCCGAGGTCGCGAAGATGACGATCAGCAGGGCGCCGTCCATGACCTGTCCGATGGAAGCGGCGCCGAGCGCGGCGACGACCATCAGCAGATCGACGTCGAGGGTTCTGCCCTTGAGCGCCTTGAGCCCCTCCCAACCCGGTTCCCAACCGCCGGTGGCGTACGACAGCGCGTACAGCGGACCCCAGATCCAGGCGGGCGCTCCGCCGAGTTGCAGGGGCAGCGCGAGCAGGAACAGCGCGGTGGCCGCGCCGGCCCAGCGGACCTCCGGCAGCGCGAGCAGCCGGGTGCGCCGCCGGGGGACGGCGCGCTCGGATGCGGAGAGGCCGGCGCCGGGTGGGGTGAGCGTGGCAGTCATACCCCCACCATAGAGGAACAGATGAAGACACATTCATGTCTTCATTGATGAATTCCGTGATGAGGGCCGCGGGCCGCCGCGGGGTCAGGGGGCGGGGACCTCGTCGAGGAGCTGGGGGCCGTTGTTGCTGACGCTGTTCACCGCGAGTGAGACGGGGCGGGCGTCGAGGCGGCCGTCCGCCGGCGTGGTGAGCAGGGCGCGCAGGTCGTCGGTGGACTGGTGGTGGGGGTCGAGCCAGGCGTCGTAGTGCTCGGGGGTCAGCGCGAGCGGCATACGGGGGTGGATGCGGCCGGCCGCATCGGTGGCCTCGGTCGTGATGATGGTGCAGGTCAGCAGCCAGGCGGCGGGGTCGTCGCCGTTCTTGACCGCCGGGTCGCGCCAGAACTCGTACAGCCCGGCCAGGGCCAGGACCTGCCCGTCCTCGGCGTGAATGAAGTAGGGCTGCTTGCGGACCTTGCCGGACTTGGCGTCCTTGACCTGCTCCCACTCGTAGAAGCCGTCGGCCGGCAACAGGCAGCGGCGTTTGACGAACGCGCGGCGGAAGGCGGGCTTCTCGTGCACGGTCTCCACGCGCGCGTTGATCAGCCGCGCGCCGATCTTCACGTCCTTCGCCCAGGAGGGCACCAGCCCCCAGCGCAGCGGCCGCAGCCGGCGCAGGGCCGGGGCGTCCTCGCCCGCGCCACGCGGAGCGCGCTCCAGAACCGCCCACACGTCGTCGGTCGGGGCCACGTTCCAGCTCGGCGCGAGGGTCTCCTCGGGGTGCCACTCGGTGACCTCGAACAGCTGGGCCAGGTCCTGAGGGCTGCGGGTGGAGGCGTAGCGGCCGCACATACGGCCACTGTGCCATGGCAGGGGGTGTGGGTCCTGATGGGACGGTCGGGGGTGTGACGCGGCGGCTCGGCCGGATCGGGTGTGTCGTGCGGCCACCCCCGCCCGGCTCACACGTCCAGTCCGCCTCGCTGTACCAGCCGGCTCGCGATGATGTTGCGCTGGATCTCGTTGGTGCCCTCCCCGACGATCATCAGTGGCGCGTCCCGGAAGTAGCGCTCGACGTCGAACTCGGTCGAATAGCCGTGGCCGCCGTGGATGCGGACGGCGTTGAGAGCGATCTGCATGGCCGTCTCGGAGGCGAAGAGCTTGGCCATGCCGGCCTCCATGTCCACCCGGTGTCCGGCGTCCGCCAGGCGGGCGGCGTAGAGGGTGAGCTGACGTGCGGCGGTGAGTGAAGTCGCCATGTCGGCGAGGTAGTTGCCGATGGACTGGTGCTGCCAGATCGGCTTGCCGAAGGACTCCCGTTGCCGGGCGTGGGCGAGCGCGTCCTCCAGGGCGGCCCGGCCCACGCCGAGGGCCCGGGCCGCGACTTGGAGGCGGCCGGTCTCCAGCCCCTTCATCATCTGGGTGAAGCCCTGTCCCTCCACGCCCCCGAGCAGGGCGTCGGCGGTTGCGCGGTGGTTGTCGAAGGCCAGCTCGCAGCTCTCCACGCCCTTGTAGCCGAGCTTGGGCAGATCGCGGGAGACCGTCAGGCCCGGTCCGTGCTCGACGAGGAGGATGGACATGCCCTTGTGCGCGGGGTCGGCGTCCGGGTCGGTCTTGCACAACAGGGCGATGACCTGCGAGCGGCGGGAGTTGGTGATCCAGGTCTTCGCGCCGTTCACCAGATAGCCGTCGTCCGACTTGCGGGCGACGGTACCCATCGCCCGGAGGTCGGAGCCGCCGCCGGGCTCGGTCAGTGCCATCGTCGCGCGGGTCTCGCCGGTGGCCATCCGGGGCAGATGGCGCCGCCGCTGTTCCTCGGTGCCGAAGCGCAGCAGCAGCTTGGCGACGACGGTGTGCCCGCCCATCGCACCGGCCAGGCTCATCCAGCCCCGGGCCAGCTCCTCGGTGACCAGGACGTAGCAGGGCATGGAGACGGGTGTGCCGCCGTACTCCTGCGGGACGGCGAGTCCGAAGACGCCGAGTTCCTTCATCCGCCCGATGAGGGCTTCGGGATAGGTGTCGGCGTGCTCCAGCTCCCGGACGACGGGCTTGACGTCCTTGTCCACGAACTCGCGCACCGTTCTGACGACGAACTGTTCGTCCTCGGACAGGAGGTCGAGGGTGCTCATGGTGAGGCTCCTTCGGTGGGCCGGGAGCGGGCGCGCGGTGCGCCCGCTCCACTCAGCCGACGGTGGCCGACTGCGGGTCAGTCCTGGGGTGTGGTGCGGGTGTCCTCCTCACCTGTCGTTCCCTGGGTCTGGGCGGGGTGAGTCGTGCGAGGCGTCGTGAACAGGCCGCACAGCACGGTCGCCGCGACGAGGGCTGCGGCGGCGGCCAGGAAGGTGAGGTGCATGGCGTGCGTGAAACTGGCCGCGAAGGCTTCGTCGCCCAGGCGCCGCCACAGGGCCGTCTCACTCCCGCCGAGACCCGAAGGAGGGCTGGGCGGACGGAAGTTCTCGGCGTCGTCGGCGGCGGCCAGGAACCCCTCGCGCAGCTCTGAGGGCAGCCGGCCGGCCCGCTCCCGGGCCTCGCCCGGCAGATCGGCGTTGATCCGGGCGGACAGCAGGGCACCCAGTACGGCCGTGCCGAGGACGCCGCCGATCTGGCGGGTCGTGTTGGAGACACCGGAGGCGGCGCCGGCCAGCCGGGGGTTCACGCCGTCCATGGTGGCCTGTTGCAGCGGCGCGAACGTCGCGCCGCCGGCGATGCCGATGATGATCAGGCCGGGCAGCAGACCGCGGGCGTCGCTGTGTGCGTCGGTGGAGGCGACCAGGACGAGCAGGCCGAGGGCGAGCAGCGCGAGCCCGGCCATGAGGACGTACTTGCCGCCGAACCGGTCGGACAGCCGGCCGGCGTAGGCGGAGCCGACCGCGGTCAGGATCGCGCCGGGCAGCATGACCGCGGCGGTCTCCAGCGCGCTGTAGCCGCGGGCGGTCTGCAGGTAGAGCACGAGGACGAAGGCGATCGCGATCATCCCGAGCTGGAAGACGAAACCGACGCCGTTGCCGACCGAGAAATTACGGGCGTCGAACAGGGCGAGCGGCATGAGGGAGTCGTTCCCGCGGCGGTGCTGCCACAGGACGAACAGCACCAGCAGCGCGGCGCCGGCGACGATGACGGACGGGATGCCGATCGGCCCGGTGACGGTTGCCCAGTCGTAGCGCTCGCCCTCGATGAGGCCGAAGACGATGCCGGTGAGGCCGGCGGTGGCCAGGGCGACACCGGTCAGGTCGAGGCTGGTGCCGCGGCCGGGCCGCATGACCGGGACGTACCGGACGGCCAGCAGGGCGGTGACGATGCCGATCGGCACGTTGATGAGGAAGATCCAGCGCCAGCTGAGGTGGGCGAGAAGGAAACCGCCGGCGATCGGGCCGACGACGGGCGCGAGGCCGACGATCGCCCCGAAGAGACCGAACGCCCGGCCGCGCAGCCGCGGCGGGAAGATCGTCAGGATCGACGAGATCACCTGCGGGAACAGCAGCGCCGCGCCGAGCCCTTGCAGCACACGCGCGGCAAGCAGCAAGCCGGGCGTCCCGGCCAGCCCGCACAGGGCCGAGGCCACGGTGAAGAGAGTGATGCCGATCAGGAACAGCCGCCGGTACCCGTGGATGTCGCCGAGCCGTCCGGTGGTGATGAGCAGGACGGAGAAGACCAGCAGGTATCCGTCGATGATCCACAGGACCTGGTCGTAGGACGCGTCCAGGCCGTTGATCAAGGTCGGGACGGCGATGTTGACGATGCTTCCGTCGAGCAGCGCCATGAAGAAGCCGGCGCACATGACGGCGAGTACCAGCCAAGGCCGTTGTGTGACCGGGGCTTCCGCCGTTTTGACTTCCGTCACTCCGATGACCTCCATGAACTCGGAGCACCGGCCATGGCTTCGGGGACGTGACGGAATCCCGGACGTCCGCACTGGACGAACCCGGGGACACACCGATCTCTCACGCGTCGCGGAGCCCGAAGAACCGTTGGCCGAAGGGAACTCCGCACGGCGGAGGCACGTCGGGAGGCCGAACTGCCACCACCACGACGGAGTTGACCCTTTGTGTGGTGTGACTCCCACCTTCTCCACGGTCATCGGGACCCGAAGAAGCTGGATGGCGAGGCGTGAGCCCAACGGTGAGAAGCCGGACGGGACTTTAGCAACGTCGGTGAGTGCCGGCAACGAGGCCGGTTCACACCAGCTGCGGCACGATCGCGACGGGGCAGTGGCCGTGGTGCAGCAAGGTGTGGCCCACGCGGCCGAGTTGCAGGCCGAAGTGTCCGTGCCTGTGGCGCGCGCCGATGACCACGAGGTCGGCGCCGGCCGAGCCGTCCACGAGGATCCGGCGGGCCGAGCCCTCGACGGTGGTACGGCGTACCCGGACCCCGGGGTGTTCGGCCATGGCCTCGTCCAGAAGTTCGTCGAGCCGGTCCGCCGCTCGTTGCTCGTGCTCGCGTGCGGGATCCTCGGTGGGCGCGGATGCGCCTTCGCGTGCGGGGCAGCGCCAGGCGTGTACGGCGTCCAGGGCGCAGCCGCGTTCCTCGGCCTCGCGGAGCGCGAAGCGCACGGCCCGCGCACCGGTGGCCGGGTCCCCGGCACCGAACAGGACCCGCTCGTGCAGGCCGACCAGCCCGGTCTCGTCGCCCCGGACCACGATCACCGGGCAGTGCGCCCGGGCGGCCACGCCCAGGCTCACCGACCCGAGGAGCAGTCCCTTCAATTCGCCGCGGCCACGCTCTCCCGTCACCAGGGCGAAGGCGTTGTTGCCCTCGCGCAGGAGGGCGTCGACCGGGTCGGCGGGAACGATGCCGGTCGTCACCTTCACGTCCGGCCGGCGCAGTGCGGCGCGTTCGGCGGCCGAGGCGACTATGTGCTCGGCCAGGACGCGTTCCGCGGGGCGCTCGCGTCCGGTCGACGGTACGGCGCCCTCGTAGCGCTGCCAGAGGGAGGCGTACACCAGCCGCAGCGGCCTGTCGCCGCGGGCGGCTTCGTCGACCGCCCAGTCGACGGCCAGCAGGCTCGCGTCCGATCCGTCGACGCCTACGACCAGGGGGAGTGTCATCGTCCTCACCGCCTTGTGCCGGGCCGCCGTGTCGGCAGCCGGGGCTCTGATCTCACCGTCGCACCCGTCGGGGGCGGCCACGAGAGGCGGATGGGGCAATGTGGACGACGTTCGGCCCATACGACCGGTCCCGATCGGGGGCCCGCCGGGGGGCCGAAGCTCTACTCGGCCGGTACCGGCACCCACCACACCAGCGTGGTGCCTCCGCCCTCCGGACTGATCAGTTCCAGTTCCCCGCCCAAGTGCCGTGCCCGCTCGGCCATGTTGCGCAGCCCGCTGCGCCGCCCGCCCTCCGGGATGCCGACGCCGTTGTCGCCGACGGTGAGGCGGACCTGGCGGGAGTCGGCGGTGAGGGCGACGTCGGCGCGGTCGGCGTGGGCGTGGCGGGCGATGTTGGTGAGGGCCTCGGAGAGCACGGCGACCACATGGTCGGCGATCTCACGCGGCACCTGTGTGTCCACCAGTCCCTCCATCCGCACGCTGGGCGCGAACCCCAGCACGGGCGCCGCCTCGCCGACGATCCGCACCACGCGGGCCCTGAGTCCGGCGCCGGCGACGCCGTCGCGGGAACGCAGACCGAAGATCGTCGATCTGATGATCTTGATGGTCTCGTCGAGGTCGTCGACCGCACGCACCACGCGCTCGGACGCTTCCGGGTGCTCGATGAAGCGGCCCGCGCTCTGCAGGGTCATCCCGGTGGCGAACAGCCGCTGGATCGCGAGGTCGTGCAGATCCCGGGCGATGCGGTCGCGGTCCTTGAGCACGGCGACCTCGGCCGCGTCCTGGCGGCGCTCCGCGAGCTCCATGGCGACGGCCGCCTGCGCGGCGAACCCCTGGAGCGGTTCGATCTCCTTGCCGGTGAACACCGTCTCCCCCGTGCCGCGGACGAGCAGGACGACGCCACGTACTCCGCCCTCCCCGGTGCCGACGGGAACGGCGACGGCGGGGCCGAGACCGGTGGGGCGCGGGGGTCCCGCGGAGATCCGTTCGTCGTGGGAGATGTCCGGGCTGGTGACGGGAGCCGCCGTGGAGAAGGCCTCGCCCAGCAGGCCGCTGTCGCCGGGCAGCACCAGACCGCGCAGCGACTGTGCCGCCGGTCCGATGGCGAGTTCCACGCTGAGCGAGTCTGTGTCCTCCATCGGCATCGCGACCATGGCCAGCGCCGCGCCCGTGATCTCCCGGGCGCGGTCTGCGATCAGTCCGAGCACCTCACCGCGCTCGGCGCCGGACATCAGACTGTGGGTGATCTCCGCGGTCGCCCGCAGCCATCGCTCCCGCAGCCGGGACTCCTCGTAGAGACGGGCGTTGTCGATGGCGACGCCGGCCGCCACCGCGAGGGTCGACGTCACGGCGACGTCCTCCTCGTCGAACTGCGCCCCGCCCCGCTTCTCGGTCAGATACAGATTGCCGAAGATCTGGTCGCGCACGCGGATGGGGACGCCGAGGAAGGTGTTCATCGGCGGATGGTTCGGCGGGAAGCCGTACGAAGCCGGATGCTCGGAGATCTTCGCCAGGCGCAGCGGCTCGGGGTGGCGGATGAGCTCACCGAGGATGCCGTGGCCCTCCGGGTAGTGGCCGATCTCGGCGATCTGCTCCTCGGCGATCCCGACGGTGTGGAAGCCGGACAGCCGGCGGCCGTCGGGCCCGATCACGCCGAGGGCGGCGTACTCGGCGTCGACCAGCACCGCGGCGGCTTCCACGATGCTGTGCAGGGCCTGTTCCAGGTCCAGCTCCCGGCCGACGGAGAGCACTGCCTCCAGCAGGCTGTGCACCCGGTCGCGGGTGCCACGGGCCGCGTCGAGCCGTGCCTGCAGCTCCTCCAGCAGTTCGTCCAGCCTCAGCTGCGGCAGCCGTACGTGGGCCTCCTCGGGGCTTCCCACCTGCGTCTCCTCCGGTCCCGTGGGCGGTCGGACACCGGCCGCTCCGGACACCGGTCACGCTACCGGGCCGCGGCGCGCGACGGTACGGAATCGGACCTGCTGGAGCAAGGGCCGACGGTCCCGGCGGCAGCGACCAGCAGGGCGATCCGGGCCGTTCGGCCCTACCGCGGGGACGGACAGCACCTGTCGGTGGGCCCCGTGCGCGTTCCAGGCTGGACCTGCGGCGCGGCCACGATGCCGGGCGGCGAGGACGAGAACCTGGCCGAGATGAGGCGGCCGGGCCGTCCGGACCGTGATCGGGGCCCATCGGCCCTGGCACCTGGCGGTGACCCGAGAGATGGTGGAGTCAGGAGCGGCACCGATCCCCCGCGGTGTCGCTCCGTGCCTGTGCAGACCGAATCCATGAGCAACGCAACCCAACGGAAGCCCGTCATGGTCCACGACGACAGCCGGCCGGCCCCTGCAGGGCCGCGCCACCGCATCGAGCTCGACGGCGCCGAGGCGCTGCGGCTGCTGGGCAGCGTGTCTCTCGGCAGGATCGTCTTCACCCGGCACGCGCTGCCGACCGTGCGCCCGGTCAACCACGCCCTGGACGGCGGGGACATCGTCATCCGCACCCACGAGGGCGCTGCCTTGACGTCGCACGCCCAGCGGACCGACGATCCGGGCGTCGTCGTCGCGTACGAGGCCGACGCCATCGACCCGCTGACGCATCTCGGCTGGAGCGTGGTGGTGACCGGGTACGCCAGGCTGGTGACCGACCCCGAAGACCTCGCCCGCTGCCGGACGCTGGTGCGGCCGTGGGTGGACCAGGCGATGGACCAGGCGGTCCGGATCCGGCCGGACCTGGTCACGGGCGTCCTGCTCACCGCGGACCGCCGCTCGGGCGCCGCCTGAACTCACCGCGACCGCCGCTCGGGAGCCGCCTGAACCGCACCCGGCGATCATCCGCAGGGGACGACGATCACCGGGCAGTGGGAACGCCGCAGGAGGGCGTGCACAACCGGCCCCGGACGGACTCCCCGAGGGCTCCCGGCGACCACGACCGCGGCCCGGCGCGTGGCTTCGACCAGTGTCTGAGCCTGCGCCGCAGTCGTACGGTGCGTGCGGTTCTCGACCTCGACGCCGGGGCCCCGATCCCGTGGTCCCGCCATCGTGAAACGCGGCACTGCGGCCGGCTCCACCCGGGTGTGCGAACGCAGGACCCGCAGCCGCACGCCGCGCCGCGCCGCCTCCCGCATGGCCTGGACGGCCGCCTCGGCGTCGGTGTCGCGCTCCAGGGCGAGCAGGACGTCGCCGATGTCGTCGTGCGGACGGTCCCCGCGTACGACGAGGAGCGGGCCGTGCGCCTTCGCGACGAGCCGTGCGCTCACCGCGCCGCGCACCAGGCCGGCGACCGCGCCTAGTCCCCGTGTGCCCACGACGGTGAGCGCCGCGTCCGTGCTCGCGCTCGCCAACGCCTCGACGGCGCTCGTCTCGACGGCCAGGGTCGTCACCGGCAGCCCGGGGTGGCGTCGGTGGACGCGCGAGACGGCGGAGGCCAGGACCGGCTCCGCCGCGTCATGGTCGGGGACGGCATACATCACCCGCAACGGGACACCCCGTCGCACCGCCTCACGAGCTGCCCGGTCCAGCGCCCGTACGGAGACGAGTGAGCCGTCCACTCCTGCGACCACGGTGGAGAGAGACATGGACCTGCTTCCCTTCTGCGCTGGGGCCGGGGTGCTCCACCGACGATGCTCGTCGTCCGGCGCACCGCGGGGCAGGAGCCACAGGTACCCGCCGGCAGCGCCGAACGGCCCTGCGGGGCAGGGCCGTTCGGTCCGCGGCTCGTGTGCTGTCTCTGTCAGGTGTCGGTCACGGGGAGGACCTCCTGGTGCCGCTCCTCGCCCAGCACGACCTTCAGGGCCCCGGTGTCGGCGGCGCCGCCGAAGACGTCGTACGCCTCCTCCATGAGGTCCAGCGGGAAGGTGTGGGTGACCAGCTGCGAGGTGGGCAGCCGCCCGGCGGCCGTCATCCGCAGCAGGGTCGGCGTGGAGTAGGTGTCGACCAGGCCGGTCGTGATGGTGATGTTCTTGATCCACAGGTCTTCGAGGTGCAGGGTCGCGGGGGCGCCGTGCACGCCGACGTTGGCGACGTGCCCGCCGGGCCGGACCATGCGCGTGCACAGTTCGAAGGTCTCCGGCACCCCGACCGCCTCGATGACGACGTCCGCGCCGAGCCCGTCCGTGAGGTCGGTGACCAGCTGTTCCGGGGCCTCCCGGGCGTCGGCCACCGCGTCGGCGCCGATCTGCCGGGCGGCCTCCAGGCGGGCGGGGGCCAGGTCGACGGCGACGATCCGTTCGGGCGAGAACAGCCGGGCGGTGGCGATGGCCGCCAGTCCGATGGGGCCCGCGCCGACCACGACGACGGTGTCGCCGGGCCGGACGTCGCCGTTGAGGACGCCCACCTCGTAGGAGGTCGGCAGGATGTCGGCCAGCAGGACGGCGTCCTTGCTGTCCATGGCGCCCGGCAGCGGGTGCACGGACAGATCGGCGTACGGGACCCGGACGTACTCGGCCTGCGTGCCGTCGATCAGATGGCCGAGGATCCAGCCGCCACCGCCCCGGCACTGGCCGTACGCCCCCTGCCGGCAGTAGGAGCAGCGCCCGCACGAGGTGATGCAGGAGACCAGGACCCGGTCCCCCGGCCGCACGGTCCGGACATCGCTGCCGACCTCGACGATCTCGCCGACCGCCTCGTGGCCGAGGACGGTGCCGGGCTGTACCTCGGGCACGTCGCCCTTGAGGATGTGCAGGTCCGTGCCGCAGATGGTGACGGCCCCGACGCGCACGATCGCGTCGGTGGGCTCCTTGATGGCCGGATCCGGGACCTCTTCCCAGGCGGACTGTCCGGCGCCGTGGAACACATAGCCTTTCATGACGCTCCTCACCCCACTCGACGTGTCGCGGAGCGCGGGCCCGACGGTGAGGTCTCGCGGGCGGGTACGCGCCCGCCGGCACCCCTGTGCCGGAAATGCCGCGCAATTCCAGCTTGGCCCGAATACGCGGGCGCCGCTTGGGCCGGACGGGACCCGTCGGGGGCCGGACGGGCCGTCGCTACGCCGCCTCGCTCCTCAGCTCGGCGGCCACGTGCCCCGCCCAGTCCTCGATCGCGTCGAAGTCCCGGAAGTCCCCGCCCCTGCCGGAGCGCAGGATCATCCGGGCGACCCAGCCCTTGGCGCCTTCCTCCAGGCAGCCGCCGAAGGTGACGTGCTCCCGGGCGTCCAGCCGTGTCATGGCCTTCTGCACGCCGGGCACGGGCGGGATGTCCCGCTCGGAGGCCGTGGCGTCGAGGGGGCCGCGCTGAAGAGCCAGAGCGGGCGTCCGGTCAGGGCCCGGCCGTGTCGCCGGACGAAGCGGCGGGCGTCCTTGTGCCAGCGTCCGGCGTACAGTCCGCCGCCGACCACGACGGCGTCGTACGAGGCCATGCTCGGCACGGACCGGGCGGGCAGCGCGTCCACCGAAAGCCCGTCCTTGCGCAGGACGTCGGCGATGGCTTCGGCGATCCGCGCGGTCGCTCCATTGGTGGTTCCGTAGGCCACCAGCACCTTGTCGGTCATGACGGTTCGCCTCCTTCGTACCCACCATGCGGCGGAGGACGGACCGGCCGCATGGGCTGCCCGGGGCCGAACCGGGGCCGTTCGGCCCGCAGTACCGGCGGGGGGGGGACCCGGGGCCGTTCGGACCGAGGTACCGGCGGGCGACCTGGGCGGAGGGGACCGGCGATCGGCGGCGCCGGTCCCCTCCGGGTCCGTCAGGTGCTCCAGCTCCAGTCGGCGACCTCCGGCAGGTCGGTGCCGTGCACGCGGATCCAGTCGTGGTGGCGGGTGCGGGCGTCGGCCATCCGCTGGCGTACGGCGGCGGCGCGCACGGCGAGGCCGGGGACGCGGTCGATGACGTCCATGACCAGACGGAAACGGTCGAGGTCGTTGCGGACGACCATGTCGAAGGGCGTTGTCGTGGTGCCGGACTCCTTGTAGCCGCGCACATGCAGGTTCTTGTGGCCGGTGCGGCGGTAGGCGAGGCGGTGGATCAGCCACGGGTAGCCGTGGTAGGCGAAGATCACCGGCTTGTCGGCGGTGAACAGACCGTCGTACTCGAAGTCGGTCATGCCGTGCGGGTGTTCCTCGCGTGGCAGCAGCCGGGCCAGGTCGACGACGTTGACGACGCGTACCGCGACTTGGGGCAGGTGTCGGCGCAGCAGTTGGGCGGCGGCCAGCACCTCCTGCGTGGGCACGTCGCCGGCGCAGGCGAGCACCACGTCCGGTTCGTCGCCGTTCTCCGTGCCGGCCCAGTCCCAGATGCCCGCGCCGCGCGCGCAGTGGACGCGGGCGGCGTCCATGGACAGCCAGTCGAAGCAGGGCTGCTTCCCGGCGACGATCACATTGACGTAGTCGCGGCTGCGCAGGGCGTGGTCGGCGACGGAGAGCAGGGTGTTGGCGTCCGGCGGCAGATAGACCCGGACGACTTCGGGGCTCTTGTTGAGGACGTGGTCGACGAACCCGGGGTCCTGGTGGGAGAAGCCGTTGTGGTCCTGCCGCCAGACGTGCGAGGTCAGCAGGTAGTTGAGGGAGGCGATGGGGGCGCGCCAGGGCAGCCGCCGTGACGTCCTGAGCCATTTGATGTGCTGGTTGACCATGGAGTCGACGATGTGGACGAACGCCTCGTAGCAGGAGAACAGTCCGTGCCGTCCGGTGAGGAGGTAGCCCTCCAGCCAGCCCTGACAGGTGTGTTCGGACAGGATCTCCAGCACACGGCCGTGCCGGTCGAGGTGCTCGTCGACCGGAAGGGTCTCGGCCTGCCATGCCTTGCCGCTGGCGTCGTAGAGCGCCTGGAGCCGGTTGGACGCCGTCTCGTCCGGGCCGACGACCCGGAAGTCCCGGCGGGTGCGGGTGTCCCGCATGACCTGGTGCAGGAGGTCCCCGAGCACCCGGGTCGGCTCGTGCAGGGTCGTGCCGGGCTTGTCGACCGGTACGGCGAAGGAGTCCAGGGATCCGATGGGCAGGTCCCGCACGAGGAGCCCGCCGTTGGCGTGCGCGGTGGCGCCCAGGCGGCGGGAGCCGGCGGGTACACAGGCGAGGACGTCGTCGACGGGCCGGCCGTCCGGGTGGAAGAGCTCCTCGGGCCGGTAGGAGCGCAGCCATGCCTCCAACTGCCGCAGGTGCTCCGGGTTCTCGCGCACCCCGGCGAGCGGGACCTGGTGGGCGCGCCAGGTCCCCTCCACCGGCAGGCCGTCGACCTCGGCGGGGCCGGTCCAGCCCTTCGGAGTGCGCAGCACGATCATCGGCCAGTGCACCCGCTCGGTGACGCCGCCTTCCCGGGCCGACCGCTGCATCAGGGCGATCCGGTCCAGCGCCTCGTCGAGCGCGCGGGCCAACGCGCGGTGAACGGCGGCGGGGTCGTCACCGGCGACGTGCAGCGGGTCATGGCCGTAGCCGCGCAACAGCTGGTCGAGTTCGGGGACGGGCAGCCGGGACAGCACGGTCGGGTTGGCGATCTTGTAGCCGTTGAGGTGCAGGATCGGCAGGACGGCGCCGTCGTGGACGGGGTCGAGGAACTTGTTGGAGTGCCAGGAGGCCGCCAGCGGCCCGGTCTCGGCCTCGCCGTCACCGATCACACAGGCGACGAGCAGGTCCGGATTGTCGAACGCGGCGCCGTAGGCATGGGCGAGGGAGTAGCCGAGTTCGCCGCCCTCGTGGATGGATCCCGGGACCTCGGGCGCCACATGACTCGGGACACCGCCCGGGAAGGAGAACTGCCGGAACAGCCGCTCCATCCCCTCGACGTCCCGCGGGACGTCCGGGTAGGTCTCGCTGTAGCTGCCGTCCAGCCAGGACCCGGCGAGCACGGACGGCCCCCCGTGCCCCGGCCCCCACACGCACAGTGTCTCCGGCCCGCGCGCCCCGATCACCCGGTTGAGGTGGGTGTACACGAGGTTCAGGCCCGGCGAGGTGCCCCAGTGGCCGAGGAGCCGCGGCTTGATGTGCTCCGGCGTCAGCGGCTCGGTCAGCAGGGGGTTGGACATCAGATAGATCTGGCCCGCGGCCAGATAGTTGGCGGCCCGCCAGTGGGCGTCCAGCGTGCGCAGCTCGTCGTCGGAGATTTCGGTGGCGTCCTGGTGCTCGGCCTTGGACATGGAGGCGACTCCGGAAGTCGTCGGTGTTTCGAACTGCCGTGATTTCAAGGTCAGTCGGCCATCAGCGAGGCCAGTGGGTTCAGCTGGGTCATATGGCATCGGTCATCGGACATCGGTCATCCGGCCGGGTACCCGGTGCGCGTCATCCGACCTGCTCCGGCACGACGGCGACCGGGCAGACGGAGTGATGCAGCACCCCGTGGGCCACGCGGCCCAGTTGGAGCCCGAAGTGCCGTGGACGACGCCGGGCGCCGACTATGAGCAGGTCGGCGTCGCGGGAGGCGTCCGCCAGTACCGTCCTGGCGTGGCCCTCCACGACCCGCCGGCGCACCTCGACATCGGCCGCCACCCCCCGCAGGGCCTCGTCCAGTGCCTGTGCCGCCTGCCGCTCGTGCAGCCCGGCGGGCGCTCCGGCGAGCAGCGGATGATCGGTGGCCTCACGCGCGGGGAACCGCCAGGCCCGTACGGCTTCCACGGACGCTCCGCGCAGCCGCGCCTCCTCGAAGGCGAACCGGACCGGCGCCCCCGCGCCGACCCCCACGACGATACGGCCGCCGGGCCGTACCGCGTTGTCGTGGCCGCCCCGCACGACGACCATCGGACAGTGCGCGTGCCCGGCGACGGTCAGGCTCACGGAGCCCAGCAGCGCCTCGGCCATGCCGCCTCGGCCACGGGTGCCCGTCACCAGCAGCGCGGCGCCCCGGCTCTCCCGCACCAGCGCGTACTCGGGTTCCTCGGGCAGCGAATCGGTCAGGACCTTCAGGTCGCCCCGGCGGCGATGGGCGCGCCGGGCCGCGGCCGTCACCACGTCGTGGGCCCGTACCTGTCCGGACGGCTTGCCCAGGTCGTGGGCGAGGGCGTCACCCTCGTACCGCTCCCACAGCGAGGCGTACACCAGCCGCAGCGACAGGCCGCGCAGCACGGCCTCGTCGGCCGCCCAGTCGACGGCCCGCAGGCTGGGCTCGGAGCCGTCGACGCCCACGACGATCGGCAGATCCGTCGCCCTCATGGTTCAACTCCTTCGGATGTCCGTCAGTTGTGCGGTACGACGGCGACGGGGGCCATGGCGTGATGGAGCACGGCGTGCGTGACGTGGCCGATGTGGGTGCCCAGCGGGCTGCGGCGGACCCGGCGGCCGACGACGACCAGGGAGGCGTCGCGGGAGGCGTCGACGAGATGGCCGGCGGGGGTGCCGTAGTGGGATTCCTCGGTGACCTCGACCTCCGGGAACTTCTTGCGCCACGGGCGCATGACCTCGGTCAGGACCGTGGTCTCGCGCTGTGCGAGGGAGGCATGGAGTTCGAGGTCCGCGGACAGGCCGTAAGCGTAGTACGGGGGCGGGTTCCAGCCGTGTACGACCCGCAGGGAGGTGCTCCGGCGGGCGGCGGCCGCGAACGCGAACTCGATCAGCTCCCGATCGGGGCTGTCGATGTCGAGGCCGAGCACGACGGGCCGGAACGCGGTCGCGGCGGACGGGATGCCGGCGGGGTCGCCGACGTGCTCGTCGGCGGCCTGTTCGTGGGCACGGACCAGCACGACCGGCCGGTCGGCGTGTGCCACGACCGAGAGTCCGACCGAGCCGACGAGGAACCCGCCGATGCCGCTCAGCCCACGGGAGCCGAGGACGAGAAGCTCGGCGTCCTTCGCCTCGTCGGCCAGCACCTCGGCGGGCCGTCCGGACAAATGCTCGATCTTCACGTCGAGCCCGGGGTGACGCGCCCGGATGCCTTCGGCCGCATCCCGCGGAATCCTCCCCCAGCCTTCGGCCGGGGGTGCCCCCATCTCGCTTCGCTCGGTCCAGTGCTGCTGCGTCTCGGCCCCGAGGAGCGGTGCCTGTGCCATGGGCTCCGGTACGGGCTCCCACACCTGGACGAGCTTCAGCGGCAGACCGAGCAACTGGGCTTCGCGAGCCGCCCACTCGGCCGCCGCGCGGCTCTCAGGGGAGCCGTCGAGACCGGCGGTCACGCTGAGAGTGACGGTGCGGGTCATGGTTCCACCTCCTGCGTCGGGGGTCCCGAATCGGGGGTCCCGATCCGAGCGTCACTCACGGACGGCGCGCCCGGGAGGGGCCGCAAGTCCCTGCAAAGGGCCGACCGGCCCTGGCCGTTCACATGCGGGGCAAGTGCGCCGGTGGGCTGAACGGGGGTGCCCGAAGGGCCCGTTGGGGTGCATGCTCGGCCGGTGTCGATCCACCTCTCGCGGCCGCGGGCACGCCGGTGGATCCTGAGGCGACGCAGAAGGGTGGCCGATGGAGCAGGGCAGGAGCGGGCACGTTCCGCGGTGGCGGCGCCCGGTTCCGGGAGTCGTCGCCCTCCTCGGCTACCGGCGCTCCTGGCTGCGGGGCGACGTCCTCGCCGGCGTCACCGTGGCGGCGTATCTCGTCCCGCAGGTGATGGCGTACGCGGGCGTGGCCGGACTGCCGCCGGTCGCCGGACTGTGGGCGATCCTGCCCGCGCTCGGCCTCTACGCGCTGTTCGGATCCTCGCGCCTGCTGTCGGTCGGGCCGGAGTCCACGACCGCGCTGATGACGGCCACCGTGGTCGCCCCGCTCGCAGTCGGCGACCCCGACCGGTACGCCACCCTGGCCGTCACGCTCGCGGTCACGGTCGGTCTGCTGTGCCTGGTCGCGCGGGCGGTGCGGCTCGGCTTCCTCGCGGATCTGCTCTCCCGCCCGGTGCTGATCGGCTACATGGCGGGCGTGGCGCTGATCATGACGGCGGACCAGCTGACCAAGCTGACCGGGGTCGAGACGACGGGATCCAGGTTCTTCTCTCAGGTGTGGTCCTTCGCGGGCCACTTGGCGGAGGCGCACACGGCCACCGTCCTGCTCTCGGCCGCCGCCCTCGTGCTCCTCTTCCTGATGGCGCAGTACGTCCGTGCCGTGCCAGGTCCGCTGCTCGCCGTGGCTCTCGGCACGCTCGCCGTGGTGCTCTTCGACCTCGACGACCGGTACGGCGTCAAGGTGATCGGCGACGTCCCCTCGGGCCTGCCCGGACTCACCGGGCCGGACTGGTCCGAGGTGCCGGGTCTGGTGCTGCCCGCCCTCGGCGTACTCCTGGTCGGCTACACGGACTTCATCCTGACCGCGCGGGCGTTCGCCGGCCCCGCGGACGACGGTCCCGAGCTGGACGCCAACCAGGAGTTCCTGGCGCTGGGCGCGGCCAACCTCGGCGCCGCCGCCCTGCACGGGTTCCCGGTCAGCAGCAGCGCCAGCCGCACGGCGCTCGCCTCCTCGTCGGGCGCGCGCAGTCAGGTGTACTCGCTGGTCGCCGGGGTCGTGGTCCTCGCGGTCCTGCTCTTCCTCAGCCCGCTGCTCAGCCGCACACCGTCCGCCGTCCTGGGAGCGCTCGTCGTCTATGCGGCGGTACGCATGATCGACCTCGCGGGCTTCCGCCGGCTGGCGTCCTTCCGCCGCCGCGAACTCCTGCTCGCCCTCGGCTGTCTCGCCGGTGTGCTCGCCCTGGACATCCTCTACGGCGTCCTCGTCGCGGTCGGCCTGTCGGTGGCCGAGCTGCTGACCCGGGTCGCCCGGCCGCACGACGCGGTCCAGGGCGTGGTGCCCGGGATCGCGGGCATGCACGACGTCGACGACCATCCCACCGCCCGGACGATCCCCGGGCTGCTGGTCTACCGCTACGACTCCCCGCTCTTCTTCGCCAACGCCGAGGACTTCCGCCGCCGCGCCCTGGCCGCCGTCGACGGGCAGAGCGTCCCCGTCCGCTGGTTCGTCCTCAACGCCGAGGCCAATGTGGAGGTCGACATCACCGCGTTGGACGCCGTGGACGAACTGCGCCGCGAGCTCATCGGCCGCGACATCGTGTTCGCCCTCGCCCGCGTCAAGCAGGACCTCCTGGAGGAGCTCCAGGCGTACGGCCTCGCGGACTCCGTGGGGGCGGACCGGATCTTTCCGACGCTGCCGACCGCGGTGGCCGCCTACCGGGAGTGGTCGGGCGACCTGTAGGCGGAGCCGGGTGGCCCGTCGTGACGGGCCGGGTGGCCCATGGTCCGCCGTGGCGAGCCGGCGGACGCTGGCAGTGGAAGTCCCTGCACCCGTCGGGAGGCACGCCATGATCACCACACCCACGCCCAGCATGCTGCGCGCCCTGCCGGCCGACCACCGGCAGCGGCTCATGCACATGGCCCGCGAGGTGTCCTTCCCGGAAGGGACGCGCCTGTTCGAGGAGGGCGGCAGGGCGGACCGGTTCTGGATCATCCGCACCGGCACCGTCGAACTCGACATGCGGGTACCGGGTCGCCGTGCGGCCGTCATCGAGAGCCTCCGGCACAACGAACTCGTCGGCTGGTCCTGGCTGTTCACGCCGCACGTCTGGCACCTGGGCGCCGAGGCGACGACCCCTGTACGTGCGTACGAGTTCGACGCGACGGCCGTGCGCACGATGTGCCGGGAGGACCCGGCGCTGGGCAACGCCGTCGCGCAATGGGTCGGCGACGTGCTCGCCCACCGGCTGCGCTCGGCCCGGACCCGGCTGCTGGACCTGTACGCCCCGTACGGCGCCGGCAGCGCGGTCTGACCGGCACGCGAGGAGGAGCGATCATGTACGGCAATCCGCACATCGTCAGTGACGTCATGACCCACACGGTCGCCGCCGTCGGCCGTCGGGCCGGCTTCGTGGAGATCGTGCGGCTGATGCAGGACTGGAAGGTCAGCGCCCTGCCGGTGCTGGAGGGCGAGGGCCGGGTGGTCGGCGTCGTCTCCGAGGCCGACCTGCTGCCCAAGGAGGAGTTCCGCGACAGCGACCCCGACCGGTATACCCAGCTGCGCCGCCTGTCCGACCTGGCGAAGGCCGGTGCGGTCACCGCGGAGGAGCTGATGACCTCCCCGGCGCTCACCACCCGCCCGGACGCGACGCTGGCCCAGGCCGCCCGGACCATGGCCCACGCCAAGGTCAAGCGGCTGCCGGTGGTCAACGAGCTGGGCATGCTGGAGGGCGTCGTCAGCCGGGCCGACCTGCTGAAGGTCTTCCTGCGCACGGACGACGAGATCGCCGAGGAGGTGCGGCGCGAGGTCGTCGCCCACCTCTTCCCCATGTCGTCCTCGGCGATCCGGGTCGAGGTCCGGGACGGCGTGGTGAACCTCGCCGGGCGCGTCCGGGACACGTCCCTGATCCCGGTCGCCGCCCGACTGATCCGTGCCGTCGAAGGCGTGGTGGACGTGGACTTCGCCCTGGAGGCTCCGCTGGGGGTGGCCGAGAGCACCGCTCCGGGCCGGTGACGCCGGCCTCCCCCGGGGCCGACCGGGGCGCTTCTCGTGGCCGAGTTGGGCCGGTCGGCCCTAGTGCGTCCGGCCCCCGGCGAGCGATGATCGTCATGAGAAGCCACACCGGGGTACAAGGGGTCGTCATGACTGGGCCAGGCGCCTTCACGGAGCAGAACCCGATCCGCGTGTTCCTGCTGGACGACCACGAGGTCGTACGCCGGGGGCTGACCGACCTGCTCGACGCGGAACCGGACATCTCGGTGGTCGGCGACGCGGACACCGTCGCGCACGCCCTCGTCCGCGGCCCGGCCCTGCGCCCGCACGTCGCCGTGCTGGATGTGCGTCTCCCGGACGGCGACGGCATCACGGTCTGCCGTGAGCTGCGCAGCCAGATGCCGGAGCTGGCCTGTCTGATGCTGACGTCGTTCGACGACGAGGAAGCCCTGCTCGACGCGATCATGGCCGGTGCCTCGGGTTACGTCCTCAAGCAGATCAGGGGATCCGACCTGGTCTCGGCGGTCCGCACGGTCGCCTCGGGCCAGTCCATGCTGGACCCCGCGACGACGGCCCGTCTGATGCGCTCGCTGCGGGCCGACCCCGCCGAGACACCGACCGTGCCCCCGGAGCTGGCGAGCCTGTCCCCGCGCGAGCGGGACATTCTCGCCCTCATCGGCGACGGCCTGACCAACCGCGAGATCGGCAAGAAGCTCTATCTCTCGGAGAAGACCGTCAAGAACCACATCTCCCGGCTACTGGCCAAGCTGGGCGTCCAGCGCCGGGTCCAGGCCGCCGTCCTGGCCTCCCACCTGGAGCAGCCGGACCCCGGGGACCGGCCAACGCGCTGAGCACCATCAGCCGGGGGCGGGCTCCGGCTGTCGCCCGGGGATGAGCCGGCCGGTACGGGCGAGGGCGGTGACCGCGGCCGCAGACGAGTCCGATGGCGGTCAGAGCCGTCCAGGTCGGCCACAGGGCGTGGTGCCGTCGGGCGAAGTCCCACAGCGGGCCGGAGACGAGGTTGCCCAGCGTGATGCCCAGGCCGGAGACGGTGTTGTGTAGGCCGGCAACCCGGCAACTGACAGGAGAGGCGAGTCGGCCGGCCCAGGCCCGGCGCCGTCGGCATCGGCCACAGCTACGAAGAAGCCCTCAACGCCCTCGACGTCGCCCAGCGCATGGGCTGAGCGTATGGGCCCTCACCTACCGACTGGACCGCGTCCGCACCCTCACCGGCACCAACCCCGCCGACCCCGCCCACCGCTGCACCCGGCAGACCGCGGTCATCGGTGCCCGCCTGCTCGACTGGCCGAGAAGACCCCTGTGATCGGCAGCCGGGACGCCGAGGGAGACCGGATCTCCGGCACCGTCGCCCGGTACGCACTCACCGGCGAGGACGCACCGGTGACGCGTGGGGACAACACAGGTACGGTCGCCCCAGGTGTGCCAGGTTCGCGACTCTGCTCCATCCCGGGTCGCCGAGGAGAGGGGACCGCGCATGCGGGCACGCGACCTGGCCGAGCCGTATCCGGCGGTCTCGGCCGACGACGACGCGGTGATGGCGGCCCGCCTGTTCGTCGAACGGCGGCTCCCGGCCTTGCTCGTCCTCGATGCGGATCAGCGGCCCTACGCGATCGTCCCGGGATCACAGCTCCTGCGCGTCATCGTCCCGGACTACGCGCTGGAGGACTCCGCGCAGGCGCTGGCCCTGCACGCCTCCGAACTGGAGCGGCTGGCGGAGAAGCTGGAGGGATCCACCGTCGCGCAATGGCTCCCCCGTCACCGCACCCTGCCGACCGTCGTCGGGCCGGACACGGATGTCGCACAGATCACCGCGCTGATGATCCGTACGCGCACGCCACTGGTGGCGGTCGTCGAGAGCGCCGGCCAGGAGACCCGGACGGTGGGAGCGATCACGGCAGCCCGGCTGATGGAGCACTTCCTCAGCCTGGGATGAGGAAGACCGTCCGCCTGGGGGACAGTGCATCGCGGATCACCCGTCAGGTCAGCGAACCCTTCCTCGCGGCGTCAACGGCACCGGCTCGCCCCGGTCGGCCAGGGGCCGCGTGTTGAATTGAAATCCCGGTACCGGGTAGTCCGAACAGAGGGCGGATTTCGGGACGGAAAGGATCGAACCGTGATGATGTCTCACACACTTGAGAAACATGTCCTCGTCATCACGATGCACGACGACCCCGGCATCGAAGCGAGGGCCGTCCTGCTCGCACAGATCAGCGATCTCGTCCACGGGCACAAGCCGGCCTCGGTCGTGATCGTCCTCGACCAACCCGCGCCGACCCAAGCAGCCCTCAGCGTGGTTCTCCGCGCCCATCATCTGTGCAGCCATCTCGACCTGGTGATGTCCGTGGCCACTCACAGCGCGCCCGTACGACGACTTCTCGCGGCCGGCGCCGACACGAAGGACATCCGCCTGGTCATCCACGCCCGCGCCGACACGGCGATCGCCACGGCCACCGCGCTGGCCACGGCGGCGTGAGGACCGAGGCGTGGCCGTGCCGGGCGGCCGGCTTCGGGTACTCGGGCGATGCACGGCGGTGAAAGGCACCGCCCCACACCACCGCCCCACACCCAGGAGGGACGCTCCCATGACTCAGCATGTCCGAGACGTCATGACAACCGACCTGGCGACTGTCGAACCTCTGACCTCCGTGACGACGGTGGCCCGGATGATGCGGGACGAGGACATCGGTGCCGTCCTGGTCACCGAGGGCGATCAGCTGCGCGGCCTTGTCAGCGACCGTGACCTCGTGATCCGCGCGGTGGCCGAGGGCGGCGATCCGGGGCAGACGACCGTGGCCCACGCCTGCAGCGAAGATCTGGTCACAGTCGGACCCGACGACGACCTGGCCCGTGCCGTGCAGGTGATGCGTGAGCACTCCGTCCGGCGAGTGCCAGTGGTCGACGAAGGGCATCACGCGGTGGGCATCGTCTCCATCGGTGACCTGGCCATCGAGCGTGATCCGGAATCGGCTCTCGGCGACATCAGCGCCGCGGAACCGAACCGCTGACCCCTGCGGGGGTACTCGTCCCGCGTGCGCCTCTGCAGGACTGGTGGGATGGGAGTGGTCGGTCATGGCACGTGCGATCTGGACCGGTGTGATCACCTTCGGCATGGTCAGCGTTCCGGTCGGGCTGTTCACCGCGACCGAGGATCACACGGTCCACTTCCACCAGCTTCAACGCGGTACGGCCGACCGGATCCGCAACCGGCGGGTCAATGAGCGCACCGGCAAGGAGGTGGCGAGCAAGGACATCGTCAAGGCCTACGAGGCCGCCGACGGCGAATACGTCGTCGTGGAGCCCGATGAACTGGACGAGATCGCGCCGGGCCGGTCCAAGACCATCGACGTCAGCGATTTCGTCGACCTGTCCGACATCGAGCCCGCCTACTTCAACCGCACTTACTACGTCGGCCCGCGGGGCAAGGAGTACGCCAAGGTCTACGATCTGCTGCGCGCGGCGCTCGCGGAGGCCGGCAAGGTCGGGATCGCCACCTTCGTGATGCGCGGCAAGCAGTACCTGACCGCCCTGCGGGCCGAGGACGACGTTCTGGTGCTCCAGACCCTCCACTGGGCGGACGAGGTCCGCGACCCGCGCGAGCAGCTGCCCGACCTGCCCTCGGGTCGTGCGGCCCGGGGCAAGGAACGCGACACGGCGGTCCAGCTGATCGACGCCATGAGTGCGCCCTGGGAGCCGGACCGCTATCGCGACAGCTACCAGGAGAAGGTACGGGACCTGGTGAAGGCGAAGGCCGAGGGCGAGGAGGTGGCCCTCGCCGAAGAGGCACCACAGGCGACCAACGTGATCGACTTGATGTCGGTGCTGGAGTCCAGTCTCGACCAGGCCGGCGACAAGCGGCGGAGGAAGTCCGCGCGAAAGGGTCCGGCGAAGCGGACCGGTGGCAGGAAGGCCGAGCGGAAAGCAGCGCGCGGGCGCGGCGACCGCAAAAGCGAACTGCGGGAACTCAGCAAGGCGGAGCTGTACGAACGGGCCACGGAGCAGGACATCACCGGCCGCTCCAAGATGAGCCGTCAGGACCTGATCGACGCCCTCGCCGGGGCCGGACGCCGCGGCAGAAGCGCCGCCTGACCCCTCGCAGTCCGCGAACGTCAGTCGCCGCCGTGGTGCTCCTCGCGGGCGAGGGCGGCGATCGTACCTCCGGCGAGTACGGTGCGCCGGCGGTTGTCGGACAGGCGGTGGCTGACCTCGTAGGTCTCGTCCTTGGTGGTGTTGTGCAGCCGCAGGCGGCGCTCGGCGCCGGGTCGCAGGGCGGTTCGCAGGTCGGTCAGCCGTAGCCGGTCGCCGGTGTCGATTCGGTCGTAGTCACCGGGATCGTCGAACTCCAGGGGCAGGACTCCGAAGTTGGTCAGGTTCTGCCAGTGGATCCGGGCGTAGGACTTGGCGACGACGGCGCGCAGCCCGAGGTGGCGTGGGGTGATGGCGGCGTGCTCGCGCGAGGATCCCTGGCCGTAGTTCTCGCCGCCGACGACGAAGTGACGGCCGGGCAGGCCGTCGGTGGTCAGGTCGGCGGCACGGCCGGGGTAGCCGGGGTCGATGCGGGTGAAGGTGAACTCGGCGAGCTTGGGGATGTTCGAGCGGTAGGGCAGTGCCTTCGCCCCGGCCGGGGAGATCTCGTCGGTGGAGACGTTGTCCCCGCACTTGAGCAGGACAGGACCGTCCAGCGTGTCGGGGAGCGGATCGAAGTCGGGGAGGCCGGAGATGTTGGGGCCGCGTTCCAGCGCGACACGGGCGGCCTGATCGGGCGGCAACGGAGGTTCCAGCATGGCGCGGTTGACCGAGGCGTGCTCGGGCAGGCGCGGGCGCGGGTAGGCCATGCCTTCCTCGGCTGCCCAGTCCCGGGGGTCGGTGATCTCGCCGGTGAGGGCGGAGACGGCGGCGGTTTCAGGCGAGCACAGCCAGACGGCGTCCTGTTCGGTGCCGGAGCGGCCGGGGAAGTTGCGTGGGAAGGTGCGCAGGCTGTTGCGTCCGGCCGCGGGGGCCTGGCCCATGCCGATGCAGCCGAGGCATCCGGCCTGGTGGATGCGGGCCCCGGCGGCGATCAGGTCGACGGTGGCGCCCATCTTGGTGAGGTCGGCGAGGATCTCGCGGGAGGTCGGGTTGATGTCGAAGCTGACGGCCGGGTGGGTCTGGCGGCCGGCGACGATCGCGGCGGCGACGGCGAAGTCCCGTAGCCCGGGGTTGGCGGAGGAGCCGATGACGGCCTGCCCTATCGGCTCGCCCGAAACCTCGCGCACCGGAACCACGTTGCCGGGTGAGGTGGGGCGGGCGATGAGCGGCTCCAGGGAGCCGAGGTCGATCTCGTCGGTCAGGTCGTAGACCGCGTCCGGCTCGGCGGAGAGTTCCCGGAAGTCCGCCTCGCGCTCCTCGGTCCGCAGGAAGTCGTGCACCGCCGCGTCGGCGGGGAACACGGAGGCGGTCGCGCCCAGCTCGGCGCCCATGTTGGCGATGACGTGTCGGTCCATGGCGGTCAGGTCCGCCACACCAGGGCCGTGGTACTCCAGGATCCGGTTGACCGCGCCCTTCACGCCGTGGCGCCGCAGCATCTCCAGGACCACGTCCTTCGCGCTCACCCACTCCGGCAGCCGGCCTGCGAGACGGATCCCCCAGATCTCCGGCATGGTCACGTACAGGGGTCGTCCGGCCATGGCCAGGGCGACCTCCAGGCCGCCGGTGCCGAGCGCGAGCATGCCGAGCGACCCGGCGGCGCAGGTGTGCGAATCCGACCCGGCCAGCGTCCGGCCGGGAATGCCGAAGCGCTGCATGTGGGTGGGGTGGGAGACGCCGTTGCCGGGCTTGGAGTACCAGACTCCGAAGCGGCGGCAGGCCGAGCGCAGGAAGGCGTGGTCCTCGGCGTTGCGCTCGTCGGCCTGGAGCAGGTTGTGGTCGACGTACTGGACGCTGACCTCGGTACGGACCCGGTCCAGACCGAGCGCTTCCAGTTCCTGAATCACCAGCGTGCCGGTCGCGTCCTGAGCGAGCGTCTGGTCGATCCGCAGCCCGATCTCCTGACCGCGTTCCATCCGGCCGTCGACCAGATGGTCGGCGATCAGCCGGTGCGCCAGTGTGCCGTGGGAACGCGTCACGTCTTCCAGACTGCGTCCGTCGCACCGCGAACGGCAAACCGCGGCCCGCGACGCGCGACCGACAGCCGTGAGGGCGCAAGCGGGTCGACCGGCCCCCTGACCGGGGACCGGCGCCGCGGCCCCGGTCACACGATGCCGGGTGTCGACCGACGCTCGACCCGCCGGCGTCTTCGGCACGACGGCTGTCGTACCCGCCAGGCCTGCCGCCCGCCGTCACGCAGGCGCTGACGAGGATCAGCGCGCAGCCGAGCCACTGCGCGCCGGTCGGCTGCTCACCCAGCACCACAGCGCCCAGGGCCAGGGCGCCGACCGGGGTGAGCAGCAGCAGGACCGCGCCCAGGTGGCTGGGCAGCCGGGGCGAGTTGACGGCCACCAGCAGCCGGCCGACCACCTGGCTGCCGAGCGCGACCAGCGCCAGCCATCCGAGCGTCTGCCAGGAGGGCGAGAGATCGAGGGCGCCCCAGGCAGCCCCGCCCAGCCCGGAGACGATGTCGAGACAGAGCCCGCCCCTACCTCGGTGATCGCCTTCGCCCACAGCAGCATGTCCCCCGCGAAGAACGCCCCGCCCGCCGGCCCGTAGTACACCTGGCGCCGGGGCGGCCGCCCCTCACGGCGGTACTCCGGGAGGGCGAGCAGCGCCAGGACGGGCACGGCCGGCAGACAGCGGTACGCCGAGGCCGTGCCCGCGTCGGCGCCGGACAGGTCGATGCAGACCGGTGCCACGGACAGCGCCAGCGCCCCGGCCGCCTGGCCCCGGACCGGGCCCTCGCGGGGCCGGGCCGCGCGTCGCCCGTCGGGAAAGGTGTCCGTTCGTGCCACGGAACTGGCTCCTCACCACGGGTGCGCCGGCCGACGGAACCGGGTACCCGTGAACCGGCCAGGTATAGGCCCGCGGAGACGTTCACCGCCGATCTCGACGTGCGGCCTCTCGCCTCACCCGGCGGAGTTGACGGCTTGCCTGGTCCGGTGCCCGCACCAGTGCTCCAGCGCGTCGGTGAGTTCGTCACGTCGGCGGGTGGGGTCGGGCCGGCCGGTGGCCCAGGCGATGTAGCCGTCCGGTCGTACGAGGATCAGGGGCGGTACGGCCGCGGCGCGTTCCTCGGCAACCCGGTGCACGTCCACGTCGTACACCTCCCTCTCGTGTGCGTACGCCTCCAGGGACCCGGTGGCCAGCAGGACGAACCTTCCGGTGCGCAGTGCCTCGTAGAGCCTGCCCACCCTTGTGTCACCGGAGAGCGGCAGGTCGGGGGCTCGGGCCCCTGCCGACGGGTGTTCGCCCGGTCCGGCGGGGTAGCGGATCCCGATCCCCGACAGCGCCCCCGCCACCGTGTTCCGGACGGGCCCGATGCGCATCGCGGTGCCGCCGAGCAGCCCGCGCAGGGTGCGCAACGGCGGTGTGCGCAGGAAGAAGAGCCGGACGAGCGCTCCGGTCATGCGCACCACCTGCCGCCCGATCGGGTGACGTTCGGCTTCATAGCTGTCCAGCAGCGCGTCGTCGGCGCGGCCGCGTACCGTGGCGGCCAGTTTCCAGCCCAGGTTGAAGGCGTCCTGGAGTCCGAGGTTCATGCCCTGTCCACCGGCGGGCGAGTGGGTGTGGGCGGCGTCGCCGGCCAACAGGACTCGGCCCTGCCGGTAGTGCGGGACCTGGCGCTCGTCGTTGTGGAACCGGGACAACCAGCGCGCGTCGTGCATGCCGAAGTCTGTGCCGAGGACCCGGCGGGTGTCCTCACGGACCTCCTCCAGGGTCGTGGGCGCGTCGTCGGGCAACTGCCGGTGGCGGTACCAGGTGATGACGCGGTGCCAGCCGTCGCCGAACGGCGCGATGAAGGCGAAGCCGTCCCCGGTCGCGTTGACGGTGAGAGTCGACGCCGGGGGTTCGGTGAGCCGTACGTCGGCCAGGACCACCGAACTCATCACCGAGGAGCGGCCGGGGAAGGGCATCCCCAGCTCGTGGCGCACCGTGCTGTGCACACCGTCGGTACCGACCAGGTACGAGGCCCGCACAGTGCGCACCGTCCCGTCCCGGTCGCGCAGTTCGGCGTCGACCCCATCGGCGTCCTGCCGCAGCGCGACCAGCTCCGTGCCCCGGCGTATGTCCACGCCCAGGGACTCTCCATGTTCGTGCAGCACACGCTCCGTCTCGTACTGGGGTGTGACCAGCACACAGGGGAACCGGGTGGGCAGTTCTGTCAGGTCGAGTTCGGCCCGCTCGAAGAGCCGGACGCCGTCGACCATGACGCCGGCGGCGACGAGTTCGTCGGCCATTCCCCGGGCGTCGAGGAGTTCGAGGGTGCGGGCGTGGACGGCGAAGGCGCGGGTCAGGTTGTTCTCCGTGTCGCGGCGCTCGGCGAGCACCGTCGTGACGCCGGCTCGTCGGAGTTCGGCGGCGAGCAGCAGCCCCGTGGGGCCGGCGCCCACGACCAGCACGTCCGTGTCGGTGGTCCTGTCGGTCATCGTGGATCCTCCACCCGGTCTGACGGGCAGTGCGGGACTCGGCGGCCGGTGCGACCTCGTGACCGCGTCCCCTCGGCATACGGCCGTAAACGCGGTGACGCGGCGTCTCCGGGCGGGACATGGCCGGGGAGCCTGCCGGGTACTCGGTGAGGCCGGCTCATACGGAGCGGAACGCAGAGCGGAACATCGGGGAGTCCTGTCCAAGGAGGGGTCCATGGCTTCGGATGAGACGTTCCCCGCCGAGGAGTACGTGCGGCGCCGTGCCGAGGCCAGGGCATTGCTTTCGAAGTTGCAGGTCGATGCCGCGATCGTCACGGCCCCGGAGGACGTGTACTACCTCAGCGGCCTGCACAACCAGGGGCACTTCGTGTTCACCGCACTCGTGCTGGACACACGGTCGCAGACGGCGACGCTGGTGGCGCGGGAGATGGAGGCCGCGACGGCGGCGGTGCAATCCGATGGCTGCGCGTTCGCCGGCTACCAGGACGGTCAGGATCCGTGCGACGTGCTGTACGACGTGGTTCACCCACTGGCGAGCGACGAGCGGCGCATCGGCTGTCAGCCCGAGTCCTTGTCGATGCCCGTGGCCGTATGGCGGGGCATCGACCGTCGTCTCGGGTCGCCGGTGTGGGTGGATTGCGCCGGGGTGCTGGCCGAGGCACAGGCGATCCGCAGCGACCGTGAGATCGCCTGCCTGCGCCAAGCCGGGAGGCTGTCCGACATCGGCATGCGGGCCGGTGTCGACGCCGCGGCCGGCGAGTGCACGGGCGGGGAGGTCGTAGGTGCGATCCAGGACGCGATGCTGTCCGCTGGAAGCGACTACCCGGGGTTCGTGCCACTCGTGCGGCCTGTCGAACAGATCAGGCAGGAACACGTCGCCTGGACCGACGACCCGATCACTGCCGCGGACACCCTCTTCTTCGAGCTGTCCGCGGCAGTCCGGCGCTACCACGCCCCGTTGGGACGGACTGTTCGCCCGCACGGGGGCCGAGGGGGCGGCGCCGCGGCCGACATCGCCCACACCGGACTGGACGCGATCCTCGCCGGACTGTGCCCGGGGCGCACGGCCCAGGACGTGTACGGCGACTGGAAGACGTCGGTCGAGGCTCGGCTCCGTCGCGGCTACCGGCGGCACCACTGCGGCTACTCGGTCGGCCTCGGGTTCCCCCCGAGCTGGATGTCCGGGCGGGTCGACAGCCTGCGGCCCGGCAACGACATGGCTCTGCGCCCCGGCATGACCTTCCACGTCCAGTCCTGGGTCGTCGACCCACAGGTCGGTACATATGCGATCTCCGACACCGCGCTCGTCACGAACGACGGCGGCGAACCCCTCACCAGCACGCCGCGCTTTCCCATGCGCCCCGCATAACGGCACCGCCCCCCGTCGGGTCGCGCGTTACCAGGTCGCGGCGCCCGGCGTCGGACGCACGCTCCTACTCGATCGTGTCGCCGTCGACGGTCACCGAGACGCGATGCCGCGCGGAGGACCGACCGAGCCAGTCACGCACGATCTCGACAAGGGCGGTGAACACCCGCCGGACGCCCTCAATGCCACGACGATCGCCCTAGCGTGAGTGACGTCGTCCGTCTCCGTACGCGACGCACTCACCGCAAACGGAACAGCCATTCTGCTAGTGTCGTAACAAGCAGAACATGCATTCTTTTTGTGGGGGTTGTGATGCCGCGGCTCACCGATGCGCGCAAGGAACTCCGGCGCACCCAGATCGCCGAGGCCGCCGTGCGCTGCTTCGGCCGCAACGGCCTGGAGCGGACCTCGATCGCCGACATCATCGCCGAGTCGGGTCTCTCGGCCGGCTCGATCTACGCCCACTACCGCAACAAGGCCGAACTGGTCCAGGCCGCCGCCCGCGAGGTGCTCGCCGAGCGCGCCGAGGTCCTCGCGGAGCACGCCGCGAGCGATGTCCCGCCCGACCCCGACGAACTGCTCGCCCGCCTGATCGCCGCGATCGACCCCGCCGAGGCCCGGGTCGGCGTGCAGACCTGGGGCGAGGCGACCACCAACCCGGCGATCCGGGACATCGTCGTCGACATGACCGATCGGATGCGCGCGATGCTGCACGACTGCGTCTCGGCATGGCTCGTCAAGGTCGAGCAGCACGAGCCGGCCGAGGCCCGCGAGCGCGCCACCCCGATCGCACACCGGGTGATGGCGCTCTATCAGGCCGAACTGCTGTACACCGCCTTGCGATCACCGACCGAGGAGACAGCGTCATGACGCCCCTGACCGCTTCGTTTGCCGGACGTACCGTCTTACGCGTCGGCTACGGCGCCTTGCAGCTCGAGCGCCTGCACGATCGCCGCGGCGAGGCCGTCGCGTTGCTGCGCCGCGCGGTCGAGCTGGGCGTCGACCATGTGGACACCGCCGAGTTCTACGGCTTCGGTTTCGCCAACGACGTGATCCGCGAGGTGCTGCGGCCCGAGGACGACGTGCTGGTGGTGACGAAGGTCGGTGCCGAGCCCCACCCGGGCGGGCGGGTGCCGTTGCGGCTGGCGCAGCGACCCGAGCAGCTGCGCGCCGGCGTCGAGGACAACCTGCGCAGCCTCGGCGTCGACCGGCTGGCGGTCGTCAACCTCCGCCGCCTGGACACCGGGCCCGGCCTGCGTCCCGAGGGCGACCAGGTCGTCGACCTCGACGACCAGCTCGCGGTGATGACCGCCCTGCGCGACGAGGGCAAGGTCGGCGCGATCGGCCTGAGCAGCGTCACGCTCGACGTTCTGCGCCGCGCGCTGCCGGCCGGCATCGTCTGTGTGCAGAACGCGTACAGTCTCGTCTCCCGCGAAGACGAGGACATACTCGGCCTGTGCGCGGCCGAGGGCATCGCCTGGGTTCCGTTCTTCCCGCTGGGCGGGGCCTTCCCGGGCCTGCCCAAGGCGACCGACGAGCCGACGGTGCGCACCGTGGCCGAGTCCCTGGGCGTCACGCCCTCCCAGGTCGGCCTCGCGTGGCTGCTGCACCACTCCCCCAACGTGCTGCTCATCCCCGGCACCGCCGACGCCGCCCACCTGGAGGCGAACATGGCGGCCGGCGAGATCTCCTTCGACGCCGCGACCCTCGCCGCCCTCGATGCCATCAAGTCCCGCTCCAACGACGCCCCCATCGGCTGACGAGACCCACCCGGCCCTGGGCGCGACCACACCAACTGCCGTAACGCCGGGCCGCGCCGGCAACCCCCCTCCCCCACCAGGCTCCAAGGAACGGATCATGAAGGCCATTATCTACCGCGACAACGGCGGCCCCGACGTTCTTCAGCTCGTCGACCGCGACCTGCCCGCGCCCGGCCCCGGCGAGGTACGCGTCCGGGTCGCCGTGTCCGGGGTCAACCCCACCGACTGGCAGGCGCGCTCCGGCCCCGACCACATCAAGCACTTCCCCGAGGTCACGCCGCACCTCGACGGCGCCGGCACGATCGACGCCGTCGGTGCGGGCATCGACCAGGGCCGGATCGGTCAGCGGGTCTGGCTGCTCATGGCCGCCGCCGGGCGGCCTTACGGCACCGCCGCCGAGTTCACCGTCGTACCCGCCGATCAGGCCGTGCCGCTGCCCGACGACACCGGGTTCGACGTCGGCGCGTCACTCGGCGTCCCCGCGCTCACCGCGCACCGCACGCTCACCGTCGCCGAGGACGGACCGCGGCGGCTGCGGCCCGGGGCACTCGACGGCAGGGTGGTCCTCGCCGCGGGCGGTGCGGGGGCGGTCGGGCACGCGGTGATCCAGCTCGCCCGATGGGCCGGGGCCACCGTGATCAGCACGGTCAGCGGTGCGGAGAAGGCCCGGCTGGCCACCGCCGCCGGAGCCCACCACGTCGTCAACTACCGCGAAGGCGACCCGACCGCCGAGATCCGCGGGATCGCCCCGGACGGCGTCGACATCGTCGCCGAGGTGGCCCTGGGCGCGAACCTCGCCCTGGACCTGGCCGTACTGCGGACGCGCGGCACGATCGCCACGTACGCCAACGTCGGTGGCAAGCAGGTCGAACTGGACGTGCTGCGGCACATGGTGCTCAACACACGCTTGCAGTTCCTCGTGCTTTACACCGCCGGACCGGAGGCACGCGCCGCCGCCGTTGAGGACATCGCCGCCGCCGTCCGTGACGGCGCCCTGCCGGTCGGCGAGGAGCACGGCCTGCCGCTGACCCGCTTTCCGCTCCACCGCACCGCCGACGCACACCGCGCGGTGGAGAACAGCACCGTCGGCAAAGTCCTGGTGGACGTCACAGCGTGACGACCGGTGTTGTCCGGCCACGCTCTTACGAAGTCTTCGGTGGTGCAGATCTTCGAGAAGGTCAAAGGTGCTGCCGCCAACCGTGTGACTTCAGGCATTCCTACAGGTCAACGCACCCTTCCCCGCGGTTTCAACGGCACCGGCGGCAGGTCCGGCGCCGGCAGCGGATCGCCGTCGTACCCCTTCACCTCACCGAAGCGAGAGCCTCTCATCCAGTCCTCACGGGCCTGCTCGATCTCCGCCTGGGTGCGCCCGATCCAGTTCCAGAACATGACCAGTTCCTCCTCGAACGGCTCGCCGCCGAGGAGCATCAGGCCCGCGTCCGACTCCGCGCGCAGCGGGAGTTCGGTGCGGCCGCAGCCGAGGTAGAGCATGGAGCCGGGCAGTACCGGCACGCCGTCCACGTGGGCCTCGCCGGACATGGACAGGACGGCGTACTCGAAGTCCGGCTCCAGCGGTAGGCGTACGTCGGCCCCGCGGGCCAGAGTCAGGTCGGCGCCGACGATGGGCGTGTACGTCGTGCCGGGCGAGGTCGCGCCGTCGAGGTCGCCGAGGATCAGCGTGGCGCGCAGACCCGGCGCCGTGACGGTCGGCAGCTCGCCGTGGTGTTCGAAGTGCGGGTCGGTGTGCCGGTGGCTGTCCGGGAGGGCCACCCAGAGCTGTGCGCCGTGCAGGAAGCGGGCGTGCGACTTCGGGCTCTCCTCGGAGTGGCTGATCGCCCGGCCGGAGGTCATCAGACCCAGCTCGCGCGGGCGGATCGTCTGGAGACTGCCCGTGGAGTCGCGGTGCAGCACCTCGCCCTCGTGCAGCCAGCTCACCGTCTGAAGGCCCATGTGCGGGTGCGGCGGCACCTGCATGCCGGGCTCTTCGGCGATGTCGTCGGGACCGTAGTGATCGACGAAGCACCAGGCGCCGACCATGCGACGGCCCAGGTTGGGCAGCAGGCGACGGACTTCGGTGGATTCGCCGAGCTTGACGCGGCGAGGGCTGAGAAGTTCGCGTACGGGCTCCGCCACGACGAAGCCGCGGCCGCCGCAGACGGCGGGCACCGCTTCGCGATCAAGATTGCTCATGAGGCCCAACCTAGCCCTGCGGGGGCCGCCTCGTCAGTCCGTACCCCCGGGCTGGCTCGATGCGTTCGAGAAAATAGTAGCCATGGATATAGTAGCCATGTAATGTATTTGCCATGAGTAAGGGTTCCGAGAGGGTCTCGCCGGGATTCCTGGTGTGGCGCCTGTCCACGAAGTGGCGGGTGGCGGTCGACCGGGCCGTCACCCCGCTGGGGCTCACCCACGCGCAGTACGCGCTGGTGGCATCGCTCTACGGCATGCAGCGCCAAGGAGAGCGCCCCAGTCAGCGGCGCCTCGCCGACCACACGGGGCTGGAGCCGCTGTACGTCTCCAAGCTGGCGCGTTCCCTGGAGTCGGCCGGACTGCTCGAACGCACCCGGGATCCGCGCGACCCGCGCGCCGTGCAACTGGCACTGACCGAGCAGGGGCGGGAGCGGACCCGGCAGGCCATCGAGGTCGTCCAGGGGCTCCTGCAACAGCTGCTGGCACCACTCGGCGGACTGAACAGCGCGCGCACGCGGGAGTTCACCCGTGAGTTGACGACCCTGCTCGACGTACCTCTCGACCCGTCCGTCATCGACAGCGAGTCCGAAAAGGAGCAGTCATGACCACCGCCACTCCCCTGCTCGACCCGCGGGTCATCGCCCTGGCCCACTACGCCGGCCGCGCCCTGCTGGAGAACGTGCTGGCCCGCCACGGCTCGACCTTCCAGCAGTCCGTCACCCTGCGACTGGTGGCCGTGGCCGAGGGGCCGGTCGACCGTCACACCCTCGTCGACGGCGTCGTCGGCGCGCTGAAGATCGACGCGGCGGAGGTCCACTCCGTGGTCGACGAGCTGATCGCGGCAGAACTGCTGACCGCCCAGGAGCCGTCCGCGGTACGGATCACGGAGGCCGGGCGGGAGCGCTTCACGAGCACGTCAGCCGCGACCGCCCCCATCACCGCCCGCATCTACGACGGGATCCCGGAGGAGGATCTGGCCGTTGCCGGTCGGGTGCTGACCCTCATCACCGAGCGCGCCGACGCCGAGTTCGCCGACATGACCGCCGGCACCAAGTAGTGGAATATTGAACCACTGCCCTTCGTTGAGCGCGACGAAGGAGGTCAGAGTGGAGACGACGTACTACGACCACGGAACACCGGCCGAGCGCTGGGAGCGCGCGCAGCTGTTCTTCGACGCCAAGGACTACGCGGGTGCCGCGCGCGTCCTCGGCACGCTGGTCGAGGAGGTGCCCGAGCAGACGGGTCCGCGGCTGCTGCTGGCGCGCGCCTACTACCACTCGGCCCAACTGCGGCGTGCGGAGACGGAGTTGCGCGTCATTGTCGAGCGCGACCCCGTGGAGCAGTACGCCCGGCTGATGCTGGGCCGCACGCTCCAGCGTCAGGGGCGGCACGAGGAGGCGGAGCCGCACCTGCGTCTCGCGTCCGCGCTGACGGGTGACTTCGAGGAGCTCTGAGCCCCGTTCGGCGAGCCCGGAGCAGAAGTCGGGGCCCGGTTCCCCCCGGAACCGGGCCCCGAGTCATGCACGCGTACTAGCTCGCACTCTCGGTGGGCTCCGGCGTCCGCTTCCCCCGCCGACGGGACATCTCGCCGAGCACCACGTCCATGACGATGAAGGCCGCCAGCGAGATACCGAGCAACGGCACGAAGTAGCCGATCACCGCGGTGACCGCCACCAGCGGGACCAGGATCTGCGGGGGCACCTGCTGCCAGGCGCCGCGCGGAATGGGCCGCCCGAAGGCCGAGCCGCGGCCGCGCTGCCACCACATGCGGTAGCCCCACACGATCAGCAGGATCAGGCAGAGCGTCAGGGCCATCAGGGCGAGCTGGTTGACCAGCCCGAACAGGACCCCGGTGTGCAGGTCGATGCCCCAGCGGGTCAGCTTGGCGAGCACCGGGTAGTCGGCGAACCGCAGCACGTCGGTCACCTCGCCGCTCGCCGGGTCGATCGCGACGGAGTCCTGCTTGGTCGGCCAGCTGCGCTGCACCTGCTTGACGACGTAGGCGGAGGAGGCGTCGGCGGGCGGCACGATCTCCACCGGGTCCCCGAGGCCCTCGGCGCGGGCGGCGGCCAGGACCTTGTCGAGGCCGACCCCTTGGTCGCCGCTCCCGCCCGCACCGGCAGCGCCGCCGTGACCCCCGTGCTCGCCGCCCGCCGAGGCCGAGATGGACGGGGTGGCCTGGCGCAGCGAGGTGCGCAGCTCGTCGATGTTGGCGCCCGCGTAGGTCGACCAGGTCAGACCGGTCGCCGAGAGGAAGAGGAAGCCGAGGGCGGCCCAGACGCCGACGGTGCCGTGCAGGCCGAGCGTGCGACGACGGCCGCTGGTGCCCCGTACCTTGCGCTGGGCGCGGCGGCGGGAGAACCACAGCACCAGGCCGCCGGCCGCGATCACCCACAGCCAGCTGGCCGCCAACTCGCTGTAGAGGCGGCCGGTTTCACCGAGGTGGAGGTCGCGGTGGAACTCGTCGATCCAGGTGCGCAGCGGCAGCGCGCCGGTCGAGCCGTACTGTTCGAGAGCGCCGCGCACCTCGGCGGTGTACGGGTCGACGAAGACTGCCAGCGCGTGGTCGGCGTCGACGCCTTCGACGCCGGACAGCAGGACCCGGGTCGACTCGTCGTCGGCCGGAGACGGCCGTACCGCCGAGACCGTGCCCTCGGGGTGGGCCTTGCGGGCGGCGGCGACCTGCTCGGATATCGGCAGTTTCGCGTCACCGACCGGGACGGTCATCTCGTGGGAGTACACGAACTTCTCGGCCTGGAAGGCCCCGGCGTACAGGAATCCGGTGGCCGCGGTGACGAGGAGGAACGGCGCGACGAGAACTCCGGCGTAGAAGTGCAGACGCAGGACGAGCGGGCGCAGCGGTGCCCATCTACGGGGCGACGACGCCGGGGCGTCGGGCGGGGACGCCTCCGCCGTGGAGGTCGTGGGGGCGGTGGACATCGGCGGCTTCTCCGGGGAGTGGGGAGTGACTCTGCTGTAGCGGTCCAGTAGTCGGAGCGCGAGGCCGCCGAGTTCCCGCCACCTCAAGTGACGTACGCCACAAGGGAGTCCGCCCGTCGCGCGGGCGCCATGGCATTCTGGCGCGATGGCACTTCCGAACCCTCACGCACCGCTGGCCGAGCAGGTCGAGCAACTCCTCGCCACCGAGGGCCCGTTGCCCATCGTGGCGGCCGGCGACCCGGTGCTGCGGCAACCCACCGAGCGCTTCGACGGTCAGCTGGACCCCTTGCTGCTGGCCCGTTTCGTGGCCGCCCTGCGGACCACGATGCACGCGGCGCCGGGCGTCGGCGTCGCCGCGCCGCAGGTGGGTGTGCCGCTGCGGATCGCGGTGATCGAGGATCCGGCACCGGTGCCGGAGGAGGTACGGCTGCTGCGCGGGCGGGTGCCGCAGCCGTTCCGGGTGCTGGTGAACCCGTCGTACGAGGCAGCCGGCGGCGGGCGTGCCGCGTTCTTCGAGGGCTGTCTGAGCGTTCCGGGCTATCAGGCGGTGGTGGCACGGCCCGCCGAGGTGCGGCTGACCGGCGAGGACGAGCACGGGCACGCCTTCGACGAGATGTTCTCGGGGTGGCCCGCCCGCATCGTGCAGCACGAGACGGACCACCTCGACGGTGTGCTCTATCTGGACCGGGCAGAACTGCGCTCGCTGTCGTCCAATCAGTCGATGGCGGAGCACTGGGCCCAGCCGACCCCGGACGGGGCGGCCAGGGCCCTCGGCTTCCCGCTGCCCGACTGAGCGAGCCGGCCGGCGTGTGCGTCAGTTGTCGCGGTACGACTCCAGCAGCCGCAGCCACACCTCACTGATCGTCGGATACGACGGGACCGCGTGCCAGAGCCTGCTGATCGGCACCTGGCCGGCGACCGCGATCGTCGCCGAGTGGATGAGTTCGCCGACGCCGGGACCGACGAAGGTCACGCCGAGGAGGATCTCCCGCTCCAGGTCGACGACCATGCGGGCGCGGCCGCGGTAGTCGTCGCCGTACAGCGAGGCGCCCGCGACCGAACCGAGGTCGTAGTCGACGGCGCGCACCCGGTGCCCGGCCTGCTCCGCCTCCGCCAGGGACAGACCGACGGCGGCGGCCTCCGGGTCGGTGAAGACGACCTGGGGGACCGCGGAGTGGTCGGCGGTGGCGGCGTGGGCGCTCCACGGGTCCGAGTCGAGCAGGGACACGCCGGAGGCACGGGCGGCGATGGCCGCGCCGGCGATACGGGCCTGGTACTTGCCCTGGTGGGTGAGCAGCGCGCGATGGTTCACGTCGCCGACCGCGTACAGCCAGTCACTGCCGGTGACGCGCAGGCTGTCGTCGACCTCCAGCCAGGAGCCGGGCTCCAGACCGATCGTGTCCAGGCCGATGTCGTCGGTGCGCGGGGCGCGGCCGGTGGCGAAGAGGATCTCGTCGGCCTCGATGCGGTCGCCGTTGTCGGTGACGGCGACGATGGTGCCGTTCTCCCTGGTCACCGAGGTGACCGAGGTGCCGGTGCGGACGTCCACGCCCGCCTCGGTCAGGGCCGCCGCGACCATTTCCCCGGCGAAGGGCTCCATACGGTTCAGCAGGCCCTTGCCGCGCACGAGGAGCGTGACCTTTGAGCCGAGGGCGTGCCAGGCCGTGGCCATCTCGGTGGCGACCACTCCCCCGCCGATCACGATGAGCCGGCCGGGCACGGTCTGCGCACTGGTGGCCTCGCGGCTGGTCCAGGGCTTGATGTCGGCGAGTCCCGGCAGGTCGGGCAGGACGGCCCGGCTGCCGGTGGAGACGGCGACGGCGTGCCCGGCGGTCAGGACGTGCCGTTCGCCGTCGGAGCCGGTCACCTCCACCTTCTTGGGGCCGGCGAGGCGGCCGTGGCCGCGGTAGAAGTCGACGCCGATGCCGTCCAGCCACTGGATCTGACCGTCGTCGTTCCAGTTCCCGGTGAATCCGTTGCGCCGGGCGAGGACAGCGGCCGCGTCCAGAGGGCCCTGCACGGCCTGGGCGAGGCCCGGGAGGCGGCGGGCGTCGGCCTGGGCGAGGCCGGGACGCAGCAGGGCCTTGCTGGGCATGCACGCCCAGTACGAGCATTCGCCGCCGACGAGCTCGCTCTCCACGACCGCGGTGGACAGGCCGGCCGCCCGGGTCCGGTCCGCGATGTTCTCCCCGACGGGCCCCGCACCGAGCACCACGACGTCGTAAGCGATGGAATCCGTTTCCGTCATGGGGTCAGTCTTACGGGTGGTGTGCGGCGTGGCCACACGGGTACGCGCGCGGAATACGTGACCGTACGGTCGTGTTGTCGCCGACGGCTTCGCCCCCGACACCAGGAAGAGGGAAAAACGCCATGAGCAGCACCGTGGAGCTCACCAAGGAGAACTTCGACCAGACGGTCACGGACAACGAGTTCGTTCTGATCGACTTCTGGGCGTCCTGGTGCGGGCCCTGCCGTCAGTTCGCCCCGGTGTACGAGAAGGCGGCCGAGGACAACCCGGACCTTGTGTTCGGCAAGGTCGACACCGAGGCGCAGCCGGAGCTGGCCGCCGCCTTCGGCATCCAGTCGATCCCGACGCTGATGATCGTCCGCGACCGTGTCGCCGTGTTCGCGCAGCCGGGTGCCCTGCCCGAGGCAGCCCTCACGGACGTCATCGGGCAGGCCCGCAAGCTCGACATGGACGAGGTCCGCAAGGCCGTCGCCGCCCAGCAGGCGCAGGCCGAGCAGGACGGCCAGTAGGAACCGCGGAGACCGGATCCTGAAGGCGGCCTCCAGGGGCCGGGCCTAGAAGGGGTACGGCGCCACGTCGCCGCGCACCGTCGTCCAGCGCACGTCGGTGAACGCCTCCAGGTTGGCCTCGCCGCCGAACCGGGCGCCGGTCCCGGAGGCGGCGACGCCTCCGAAGGGGGCGACGGCCTCGTCGTTCACGGTCTGGTCGTTGATGTGCACGATGCCGGTCGGGATCCGTTCGGCCAGGTCGAGGCCCCGGGCGGTGTCCCGGGTGACGATGCCCAGGGAGAGGCCGTAGGAACTCGCCGCGGCGAGGGCCGCGGCCTCGTCGGCCGTCGCGAAGGAACGGACCGGCGCGACCGGGCCGAAGACCTCCTCGGCGTACGCGGGGGTGTCGTCGTCCGTCCCGGCGAGCACGGTCGGCCGGTAGAAGAGCTGCTCGTGAGTGCCGCCCGCGGCCAGCTTGGCGCCTCGTGAGGTACTGGCCTCGACCAGCCCGTGCACCTTGTTCAGCTGACCGGAGTCGATGAGCGGGCCCAGGTGGACCTCCGCGCGGTGCGGGTCGCCGACCGCGAGGGAGTCCGCCTTGGCGGCGAGCCGCTCGACGTACTCCTCGTACAGCGACCGGTGGACCAGGTGGCGGCCGGTCGTCATACAGATCTGGCCCTGGTGGAAGAAGGAGCCCCAGGCGGCCGTGGAGATCACGGCGTCGAGGTCGGCGTCCTCGAGCACGATCAGGGCCGAGTTGCCGCCGAGTTCCAGGTGCGCCCGCTTGAGGTGGCGTCCGGCGGCCTCGCCGACGGCACGCCCCGCGGCCGTGGAACCGGTGAAGGAGATGACCGGCACGCGCGGGTCCGCGACCAGCGCCTGGCCCGCCTCCGGGCCGCCCGGCAGCACGTGCAGCAGCCCCTCGGGCAGACCTGCCTCCGCGAAGACGGCGGCGAGCGACAGTCCGCCGCAGATCGCCGTGCGCGGGTCCGGTTTCAGCACCACGGCGTTGCCGAGCGCGAGGGCCGGGGCGACGGAACGGATGGACAGGATCAGGGGGGCGTTGAACGGCGCGATCACGCCGACGACGCCGACCGGGACGCGCCGTGTGTACGACAGCCGGGGTGCCTCGCTGGGCAGGACCTGCCCGGCCGGGCGGGAGGCGAGGGCGGCGGCCTCGTAGCACTCCTGGGCGGCGACGTGCAGCTCGAAGGCGGCTTTGCCGGGAATGGAGCCGGACTCGCGGACGAGCCATCCGCGCAGTTCGTCGGCGTGCTCGGTGAACAGGTCGCCGGCCTTGCGCAGCACCGACGCCCGGACGAAGTGCGGGACGTGGGCCCACTCGGTCTGGGCGGCGCGGGCGGCCGCGGCGGCGGTGCCGATGTCCTCGGCGGTGGCCAGGGTGACGGTGCCGAGCCTGTCGCCCGTCGCGGGCTCGGTGACGGCGTACTCGCCTCCCGAGAGGGAAGGTGACTGCCAGGTGCTGGGGTCGAGCAACGGCATTGCGACTCTCCGTTCGGTCACCGGCGGGACTCACAGCGGGAGCGGAAGTCCCGAGTAGTTCACCGCCAGTTCGGCGGCGGCATGGCGGGATGCGGTGATCCGGCGCAGACGTGCGAGCTGCATCCGGTGGTCGAACGCATCCCCATCTGGTTGAGCGTGCAACATCTTAGTCATGTCGTCCGAGAACCGGGTGGCCTGCCACACCCGCTGGAGGCACGACTGCGAATACCTGTCGAGGAGTTGTGCGTCCCCCGTGCGATGCAGCTCGATGAAGGCGCGGGCGAGCACCCTGACGTCCGACACGGCGAGGTTGAGACCCTTGGCGCCCGTCGGCGGGACGATGTGCGCGGCGTCCCCGGCGAGCAGCAGGCGGCCGTGTCGCATCGGTTCGTGGACGTAACTGCGCATCACCGTCACCGACTTGGCGGTGATGGGGCCGCGCTCGAGGGTCCAGTCGCCGTCGATCGCGAAGCGGGCGGCGAGTTCGTCCCAGATGCGCTCGTCGGACCAGTCGGCGGGGTCGGTGCCGTTGGGGACCTGGAGATAGAGCCGGGAGACGGACGGTGAGCGCATACTGTGCAGCGCGAAGCCGCGCTCACCGCGCGCGTAGATCAACTCGTCGCAGGACGGCGGGACTTCGGCCATGACGCCGAGCCAGGAGTACGGGTACTCGTGTGCGTACGAGCGACCCGTCCCGGCCGGGAAGGCGTTACGAGAGATGCCGTGGAAGCCGTCGCAGCCGGCGATCCAGTCGCAGGCCAGTGTGCGCTCGCGGCCCTCGTGCACGAACCGCACGAGGGGCGTGGCGCTCTCCGGTTTCTCGACGGCCAGCGCCTCCGCCTCGAACAACAGCGGTGGCCCGTCCGCGAGTTGCAGTGCGACGAGGTCCTTCACGATCTCGGTCTGCGCGTAGATCGTCACCGTACGGCCGCCGGTCAGGGCCGGGAAGTCGATGTGGTGGCGTTCCCGGGCGAAGCGCAGCTCGATGCCCTGGTGCACCAGGCCCTCGGCCGTCAGCCGTTCGGCGGCGCCGGCCTCGCGCAGCGCGTCGACCGTGCCCTGCTCCAGCATTCCGGCGCGCTGGCGCTGCTCGACGTACGCGCGGGTCCTGGCCTCCAGGACCACGCAGTCGATGCCCGCGCGGTGCAGCAGCCGGGCGAGGAGCAGCCCGGCGGGGCCACCGCCGATGATGCCGACCGTCGTGCGCATTCCACGCCTCCCTGAGTTCGACGGTACGTCGGCCGGGCGCGTCAGGGCCTGCTGGACACCACGTGGCCCGCGGAAAGCCTCGAACCGGGCTCCGCGGACTCAGCTGGACTCGCGGTGCACCACCGTCGCCCCCAGCACCGTGTGTGTCCCGGGCGCGGCGCCCGGGTTGCGCACCGCGCGGTCGACCAGCTCCGCGAGGTCCCGGCCGGACGGCAGCTCGATGTGGACGGTGCTCAGCCTGGGCCGCAGCAGCCGTCCGAGCATCAGGTCGTCGGCGCCGATGACGGCCGTGTCGGCGGGAACGCGTACGCCCTCGTCCTGGAGGGCCCGCGTCAGCAGCATCGCGTACTCGTCGTTGTAGGCGAACACGCCGTCGAGGCCCAGGTCGCGCCAGCGGGCCGCGAGCCGTGCCGCGGACTCCTCCTCGTAGGCCAGGGGCAGCTCGGTGAGGGTGGCGTCGGTGCCGTGCAGGGCGCGGCGCACGCCTTCGAGCCGGGGCGCCGAGAAGGACTCCAGGCCGTCCTCCTCGGGTACGACGACGCCGATACGGCGCCTGCCGCGGTCGTACAGATGGCCGGCCGCGCAGTGGCCCACGGCCTCGTAGTCCATCAGCAGGGTGTGCGCCCCGTCCACGGACTCGGGGCCGAGGGTGACCACGGCCCGGGCGCCGGAGCGTTTGAGGACGGTCACGCCCTTGGGGCCGAGGCCGCTGCCCGACACCAGGACGGCGACGGGGCGCAGCTCGGCCCAGGCGCGGGCGGCCTCGTCGCCGTGCAGGCCGACGCTGCCGTGCTGGACGACGGTGTAGTCGAGGCGGCCGAGGGCCAGCTGGAGGTCGCTGAGGAAGCGGCTGTACAGGGAGCCGACGGGAAAGCTCGGCGCGGGCATCAGGACCATGCGGCTGTGTCCGGCGCGCAGGCTGCGGGCCGCGGCGTGCGGGACGTAGCCGAGTTCTTTGGCGGCCTCGTGGACCCGGCGGCGGGTGGGCTCGCTGATGCGGACGGCACTGGTGTTGTTGAGGACGTAGGAGACGGTCGCGCGCGAGACGCCGGCCAGGCGGGCCACATCGGCGCTCGTGGGTACCGAGCGCTGTGCGGGGGAAGCGGGCGCGGGCGTTTTCGGTATCTGCACCATGACGTACGGCATCTTTGCAGAACCTGTGCGCACGATTCCGATTAGGGTCTGCCGCCGCCCGGTTGAGGTGTTCCGGGGACCCCCGGAACATTCACACCTGTGTGCCCGTCACACGGTCCACCAGGTCGAGCCAGCCCGCCTCCAGCCGATCCATGGGCATACCGCACTGCCTGGTCAGGTAGTGGATCAGGGCCGGGTCGAGGTACGCCAGCAGGGTCTGGGCGAGGAGGTCGCAGTCGGCGTCCGGCTGTATCTGCCGCAGCAGCACCGCGACATGGGTGTGCAGCGCCTTGACCGAGGGGTGGTTGAACCGGCGGGCCGGCTCCGGCTGGGCCGCCATCTGCAGGTCCAGCTGCTCGGCCGACCGGTAGAGCACCGCCACGCCGAACGCGCGCAGCCGCTCGACCGGGGGCGCCCCGGGGCCCAGCGGCGGCGGCCCGCCCAGGAAGTCGCCCTGGAGCTTGCGCGCGGAGTGGTCGAGCAGTGCCGTCAGCAGGCCGGTGCGGTCGCCGAAGCGGCGGAAGACGGTGCCCTTGCCCACGCCGGCCGCGGCCGCCACGGCCTCCATGGTGACCCCCGCCGCGCCGTGCTCGGCGATCAGCTCGGAGGCGGCCTCCAGCAGCCGGGCGCGGTTGCGGGCCGCGTCGGCGCGCAGGCAGGGCTCGTCGGGGGCGAAGCCGACTTCCAGCAACCGGGGCGTGCCGTCGGGCTCCTCGGGCTTCGGGAAGGGGGGCAGGGCGGCGGACATGAAGCCAGCGTAAAGCATCGGGAATGAAACTGGACCGCGGTCCGTTTCGGATGCTAGAAACGTAAGCGGACCTCGGTCCGGTTTGTGACGGCAGTGTTTCAGCCCCCCCCTTGGAGTTCGCATGTCTGTTCGTATCCTCGCGCTCGTCGGTAGCCTTCGCGCCGGCTCGCACAACCGTCAGCTGGCCGAGGCGGCCGTCAAGCTCGCTCCCGAGGGCGCCGAGGTCGTGCTCTTCGAGGGCCTGGCGGACATCCCCTTCTACAACGAGGACATCGACGTCGAGGGCGGTGTCCCGGCCGCCGCCGCGAAGCTGCGCGAGGCCGCTCAGGCCGCCGACGCCTTCCTGCTCTTCTCCCCCGAGTACAACGGCACGATCCCGGCCGTCCTGAAGAACGCCATCGACTGGCTGTCCCGCCCGTACGGCTCCGGCGCCTTCGGCGGCAAGCCGGTCGCCGTGGTCGGCACCGCCTTCGGCCAGTTCGGCGGCGTGTGGGCGCAGGACGAGACCCGCAAGGCCGTGGGCATCGCCGGCGGCAAGGTGCTCGAGGACGTCAAGCTGTCCATCCCCGGCTCGGTGACCCGCTTCGCCGAGACCCACCCGGCCGACGACGCCGAGGTCGCCGCGCAGCTGACCGAGGTCATCGCGCGCGTCCACGGCCACGCGGGCGAGGCGGTCGCCGCCTGACCCCGGCACGGGTCGACACGAAGGGCCGGAGCCTGGCGCTCCGGCCCTTTCCCGTGTCTCAGGCCACCGCCTTCGGTGCCAGTTCACGCAGTTCCGACAGTGCGGCCGCGACCGCCGGGCGTTCCCGGCAGCCACGGCGGGTGCAGGTGAGCACCTTGCGGTGCGGGTCGCCCGCGCAGCGCACGCGGGTGATCGGCAGGTGCGGGGTCAGCTGGGCCAGCCGTGGCACGAGGGCGACGCCGAGCCGGTGGGCGATCAGATGGGCGGTGACGTTCCAGTCCAGGGCGTGATGGATCACGTCGGGGGTGAAGCCGGCCGCGCCGCACGCCGCCATCACCCGCGGACGGCAGGGACTCTCCGGCGACGGCGCGATCCAGTCCTCGTGCGCCGCCTCCGCGAGGTCGACGCGCTCACGCCCGGCGAGCGGATGGTCGGCGTGGACGACGAGGTCGTACGGGTCGTCCAGCAGCGGCTGCTGGTCGAAGCGCGCGTCGCTGAGCGGCGGGTTGTGCGGGGTCACCTCCACGACGGCCAGGTCGATCTGCCCCTCGAAGAGCAGGTCGAAGCTCTCCGGCACGCCCGTCTCCCGGATCCGGACGGTCAGCCGCGGATGCCGCTCCCGCAGTCGCACGGCCATCGGCGCGAGCAGCACGGGCACGGACATGGGGAAGCCGCAGATGCGCAGCTGCCCGGCGGGGGCGCTGTACTCGGCGCGCAGGTCGAGTTCGGCCTCCTCCCAGCGCGCCGCGATCGCGTCGGCGTGCGCGAGCAGACTCTCGGCGGCCGCGGTCAGGCGCACTCCGCGGCCCTGCGGTTCCAGCAGGTCGACGCCCAGTTCCCGGGCCAGTTGCCGGATCTGCTGGGAGGCGGCGGACGTCGTGAAGTGCAGGGCGCTGGCGGCCGCGGTGACCGTGCCGTAGTGGGCGACCGCCCTCAGTACATGCAGTCGGCGCAGGTCAATCATGAAGCCCACGCTTCAAGGTGAGGTCCAGAAAGTCAACCTGGACGTGTACGAAGGCTCATCGCACCCTTGGTGGTGTCGCGACGGTCGATCAGCCACACGACGAACGAGGAGTCACCATGACCAGCACGACCGGCACCGTCTGCCCGCACTGCGGATGGCCCGACGGCGCCGAGCCCTTCCGGATCATCTCCCGGCACAACACGGCGGCGGGCAGCACGATGTGGACCCGGTGCGGCTGCGGTTCGCTGCAGGTCCGGGTCGTCGACGCCCGCGGGATGCGGATCGTCTCGCGCAGCCGCCCCGCCGACGCGGACACCCCTCGGTCGAGCACACCGTGCGGGTAGCCGCCGGGGTTCAGTCGAGCCCGGCCAGCCGCTGTACGGCGGGAGCCGCGAAGTTCTCGATGAACGCCGCCGGCTCCCCCGTACGAGGGCCGAGGATCACCGTGTCGATGCCGAGCTTGGCGTAGCCGGCGATGTCGCGGGTGAACGCGTCGAGGTCGCCCGTCATGGCGGGCTCGCCCGAGTAGACGACAGTCTTGCGGATCTCGTCGTAGTCGCGCCCCTCGGTGTCGCAGTGACCGCGCAGCACGTCGAGCTTGTGCCTGACCTCGTCCGGCGAGGTGGTGAACAGGTTGCAGGCGTCGCCGTACCGGGCCACCAGCCGCAGCGTCTTCTTCTCCCCTCCCCCGCCGATCATGATCTCGGGGTGCGGGGCGCTGACCGGCGCCGGGACGCAGAGGGTCTCGGCGAGCCGGAAGTGCCGGCCCTCGAACGGCCCGTTCGTCTCCGGGTCCCACATCTGGAGGCAGATCCGCAGGGTCTCCTCCAACCGCTCGAACCGCTCGGCGACCGGCGGGAACGGCACCCCGAGGCCCGCGTGCTCCCGGTCGTACCAGGCGGCGCCGATCCCGAGGGTGGCCCGGCCGCCGGAGAGCACGTCGAGCGTGGTGGCGATCTTGGCGAGCAGCCCGGGGTGACGGTACGTCACCCCGGTCACCAGCGCGCCGAGGCGGACCGTGGAGGTGTGCCCGGCGAGGAAGCCGAGCGTCGTGTAGGCCTCCAGCATGGGGTCCTCGGCGCGGTCGTTGAACTCCATCTGGAAGTAGTGGTCCATCACCGACAGCCAGCTCAGGCCCGCCGCTTCGGCGGCGGCACCCGCGGCGGCGAGTTCCGCGCCGAGCGCGGGGCCTCCTCCGGGATGGTCGAACCGGTTGATGTGCACGCCGACCCGCATGTCCTGTCTCCGTTCGCCCGGAACCTGCCCCGTCCCTGACGACGCTAGAACTTCGAGCGCTCTCGAAGTCAAGCCCGGTCGGCCAGCTGGTCGCCGAGTCCGGTGCGCCGGTAGAGCACGCGCCGTCCGTCCCGGGTCCGGGTGACGAGGCCCGTCGCGTGCAGCACCTTCAGGTGCTGGGAGACCGCGCTGGGTGTCACACCGAGGCGACGGGCGAGTTCGACCGTGGGCAGCGGTTCGGCCAGCAGACGCAGGACCGTGGTGCGGGGTGCGCCGAGCAGCGCGGTGAGCGCGGAGGCGTCGGCCTCGGGCCGCGGTTCCCACAGGGTGGCGGCGCCCCGGCTCGGGTAGGCCAGCATCGGCGGTTCGTCGGCGCTGACCGGGGGCGCCGGTTTGTGGGCGAACAGGGACGGCACCAGGCGCAGTCCGCGTCCGGAGCCGTCCACCTCGTGCCGGCCGATCATCTGCCCGACGCGCAGGACTCCCTCGCGCCAGCGCACATTGCGGTGCAGATCGGAGAAGAGGAGCTGGGCACCGCCGGTGGCCAGCTGCCGGGCGCGGTGGGTGATGTCGGCCTCCAGCACCAGGCGCATCCGCGGCCAGTCCGGGCCGATCGCCGACTCCCAGTAGCGCAGCAGCAGTTCGGACAGCTCCTCCAGCAGCTCCGCCACCGGCCCGTCGCCGGGTGCGGTGATCTGCCGCAGGGCGTCGGGAAGGGGGTGCGGAGCATGGGTGGCGAGCAGGTCGCGGCGTACGAGTTCGGGCGGCGTCGCCCGCACGACGGCGAGCTGGTCCTCCAGCGGCGGCGCGAACGTCGTCGGGCGCGGGGTGAGGAAGTCGGGCAGGATCAGGGTCGGACCGACCAGGGCCCGCAGCAGCCGGGCGTCGGCGGGGCCGAGGCGGTCGAGCACCGCGCGGCGCCACGGGGTGTGCAGGGGGAACAGGGCGGGCGCGCGCAGGGCCCGCAGGCTGCCCATGACCTCACGCAGCGGCGAGATCGCGAACCGGGTGTCCGCGAGGTCGTCGACGTCGAGCAGGAAGCTGATCATTAAGCCCCGGGCTACATCCTTTGGCAACCGGCCGTCACCGGCGTGGACTTCGGCACATGACCGATCTCAACCACCGGCAGACTACCTCCGCGGTCGCGCTGCTCGCCTTCGCCTGCGGAGTCGCCGTGGGCAATGTCTACTTCCCGCAGGCGATCGGCCCGTTGGTGGCTTCCGGGCTCGGGGTCTCTCCCGACGCGGCGACGGCGGTGGTGACGGCGACCCAGTTCGGCTACGCGGCCGGCATCTTCCTGCTCGTCCCGCTCGGCGATCGGCTGCCCCCGCGCCGGCTGCTCGTCACCCTGCTGACCCTGACCGGCCTCGGCCTGCTCGCCGCGTCCGGCGCGCAGACGCTGATGCCGCTCGCCGCCGCGAGTGTCCTGGTAGGCGCGGCGACGGTGATCGCCCCGCTCGCCGGCCCGCTGGCGGCCGGACTGGTGCCCGCCGAGCGGCAGGGCGTGGTCGGCGGCACGCTGCTCAGCGGCTGCCTGGCCGGCATGCTGCTGTCCCGCGCGCTCGGCGGCGCCCTCGGCGACTGGCTGGGCTGGCGGGCACCGTACGTCGCCGCCGCCGCGCTGTCCCTCACGGTCGCGGCCCTGCTGGCGCGCCTGCTGCCGTCGCCCGCCCCGTCCACCGAGGAGCCCTACCCGGCCCTGCTCGCAGCGCCGCTGCGTCTGCTGTGCACCGCGCCCGAGTTGCGCCGCTCGTGCCTGTACCAGGCCATGGTGTTCGCCGGGTTCTCCGCCGTGTGGACGGGCGTGGCACTGCTGCTCACCGGTCCGGCCTACGATCTCGACGCGACGGCGGCCGGGGTGCTGGCCCTGGTCAACGCGGCGACGATGCTGTGCACGCCGGTCACGGGACGGCTCGTGGACCGCCGCGGCCCGGACCGCGTCACCCTGGTGTGTCTGCTCCTGGTGGGCGCGTCGGCCCCCGTCCTCGCCCTCGGCGGCGTCGGCGGCGTGCCCGGGCTGAGCGCGCTGGTCGTCGGCACGCTCCTGCTCGACGTCGGCATGCAGTCCGGCCAGGTCGCCAACCAGGTGCGGATCTACGGCCTCGGCGCCGATGTCCGCAGCCGGCTCAACACCGCGTACATGACCTGCGCCTACCTCGGCGGCACCGCGGGCTCGTGGCTGGGTGCCCGCGCCTACGGCCGCTTCGGCTGGCCCGGCGTCTGCGCGCTGGTCGCGGTGCTGACGGGAGTGGCGCTGGGACGCCACCTGCTGCACGTGCTCACAGGGGTTCGGCCGCTGCCCGCTCCTGCCGCCGCCTCGGAGCGCGCGGGCCGGCCGGCGTCGTGAACGCGAGGACGGGCACGATGAGCCGAGCGAGAAGGGCATGCCATCGCGGGGACGTGGACCGCGCCTGGCAGGCTCCGGGCCACGGGCGTGCACCCGCCGGACGGCGGGCAGCTTCCGCCGTCCGGCGGCCCCTCGGCCGGGGCCGGTTCACGGATGCTGACCGCAGAGCCGCGAGGCACGTGCGTGCCCCCTGTGTGAGGAGTAGCCATGACCCAGGCCCCGCCCCCGTTCGATCCCGAGCTCGCCGCCGCGCTGGAGCTCATCAAGGACGTGATCTCACCCGGCCTGACGATGGCGGAGATAGCCGACGTCCGACAGGGTGCGGGGATCCAGTTGCTGGCTGATCTGGATCTGACGCTGGACGGGTACTTCGAGGTCGAGGACCGTACGGTGCCGGGTCCCGAGGGCGCACCGGAGATCTCGCTGCTGATCTGCCGGCCTGCCGCTCCGGCGGACCCGGGACCGCGCCCGGTGATCTATCACGTCCACGGCGGCGGGATGATCATCGGCAACAACCGCGTCGGCGTCGACGCTCCGCTGGCCTGGGCGAAGGAGCTGGACGCGGTGGTGGTGTCGGTGGAGTACCGGCTGGCGCCCGAGCATCCGCATCCGGCGCCGATCGAGGACGTCTACGCCGGTCTGGAGTGGACGGCGGCGCATGCGGATGAGTTCGGGGGCGACGCGGGGCGGGTGGTGGTGGCGGGGGCCAGTGCCGGGGGCGGGCTCTCGGCGGCGCTGGCGTTGTTGGCCCGGGACCGCAAGGGGCCCGAGTTGATCGGGCAGATGCTGATGTGTCCGATGCTCGATGACCGGAACGACAGTCCGTCCACGTATCAGATGGCGGGGCTCGGGGTCTGGGACCGTACGGCGAACGAGACCGGGTGGACCGCGCTGCTCGGGGAGCGTCGGGGTGGGGCGGATGTGCCCGCGTATGCCGCGCCGGCCCGGGCCGCGGACCTGTCCGGGCTGCCGCCGGCCTTTCTGGACGTAGGGTCGGCGGAGACGTTTCGGGACGAGGTCGTCGCGTATGCCTCGCGGATCTGGCAGGCGGGGGGTGTGGCGGAGCTTCATGTGTGGCCCGGGGGCTTTCATGGCTTCGACGGGTTTGCTCCGCAGGCGGCGGTGTCTCGGGCTTGTCGGGGGGCGCATGTGGGGTGGTTGAGGCGGTTGTTGGGGCGGTGACCGGGGTTTGTGGGCGGTGACGGGCTTTGTGGGGCCGGTTCGGTGCGTGTCTGGCTGCGGGTTGAGTGGGGCTGGTCGCGCAGTTCCCCGCGCCCCTTCAGGTCGGCCGTTGTGGGCGGCACTTCCAGGGCGGGCAGTTCCCCGCGCCCCTTCAGGTTGGCTGGTGCTCTGAGTTGTTCGCATCGGCCTCCCCGGTTTCCGTTGGCGTAGCGCACCATTGGGGCATGAAAGAGCTGGCCGGGCGGTTGACTGCGGTTGATCCGGATGCGGGGGCCGCTGTTCGGGTCATCGCCTACTTCGATCGGCTTGCCGAGGGGCGGGCCGGGCTGGAGGCGTTGGTGCGGGGGGCCGCCGTGCTGGCAGGCGTGCCGGCACGGCTGGTGGATGCCGAGCGGCGTGTGTTCGTGCGGGTCGAGGCGGACGGGGCCCGGCGGGATGGTGAAGGTGCTGTCGACCCCGGTTGGCCGTCGGCCTCGCTGACATCGGGCGGTGCCGCCGCACTCTGGCTGGAGCGGACCGGGCAGAAGGAGCCGAGTGTCGTGGACGCGGTGATCCTGGAGCGGGCCGCGGGGGTCATACGCGTCGTTCTCGACCGGACGCGCGGGCGGGCACCGGCCGATGATCCGGCGCTGATCGAGACCGTTCTCGACGCCTCGGCACCGGAAGCGGCACGGCTGCACGCGGCCCGGCGCTCGGGGCTGGACCCCGCCGCCCCTGCCCGGGTCCTGGCCCCGCTGAACGGCCGTCCGCTGATCGTGTCGGCACACCTTGACGTCGTACCGCCCGTCGGACGCGTCGGCGTAGGCCCCGCCGTTCCCGTGCTCGAACTGCCCCGCTCCTGGGCCGAGGCCCGCGTCGCGCTGCGGTTCACGGCCGAGGGCACCGCGCAGGACCCCGGGCCCGGCGTCGTGCACGCCGACGAGCTGGGCGGCATCGCGCTCCTCGCGGAGCTCGTCGTACCGGGCGCCGAGCCGCCGCCCGACGTACAGGCCCTGGAGGCGGCCGCGGCAGCGGCGCCCTGGCTGCTCGGCACACTCCACGCGGTTTCCTCGACGGTGAGCCTGCGGGCGGCGGCGGCCGAGATCAACGTGCACCACTCCACGCTCCAGGAACGGCTGGCGCACGCCGAGCAGTTGTTGGGCTGGCCGCTGCGTACACCACAGGGCCGGTTCAGGCTGGGCCTGGCGCTTGCCATGCGGCGGCTCGCGCGGGGGTAGGCAGGACGCTCTTCCGGACCGGAGGATCGGCTGCTCGGGCGGCCGGAGGGCAGGGTTACCGAGTCCGCATCCTTGCACGCGCGCTCTACACGCAATCGCGGGAAATTTCGCAGGTGCCTTATCCTGGAAGTCATTCACATCGGACGGAGGACACCGGCGCCAATGACCGCGACGGACCCCGCGCTCACCGCCCTCGCCCAGGGCTGGTGCGCCCTCTCCCTGCTCCACGGCAGGATCGAGACGCACATCGAGCGTGCTCTACAGGCAGACCACGACCTCAGCGTGCGCGAGTACTCCCTGCTCGACGTCCTCAGCCGCCAGCACAGCGGCGAAGGCGGCCACCTCCAGATGAAGCAGGTCGCCGACGCCGTCGTCCTCAGCCAGAGCGCCACCACCCGCCTCGTCACCCGCCTCGAGGACCGGGGCCTCCTCTCCCGCTACCTCTGCCCCACCGACCGCCGCGGCATCTACACCGACGTCACCGAAGCCGGCCTCCAGCTGCTGGCAGAGGCCCGCCCGACCAATGAGTCGGCGCTGCGCGAGGCCCTGGACGAGGCCGCCCAGAACCCCGAACTGGCACCACTCGTCCGGGCCGTCGAGACGCTGAACGTGCCGGTCTGACCCGGCACCGCGTCCGCCGTCACGGCGCGAGCCGACCGGCCGGCGTTGACGGGATCTCCGCCGGGGCCGTACGAATGGCCTCATGAACGCGCCCCGCCTCCCCTTGTCCGGCGTCACCGTCGTCAGCCTCGAGCAGGCCGTGGCCGCCCCGTACGCCACCCGGCAGCTGGCCGATCTCGGGGCGCGGGTGATCAAGGTCGAGCGGCCGGGGGACGGGGACTTCGCCCGGCGGTACGACACGACAGTGCACGGACAGTCCAGCTATTTCGTCTGGCTCAACCGTTCCAAGGAGTCCCTCACGCTGGATCTGAAGGCCCCGCGGGGCCAGGAGATCCTGCACCGGCTCCTCGACACCGCGGACGTGTTCGTGCAGAACCTGGCGCCGGGCGCCGCCGACCGTCTCGGCCTCGGGGTCCAGGCGCTGGGCGAGCGCTGGCCGCGGCTGATCCCGTGCACGATCTCCGGGTACGGCACGTCCGGGCCGTGGGCCGGGCGGAAGTCGTACGACCTGCTCGTGCAGTGCCAGACGGGGCTGGTCTCCCTGACCGGGACCGCCGAGGAGTCCGCGCGCGTCGGTATCTCCGTCGCCGACATCGCCGCCGGGATGTACGCCTACAGCGGCATCCTCACCGCCCTGTACACCCGCGCCACCACGGGCACGGCCCACCCGGTGGAGGTGTCCCTGTTCGAGGCGCTGGCGGAGTGGATGGGGCAGCCCGCCTATTACACGCAGTACGGCGGCACCCAGCCTCCCCGGCTCGGTACGCAGCACCCCACCCTCGCCCCGTACGGCGCCTACCCGGCAGCCGACGGCAAGGAGGTGCTGTTCTCCATCCAGAACGAGCGGGAGTGGGCTGTGCTGTGCGCGGAGTTCCTCGGCCGGGCCGACCTGACCGACGACCCGCGCTTCGCCACCAGCTCGGCCCGTGTCGCGCATCGCGAGGAGCTCAACGCCGTCGTCGCCGAGCGCTGCGCCCGCTCCGACGCGGAGGAGATCCTCAAGGACCTGGAGTCCATCAGCATCGCCTGCGCCGGGGTCAACGACGTCGCCGCGTTCCTGGACCACCCGGTGCTGGCCGGCCGTGACCGTTGGCGCGACGTGGCGGTGCCCGGTGGCGCGACGGCCCGGGCCCTGCTGCCGCCGGCCGATCTCGCGGGCGTGCCCGCACGCATGGACCCGGTGCCCGCGGTGGGCGAACACACGGAGGCGATCCTCACCGAACTCGGCCGTACCGGCGAGGAGATCGCGGCCCTGCGCGCCGACGGCGTCATCTGAGGGGCCCGACGTCGCCCATGTCACCAGGGCAGCGGCCCGTTCACGTCCACATAGCCGCCCGTCGGTCCTTCCGGGCCGATCCGTGCCATCCGGACGATGATCTCGGCGCCTTCGGCGACGGTCTGGGTGCCGGTGCGCCCGTTGAGGTCCGTGGCGGTGAAGCCGGGCTCGACGGCGTTGATCCGCATCCCCGGGAACGCCTTCGCGTACTGCACGGTGATCATGTTGACCGCCGTCTTCGAGGTGGGGTACGCGACGGCTTGGTAGAAGTGCGCCGGTGAATCCGGGTCGGACAGTCCGGTCAGCGAGGCCAGACCGCTGCTGACGTTCACCACGACAGGCTCCGCGGACCGCTGGAGCAGCGGCAGGAAGGCGTGCAGGACTCGGACGACGCCGAAGACGTTCGTCTCGAAGACCGTCCGCATCTCGTCGGCGGTGGTGTCCGCGGCGGCGGGGATGCTGTTGTTCTCGCCCCTGACCTCGATTCCGGCGTTGTTGATCAGGACGTCCAGTCCGCCGTCGGCCTCGACGGTCTTCACGGCGGCCTGGACGGACGCGTCGTCGGTGACGTCGAGCCGCACGAACCGGGCCCCGAGCCGTTCGGCGGCGCGGCGGCCCCGCTCGGCGTCCCGGGCGCCTATGTAGACGGTGTGGCCCGCCTCGGTGAGACGGCGGGCGGTCTCGAATCCGAGTCCCTTGTTGGCTCCGGTGATCAGTGTGGTCGTCATGGACTCAGCGTCCTGCGCGGCGCCGAGGTGAGCCAGCCGTCCCGTCTTCCTGGGACCACGAGTACCAGGCACACGTCCGCCCGACGGTGTTGACTGGGGGCATGACGGCGACGCGACTCGGACAGGCCCTGCGCCGCTGGCGCGACCGGGTCTCCCCCGAGTCGGCGGGCCTGCCCGCGGGCGGGCACCGGCGTGCGGCCGGGCTGCGCCGGGAGGAGCTGGCGCTGCTGGCCGGAATCTCCGCCGACTACGTCACGCGGCTCGAACAGGGCCGGGCGAGCAGTCCGTCAGGGCAGATCGTCGAGGCCCTGGCGCGGGCGCTGCGGCTGTCGGCGGACGAGCGCACGCACCTGTTCCGGCTCGCCGGCCTGGCCCCGCCCGGCCCGGACACGGTCCCCGCCCACATCACGCCGAGCGTGCAGCGCCTGCTGGACCGGCTGAACGGCACACCCGTCGCGGTCTACGACGCGGCCTGGACGCTGCTCATGGCCAACCCGCACTACGCGGCACTCATGGGCGACCCCTCCGGCCGGCGTGGCTTCGAACGCAACGGCGTGTGGCGGGCCTTCCTCGGGCCGCGCGGCCGGGCACGGCAGACCCCTCGGGAGAGGGCCGCGTTCCAGGCCGGCATCGTCGCGGACCTGCACGCGACCGCGAGCCGCTACCCGTCGGACCCTCAACTACGGCGGCTGATAGCGGAGTTGCGCGCGAACAGCCCCCGGTTCTCGGAGCTGTGGGAGACCGGCACGGTCGGCCGGCACGAGGCCGGCCACAAGGTCATCGACCATCCGCAGGTCGGTGCCCTGACCCTGGACTGCGACATCCTCACCGTGGCCGGCAGCGACCTGCGGCTGATGGTCTACACGGCCGCACCCGGCACCGAGGACGCGGAGCGCCTCGCACTGCTCGGTGTGCTCGGCACCCAGTCCCTGGTCTGACCGAACCCGTCGAGTGCTTGACGCGTCTCAGTGTCGGGCGGTGCGCCGACGCCGCCCCTGCCGGCTCGTCGCCGTCCACTCGGGGGTATCCATGCGTACGACCGTTTCCCGCGCCGCCCTGTCGCTCGCCGCCCTCGGTCTGCTCGCCGCCGGATGCGGGGCCGAGGCGGGCGGCGCCGGCACGTCCGACCCGGCGCCGGACACCAGGCCCCGCGCCGTGAAGGTGGCCGCCGCCTGGGACGGTTCACCGGCGGCCGAGATCTGGCGCAAGGACTACTACCCGATGGGCGACCCGGTCCAGCTGCCCGAGGGTGCCTTCCACAACGACGCCGACAAGGAGGCGTACCTCACCCAGAACTTCGTACTGCGCGGCGACCTCCCGAAGACCCCGCAGAAGGACGCGAAGGTGGCGTGGCGCGACGGTGACGCGCTCACGCTGCCGCTCATGGGGGCGCGGGCGGCGTACGACAAGCTGGACGGCAACGACGGTCCGGGGCCGCGCCTCACGGTGACCGGGGCGAAGCTGGGCCGGACGACGCTGGAGACCAGCCGCGGCCCGGCCACCGTCCCGGCCTGGCTGTTCACGATCGAGGGCTACGACACCCCGCTCAAGCACGTCGCCCTCAGCCCCGCCGAGGAGCCGAAGCCGCCGATCGAGCCGGTCGACCACCCCAGCAGCGAGCTGTGGGACCTCGACCGGCTGGTCGGGGTGTCCGCGGACGGGCGGTCCGTCACCGTGCGGGCCCACCACGGGGCGTGCGACGACGGACCGGCCGTCGAGGTGCTGGAGACGGACGGCAGTGTGGTGCTGTCCGGATACATCGTCGGAACGAAGGACGGTATCTGCACGCTGCAACTGCTGTCCAAGAAGGTGACGGTCGAACTGGACCGCCCGCTCGGCGACCGGATCCTGCTGGACGCCTTCACGGGCCGTCCCGTCCGCGGCGCCGAGTGACTCGTCTCGGCGTCGCCCCGCCCGGTCAGCTCCTCAGGGCCGATCCGGCTGCCGCGAGGGCCTGTTCGGCGTAGCCGCGGCCGAAGAGCACGGCGTGCACCAGGAGCGGGAACAGCTGGTGCAGGGCGATGCGGTCAATCCAGCCGGCGGCGAGGGGCGCGACGTCCTGGTAGCCGTCGAGGATCCGGTCCAGGTGGAGGCAGCCGAAGAGGTGGAGCATGGCCAGGTCGGTCTCGCGGTGGCCGCCGTGCGCGGCCGGGTCGATCAGCCAGGCGTGGCCGTCGGCACCCCACAGGACGTTCCCGTTCCAGAGGTCGCCGTGCAGCCGGGCGGGCGGCTCGGCGGGGCCCGCGAGTTCGGGGAGCCGCTCACACACGCGCTCGACGACGGACGCCTCGGCGCCGCGGATCGTGCCGCCGTCGACGGCGCCGCGCAGATACGGCAGCACCCGGTGTTCGGCGTACCAGTGGGGCCAGTCGGGGCCGGTGACATTGCGCATCGGGGCGAGCCCGATGGACGCGTCCTCCGGGCCGCCCGGCGGTGGGGCGCCGAACGCGCGTGCCCCGGAGGCGTGCAGGGCCGCGAGCTCACGGCCGAGCCGCTCGGCCGCCCCGGCATCGGGCCTGCCGGTCACCACCCGGTCCATGACCAGCCATCGGGCGTCGCGACCGTGCACCGCCGGGACATGGACGCTGCCGGCCTCGGCCAGCCAGCGCAGTCCGGCCGCCTCCGCCCGGGTGGCCCGCTCGGCGTCGCCGTGTTTGGCCATGACCACTCGGCCGTCGTCGAGGGTGACTTCGGTGAGCGCTGTGGACAGGCGGCGTTCACCGGTCACCGCGAGACCGGTGAACCGCGCCGCCGCCGCACCCGGGCCCTCGGAGCTGTTGTGCACGGGCCTCAGCGTACGGCGGCCCGGGGACCCGGCCGAAGTCAGCTGGTGGCTGCGGCCTTGTTGATCGCCTCGCGGATCCGGGAGTAGGTGCCGCAGCGGCAGACGTTCTCGATGCCGTCGATGTCGGCGTCCGTCGGCCGGGATGTCTTCTTCAGCAGGGCGGCCGCGGCCATGATCTGGCCCGGCTGGCAGAAGCCGCACTGGGCGACGTCGCAGTCGATCCAGGCCTGTTGCACTGGGTGCAGCCGGTCGCCGTCGGCGAGGCCCTCGATGGTGGTGACCTCGCGGCCGGCGCAGTCGGCGACCTTGACGACGCAGGGCTGGATCTCGTCGCCGTCGAGGTGGCTGGTGCAGGCCCGGCAGGCGCCGACGCCGCAGCCGTACTTGGGGCCGGTGACGTTCAGCAGGTCGCGCAGCACCCACAGCAGGGGCATGTCGGCGGGTGCCTCGACGGTGACCTGCTTCCCATTGAGGGTGAAGGAGTAGGAGGGCATCAAGACCTTCTCTTCGGGTGGCTCAGAAGTTCAGGGGGAAGCGGCGCGGCTTGGTGCCGGTCGCCCGGGCGTAGGCGTTGGCGACGGCTCCGGACGCGGCGGGGACGCCGAGTTCACCGGCTCCGCCCGGCTCGCGCCGGGAGGGCAGGATGTGCGCCTCGAAGTGCAGTGGGGCGTGCCGTTGGCGGGCGTAGTGGAAGTCGGCGAAGCTGCTCTCGCGCACGGCGCCCCTGTCGATGTGCAGGCCGGCTCGCAGCACGGTGGAGATGCCGTCCACGGCGGTGCCCATGAGCTGGGCCTCAAGTCCGCGTGGGTTGACGGCCGTTCCGACGTCGGCCGCCATCACCACCTTGGTCACCCGGGGGTTCTTCGGATCGACGGCGTCGATCTCCACCAGGCAGGCCACGCAGGAGCCGTACTCCTCGTGCACGGCGACCCCCTGGCCGTGGCCCCGGGGCAGGGTCCGGCCCCACTTCCCGGCGGCCGCGACCTTGTCCAGTACGGCCTTGACCGCTTTGCTGCGCAGTGTCGTACGGCGGAAGGCGACCGGGTCCTGGCCGAGGGCGCGGGCGACCTCGTCCACGACGATCTCCTCGGCGGTGCGGACGGTGCCGGAGTCCACCGAGCGCCAGGCGCCGAGCGGAATCGCCAGTTCGACCGAGCCCGAGTCGCCGGAGAGACGGCCGAAGTTGTACAGGCCGCTGTCGCTGGGGAGCGGCGCAGCGGCGGGGGCACGCAGGGCGGAGCGCGCGCCGCCCTGGGCGGACAGGCCGCGTTCGTCGAAGGACTCGCCGACCGAGGCGGTCGCGTGGGCGAAGGCCACCACCCGGCCCTGGGCGTGGCTGGCCCGGATGCGGTGGTGTGAGGCCGGGCGCATCCGGCCGTGCCGGATGTCGTCGGTCCGGCTCCACATGAGCTTCACCGGGCGGCGCGCCTTCTTGGAGATGACGGCCGCCTCGATCGCGGCGTCGTGGTTGAGCCGACGTCCGAACGAGCCGCCGCCGCGCAGCACATGGACCCGCACCTTCGACACCGGCACGCCGACCGTGGCGGCGATGTCCTCCCGAGCGGACATCGGCGCCTGGGCGGAGAACCAGATCTCGGCCCGCTGCGGCCGTACGTCCGCCACGGCCGTGAGGACCTCCATCGGCGCGTGGCTGACGAAGGCGAACTCGAACTCGGCCTCGGTCTGCGCCGATCCGCTCGGCGGGTTGCCCAGCCTCGGGACGGCGGCACGCAGCCTGGAGCGGATCTGCGTGTCGGAAAGGCCGGCCAGTGGTCCCGGCGCCCACTTGATGCGCAGCGCGTCACGGGCCTGCAGGGCGTGGTGGAAGGTCTCCGCGACGACGGCGACACCGCCGGCGAACCGGACGACGGCGTGCACGCCGGGCATGGCGCGGGCGGCCGTGGAGTCGACCGAGACGATCTTCCCGCCGAGCGTCGGCGGCCGGGCCACGACCGTCGGCTTCGCCCCGGCCACCGCGAGGTCGCCGGTGTACCGGGCCTTGCCGGTGACGATGTCGCGGGCGTCGATGCGGTTGGTCGGCCGGCCGATCACCCGGTGCTGGGACGCCGGTTTGGGTGTGGCCGGCACGGTGGGTCTCGTGATCGGGGCGGCGCTCCTGGTGAGCGATCCGAAGGTGGCCATGCGGCCGTCGGGTGCGATGACCCGGGTGCCGCGGGTGCGCAGGGTCCGCGCGGGGACGTGCCAGCGGCGTGCGGCCGCGGTCACGAGCTTGGCACGGGCCATGGCGGCGAGTTGCCGGGCCGGGCCGTACAGCGAACTGACCGAACTGGAGCCGCCGGTGAACTGGTTGCCCTTGCTGCGGGCCTCCGCGAGGGGGATCTCGACGTCGGCGAGCCGGGCGTCGAGTTCCTCGGCGATCATCATGGCGACGGCGGTGGTGACGCCCTGGCCGACCTCGACGCGCGGCAGCCGTACGACGATCTTGTTGGCCTGGGTGACCTCCAGGACCAGCATCTCCTCGTCGGTTCCGGTGACCAGGACGTCGGACGGGCCGCGTGCGCCGTCCGCCTTCTCTGCGCCCTCGGCTGTGGAGCCGTCGCAGCCGAGCGGTGCCGCGACGGTCAGGGTGGTCGCCGCGAGCGAATAGACCACGAACTGTCGACGGGACAACTGACGGGCCAACACGCGCTCCTCTCAGCGAACCCGGAGTGGTTCGACCTCTATGAGGGGCCTGTGCGCTGTGGGGTTGCGCCGGTTGGCCACTGCATCGACTTACGTCGCGGGCAGCCCCAGTTCGGTGTCCCACGCCAGGTGTCCGGCGAGCTCGTCGTCGCCGGGCCGGCTCGGCGGGGCGCCGCCGGGCCCGCGGCCCGCCGGGTCGTGGGTGCCTCGGGAGATCTTGCCGCTGACGGTGACGTTGTGTTCCACGCGGGGGCGGCGCAGGGTCTCGTAAAGGGACAGCGCGGCGTCCGTGTCCGGCGTGTCCCGCAGGGACTTGGCGAGGACGACGGCGTCCTCCAGCGCCATCGACGCGCCCTGTCCGGTCGCGGGGGACGCCGCGTGCGCAGCGTCGCCGATGAGCAGGGTCCGGCCGGAGCGCCAGGGCGTCCCGGTGGGCAGTTCGGTGGCGTTGGTGACCATGAGGTCGTCGGAGGTGGCGGCGACGAGTTCCGCGGCCGGGGTGGCGTCCTTGGTCAGCAGCGGCAGCAGCAGGTCACGCAGGCGGGCCGGGGTGGCGTGCTCGAGGTCGTCGGCGGTGAGGGGTTCGGCGGCGACGCGGGCGAACCAGTACGTCTCCCCCTCGGGCGAGACCGCGTATCCGAAGGCGACGGCGCTGCCGCGCACCATGGTGATGGTCTCGGGCCGGGCTTGCGGGGGCGCTTCGCGGGTGTAGCCGTAGAAGACCTGCTGCCCGGCGTAGTGGGGCCGGCTGTCGGGGGTGGTGAGCCCGCGGACGGTGGAGTTGAGGCCGTCGGCGCCGATGAGGAGGTCGCCGGTGGCTGTGGTGCCGTCGGCGAAGCGGGCGGTGACGCCGGCGGGGCCGTCGTGGACGGAGACCAGGCGCATGCCGTGCCGGATGTCGATGCCCCTGGCGGTGACCTCGGTCTGCAGGGCGGCGTTGAGGTCGCCGCGCCGCACGCACCGGTACCGCAGATGCGGTGTTCCGGCGTCACCGAGGGGCACTTGGGCGACCTGGGAGCCGGTGTCGTCGAGGACGCGCATCGAGGTCAGCGGGAAGCCGATCGAGGTGACCGCCGCCGAGGCGTCCATTTCCGCCAGGGCTCGTATGCCGTTGCTCGCGAGGGTGAGGAAAGCGCCGATGTCCTCCGCGGAGTCGGGGTGCGCCTCGTACACGGCGACGTCGCATCCGGCTTTGTGCAGGGCCAGTGCCGCCCCGGTGCCGGCGATTCCGCCCCCTACGACCACTAACCGCGTCACATCGCCCCCGATAGTTCTCGACAGGCCTTCCCGCGCCGCCGATCGCGGCCGCCCCTCGTAGAACGTCCCAGGTCCGGCACGGGTTCCCGATCGAGCCGCCGAGCGCGGAAAGGTCCGGACCGTCGGGCTCCGCAACCGTGCAACCATTCGGCCAAGACGGTTGTCTCCCCTAATATCAGGCACATCACCTCTCGGGGGACGCAATGGTACGAAACAGAACCGCTTGGGCGACGGCATCCGCACTCATGATCGCCACGCTGGGCGTGGCGGCGATCCCGGCGCAGGCCACCGCCACCACCACCGCCGCGCAGGCCACGGCCTGCCCCACCGGCTGGGGCAGCCTGGCCGAGACTCGCTCGGCCGCCACGTCGGAGCCGGTGACGAACGTCAGGACCGGTCGGCACGCCTGCTTCGACCGCATGGTCGTCGACGTCCCCGGCGCGGGCAGCAGTGAACTCGGCTACTCCGTCAGGTACGTCAGCCGTCTCTACCAGGACGGCTCGGGTCGGCCGATCAGCGTCGGCGGCGGCGCCGTCATCGAGGTGCGCGTGACGGCGCCCGCGTACGACCCCGCCACCGGCAGGCCGACGTATCCCGCGAAGGCCGGTCAGCGACTGACCGGCGTGAATCTCACGGGATACCGCACGTTCCGGGACGCCCGGTTCGTCGGCAGCTTCGAGGGGGACACGCAGATCGGGCTCGGTGTCCGCGCCCGGCTGCCGTTCCGGGTGTGGGTGACCACCGGTCGGGTCGTCGTCGATGTCGCGCACAACTGGACCGGGGCACGCTGAGCACCTCGCGGGTCAGGGGCGCCCGTTGCCCTTGGTCTGGTACTCGCGCAGCTTCCGGTAGAGCGTGGCGCGGGCGATTCCCAGCGCCGTCGCGGCGCGCGCCTTGTTGCCGCCGTGGCGGCGCAGCGCTTCCAGGATCGCTGCCCGTTCGGCCAGCTCCATCGGGCTGAGGGTGCGTCCCGCGGGTCCTTCGCGGACGGGATCGGGCAGTTCGCCGCGCCGCACCGGCCCGAAGACGCGTCGTCGGCCCGCCAACGCCCGTACGAGATGGGCGAGTTCCGTCACGTTCCCGGGCCATGGATGCTGCTCAAGCGCGCGCAGCGCGTCCAGCGTCCAGGTCAGCGGCGGGCTGCCGGGAGCGGGCCCGGCCGCGAGGGCGGGCAGCAACTCCCTGATGTCCTCGGGGCGTTCACGCAGCGCGGGCAGGGTCACCGAGCGGGCCGCGAGCGTGTCGAGGAGGCGCTGCAGGCAGGGGCCCGGCGAGGTTCCGGGGGTGTGGGTGGCGACCAGGCGGGCCTCCGGGTGTTCCTCCAGGAGGGAGTTGAGGGCGGCGACATCCGGCTGGGAGAGGCGTTCGGCGTGGCGCAGGAGCGTGGGGTGGTCGCCGTCCCACGTTTCGTCCTTGAGGCCGAGTTCGGGTGACTCGGCGGCGTCCACGATCAACGGGTCGGTACCGTCGAGGAGTTCGAGGGCGAGGGCGGTCTTGCCCGTCCCCCGCTCGCCCGTGAGGAGCACGGGTCCCGGTGTACGGAACAGCTCCGTCGCCCGTGCGACCGTGTGCCGCCAGGGCACCGAGCCGCCCACCAGCGCGCCCGCCGGGCCCGGCGCCGACGGCACCCGCTCCGCGGGACGCGGGGCGAGCACGGCGACCAGGCCGAGGGCGCGGCCCTCGTGCCGTACCGGAGTGATCTCGGCGGTGCAGCCTGCGTTCTCGGGCAGCGGGATGTCGTACGCCTCGCCGGTCCCTCTCCCCCAGGCCCGCGCGCCGCGCTCCAGGGCCTCCAGCACCTGGGGCGAGGCCAGGCCGGAGGCCGCCTCGCTGATCAGGCGGTGGCGGCCGTCCAGTGCGACCACCGCCCGCTCGCGTCCGCGCGCGGCCCGCTCGTAGGCGTCGAGAAGGGTCCGTTCCGCGGTACGCGCGCGTGCCCGCAGTTCCGCCTCCACCGCGGCGGCGGCCGCCTCGGCGAGGGCGGCGCCGGGATGCGGGCGGCAGCCCGTCCCCAGGGCGCGGGCCACCGTCACCGTGCCGAGCACCTGCCCCGTCTCCGGGGAGAACAGGGGCACGCTGACGGCTGAGACGTCCTGCCAGACATCCAGGAAGTGCTCGGGGCCGTGCACTTCGGCCCGGCCGCGGGTGCGCAGGGCGAGTGCGGCGCTGTTGTGGCCGACCTCCCGCTCGGACAGGTCGGCGCAGGTGTCGTCGCCGGGCGCGCTGCCGGTCGACCAGAGCACCCTGAGCCGTTCGTCGGTGAGCAGGAGCGCCATGCGTCCGGCGTCGAGGGCCGGGGCGATCCGGGTGAGCGCGGGGCGTGCCGCCTCCAGCAGGGGCGAGTCGGCCGGGCCGACCGACTCCCGTACGGGGCCGTCGTGATCGGGCCGTACGCCGAAGAAGCGGGCGCGCCGCCAGGCGGCCACGACATCGTCCGGTACGCCGTCCGGGAGGGGACGTCCCGTCAGGAACCGCTCGCGGGCCTGGCGCAGCGGGGCGAGGGCAGGGGGTTGTTCCGCTGTGGTCATGGCGTCCCTCACCGTATCCGGGGCGTCGCACGGGTGGCGACGGCGGGTCGTCCCGGTCCACCGCACACCGGCGACCGGCGGGTTGTCTCGTAATGAGACACCCACGAACGGCCGCCCCGCTCCATGATCTTGAAAGGTCGGGGCTGTTCTCCTTTCCCGCCTCCTGTTTCCCGTTCTCTGGAGCGTTCTGTCGTGCACACCGTCGTCGAGACCGATGTACTGATCGTGGGCAGCGGCCCGGCGGGCGCGTCCGCCGCGCTCGCGCTGAGCACGTACGGCGTGCGCAACATGGTCGTCACGCGGTACGCGAGCCTCGCCGACACGCCCCGCGCGCACATCACCAACCAGCGCACCATGGAGGTGCTGCGCGATCTCGGCGTCGAGCGGGAAGTGATCGCCCGGGCGACGCCCCAGCATCTGATGGGCAACACGACGTTCTGCACGAGCCTGGCCGGTGAGGAGCTCGGCCGGGTCCGCTCCTGGGGCAACGATCCGCTCGTCCAGGCCGCGCACGAGCTGGCCAGCCCGACCCGCATGTGCGACATGCCGCAGCACCTGATGGAGCCGGTGCTGGTGAACGCCGCGATCGCCCGCGGCACCGACTTCCGCTTCAGCACGCTCTACAAGTCCTTCGTCCAGGACGACTCGGGCGTCACGGTCACCGTCGAGGACCGGCTGCGCGGTGACGAGTACACGATCCGCGCCCGGTATCTGATCGGGGCCGACGGCGGCCGTTCCCAGGTGGCCGAGGACGCGGGGCTGCCGATGGGCGGTCGGATGGGTGTCGCGGGCAGCGTCAACATCGTCTTCGACGCGGACCTGAGCAAGTACACCGCGCACCGCCCCTCCACCCTGTACTGGGTGCTCGCGCCCGGCGCCACGGTCGGCGGCATCGGCGCGGGTCTGGTGCGCTGTGTGCGGCCCTGGAACGAGTGGCTGATCGTGTGGGGCTACGACGTGACGGCGGGCGCCCCCGACCTCACCGAGGAGTACGCGCTGTCCGTCGTACGGCAGCTGGTCGGCGACGACGAGATCCCGGTGACGATCAAGTCGTCCTCGGCGTGGACGGTCAACGAGATGTACGCCGAGACCTACTCCGCCGGGCGGGTCTTCTGCGTCGGCGACGCCGTGCACCGGCACCCGCCGTCCAACGGGCTCGGCTCCAACACCTCCGTCCAGGACTCGTACAACCTGGCCTGGAAGCTGAAGCTCGTCCTCGACGGCCAGGCCTCGCCGCGGCTCCTGGACACCTATACGGCGGAGCGCGCGCCGGTCGGCCGGCAGGTGGTGACCCGCGCCAACCAGTCCATCGCCGAGACCGCCCCGATCTTCGAGGCGCTCGACGGGCTGTCCCCGCAGACGCCCGAGCAGCTGTGGGCGAACATCGCCGCCCGCAAGGACGCCACCGAGGCCGCCGCGAAGCAGCGGGCCGCGCTGCGCGAGGCCATCGCCTTCAAGGTGTACGAGTTCAACGCGCACGGCGTCGACCTCAACCAGCGCTACACGTCCACCGCGATCGTGCCCGACGGCACCCCCGAGCCCGCCTCCGCCCGCGACCCCGAGCTGCACCACCAGCCGACCTCCCGCCCGGGCGCGAAGGTCCCGCACGCCTGGATCACCTCCGGGACGCGGACGCTGTCCACCCTCGACACCGTCGGCAATGGGCGGTTCACGCTGCTCACCGGCATCGGGGGCGAGGCGTGGCTGCGGGCCGCCGAAGGCCGGCCCCTCGACATCGCGACGGTCGTCGTCGGCCCCGGGCAGGAGTACGAGGACCCGTACGGCGACTGGGCGGCGCTGAGCGAGATCTCCGACGCGGGTGCTCTCCTCGTCCGCCCCGACGGGTATGTGGCGTTCCGGCACGCCGACGCTGCCGAGGACGCCGAACGGTTGCTCACGGACGCGCTGCGGCGGATTCTCGGGCACGGTTGAGAGGCACGCCGGGATGGGCACAGCTGGAACGGACACGGCCGGGACGGGCGCGCGGGAGCACGGAGAGGGAGCCGACATGGCGGACTCGGACGAGCGGACGGTCACCGACGAGGTCGTCGCCAGTCTGCGGGACACCGGCGATCCGCGGCTGCGGCAGCTGCTCACCGGACTGGTGCGGCATCTGCACGCATTCGCCCGGGAGACACGGCTGACGCGGGAGGAGTGGGAGCGGGCGATCGGGTTCCTGACGGCGACCGGGCAGATGTGCACGGACACCCGGCAGGAGTTCATCCTGCTCTCGGACGTGCTCGGTCTGTCGATGCTGGTGGAGACGGTCAACGACCGGCGCGGCGAGGGCGCCACCGAGTCGACGGTCCTTGGCCCCTTCCATATGACCGAGTCGCCCGTGCGGGAGCTCGGCGCGGACATCGACCTGGTGGGCGGCGGCGAGCCGTGCGTGGTGAGCGGGCGGGTGCTGTCCGGCGACGGCACTGCGCTGCCCGGCGCGCTGGTGGACGTCTGGCAGGCGGACGGCCACGGGTTCTACGACGTGCAGCAGCCGGACGTGCAGCCCGGCGGCAACGGCCGCGGGCTGTTCACCGCCGACGGGGAGGGGCGGTTCTGGTTCCGTACGTGCGTCCCGAGCCCCTATCCGATCCCGACGGACGGCCCGGTCGGCGGGCTGCTGCGGGCCACCGGACGCCACCCCTACCGGCCCGCGCACATCCACTTCATCGCCTCGGCCGCCGGACACACCCCGGTGACCACGCACATCTTCGTGGCGGGCAGCGACTTCCTGGACTCGGACGCGGTGTTCGCCGTCAAGCCGGGCCTCGTCACCGACTTCGCCTCCGTCGACGACCCGTCCGCGGCACGGGAGTTCGGTGTGGCCAACCCCTTCCGGCAGGCCCGTTTCGACCTCGTACTGGAGCCGTCGTGACGCACGCCCTCGACTTCTCCTACGAGAGCCGGCCCGTGCGGGTCGTCTTCCGGGCCGGCGCGGCCGTGTCGGCGACGCCCGGCGAGGTGGAGCGGCTCGGGCTGCGGCGGGTGCTGGTGGTGTGCGGGACTCGGGGCGCGGACACCGCACGGGCGGTCGCCGACGCACTCGGACCGGCCTGTGCCGGGCTGCACGACCGGGCCCGGATGCACGTCCCCGCCGAGGTCGCGGACGCCGCCGTGCGGGCGGCCCGCGCGGTGGGCGCCGACGGCTGCGTGGCCGTGGGCGGCGGTTCGTCGATCGGTCTGGGCAAGGCGGTCGCGCTGCGCACCGGCCTGCCGCTGATCGCCGTGCCCTCCACGTACTCCGGCTCGGAGATGACCCCGGTGTGGGGCCTGACCGAGGACGGCGTCAAACGCACCGGCCGCGATGCGAAGGTGCTGCCCCGCAGCGTGGTCTACGACCCCGAGCTCACCCTCTCGCTGCCCGTGCCGCTGTCGGTGACCAGCGGCGTCAACGCGATCGCGCACGCGGTTGAGGCCCTGTACGCGCCCGACACCTCGCCGCTGGTCGCGCTGATGGCCGAGGAGGGCGTACGGGCGATGGCGCGGGCGCTCCCCGCGGTGGCCGGGGACCCGGCGTCACGCCACGCACGCGGGCGTGCCCTGTACGGGGCCTGGCTGTGCGGGTCCTGCCTGGGCGCGACCACCATGGGCCTGCATCACAAGCTGTGCCATGTCCTGGGCGGCAACTTCGGGCTGCCGCACGCCGAGACGCACACGGTGGTGCTGCCGTACGCCCTGGCGTACAACGCCTCCGCGGCCCCGGACGCGGCGGCCGCCGTGGCCCGCGCGCTGGACGCGGCCGACGCGCCGACGGCGCTGTGGGAGCTGGCCGGACGCCTCGGCGCACCCCGCTCGCTGGCCGAACTGGGCCTGACCGAAGCCGACCTGACGACGGCCGCCGAGCAGGCCGGGGGCCAGGCGTACGCCAACCCGCGCCCGGTGACGGCCGACGGCGTGCTCGCCCTGCTGCGGGCGGCCTTCGAGGGCGCGCCCCCGGCCGCACCCGCCCCCTGACACCCCCCACGCTCGAACGTCCCCCACGCAGGAAGAAAAGGTGATCAGCATGCCCCTCGGTCTGCTCAGGAGTCGACGCTCCCGAGGAGCCCCGGGTGTTCCCCTGCCCGTGCCGCCCGGAGCGGGCGTCGTGGGCCGCGAGGTCGTCGATCCGATGGGGCTGCCGATGCGCGGCGCCGACGTGACCGTGACCGCGCTGGACTCGCACGAGGTCATGGCGTCCGGGACGACGGACCCCTACGGCCTCTTCTTCGCCGCGCTGCCCCCGGGCCGCTACAGCCTCATGATCACGGCCGAGGGCCTGTCCCCGCACCGCGAACCCCTGGACGTGGCAGCCGGTCCGGCCCAGCCGGCCGTCCGGGTCCGGCTGGCGTCGGCCCGGCAGCTGGAGCTGCCGACGCCCGGCACCTGGCTGTTCGACCCGCCGCACACGGCGATCCGGTTCATCGCCAGGCACGTCGGCATGGCCCATGTCCACGGCCGCTTCGAGCGGTTCACGGGCGGCATACGCGTGGCACCGGACATGGCCGCCTCACAGGTGTCCGTGCGGATCGACGCGGCCAGCATCACGACGGGCAACAACACCCGGGACGCCCATCTGCGTTCGGGGGACTTCCTGGACGTGGACCGCTACCCGCACATCGACTTCGTGAGCACCCGCTTCGTCTACCGGGGCGGCGCCAAGTGGACGCTGCAGGGTTCGCTGACCATGCACGGCGTGAGTCGCTCCGTGGATCTGGACACCACCTACCTGGGGTCCGTCAACGGCGGCTACGGCGAGGAGCTGCGGTGCGCGGCGCTGGCGAAGGCCGAGTTGCACCGGGAGGACTTCACCCTGAACTGGCGCAGCATGCTGGCCCGCGGCATCGCGGTGGTTGGGCCGACGGTTCAGCTGGAGCTGGACGTGCAGGCGATGTACCGCACGCACGACACACCGACGCCTCCCGACTAGGCCGCGGTGGCTGAGAGGTACCTCACGCACCGGTTACAAATCGCTCAACCTCTGGTTGCGGCGCGGTGATCGGGTGACCATGGGGGCATGACACTGGCCCAACGCGCCATGGAACGACTGCGAGCCTGGCCCGATCTCACCTCGGGCCCGGCCGGTTGTGGCGCAGGGCGGGCACTGCGCGCCGTCCACAGCGAGATCGTGCACTTCCACTCGGACCACGATGTGGACCTGCACCTGACGGCGCCGGCGATCGCGCGGTTCCACGACGATCTGCGGGATTCGACCGCGATCCGGCTGGTCCCCGGCTCCGGCTGGGTGACGGTGCACCTCGACTGCGACACGGATGTCGATCTGCTGATGAGCCTGGTCAGCGCCGCGCTCAAGGCCCATCAGAACCTGCCCTCCCCCGCCGGGCGTCCGGCGGGGGACGAGTGCAACTTCCGCCGCGTCACGGTGCTGCCGCGCGGCTAGGAGCCGGTGTCGTCCTCGCCCGCCTCCAGCAGACCGGCGGCGGCACCGATGATCCTGGGGTCGGGGGCGCCGACGACCTCCTCGTCCTTGTCGCTGTAGTCGAAGCGGGCCAGCACACTGCGCATGGCCTCGACCCGGGCCCGCTTCTTGTCGTTGCTCTTCACCACCGTCCAGGGCGCGTGCTCGGTGTCCGTCTCACGGAACATGGCGACCTTGGCCGCGGTGTAGTCGTCCCAGCGGTCCAGCGAGGCCAGGTCCATGGGGCTGAGCTTCCACTGCCGTACGGGGTCGACCTGGCGGATGGTGAAGCGGGTGCGCTGCTCGCCCTGGGAGACCGAGAACCAGAACTTGACCAGGTCGACGCCGTCGTCCACGAGCATCCGCTCGAAGGCCGGGGCCTGCCGCATGAAGCGCCGGTACTCGTCGTCGGTGCAGAAGTCCATCACGCGCTCCACGCCGGCCCGGTTGTACCAGGACCGGTCGAACAGCACGATCTCGCCGGCGGTCGGCAGATGCTCGACGTACCGCTGGAAGTACCACTGCCCGCGTTCCCGCTCGGTCGGCTTCTCCAGCGCCACCACCCGGGCCCCGCGCGGGTTCAGATGCTCGGTGAAGCGCTTGATGGTGCCGCCCTTGCCGGCCGCGTCCCGCCCCTCGAAGACGACGACGAGCCGACGGCCGGACTCCTTGATCCAGCTCTGGAGCTTCAGCAACTCGATCTGCTGGAGCCGCTTGTGCCACTCGTACTCCGGACGCTCCATGCGCTCCTGGTACGGGTAGTTCTCGCGCCAGGTGTCCACCGGGCTGCCGTCCGGCCTGATCAGTACGGGGTCGTCCTGGTCGGTGTGGTCGACGCGCAGCCCTGACAGCAGTTCGGTGTCCATACTTCCGCATGGAAGCGAGCGGCTTCGTACGCGCGGCGAACGCCGGGCAAAGGTCAGGTAAGTGCCGGGTCACTTGTCAGTTTCACGCGTGGGGAGGCGGTGCGCTCTCCACGAGCCGGGCGAGGTTGGCCAGGGCCATGCGGGTGCCTGTCTCGTTGTCCGCGGCCGGCACGGCGTCGGGGATCCCCTCGTGCGCGATGGTGACGTAGGTGCCGCCGCCCGCGGCGTCGGCGAGGGTGGTGGTCATGGTCATCGTGCCGAGCAGGGCGGGGTCGTCGGTCTCGAACTCGACCTCCTCGACCACCAGCTCGTCCGCCACCAGCCGCACGAAACGGCCGTGGTAGGTGTCGGTCTGCGCGTCCGACTTGCCGGTGCCGGTGGGCAGGTCGTAGGTGAGCGAGACACGGAACGTCCCGCCTTCCCGGCCGTCGAACTCGTGCACCCGCGCGGTCATCCCGTCCGGCACCCGCCATCGCGCGACGGCGTCCGCGTCCAGCAGCGCTCGGTAGACGGCCGCGCGCGGGGCGTCGACATGCCGGGAGACCCGGGTCGAGTTCATGGGTTCACGATAGTGGCGGGGGCATGCGGAAGCCGTCCGGGCAGGGCGGGGGGCATGCGCAACCTGTCGGCACAGGGCGCAGCGGCGGTCACCCGTCCAAGGTCCCGCGCCCCGTCAGCCACCCGCGTCGGGCGACTCCCAGTGGGCCAGGGTCCGCATCGCCGCCGCGGTGCGCGTGAACCCGTCCTCGCCGAGCAGGGCCCGCGCCTCGGCGTTGAAGCGGTCGACCGCCGGCTGCGCGGCGGCGAGTGCGGTGACACCGGTGTCGGTCAACTCCAGTACCACCGCCCGGTGTTCGCGGGGGTGGGCCCGCTTGGCGACCAGACCGGCCGCGGTGAGGCGGCCGACCAGCCCGGTGACGGCGGACTCACGCAGCCCGAGGACGCGGGCCAGCCCCTGCTGGGTGATGCCCGGCTCGTCACGGACCGCGAACAGCGCGCCGAGCTGGGCCGTGGTGATGCCCGCGATGGCGAGCAGTCGCCGGTCGGAGGCGGTACGCAGCTGGTGTGCCGCTCGCTGGAGCAGGAAGTACAGACGCTGATCGGGCTCGGACATGGACCGATGTTGACAGACGCGACAAGGCGACGCCATGCTCACTTCACTAGTGAAGTGAGGTGTGCGAGATGCACGAGACCCTCGATCTGAACCTCGCCCGCAAGGTGCTGGCCGCCCAGCCCTTCAGCGTGCTGCTGGGTGCCAGGCTCACGGCCTTCGGTGACGGCGAGGCGACTCTCGAACTGGATCTGCGCGACGACCTGCTGAACCAGCACGGCCGGGTGCACGGCGGCGTCCTCGGCTACGCGGCCGAGAACGCGGCGGCCTTCGCCGCCGGCAGCGCGGTCGGCCCCGGCCTGGTGACCGCCGGATTCACCGTCGACTTTCTGCGCCCCGCCAAGGGCGAGATCCTGCGCTCCCACGCCCGCGTGATCCGTGCCGGCCGTACCCGCGCGGTGTGCCGCTGTGACCTGACCACGATCGACACCGACGGCACCTCCACGCTGTACGCCGTGGCCCAGGGCACCATCGCAGTCACCGAAACCGCTCCCTGATCCCGCCCGCCCCCGACCGCGCAGAGAGGCCGGCCCATGCCCGTCATCGACGCCTGGATGCAGCACCCGACCCCGCACTTCGCCAACCAGGAGATGTTCGAGTCACTGCGCCGGTGGACCGGCATGGAGCGACTGGACAAGCCGCTGCCCGTCGAGGTCACGGTGGCGGCGCTGGAAGCCGCCGACGTGGAGATCGGCCTCGCGTCCGCCTGGTACGGGCCGCAGGGTCCGCTGATCGACAACGACGAGGTGGCGGAGTTCGTCGAGCGCTCCGGCGGACGGCTGCGCGGCGTGGCGGGCGCCGACCTCGCGCGTCCGATGCCGGCCGTGCGCGAACTGCGGCGCGCCGTCCAGGAGTTGGGCTTCGTGGCGCTGCGCGTGGTGCCGTGGCTGTGGGAGCGGGCGCCCACCGACCGGCTGTACTACCCGCTGTACGCGGCCTGCGTGGATCTCGGTGTGCCGTTCTGCACGCAGGTCGGGCACACAGGCCCGCTGCGCCCGTCGGAGACCGGGCGGCCCATCCCGTACATCGACCAGGTGGCCCTCGACTTCCCCGAGTTGACGATCGTGTGCGGGCACATCGGTTACCCGTGGACGACGGAGATGATCGCGGTCGCCGACAAGCACGAGAACGTCTTCATCGACACCAGCGCCTACACCGTGGGCCGGTATCCGTCGGAGCTGGTCGCGTATCTGCGCGGCCGGGGCCGCCGCAAGGTGCTGTTCGGCTCCAACTACCCCATGATCACGCCGAGTCGGGCGCTGGAGCACCTGGACGGCCTGGGTCTTGACGAGGAGACGCGGGAGCTGTTCCTGTACGGCAACGCCCGCCGCGTCTTCGCCCTGTGACAGCGGTTCCGCCCCTGTGGCAGCGCTGCTCAGCGCACCAGGCACGGCCGCTTCGCGTCGAACGTCCAGCCCTTGACCAGGTACCGCATCCCGACCGCGTCGTCCCGGCCGGACAGCGCCTTCTCCTCGTACAGCTCGTGCGCCGCGAGGAGCCGGTCCATGTCCAGGTCGACTCCCAGTCCCGGCGTGTCCGGTACGGCGACCTCGCCACCGGTGATCCGCGGCGGCTCGACGGTGAGCCGTTCCCGTCCCTCCTGCCAGATCCAGTGCGTGTCCAGGGCGTTGTACTCACCGGGCGCGGCGGCTCCGCAGTGGGCCATCATCGCCAGCGAGATGTCGAAGTGGTTGTTGGAGTGGCAGCCCCAGGTCAGTCCCATCGCGTTGCACAGCTGGGCGACCCGGACCGAGCCCCGCATGGTCCAGAAGTGCGGGTCGGCGAGCGGGATCGACACGGACTGCAGGGCCAGGGCGTGGGTGAGCTGGCGCCAGTCCGTGGCGATCATGTTGGTCGCCGTGGGCAGGCCGGTGGCCCGGCGGAACTCCGCGAGGATCTCCCGGCCCGAGTAACCGCCCTCCGCCCCGCAGGGGTCCTCGGCGTAGGCGAGGGTGCCGAGGAGGGGGCGGCACAGTTCGACGGCCTCGCGCAGGGACCAGGCGCCGTTGGGGTCGAGGGTGATCCGCGCGTCCGGGAAGCGTTCCTTGAGCGCGGTCACGGCCTTGACCTCCTCCGCGCCGGCCAGGACGCCGCCCTTGAGTTTGAAGTCGCGGAAGCCGTAGTGGTCGTAGGTGGCCTCGGCCTGGCGGACGATCGCCTCGGGGGTCAGCGCCTCCTCGTGCCGGACGCGGTACCACTCGACGTCCGCGTCGGGTGCACGGACGTAGTCGAGGTCGGTGCGGTCCGGGTCGCCGACATAGAAGAGGTAGCCGAGGACCCGTACGGCGTCGCGCTGTTTGCCGTCGCCGAGCAGGGCGGCGACCGGGACCTCCAGGTGCTGTCCGAGCAGGTCGAGGAGGGCGGACTCGACGGCGGTGACCGCGTGCACCGTCGTACGCAGGTCGAAGGTCTGCGCGCCGCGGCCGCCCGCGTCACGATCGGCGAATGCGGCGCCGATCGCCCGCAGGACCCTCTTGTGGTCGCCCACGCGCGCACCGACGACGAGGGGTTCGGCGTCCCGCAGGGTTCGCGTGATCTTCTCCCCGCCGGGCACCTCGCCGAGGCCGGTGCGGCCCTCGGAGTCCTCCACGACGACGACGTTGCGGGTGAAGTACGGGGCATGGGCTCCGGAGAGGTTGAGGAGCATCGAGTCCCGGCCGGCGACCGGATAGACGGCGAAGCGGGTGATGACGGGCTGGCTCATGGCTGGCGGATGCCGTTCTCGTGAGGGGGTCAGATGCTGAAGGCGTCGAGGACCTGCTCCAGGACCAGTACGCCACCGAGGCCGAGGATCGCGAGGACCGTCGTGTACGTCGTGCGGGCCTTGATGGCGTCGAGGACGGACAGGTTGAAGTACTCCTTGAACATCCAGAAACCCGGGTCGTTGACGTGGGACAGGGCGATCGAGCCGCAGGAGACGGCGAGGACCATCACCTCGGGGTGGACACCGCTGCCCGCGAGCAGGGGCAGCGCCACGCCGGAGGCGGTGACGACGGCGACGGTCGCGGAGCCGAGGGCGACGCGCAGGATCGCCGCGATCAGCCAGGCCAGGATGATCGGGGAGACCGACCAGCCGTCGGTGGCGTCCTTGATGTAGTCGGATATCCCGCCCTCCACGAGGACGTTCTTGAAGGCGCCGCCCGCGCCGATCACGAGCAGGATCATCGCCATGGCCTGGGCGGCCTCCTTGCACGAGGCGCTGACCTCGGCCAGGCTGCGGCCGACGCGCGGCCCGAAGGCCCAGATCGCTACGAGCAGGGTGAGCAGCAGGGCGATCGGCGCGGAGCCGATGAACGCCACGAAGTGCATCGGGCCGTTGTCGCCGGCTCCGGCCAGGTCCGCGACGGCCGCTCCGGCGATCAGCACGACGGGCAGCAGGGCGACGGACAGCGACCAGCCCATGCCGGGCATCTCGTCGTCCTCGAAGACACGCTCGCTGACCAGGCCCTTGGGGATGCCGGGGTTCATGGCCCGCACGAACGGCAGGCGCGGCCACAGCAGGGCGATCGCCGCGCCGACGGGGACGGCGATGAACAGGCCGTAGAACAGGGTGAGTCCGACGGAGGCGTGGAAGGTGGCGGCCACCGCGGTGGGGCCGGGGTGGGGCGGCAGGAAGCTGTGCATGGTGGACAGGGCGATCGACATCGGAAGACCCACCCAGAGCAGGTTCGCGCGGGTGACCCGGACCAGGGTGAACGCGATGGGGACGATGATGACGAAGGCGACCTCATAGAACATCGTCACGCCGATGAGCATGGCGGTCAGCACCATGGCCACCTGCACCCAGCGCGGTCCGCACACCTCCAGGAGCCGGCCGGCTATGCGCTGGGCGGCGCCGGAGTCGCCCAGTACCCGGCCGACCATCGCGCCGAGCCCGATGGTGAGCATCGTGTCGCCGATCTGGCCGCCGATGCCCTCGGCGAGGACGTCGGGGATCTTCTCCATCGCGATGCCCTGGACCAGGGCGACGCCCACCGCCACCAGGAGCAGGGCCGCGAAGCCGTTCAGTTTGAGCCGGGTCATCAGGACGAGCAGGACCAGCACGCTGATCCCCACCACCACGAGCGGCATATGTCAGTTCTCCTTTGAACGCCGGCCGCCTACGTTCACCCCACTGAATGGGGTCCTCACATGAAGACGTCGTCTACATATGAGGACGGAGATTATGTTCGTGGATGGTCAAGGTCAATGGGTCTGCCGATCCGGATTACCCGGCCGGTGGGATCACTCGCCGCTCGGCACCGCTCGCCAACCGCTCCAGTGCAGAACGGTGATCACGATGACGGCCCCCTCCGGAGGCTCCTGCCGGTACTGGGCGTACTTCCGCCGCAGCCGCTCCACGGCGTCGGCGTGCTCGGCGCGCGTGTCCTCGTCCGCCGCGTCGGGCGCCAGGATCCGGGCGCCACCGTCCGCCCTGACCCACCACAGCCGGTCCCAGTCGGCGTCGTACTCGTCCACCAGCAGGCAGACGGCCGGGCGCACGGCGATGTTGTGCAGCCGCTTGAGCCCCTTCGACCGCTTCGGCTTGGCGTCCACGGCCGTCACGATCTCGTCGCCGTCCACCGCGAACACGACCGGCACCAGATGCGGCCGGCCCTCGGGGTCGACCGTCGCCAGCCGCGCGACGGGTGCCGCGGTGAACCGCTCGCGTGCTTCGTGCTGCTCCATGTCCGGCATGTCGGCTCCTTCGGCCTCGGCGGTGGCGGTACGCCGTGCCCCGTGTCGGGTATCCCTCTCCGTGTAGCACTCCTCGGGGACGACTCGGTGGATCAGGTGATGCCGATGGTCGGCGACACGGACGACGTCATCCAGGCGCGACGCCGGGGCGAGAGCGGCCATCGGGCCGTACCGCACCCGGACGACGTACGGATCGAGGCGTGGGCGGTGAGTCGCGAGCGATGTCTGGTGGAGGCCGCGCTGGGGATGGTGGAGTGCTTCGCCGACGTCACCACGGTACGACCCACCTCGGTGGAGCGGCTGCGGCTCGCCGAGGACAGCGACGAGGGGCTCCTGACGGCACTCCTTGACGAGGTCGCCGTACGTCTCGACGAGGACGGCCGGGTGCCGGTGGACCTGGAGGCCGACGCCATGGAGGGCGAACTCGACGTACGGCTCGCCCTCGCCGAACTCAGCGAGGTGCGGGTCACCGGCGTCGACCCCAGGGGCGTGTCCTGGCACGGGCTGCGCATCGGGCCGGATCCGTACGGATGGTCCTGCGCGGTGACCGTGGATGTATGAGGGGTACGGGTCGGCGGCGGCGTGCGGGGCTCGTACCGTGGAGGCATGAGCGGCGGCACGGTGACGCTGTTCGTCTGCGGCGATGTGATGCTGGGACGAGGCGTCGACCAGATCCTCGCCCGGCCCGGCGATCCGGAGCTGCGGGAGGGGTACATCACCGACGCCCGCGCCTACGTCAGCATGGCCGAGTCGGTGAGCGGCTCGATCCCGGCCCCGGTGGACGCGTCGTGGCCGTGGGGCGAGGCGCTGCGGCTGCTGGAGGCGGACGGCCCGGACGTCAGGATCGTCAATCTGGAGACGTCCGTCACGCGCAGTGACGCGTTCGAGCCCGGCAAGGCCGTCCACTACCGCATGCACCCGGCGAACCTGCCGGCCCTCACGGTGGCCCGGCCCGACGTCTGCGTCCTGGCCAACAACCATGTGCAGGACTTCGGCCGCGCGGGGCTGAAGGAGACGCTCGACGTGCTGCACGGGGCGGGCCTGCGCACGGCGGGTGCCGGGCGTGGCGCGCAGGAGGCGTACGCGCCCGTGGCGCTGCCCCTCCCGCACGGCGGCCGCGTGCTCGTCTTCGCCCTGGGCGCCGCCGACAGCGGCATCCCGGCGGCCTGGGCGGCGACCGAAGGCCGGCCGGGTGTCGCCTACGTGCCCGAACTGTCGCCGGCCACGGCCGCCGCCGCGGTACGGCGGATACGGCAGGTCAAGCGGGACGGCGACCTCGTGGTGGTGTCCGTGCACTGGGGCTCCAACTGGGGCTACCCCGTCCCCCGCGAACAGCGCCGCTTCGCCCACGCCCTGGTGGACGGCGGCGCCGACCTCGTCCACGGCCACTCCTCGCACCACCCGCGCGCCGCCGAGGTCTACCGGGGCCGGCTGATCCTGCACGGCTGCGGCGACTTCATCGACGACTACGAGGGCATCCCCGGCTACGAGCAGTACCGCGACGACCTGCGCATCGCCTACTTCGTGACCCTCGCGTCGGACACGGGCGAACTCGCCGGCCTGCGCATGGAGCCGCTGCTGGCCCGCCGGATGAGTCTGGAGCCGGCGCCGGCGGAGGCCCGCGGCTGGCTGCACACGACCCTCGACCGCATCGGCTACGGCGTCCACGTCACCCTCGGCCCGGACGGCGCGCTCGCCCTGAGCAAGCCCGCCCCCCTGGGGTGAGCCTCAGTCACCCCGCAGCGCCTCGAGCACATCGGCGTCGGTGAGCTGGCCGAAGTCCTCGTACCACTCACCGACCGCGCTGAACAGCCGTGGCTCGTGCAGGCAGACGAACTCGTCCACCTCCCGGCGCAGCTCCTCGGCCGCCTCCGGAGCGCAGACGGGCACGGCGAGGACCAGCCGCGCGGGCGACCGGTTGCGTACGGCGCGCAGCGCGACGCGAGCGGTGGAGCCGGTGGCGACCCCGTCGTCCACGACGACGGCCGTACGGCCGCGCAGCTGCGGTGCCGGGCGGCCCTGCCGATAGCGTTCCTCGCGCCGCCGCAGCTCCTTGCGCTCCCGCTCCACGACCGGCGCGAGGTCGGCCTCGCTCAGCCCCAGCCGGTACAGCGTCTGCTCGTCGAACAGCGGAGGGTCCTCGCCCGCGAGCGCGCCGACCCCGAACTCCGCGTGGAACGGCGCCCCGATCTTGCGTACGACGAGCACGTCCAGCGGGGCCTGAAGGACCGCGGCGATCTCCCGGGCGACCGCGACGCCGCCGCGGGGCAGCGCCAGGACGACCGGTTGTGGAAAGTCGCCCTTGTCCTGCCGGACGCGCAGGTGCTCCGCCAGCTCCCGCCCGGCCTCCGCGCGGTCACGGAACTGCATGGGTCTCCCCTTCCGTCCGTCGCCGCGTACCCGGCTCTCCGGTGTCGGACACCCCGCCGGACTCGCTCGTCGTCCCAGGGCCGGACGGCCGCTACTGGATGGTCCAGCCGACGCTGCCGACGCCCGAGCTGTAGATCGCGCAGACGCCGGAGGACTCGCCGTACTGGCCGGGCGCCAGCGTCACCCACTGACCGGAGACGTCCGGGGCCCAGCCGCAGACGACCTCGGCACGGAAGGTGACGGTGCGGTCGGTGTTGTTGTGGCAGCCGGCGATGCCGTGGTCCGGGTTGTTGTTGTGCACCCAGCCGTCGCAGTCGACGGTGCCGGCCGCCTGCGCGGGAGCGGCGAAGCCGCCGACGGTGAGGGCGAGGGCGGAGAGGGTGGTGGTCAGACCTGCCGCGACGATGCTCTTCCTGCGGTTCATGTGAGTCCCCGTGAAGTCGTGGTCCGTTCGGACGTGCCGACTTCAGTGAAGGCCACGGGCTCTTCGCCGGGAACCTCGGACTTACCAGGGTGGCACGCGCCCCTCACCCCTTCGACTTGCCGGACGCGTCCGGGCTGTTCCAGTCGTACGGCCCGCCGCCGCGCCACTCGATCAGCTCGGGGTCGTCGACGGCCCGGTCCTCGGCGGGCAGGCCCGCGCGGTGCACCAGGTCCATGACGTCGAACAGGCTGTAGGCGGTGCCCGTCGGCTCGTCACGGATCGTCACCTGACGCCCGCCGTCCGACTCCGGCGGCGACACCACCACGGGGGGACGCGTGCTCATGCCACCACCATGCGCTCTGAGTGGCGTGTACGCAGCCCGGCATACCGGCCACAGTTGAATCGTCATCAATTTGGGCTGTCGGTGTTCGGCGTACCGGTGGAAGGTCACCGTCCGGTCGTCGAACGCCACGCCCTTGAGTTCGATGGCTGTCAAGCAACGCAGTACCCACCCGGACGACAGCCACGCGTGTTCCGGCCGGCTGCCGCTCGTTTCGTCCACGTCGCGCCGGGCACTCGGCGGCTGCGACGATCACGCGGGAGGTGCGCCGTGCCATTTCGCGACCGTACCCACGCCGGACAGGAACTGGGTCTGCGGCTGGCCGAGTGGGCCGGATCGGGCGACCTGATCGATGTGCTGGTGCTGGCCCTGCCCCCGGGCGGCGTGCCCGTGGCCTCGGAGGTCGCCCGGGCCCTGCACGCCCCGCTGGATGTGCTGATCGCCGGCGAGATCAGTACCCCGATCCGGCCGGAGACGCCGATCGGAGCGGTCGTCGCCGACGATCCGCCGCTGTACGACCGGCAGAGCCTGGCCATGATGCACCTGTCCGAGGACCGGCTCGGCGACGTCGTCGTCCAGGAACGCAACGAGCTGCACCGCCTCGAATACCTCTATCGCGGCCGCCGCCCGCCCCCGTCCATCAGCGGCCGCACGGTCGTCCTCGTCGACGACGGCCTGACCACCGGCCTCACCGCCACGGCCGCGCTGCGCTTCCTGCGCCGCCACGGTCCGGCGCGACTCGTCCTGGCGGTCCCCGTCGGCAGCGCGCGGACCGTCCCCGCCATGCGCGGCGAGTGCGACAACGTCGTGTGCCTCGAACAGCCGCCGGGCCTGCATGCCGTCGGCGAGTGGTACGAGGACTACGGCCGGGTCCCGGACACCCAGATCGCGAGGACACTGCACGCGTTCCACGCCACGGCGTGACGCTCGGCGCCCGGGTGGGTGCCGTGACAAGGTGGTGCCATGGCCATAGAAGTCCGCCCGGCATCCGTCTTCGAGGACGTACGTCCCGTCATCGGCCCGAAGTCGCCCACGGCGAACGTCTGTTGGTGCCTGAGCTACCGCATCCCGTCGAAGCTCAACAACGAGCTGCGCGGACCGGCCCGCGGCGAGTACGTCGCAAAGCTGTGCCGCGCCGATCCTCCGCCCGGGGTGCTCGCCTACGACGGTGACGAGCCGGTCGGCTGGGCCGCGGTGGCGCCGCGCTCGGCCACGTCCTTCGCCCGCAACCGCAAGATCCCGCACGTCGACGACCTGCCGGTCTGGTCGCTGTGGTGCATCCGCGTCCGGCCCGGCCATCGCAAGCAGGGGATCAGCCACGCCCTGATCGCCGGGGCGGTCGAGTTCGCCCGTGACCGGGGCGCTCCGGTGATCGAGGCCTACCCGCTCGACAACGGCGACGCCCGGGTCGACCTGACGATGGCGTACGCCGGGATCCGAAAGAACTTCGAGCGCGCGGGGTTCGTCCATGTCGCCGACACGACCTCGGTACTGGCCGGTCATCCACGCATCCTGATGCGGCTCGACCTGCGCTGACGGGCCGCTCTCGCGGGCTCAGTGGACCGAGAATCCTCCGTCGACGAAGATCGACTGACCGGTGACATAGGCGGAGGCGCGGCTCGCGAGGAACACGGCCGCGCCGGCGAAGTCCTCCGCGAGGCCGTTGCGCCCGACCATCGTGCGCGCGGCGAGCGCCGCCACCTTGTCCGGGTCGGACGACAGACGGGTGTTGAGCGGCGTCATGACGAAGCCGGGCACGAGCGTGTTGCAGGTGACGCCGTACGGCGACCACGCCTCCGCCTGGGAGCGGGCCAGCGACTCCAGCGCGCCCTTGGAGACGCCGTAGGCACCGCTCTGCACGAACGCCCGGTGCGCCTGCTGCGAGGTGATGTGGACGATCCGGCCGAAGCCGCGCTCGGCCATCCCGGGTCCGAAGCGCTGTCCGAGCAGGTGGGGTGCGTCCAGGTTCAGGGCCATCGTGGTGTCCCAGACGTCCTCGCCGAGCTCGGCCATCGGGGGCCGCAGGTTGATCCCGGCGGAGTTGACGAGGATGTCGGGCTCGCCGAACGCCTCGACCGCCTCCTCGGCGGCGGCGCGCACGCCGTCGCGGGTGCCGAGGTCCGCGCTGACCGAGGCCGCGCGACAGCCCTGGGCCTCCAGCTCGCCGACGGTCGCGGCCAGCTCCGCCTCCCTGCGCGCCACGACCACGACGCTCGCGCCCGCCCGGGCGAGGGCCTCGGTGATGGCGCGGCCGATGCCGGAACTGCCACCGGTCACCACGGCGACCCGGCCTTCCAACGAGAACAGTTCGGAGAGGTATGCCTGCGAGGTCATCCCCGCACCCTAGGCCGCGGCCGTACGGCGCCTGCGCTCGGGGCGGTGTCGTGTGAGCCCGTCCGCTGCGGGCACTCGATGCGCACGGCGTGCCCGTCCGGGCCGCCGACCGAGGCTGGAGGTGGAGAACATGGGTCATGGCGGGAACGTCATCGACGAGCTGATGACCGATCACCGCGAGGTCGAGGAGCTCTTCGGCCGGATCGAGGGGCTCACGCCCGGCACCAAGGACCGCAAGCTGTACGCCGACCAGGTCACGATGGAGCTGGTACGGCACTCGGTGGCCGAGGAGGCCTATCTGTACCCGGCCGTGCGGCGGCATGTGGCGGGCGGTGACGCCATCGCCGACCGGGAGATCGAGGACCACTCCACGGCCGAGCGCATCATGAAGGACCTGGAGGGGTGCGACGCCGGTGATCCCGAGTTCGACCGGCTGATCGGGATGCTGATGTCGGAGGTCCGCTCGCACATCGCCGACGAGGAGGGAAACCTCTTCCCCCAGCTCCGGGCGGCCTGTCCCCCGGAGACCCTCGACGACCTCGGCGACAAGGTGCGCCAGGCCAAGAAGGTCGCACCGACCCGCCCCCACCCGTCCGCCCCGGACAAGCCCCCGGCCAACAAACTGCTGGCCCCGGGCGCGGGCCTGGTCGACCGCATGCGGGACGCGCTGACGGGCCGCGGCAAGAAGGCTTGAGGGGCCTGGGGGCGCAGGGCCTCATGGCGTCCATGGCGATGTGAGGGCGAGTGGCGCTCCTTCAGGCTCCGGAGGGCGGGGGCTGCTGTGCTCCTCCGGCCGGGTGGATCCGGCTCGTGCACACGCCCCGGCGCCCGGGTCCGGATCGTGAGCTCCGCCGGCGGCCCTGGGCGTGCTCGTGTGTGCACCCCTGCGACCTGGCTCCGGCTCAGGCGATCAGCGCTTGGCCGGGGTCGAGGCGTTCGTGGAGTGCCGTGCGGTGCAGGGCCGCCACGGGGGCGAGCAGGTCGGGGTGGCGGAGCAGGGCCGCCGCGCGGCGGTCGTCGGCGTCGGGGGACACCAGGCGCCGGAACTCGACCGGGGCGGCGGCCGTCGGGCCACCGTCGGCGACGGCGGTGACCGCGAGCCCGGCCAGGTCGGTGTCGATGAGGAGACAGGCGGCCCAGCTCGCGACGACCTCGTCCACCCAGGTGCGCCAGGCGAAGTCGTCCGGGTCCTCGTGCGCGGCGGCGTCGGCGCCGGTGATCCAGTCCAGGCCGGCCGAGCCGCCGGGCCCGGCCATCCGGACCAGCGCGGCGTCCGTCGGCGTCGGGTAGCGCAGCCAGGCCGCGACCGTGACCGCCTGGCGGGCCTGCACCTCGCCCAGGGCGGCGGCCAGGGCGCCGCCGCAGGCCGGGTAGGAGCGGGTCAGCCACTGCGTGGTCGCCGCGATGAGCGGGGAGAGGTCTGCGAGCACTGCCGGACCGTCCGAGGTACTGGCGATGGGCAAAAGCCATCAGGGGAACGGGGATCCCTCAAACGGTAGCCCGGCCGCCCCGGCCCGGAACATGCCCGCGATCTCACCGGCGACGTGGCCTCCCCCACACCGGCCGGGCAGGCCCGCCCCCCGGACGGCGCCGATCTCAAGCGGCGCTGTAGCCGAGCTGCCGCCTCATGTACGGCGTCATCAGCGTCTTCGCCTTGGCGACGGTGGTCGTGCGGCTGCCCAGGACCGCCGTTTCGCCGCCTGGTACCGGCAGCACCGTCACACCGTCGGCCGCGCCGAACGGGACGATGAGCGGGGTGCGGTGGATCGGTCGGTAGAAGCGGGGCCGCTTGCGGTGCTTGCCGGTGCTGTTGAGGTAGGCGCGGATGTTGTGGGCGGCGAGGTCGGCCTGGGCCAGCGCGGCCGGGGTGATCTTGAGGTCGGTGGCGTCGTTGACGTCGCCGACCGCGAACACGTCGAGCCACCCGCGGAGCCGCAGCGCCTCGTCGACCTTGACGTGACCCGAGGCGTTCAGCCAGTCCCCGTGCCCCGCGAGCCGCAGCCAGAGCGTGTTGGGCGTGGTGCCGGTCGCCCAGAAGGAACGGTCCGCCTCGATGAGGTTGCCGCGCGCGTCGCGATAGGTGCCGAAGTCGTTGCCCGGGGACATGAAGGAGTCGAGCCACACCTGCACATCATGGGACTCCAGCCAGGCCCGCGCCTTGCGCCCGGCCCGCGCACTGCCCGTGGAGTGCAGCAGTTCCGGCCCGGAGTGCGCGAGCGTGACCCGTGCGTCGGGGCGGGCGAGGCGTATCTCGGCCGCGAGTTCGACGCCGGAGGGCCCACCGCCGACGACCAGGACGTGCTCGGCGGTGGCGATGTGCTGCTGGTGGGTGACGAAGGACTTCAGCGCCTCGTCGGTGGTGGTGCCGCTGAAGCGGGCCGGCTCGGGGTAGTCGGCGCCGGTCGCGATCACCAGGACGTCGTAGTGGAGCCGCTCGCCCGTCCCGAGGACGACCTGCCGCTCGCCGGTGTCGATGCGGACCGCCTTGCCCACGGCCACGCGGCCGTTGCGCAGCAGCCGGTCGTAGGGGATGAACGGGCTGTGCGACCAGTCCGCACGCACTCCGGCGCGCAGGGAGGCGATGCGGTGGAAGAAGACCTCTTTGCGGTCCACCAGCGTGACCCGCGCGGTCGTGTCGAGTCGTTTGGCCAGACGGACGCCGGCATAGCCGCCGCCGATCACCACTACGTCGCCGTCCACCACGCCGAGTCTCCCGAAACGTTGTCGGCCTCTCCCTTGATCCGGCGAGCCTATAGCTTGAAATCTAAATAATTGATGGTGCGGGGTGTGCGTTCTGTGAAATACGTCCGGGCCGACCCGTGCGGGCCGGCCCGGACGTCCTACGGGACTGATCAGACGAGGTCGAACCGGTCCAGTTCCATGACCTTGACCCACGCCGCGACGAAGTCCTTGACGAACTTCTCCTTGGCGTCGTCGCTCGCGTAGACCTCGGCGAGGGCGCGCAGCTCGGAGTTGGAGCCGAACACGAGGTCGGCACGGGTGCCGGTCCACTTGACCTGGCCCGAGGCGTCACGGCCCTCGAACGTGGTCTGGTCCTCGGAGGTGGACTTCCAGGTCGTGCCCAGGTCGAGCAGGTTGACGAAGAAGTCGTTGGTGAGCTTGCCCGGGGTCTCGGTGAACACGCCGTGCTTGGACCCGTTCTGGTTCGCACCCAGGACACGCAGACCGCCGACCAGGACGGTCATCTCGGGGGCGCTGAGCGCGAGCAGGTTGGCGCGGTCGAGGAGCAGGTACTCGGCCGGCAGACGGTTGCCCTTGCCGAGGTAGTTGCGGAACCCGTCGTACGACGGCTCGAGCGCCGCGAACGACTCGACGTCCGTGTGCTCCTCGGTCGCGTCGACACGGCCCGCGGTGAACGGCACCTCGACGGCGACACCGGCATCCTTGGCGGCCTTCTCGACGGCGGCCGAGCCACCGAGGACGATCAGGTCGGCCACGGAGACCTTCTTGGCGCCCGAGTTGAACTCGCCCTGGATGTTCTCCAGCACGCGCAGGACCTGGGCGAGCTCGTCCGGGTCGTTGACCTCCCAGCCGCGCTGCGGCTCCAGGCGGATACGGCCGCCGTTGGCGCCACCGCGCTTGTCGCTGGCACGGTGCGTGGCGGCGGACGCCCACGCGGCCTTGACCAGCTGCGGGACGGTCAGTCCTGCGTCGAGGATCTTCGCCTTGAGCGCCGTGACGTCGGCGGCGTCGATGGCCTCGCCCTCGGCCTCGGGCAGCGGGTCCTGCCACAGCAGGGTCTCCGCCGGGACCTCCGGGCCGAGGTACAGGGACTTCGGGCCAAGGTCACGGTGGGTGAGCTTGTACCAGGCGCGGGCGAAGGCGTCCGCGAACTCGGCCGGGTTCTCGTGGAAGCGCTTCGAGATCGGGCCGTAGATCGGGTCGAAGCGCAGCGAGAGGTCGGTGGTGAGCATCGTGGGCAGCTTCTTCGAGCCGCCGTGCGCGTCGGGGATGATCGCCTCGGCGTCCTTGGCCACGTACTGCTTGGCGCCGGCCGGGGACTCGGTCAGCTCCCACTCGTAGCCGAAGAGGATGTCGAAGAAGTCGTTGCTCCACTGGGTGGGCTTGGTGGTCCAGGTGACCTCGAGGCCGGAGGTGATCGCGTCACCGGCCTTGCCGGAGCCGTGGGTGGACTTCCAGCCCAGGCCCTGCTGCTCCATGTCGGCGGCCTCGGGGTCGTTGCCGACCGCGTCGGCCGGGCCGGCGCCATGGGTCTTGCCGAAGGTGTGGCCACCGGCGATGAGGGCGACGGTCTCCTCGTCGTTCATCGCCATGCGGCGGAACGTCTCACGGATGTCGCGGGCCGCGGCGATCGGGTCCGGGTTGCCGTTCGGGCCCTCCGGGTTGACGTAGATCAGGCCCATCTGGACGGCGCCGAGCGGGTTCTCCAGCTCACGGTCGCCGGTGTAGCGCTGGTCGTCGAGCCAGGTGGTCTCGGGACCCCAGTACACGTCCTCGTCGGCCTCCCAGACGTCGGCGCGGCCACCGCCGAAGCCGAAGGTCTCGAAGCCCATCTGCTCCAGGGCGACGTTGCCGGTGAGGATCAGGAGGTCGGCCCAGGAGATGGACTGGCCGTACTTCTTCTTGACCGGCCACAGCAGACGGCGGGCCTTGTCGAGGTTGCCGTTGTCCGGCCAGCTGTTCAGGGGCGCGAAGCGCTGCTGACCGCGGCCGCCACCGCCGCGGCCGTCGCTGATGCGGTAGGTGCCGGCGCTGTGCCAGGCCATCCGGATCATCAGCGGGCCGTAGTTGCCGAAGTCCGCGGGCCACCAGTCCTGCGAGGTGGTCAGCACCTCGGCGATGTCCCGTTTCACGGCCGCCAGGTCGAGGGCGCCGAACGCCTCCGCGTAGTCGAAGTCCGCACCGAGCGGGTTGGCGACGACGGGGTCCTTGGCGAGGATCTTCAGGTTGAGCCGTTCCGGCCACCACTGACGGTTGCCGCCGCCCTGCGTGGGGTGCGCGGCGCGACCGTGCGCGACGGGGCAGCCACCGGTGCCCTCCGTCTTCGCGTCAGTGACGATCGCATCGGGGTTCTCAGCCATGGGAAACCTTCCGAACTAGGTGGATCACAGTGCTCGGGGTGCACTGCTGGCGGTGGAGCAGTCGGGGCACAGGCCCCAGTAGATGACCTCGGCCTCGTCGATCGCGAAGCCGTGGTCGTCGGACGCGGTCAGGCAGGGCGCCTCGCCGACCTCGCAGTCGACGTCGGCGACGACACCGCAGGAGCGGCACACGATGTGGTGGTGGTTGTCGCCGACGCGCCCCTCGAACCGGGCCGGGCTGCCGGCCGGCTCGATACGACGTATGAGTCCCGCCGCGGTGAGCGCGTGGAGGCCCTCGTACACGGCTTGCAGGGAGACATGACCCACGCGATCACGCACCCCGGAGGCGATGGCCTCGACACCGAGGTGGTCACCGGCCCGGACGGCGTCGAGCAGCGCGACACGCGCCGCCGTCACCCTCAGGCCGGCGCCGCGCAGCTCCTCGGCGGGGGTCGGAGTCTGGGATGCGGTCATGCGGCCAACCTACCTCTGTAAACACGAACGATTCAAGAAAACGAACGATGAAACTCTGGTGATCCTTCCGCTGGCGCACATGGCAGCCAACGGCACCCCCCAAAGCGCGAAAAATCATCTTTTCGGACATTGACTCATGTCTTTGCGTCAAGGCCTCCATCTGCCCGGAATCCCACGCGTACTCGATGGAGGCACATCGCATGCTCCGCAGACATACCGCGGCCGGTCGCCGCGCCGCCCTGACCGCTCTCGGCGCCTTCGTGCTCACCGGCGTGACCACGGCCGCCACGGCCGCGCCGCCGCCGGCGCCCGCCTCCACCGCCGCGCAGACGCTCGGTGCCGACCGGCCGCCGGCCGCGGTGGTGCGCGCGATGGAGCGTGACCTGAAGCTGAAGCCGGGGCAGGCTGCCGAGCGGCTGGTCAACGAGGCGGAGGCGGGAGTCCGCGCGGGGCGCCTGCGCAACTCGCTGGGCAAGCGCTTCGCGGGCGCCTGGCTGCGGGGCACGACCTCAACCGAGCTCGCGGTCGCGACCACGCATGCCGATGACGTGTCCGCCATTCAGGCCCAGGGCGCGAAGGCCGTGGTCGTCAAGCACGCCCTGAGCGAGCTCCAGGCCGTCAAGGAGAAGCTGGACAAGGCCGCGACCAGCGCCAACACCCGCGACACACCCGTCTGGTACGTCGATGTGCCGACGAACCGCGTGGTCGTCCAGGCGATCAAGCGAACGGCGGCGACGGAGTTCATCAAGGCCGCCGGTGTCCAGGACAAGGGCGTGGCCGTCCGGATGTCGGCGGCACGGCCGCGGCCGCTGGCGGACCTCGTCGGCGGCGAGGCCTATTACATCGAGGGCTCCGCCCGCTGCTCCATCGGCTTCTCCGTCACCAAGGACACCGAGGAGGGCTTCGCCTCGGCGGGCCACTGCGGCAGGGCCGACGACTCGACCACCGGGTTCAACATGGCCCGGCAGGGCACCTTCGAGGCGTCCACGTTCCCCGGCAAGGACATGTCCTGGGTCAGCGTGAACAGCAACTGGACGGCCACGCCGGACGTGAAGGGCGAGGGCGGCCAGCGCACGCAGGTCACCGGTTCGGTCCAGGCGCTCGTCGGCGCGTCGATCTGCCGCTCCGGTTCCACCACCGGCTGGCACTGCGGGACCATCCAGCAGCACGACACGAGCGTCAGCTACTCCGAGGGCACCGTGGACGGCGTCACCGAGACGACCGTGTGCGCCGAACCCGGTGACTCCGGCGGCCCGTACGTCTCCGGCTCCCAGGCGCAGGGTGTGACCTCGGGCGGTTCGGGTGACTGCACGAGCGGCGGGACCACCTTCTATCAGCCGGTCAACCCGATCCTCAGCGACTTCGGGCTGATCCTGAAGACCGCGACCGGTCAGGCCGGCTCCCCCGCGCCTCCGGACACCGGGGCGGCCGCCTGGGCCGCGGGCCGGGTCTACGAGGCGGGCGTCACGGTGACCCACGCGGGCGTGCGCTACCAGTGCCTGCAGAGCCACCAGGCGCAGGGTCGCTGGTCGCCGGGTGCCACCCCGGCCCTGTGGCAGCGGCTGTAGGCGGATGCCGGAGCAATACGGCGTCCGGTGCGGGGCTCGGGCCCCGCACCGGACGCTTTCCCGACGGTCCGGTCCGGTCACTGGTCCGCCAGGAAGGCGTAGGCGGTGGCGATGAAGGAGTCGCGGGCGCGGAAGCGGCGGGTGCACAGCGCGGCCAGGGCGGTGCCCGTGTCGGGCCGGAAGCCGAGGAACGCCTGCTGGCCGAGGGTCGCCCCGCTGTGGAAGTACAGCGGCCCGCCATCCGTGGGGTGCCGGAACCACGCCATCGTGTGCACGTGCCGGCGCCCGAGGCCGCGGCGCAGTACAGGGGTGCGGACACTCTTCAGGGCACCGGCCAGCGGGGAGCCGGCCGCGTCCAGGTGGGCCTCCAGGAACGTCAGCAGATCGTGCGGCGTCGCGCGCACGGCACCGGCCGCCGCGAAGCCTCCGGCGTCGAAGGGGAGCGTCGGCGTGCGTCCGTCCTTGCCGTGGCCGACGGCGTCGGTCTTCGGGTCCTCCGGCCGCAGGGCGGTGCCGGCCAGGCCCAACGGACGCAGCACATGCGTCCCGAGGAGCTCCTCCCACGCCCTTCCGGTCGCGGTGGCGAGTGCGTGGCCGAGTACGGCGACGCCGAAGTTGGAGTACTGCCAGCGGGTGCCGGGCCGGTGCCGCGGACGGTGGCGCAGGAAGGCGTCGATCACCCGCTCCGCGGGGTAGCGGCCGTAGGGGTTGGTGCGCCAGGCGGGCAGCGCGCGCCGGTAGAAGTCGGCGGGCAGGGTGGGCAGTCCGGCCGTGTGCGTGACCAGGTGCGCGAGTGTCACCGGCGTCGGGTCGCTACGGCGTCCCGGGTCGAGCCACGCGGTGGCCGGCTCGCCCCCGGTGAGCCCTCCGCGCTGGATGAGACGGGCCAGCAGCAGCCCGGTGAAGGTCTTCGAGGCCGACCCGATCTCGTAGCGCAGGTCCTCCCGGGGCACGCCGGGCTCCGGGGTGCTGCCGCCGCAGTGCAGGGTGCGCCGACCGGCCCGGGATACGGCGAAGACCACGTCGGGTGCGTCGACGGCGTCGACGGCCCGCGCGAGCCGCTCGGACAGGTCGTCTTCGTCGCTGCCCGCAGTGGGCCGGTCCATCCAGGCGTCGTCGGCCTCCTCCGCCGCGTCCGTGTCGTCGTCGATGCCCGGCCAGGGCAGCAGCCCGGCGGTCATGACGTCGCGTGGGTCAGTTCGGTCAGGGCGCGGGAGGTGGCCAGGAGCGAGGCGAACGCGGCGACCAGGGTGGGGTGGTAGACGATGTCGAAGACCTCATCTGGTTCGCCCTCCGGCATCGCCCGTACGGCGGGCATGGCGCCGTCGGGCTGCTGGGCCGCGGCGAAGCCCGCCCAGGCCCGCTCGTCCAGGGTGGGCCTGGGCAGACAGGCGTCCACGACGAGCAGTTCGCCGAGCAGGTCCCAGCGTTTCAGGTCCAGCCAGTCGTCGATCCAGACCGGCAGCCAGGTGGCGAGGTAGTCGGCGATGTCCGGCGGCAGGGCCTCGGGGTGCGCACCCCAGTCGGTGAGGTGGAACACCGTGTGGGTGACGTCGTAGGCGATGTGGCCGCTGACCGTCCAGGGTTCGGGCCTGCGGGCCAGCCAGGTGGGAGCGACGAGGTCCGCCTCGGGCGGGCGGGGCGTGAGGCCGAAGCGGCGCTGGAACGCGGCCAGTCCGAGGCGCCGGGTCGGGTCGAGTTCGAGCGCCGACCAGCTCTCGAGCCGGTGGTAGAGGACGGTGGCGCGCTCCACCTCGGGCTCGCTGTACCCGAGTTCCTTGTACGGCAGGTACACCTCGAAGGGGATGGGAGACATCGGCTCGATGCGCTGGCCGCGCGCCAGCATGCGACCGCCGTCCAGGGTGTGCCGCCAGGTGTGGTCGAGGAGCCGGCGGGCCAGGTCGGCCTGCCGGGACCCGGCGACGCCCTCGCGGAACAGCACCCGGCAGATCAGGGCGAGTTCGCCGACCGGCTTGAAGCGTTCCAGGAAGCCGATCTCGGGATCGACGTCGGGCTCCAGCCGGAATCCGTCGCGGTGGGCCCACAGCCACTCCAGGGCGCGCACGCCGACGGTGTGCATCAGACGGGTGTCGGTCATCCGGGCACTCCTTGTCCGCCGTGGCGGGTCCGCGCGCGGCCCGCTCGCGATCGGTGACCGTCACCGCCCGCGTCGATGTCGTCGTCGCCCTCGCCGGTGAGGCGCTTGACGGTCTGTGCCGCCGCGAAGGCGGCCATCAGGGTGGAGTGGTAGCAGCGCAGGAAGTCCGGCTCCGGGCCGGCGGCGTCCGCGCCGGGACCCTCCTGCGGCAGCGCCCCGGAGTCGTGCTGGGCCCGCGCGATCCGCGTCCAGGCGGCCTGGAAGGCCGGCAGCTCGGGCGGGTCCGGCAGGCTCGCGGCCACGACCAGCAGTTCGCAGCTCAGGTCCCACATCGTGGCGTCCAGGCAACTGTCGAGCCAGGACGGCAGCCAGTGGGCCAGATAGGCGGCGAGGTCGGCGGGGACGCCGGCCGGGGTGCGGCCCCAGTCGGTGAGGTGGAAGACGACGTGGGTGAGCGCGTACCCCGAGGAGCGCTCGAACGTCCAGGGCTCCGGCAGGCCGCCCAGCCAGGTGCGCCGCAGCACCTGGGCGGACTCGTCGGGCCGTTCGATACCGCTGCGCCGCTCCGCCTTCAGCACGCCGAGCCGGCGGGTGGGTTCCTGTTCGGTGAGCCGCCAGCCCCGGGTGCGGGCCGTCGTGGCCGCGGCGGCCTCGTACCCGGGATGCCGCAGCCCGGCCGCGGCGAACACCGAGTAGACCTCCAGGGGGTAGGTCGCGAAGGGCTCCAACCGCTGGAGGCGGAGGAAGAGTTCGCCGCGGCCGGTCTGCTGCCAGGCGAACCGCAGCAGGTCCGAGGCGCACCCGTGCAGCGGGTCCGACGGCGGCAGGTGCGACCGTACGCTCTGGCAGGTCTGGGCCAGTTCCCCCAGGGGTTTCCAGGTGATGTCGACGTGGCCGTCCTCGGTGAAGGCGTCCTCGTCCAGCGCGAAGTCGGCGCTGTGCGCGGACAGCCAGGCGAAGGCGGCCGCGCCCACCTCGCGGATGTCCCCGACGCCCATGGAGGTCGCCGTCATACGAGCGCTCCGGCCGCCCGCATGACCCGGGCCGCCTGCACCTGGAGGGCCACCCGGGGATCGCTGCCGCCCATCAACTCCACGAAGTCCAGGCCGGTTTCGAGGCCGAGCGTGTCCGGTACGCCGTCCAGCAGGGTCAGCCAGCGCCCGGCGCCGGCCGCCTGTTGCCAGTCCCTGCGGCGTACCGCCCGTACGAAGCCGCGGGCCACGTCGACCGGGCGGCGACGGGCCGCGCGGGCGACGGCGCAGTCCTCGCCGGGCAGGGCGAGGGGTGCCAGGACCGCGAGTTGATGGGTCAGTGTCTGCCAGGGCGCCTCGTCCAGCCAGTCGGCGCCGGGTCCGGTGTCGAAGGTGCCGGCGGGTGCGCCGGTCAGGGGTGGGTCGAGCCGCACCAGGGTGCGGCGCATGGCCCAGTGGCTCCACATCACGGTGGGTGCCGCGTCGGGACGCGGCGGGAAGGCCTCCACCGTCCTGCGGAACGTCTCAAGTGCCTCCGGGTCGGGCGGAGTCGGGAAGAGGACGTGCGGCAGCAGCAGATCGGCTCCCACCACCCGTACGGCCGCGAGGACCATGCCTCCCTCGACGTCGTTCATCGCTCCCGTGCCGGACATGCGTACGTGGTCTCCGCCCCGAAGGGCGGAGACCACGTCGGACGCAATGTCCTGCACAGCGCCCTGCAAGAGGGCCGAAGTGCCTGACTGCTCCATTCAGTCGCTCCCGTTCGGTCCGCTCAGCCCTTCTTCGGGCGAGGGGTCGGCGGGGACAGCAGCAGCTTGGTGTCCGCGGAGAGCAGCGCCAGCGCTGCGCACTCACGGCTGTCGCGGAAGACGCCGTCGGGTTCGGCCGGGTCGAGTGCAGCTTCGAGGTCGGTCCGCACGCCGGTCGTTTCCTCGATCGCCTTGCCAATGGAAGGCATATCACCATCTCCTCTGGGGTCAGCCATAGCCTCCACCACCAAGAGCACCACACAGCCACAAAGCACGCATCTTTTACCAGTAGGGGACATACGTCACTTGTTCAACGTTCGGGGCACGGGTCCCGGCCGCCGGGCCCTGCGCGGGCCACAGCGCTCCCGCCGTTCGAGTATCGGTCCGCGGAATTGCAATCGAAGTCAACTGAATCGCTATCAGGAATCTCTCCGCTGAGCTGCCTGGATTCACTTTTGGAGTTCACCCGAGTTACCGGCCAGTTTCTCGCAGATGTCCCGTCGATGGCTGGGACGGGGCCAAGTGCCCGGCCTGATCAGCCTGGTTGACGAACGGGAACGACAGAGAGGCCGCCACGGGATTCAACCAACGCGCTCCGCCGGCGCCGTTCCGCTCAATCAACGCGTGTTGATTCCTCGGCAACCTCAAAAAAAGCTCAGGGATCCCCAGGTAAACCTGTAATGGCGGTGCGCGGCTCGCTAATCTCCGATTCGAAGGAAGAGCAGGTCACCATCTGTCATCAGACGAGAGGTGCGCATGCGAAACCAGACCCCCCAGGGTCGCCCATGACCACCACCCCCGCTTCCGTCCCCGCTCAACTCGTCGGCCGCCGGGCCGTGCTCGACGTCCTGGACGGATTCGTGCGACGACTGCAGGACGGTGTCTCTGACATCGCCGTCGTCACCGGCCCCGTGGGCTCCGGCCGCAGTGCCGTCCTCGAACGGGCCGTCGAGCGGGCCCGCGCCTCGGGTCTCGCCGTCGGTGTGGCCCGCTGTTCACCCCGTGAGTCCCAGCTCCCCTACGGGGCCATCACACAGCTCCTGGGCACGCTGTGCCGGCCCTCGCGGATCGGTGCCCTCGCTTCCGGCATCGGCCCCACCAGCAGGCCGACGGACACCGTGGCCCGCATGTGCGACACGCTCCTGACGCTGTCGGCCGGCCGGCCCGTGCTGCTGGCCGTGGACGACCTCCATCTCGCCGACCCCCATTCCCTGCGCCGGCTGGTCGATCTGATCCACCGCGCAAGGCAGGGCGCCGTTCTCGCGGTCGTCACCTCCCCCGTGCCGGTCCGTCAGGTCCTCGAGGCGGCGGGAGCCCGGCCCGCGGCGCCCTGCCCGGTGCACACCCTGCGCCTCGACACGCTCACCACCGCGGAGGCGCGCGGCGTGATCGAGACCCGCGTCGGCCACCCCGTGGAGCGGTCCGTGCTCACGGTGGCCGGGGTCGCCGGCTGGTCCCCCGCCGTGCTGCACGCCGTCGCCGACCGGATCGCCGCGCTCGGGCGCCCCCTGGACACCGACGCGGTTCCGCAGCTCATCACCGCCGCCCGCACCGCCTGGTCCACCCGCGCCCTGACCACCCTGCAGGGCCTGCCCAAGAACGTGGTGGCGCTGCTGCGGGCCACGGCCGTCGGCGGACACCAGCTGGAGCCGGCCCGACTGGCGGCTCTCGCCGGCCTCGACGCCACCGCCTTCGCCGACGCCGCGGACGCCCTGCGGGCCTGCGGGCTGGTCGCCGACACCGACATCCCGCGGCTGCGCCACCCCTGGTTCGCCGATGACGTCCTGGCGGGCATGACCGGGCCCGAACGCGACCGGCTGCACCGGCGCGCCGCCTCGCTGAACGGCCAGGAGGACTCCCGCGTCGGCACCGTCGCCGAACTCCTCGGCGACGTCACCTCGCTCGTGCGCCCGTGGACCGCCTCGGACCACGCCGCCGCGCGCCCGCGGCACGCGGCCGACCTCACGACGGCGACGCTGCGGCACTCGCTGTGCGAGCCGGTGACCGAGGCCGAGCGGGCCCGGCGTCTGATCCGTCTGGCAGCCGCCGAAGCCGTCACCGCTCCGCAGGCCGCCGACGGCAGGCTGCGCCAGGTGATGCTGCGTCACCTCAGCCGGGAGACCTGGCCGGACGTGCTCAACGCCGCCGACCTGCTGCTCAGCCGGGGCGACGCGGAGACCGCGCGGTGGGTGATCGCCGATGTGCACCAGCGGGCCCTGACCAAGATCCCCGACGACGAGCTGCGTCCGCTGCGCGCCCTCGGCCGGCTCGCCCACAAGGAGAAGGGCGGCCTGCCGCTCGTCGCCCCGCCCCCGGTCCACTCCGACCGGCCCGGGCACCCCGCCCAGTCGGCCGTGCTCGCCTGGACCCTCGCCACCCGCGCCGACGACCGGGCCGGGGTCCTCGAACTCGCCCGCACGGCGCTCGACGAGCCCGCCTCCGTGCCGTTCATGTGCCGCATCGCCGCGGCGCGGGCCCTGCTGTGCGCGGACGACGTACCCACCGGCCTCGACCGCCTGGACGCCGTCGCCGCGGACGCCCACCGCCGTGACGCCCTCGCGGCGGCCGCGCAGGCCCTGCTCAGCCGTGCCGAGGCACAGCTACGCCTGGGCCGCGGCGAGGAGGCGCTGCGCGAACTGGCCGAAGCCACGCGGGCCCTTCCACCGACGTCGTGGCACTGCCTTCTCGCTCCCCGCCTCGCCGCCGCCGAGATCCTCGCCCTGATCCGCTGCGGCCGTCTCGAGGAGGCCGGGCGCGCCTCGGAACGCGCCCGCGGCCGGCCCGAGTGCCACAGCGTCAACACGGCCTTCCTGCTGTACGCCCGCGGCGAACTCGCCCTCATCGACGGGGACGCGGCGCGTGCGGTGCTGCTGCTGGAGGAGTGCGGACGCATGCTGCGGGCCAAGCGCTGGCGCAACCCCATGCTCATAGCGTGGCGCAGCGCCGCGGCCGTCGCCCACCATCACCTCGGCGCCCCCGCCGCCGCGGACGACCTGCTCGTCAAGGAACGCGAAGTCGCCGAGCGCTGGGGGACGCCGAGTGCCTTCACCGCCTTGCGCGCCCGCACCCACGAGGCCCTGGCGCGCAACGGCGTCGAGGTCGCCTGGGCCGGCGCGGGGGCGGATCCCTCCGCCCGGTCCTCGCAGTCCTCCGACGACGGGCCCACTGCGAGGCCCGACGCGACCGCCCCGGGACCGGACCCGCTCACTCCGTCCGAGCGTGAGGTGGCCGACCTCGTCCTGGCCGGGCATGCCAACCGTGAGATCGCCCGCCGGCTCGGCCTGTCCACCCGCACGGTCGAGCTACGGCTGACGCAGACCTACCGCAAGCTCGGCGTGAAGGGGCGTGCCGCTCTCGTCGCCCATCTGCGAGCCCGGCAGGAGGACGTCTGAGCCATGCTGCTGGAGCGCGAGCACGAGCTGGCCGTACTCAACGAGGCGGTCGCCGCGGCCCGGGCGGGCACCGGCGTCCTCGTCGTCGTCGAGGGCGGCACCGGCACCGGCACCACGGCCCTGCTGAACCGGCTGACCGAACGTGCGGCGGCGACCGGGGCCCTGGTCCTGCGCTCCGGCGGCATCCCCGCCGAACGCACCGTCCCGTTCGGCGTGCTGCGCCGGCTCGTGCTTCCGCTCGTCGCCGAACGCGATCTGCCCGCTCCCCTGCTCACCGCGGTTCCGCCCATCGCCACCGCCCCGGGCCGCTCGGGCCCGGACGGCGAGACGGGCGCCGCCGTGCGCGCCGACATGCTCCACTGGCTGCACATCCTGTTCGCCGGCCTCAGCGCCGAGCGGCCCGTGGTGCTCGCCGTGGACGACCTGGGCTGGGTCGACGACGACTCCCTGGAGGCCCTCGCCCATCTCGCGGCGCGGCTCGACGGCCTGCGCATGCTGCTGGCCGTGGTCCGCAAGGACGGCCTCGGCACCCGTGACCCGCTGGTCGCCGAGATCTCGGCGGCCGCCACCCACCACGTCCGGGCCCACGGCCTGTCGCGCCGCGGCACGGCGGCGCTGGTGGCCCGTCACTTCGGGGACGGCTGCCCCGACGAGTTCCGCCGCACCTGCCACGACGTCACCGGGGGCCGGCCCAAGGATCTGCGGGTGCTGTGCGACCGGGCCCGGCTCCGGCGGCTCGGCGCACCCCACTGGCACACACAGCGCCTGCGCGCGCTGGGCGAGTCGCTGCGCCGCGAGCGGCTGCTGTCGCTGCTGCGCCGCGAACCCGTCCTCGACGCCTTCCTCAAGGCCACCGCCGTGCTCGCCGGCCATGCCACGGACGACCTCGTCGCCCGGCTCGCGGATCTGACGGGGCAGCAGTGCGCGGACGCCCGAGAGGTCCTCACGCACGCGTGGCCGCCGGCACCCGGACAGGACGAGGCCGCCCACCTGCGGGCGGTCTGTGCCGTCGTCCGGCAGGCCATGGGCGACGAGGAGAGCTCCCGCCGCCACCGGCGGGCGTCCGCCGTGCTCGACGCGTGCGGCGCCGGGCCGGAGGAGGTCGCGCAGCCGCTGCTGCACGTCGACCGGCTCGGCGACCCGTGGGAGATCCACCAGTTGCGCGCCGCCGCCGCGGCCGCCCGCCGCCGGGGCGCACCGGAGGCGGCCGTGCGCTATCTCGGCCGTGCCCTCGTCGACGTACCCGCGGGCAGCCATGTCCGCGCCGAGTTGCTGTACGAGCTCGGGGTCACCGAGCTGGACCTCAAGTCCCCGGTGGCGGGCCGCCACTTCGTGCAGGCGGCGCGGCTGATGCCCCGGCTTCGGCGGCGCGCCGAGGTCGTCTCCAGCACCCCGATGGACATCGTGCGCAGCGATCCCGAGGTCGCCGCCCTGGTCCGGGAGACCGCCGCCGGTCTCGGGACTCCACGGGAGGGCGACCGGCAGGGCGGCTACCTCGCGATGCGGCTGGAGGCCCGCGCCCGGTACGCCGGGCTGGAGGACCCCGGCCTGGTGACGTCGGCGACGCGCCGGCTGCTCGACCTCGGCGAGCAGCGCTACGGCATCTCGGCCGCCGAGCGCGAACTGCGCACCGTGCTCCTGTTCTCGGCCGCCATGGGCGGGCGGTCCGACCACCGCACGGTGGCGCGGGCGGCCCGGCAGGTCCTGGAGGAGGAGCCGGCGCACAGCGCCCGGTCCGGACTGGCGCTCGAACTGCTGCCGCCGGTGCTCTACTGCACGGACAGCCCGCATCTCGCCGCGTCATGGCTGGACGCGGCGCGCCTGCACGCCGCGCAGGAGGGCAACGGCATGACCCTGTCCCGCATCGATGCGGTGCAGGGCCTCGCGCTGCTGTCGCGGGGCGAGGTGGGTGCGGCCCGGCAGTGCGGGGCGCGTGCGCTCGCCCGGACCGAGGGCGGGACGCCCGCCGACCGGGTGCACGCCCGGCTCGTCCTGGGCCACGTCGCGCTGGCGGTGGGCGACGCCGAACTCGCCGAACGGCTCCTCGAACCCGCCGAACCACCCACCGACCTGCGGATGTTCGCCCTGTCCGGGGCGCTGAACGGGCTGCTCGCGGAGGACCGCGGGAATCTGCCGGTGGCGCTCGCGCACTATCTGGACTGCGGGCGCGTCCTGGAACGCGCCGGGTGGGTGAACGCGGCGTTCGCGCACTGGCAGGTGCGGGTCGTCCTGATCCATCATCGAGCGGGCCGGACCGCCGAGGCCCTCGCCGCCGCCCGCACCCATCACGAACGTGCCCTGGACTGGGGCGCGCCGACCACGCTGAGCCGGGCGCTGCGGATTCTCGGCATCGTCACCGAGGGCGCGCCGGGAATCGAGTTGCTGCGCCAGGCCGTGGATGTCGTGGAAACGGAGGGCAGCCGACTGGAGTTGGCCCATGCCCTCACCGAATTGGGCAGACGTCTGCAACGGGAATCCCTCCCGGAAGGCGATCGGCTCTTCCGGCGCGGCCGCCGGCTGGCCGCCGATTTGGCCAACGTGCGGACGGACACCGGGGCCGAGGCACGCCCCGTGGGGGCGCTCACGGCCGGCCTCACCCCGGCCGAGACACGGGTGGCGGAACGCGCGGCACGCGGTCTCAGCAATAGAGAGATCGCGGAGGAACTCGAAACGAGTCTACGGGCCGTGGAAAGACACCTCACGAGTTCATACCGCAAATTCTGCATAACCGGCCGGGAACAACTGGCCCATGCCCTGGGAATGGACGGAACCCACTAGCCTGCCCAGGACGGCATTGATCCATGCCTTGCCGACCTGCGCGGAGTTTTGTTCATTGTGTTCACGCAATCCGAGGAACTCTGAACCACCGTTTTCCCCTCCCCTTCGCCAACGCACACTCCGACGGCACCATCGACACCCGAACAACCGCTCTGACGTGCACGGTTCCTCATCGACCCGTCGCTCACACGTCATGTTCACCGGTTACTGAACGGTACTCAAAAGGCGTCCGCATACGGGACCGCAATGCGCACCGAACCACCGCCGGCGGGCACCGCAGTCTTAACGGTGAATAGGGCCTTGCGAACCCTGTATGCCTTGACACGTATTTTCATTCGATGGCAATGTCTTGGGTGAAGGAACACTCCCCGCTGCGGGATGCACCACTGGTTCATGAGCGCTGAGAGAGAGTGGCCAACCCCCCATGAAAAACGCCGGCCTAGACTCCGTAGAGATCCTCCCCGACGCACCACGGAACTGGTCTCCGGAACCGTATCGCGACAATTATTTGGCGCTTTTCGAGCAGTCCCTCGTTTGCATCGCGAACCTCGATCTGGAATTCCGGATAGTGGAGGCCAACCGATCCTTCGCCCAGCAATTCGACTGGAACCCAGGGCGGGGCACGGGAAGGGACTTCTGCGAACTACTGCACCCCAGTGTGCAGGGCAAGCTGAAGAACGAGTTGATCCGTCTGGCGGACGGTCAGAGCCCCCGGTTCGCCGACCACTTGGTCGCCTTGGGGGCCAAGGACGCGGTGTTCCGTGGCGAGATGACCGGAATCGCCGTACGGAGCGGTGTCGGCCGGGTGGACCGTATTCTGGTGCTGGTCGACCCGGAGCAGTCCGAGACCGGTCCGCAGCTCGCCAACGCACGGCGCAAACTTTTCAGTCCGATGCATGCCCGCATTCTGGAGGGAGTGGCGTCGGGCGAGTCGACGGTACAGCTCGCCACGAAACTTTTCCTCAGCCGCGGCGGAGTCGAGTATCACGTCTCCTCTCTGCTGCGGAAGATGAAGGTGACCAACCGGCCGGCGCTGATATCGAAGAGCTATTCCCTCGGTGTCTTCGCCGTCGGTCAGTGGCCACCGCGGGTACGCCCGGAGTTCGTGTCCGACTGACCGCTCTGCATTGCTGCGAAGGCCCCGCCGTCCGTCATCCGGCGGGGCCTTCGCGGCTTTTCAGGAACCGGCCGCACGGGCCGCGTCGAGTTCCGTGCGGATCTCGGCGTACACCTCGTCCAGGTGACCGGTGAGGAAGAAGTGGCCGCCGGAGAAGACCCGCAGACGGAAGGCGCCGTCGGTGTGGTCGCGCCAGGCCTCGGCCTCCGCCAGGGTCGTGCGCGGGTCGGCGTCGCCTGTGAGGACCGTCAGCGCTCCGCGGATCCGGCGTCCGGGCGGGCAGGTGTAGGTCTCGATGGCGCGGTAGTCGCCCCGGATCGCGGGCAGCGCCATCCGCAGCAGCTCGTCGTTGCCGAACACGGCCGCGTCGGTGCCGTTGAGGAGCCGCAGCTCGGTGATCACGCCCGCGTCGTCCTGCTGGTGCACCCGCTCGTCCCGGTGGGAGGACGGGGCGCGTCGGCCCGAGGCCACGACGGCGCGCGGCGGATTGACGCCGAGTTCCTCGAGGCGCAGTGCCGTCTCGTAGGCCAGGACGGCGCCCATGCTGTGGCCGAAGAACACGGTGGGTTTGTCGCTCAGTTCGCGGATCTCCTCGCAGAGCAGGTCCGCGAGCTTGCCGATGTCCTCCACGCACGGTTCGGTGCGCCGGTCCTGGCGTCCCGGGTACTGCAGCGCGACCACGTCGACTTCCGGGGCGAAGCGCACCGACACCGGGTGGAAGAAGCTGGCCGAACCGCCCGCGTGCGCAAAGCACACCAGCCGGACGGCGCTGGCAGCGGAGGGGTGGTAGCGGCGGATCCACGCCGTGGTGGCGTCGTCGGCGATACGCGACATGGGCGTCCTTTCCAGAGCTTTCGTCGGTGCGGCGGCGGCAACCGGCCCGCCGTCGCCGCCCATTGAACGGGGGCCGCCACCAGCAGAACCCCAAACTTCCGGCACCGCCGTGGTCTCAGCCGACGGGCCTGCGCTCGGCGGCGAGGACGGCTTGGAGTTCGCCTCTTCCTCGGATGCCGAGCTTGCGGTAGACGCTCGTGAGGTGGAACTCCACGGTGCGCTGGGTGAGGAAGAGGGCCTCGGCGATCTCCCGGTTGGTGGCTCCGGCGGCGGCCCGTTCGGCGACCTGGCGTTCGCTGCCGCTCAGTGCGTCGGTGGGTGACTCGGTGCCGCTGCGCAGCCGTCCGCCGGCCGCGCCGAGGGCGGGCACCGCCTGGTCGAGGAGCTGCCGGTCGCCGCACAGTACGGCGATGTCGATGGCGCGGCGCAGCCGTTCGCGTGCGCCCTCGGAGTCGCCGCGCTCCAGCAGTCGCCGGCCGAGCAGGTATTCGGCGCGGGCGTGCTCCAGGCGGCCCGGGCTGCCGTCGAGGAGACGGGCCGCCTCGGTCAGTTCCTCGATGCCGGTGTCGCCGGGCGTGAGGACACCGCGGGCGACGGCGAGCATGCCCTTGGCCCGGGGCGTGCCCCAGCGCAGTACGGCCGGCGCCACCCGCTCGACGATGTCCTGCCCGTCGCCGTACCGGCCGAGCTCGGCGAGCAATTGTGCGGCGTCGTACCACCAGGGCGCCAGCACGGGGTTGCCGATGCCCGCCTCGGCGAGGCTGTCGCCGCAGCGCACGAGATGGCCGAGGGCTCCCTCCAGGTCGCCGAGCGCGGCGCGGGTGCGGGCCCGGCTCATCATGTAGGTGTGCGACTCCAGTGCGAACTGGTCCAGGCGGGGCCGGCGCACCAGATCGAGGTGTTCCTCGGCGCGCCGGGCGTCGCCGCGCAGGACCAGGACGTCCGCGAGGGTGCAGTGCGGGCCGACGGCGCTCTTCACATGCAGATCGCGGTGGACGAGGTCGAAGGCGAGCTGTGCGTCCGCCAGCGCCTGGGCGATATTGCCGGCCCACATGTGCACCTGGGCGCGGGTGGTGGACACGAGGGCACTGTTCCAGGCCTGGCCGCGTTTCTGGGCGTGTTCGAGCAGGGTGGTGAGCACCTGCTCGACGGGTTTGATCTCGTCGGCGAGGTAGAGGGCGAGGCTGGCGCCGAGGGCGCCCCAGCCGCCCAGCGAGACGTCCCCGACCCGCAGGACCCGCTCGGCGGCCGGGACCAGTTCGGCGGCGGGACGGCCCTCCAGGGTGCCGAGCGCGCACAGCATGCCGAGCAGCAGCCGCTCCTCGGCGGTCTCGCCCGGCGGCAGGGGGTGGTCGCGGAAGCGTGCGCTGACGCGGCGCACCGTGGACTTCTCGTCCAGTCCGGAGACCAGCGCCATCGCCTCCATGAGGGTGCGCAGCGCCTGTTCGTCGGGGGCGTCGCCGAGTGCGGACTCGACCATGGGCAGTGTCTCGCCGACCAGCTCGAAGGCCCGCAGCGAGTTCTGGGCGCCGAGGGAGGTGATGACGTACTGAAGGACGAGCCGGCAGCGCAGGCGAGGGTCGGTGGCGAGGGACAGCGCGTGTTCCAGCCGGCTGAGCGCGGTGGGGTGGTCGGAGTGGGCGAGGACCCGGGCGGAGGCGGACAGCAGCTCGATGTCGTCGAGGTCGTGCCGCAGGGCGCGGGAGAGGTACTGGCCGGCGGTGGCGGGTGCGCCGCGCTGTTCGGCGCCGAGGGCCGCGGAGCGCAGGACGGTGACCATCCAGGGCTCGGGCACCTCGGGCAGGTGCATCAGCTGGACGGCGACCTGGTCGCTGGGGTGCCCGGAGTCGTTGAGCAGGCGTGCGGCGCGTTTGCGCAGCGCGAGGCGCTCCTCGGCCGGCGTCGCGTCCAGGACGGCCTGGCGCATGAGGTCGTGGCGGTAGGCGAGGGAGTCGGGGCGCAGCAGCCCGGCGGCGCGCAGGGCGTCGACGGCGCCGGCGGCGGGGCCCGGGGTGGTGCCGGCGAGGGCTGCGACGGTCTCGATGTCGTCGGACTCCAGGACCGCGAGCGCCTTGGCGACGGCGAGCCGTTCGGGGCTGAGCCGGTCGAGGTGGAAGCGGGCCACGGTGTCGTGCCCGAGGCCGTCCTGCAGGGCGTCGGCGTCCAGCGCGGCGTCCGGGGCGCGTTCCTTCAGGTCGCGGGCGAGGAGCTGGACGAGGAAGGGGGTGCCGCCGGTGAGTTCCATGCACCGGGCGACCACGGAGGCGTCGGGCGTGACGGTCAGGGCCGCGGCGAGCATGTCGCGCACGGCGTCGTCGGTGAGCGGTTCGACGTCGACGGTGAGGCAGGAGGGGGCGTCGGCCATCTCGTCCAGCACGTCGGGGCGGGCGGGCTCGACCTCGGTGCGCAGGGTGAGGAACAGGGAGACCGGCAGGCCCTCGGCCCGTCGCAGCAGGAAACCGAGCCAGCGCAGCGACGCCTCGTCGCACCACTGGAGGTCGTCGACGGCGAGGACGAGCGGGCGCTCGGCGGCCAGCGAGGCGGTGAGCCAGTACAGGCCGTGCATGACGCCGTACATGTCGGCGGGGTCGCCGTCGGGGTCGCCGTCCGTCGTGAGGGCGGGCAGGGCGAGCGCGGCGCTGCCCGCGAGCGCGGCACTGCCGGCGAGCAGCGGATGCCGGGCGGGGTCGCCGTCGGTGAGTCCGAGCGGTGCGAACAGTCCGCGCACGGCCGCGTAGGCGGCGCCGCCGCTCTCCTGGCACTTGACGGTGCGGACACGGGCGTGCACGTCCAGGTCGGCGAGCACCTCGTGCATCAGCCGGGTCTTGCCGATGCCGGCGGGTCCGCGCAGCAGGACCGCCCGGCCTCCCCCCGAGCCGTGGAGGTGCTCACGGATCAGGGCCAGTTCCAGGTCTCGACCGACGAGCGTGGGCTCGTCTTCCGCCTTGAGGCCGGAGGTTAAAGCCACCGCGTCTCCTGTATTGCGCCGCCACACAAAGCAGTTGGCGGAATGTACGAACCGAACGACCGTTTTCTCGTCCGATCATACGCACGAGCAGGGGTGTTCCTCGCCCGCGCGCGATGCGGTCGCACGCCCCCCGAAGCCGCTTTCGCAGGTACGCGATTGCGAACTCACGACCCGCTCGCCACGCTCCTCCGCCGGTCAGAAGGCCGACCGGAATCACCCGGTCCGGTTCGATCGGCGTCCGAGAGACGGAAGTTGAGCTCCGTTCACATTTGAGTGTGGTGCACCACACATGAGTGGAGTGTCGAGCCGCCGCGCCCCCGAACTCTCGGGAAATCGTCAGTGCCGGGACGGCAGGCTCGGCCCATGCAGCACACACCTCCTTTACCCGTGCTCGACACCGCCTCGCGTCCCGTGTTCGCCCCCAGCCCGCTGCGGGCCCTGCGCGACGAGGCACCCGTCCGCCGTGTGCGGACCCCCGCCGGTGACGAGGCCTGGCTCGTCACCCGGCACGCCGAGACGAAGGCACTCCTGCACGACGAGCGGCTCGGCCGCTTCCACCCCGCCCCCGCCACCGCGCCCAAGTACGTCGACAGCCCGCTCGTCCAGATGCTGATCATCGACGACGCCGACACGGCCCGGGAGATGCACCGTCGGTCCCGGGCCCTGCTCGGCCCGCAGTTCGCCGCACGCCGTATGCAGGAACTGAGGCCGCGCGTGGCCGGCGCCGCGCGCGCGATCGCCGCGGACTTCGCGGGCCGCGAGCAACCCGCCGATCTGCACGGGCAGTTCGCGCTGCCGTACTCGCTGAGCATCCTGCACGAGCTGATCGGCGTGCCCGCCGAGGAACGGGAACGCGCCACGCAACTCCTCGCCGACATCGGCCGGGTCGGGAAGGACGGGGCGGCCGCACCCGGCCCTGGCCCGCTCTTCGCCCTGTTCGGCGCGCTCGCCGAGGCCAAGCGGACCGCACCGCGCGACGACGTCCTGACCCGGCTGGTGACCGCCGGCATCCCCAGCGAGCAGGCCGCCGCGCTCGCCGCGACGCTCCTCATGGCGGGCCTGGAGAGCGTGGCGAGCTTCGTCACCCTGGGCGTCGCCCTGCTCGGCCGCCACCCGGAGCGGCTGCGCACGGCGCTCGACGAGCCGGAGGCGATGGCCGCCCTGGTGGAGGAAGTGCTGCGCAACGGCAAGCAGTCCGGCTCCGTCCTGCCCCGCTACGCCGCCGCCGATATCGAGGTCGCCGGGGTGACCATCCGGGCCGGCGACCTGGTGCTGCTGGACTTCGCACTGGCCAACCACGACGAGCGCGCCTTCGAACGGGCCGGGGAGTTCGATCCGCGCAGGGCGCCCAACCCCCATCTGTCGTTCGGGCACGGCATCTGGCACTGTCTCGGCGCCTCGCTGGCCCGGATCGAGCTCGCGGAAGCGTTCACCGCGCTGTTCACGCGCATGCCCCGACTGCGACCGGTGGTCCCGCACGAGGAGCTCATGACCGGTGCCGGGCGGCTCGTCGGCGGACCGGCGGAACTGCCGGTTCGGTGGTAGCGAAGCGGGCCGGCCACCACGGGTACTCTCCGGCCGGCCACGCACGACCCGGTCTCAGAGCGGCTCAACCCTCACCGGGGCTTCCGATCCCGTGCCATGACTAGGGATTTGCCCGCCGCGAGCGGCCCATCCTTCGTCTCACATCGGGGTCCGGAGGTCCCGGTGCCACCTCACGGTGAGAGGGGACGGCACGTGACAGCAACCGACATGATGGACGACGCCGCACGGCAGGTCGACTTCCCGTTCCGCCGGCCCGGCGAGCCCTTCCCCCCGCCCGGCTACGCCGAGTTGCGTGGGCGCGACGGGCCGGCGTGGTCGATGATGCCGGGCGGCCAGCGTGTCTGGCTGCTGACCCGGTTCGAGGACGTGCGCGAGGCCCTGCTCCACCCGCACCTGAGCTCGGACTCCCGCAACGAGGGGTTCCCCACCCCGGGCCGTACCGGCGGACCGCCCGCGCAGACCCAGATTCCGGGCTGGTTCGCCACGCTCGACCCGCCCGAGCACGACCGCTACCGCAAGATCCTCATGCAGGACTTCACCGCCCGGCGGATGAAGGAGCTGCGCCCCCGCATCCAGAAGGTCGTCGAGGACTGCGTGGAGTCGCTCGTCGCCAAGGGCAGCCCGGCCGATCTGGTCGCGGACTACGCCGTGCCCATTCCGTCGCTGGTGATCTGCGAGCTGCTGGGCGTGCCCCACGCCGACCGGGCCTTCTTCGAGTCCCGGATCTCGGTCCTGGTCACCCTGTCCGCCACCGACGAGGAACGGGACCGGGCGACCACGGAACTCCTGCGCTACCTGGGCCGGATGGTCACCATCAAACGGCACCGGCCCGGCGACGACATGATCAGCACGATGCTCGCCTCCGGGGAACTGGCCCCGATGGAGGTCGGCGGTGCGGCCCTGCTGCTGCTCATCGCCGGCCAGGAGACCACCGCCAACAACATCGCCCTGGGCGCCGTCCCCCTCATGACGCACCCCGAGTGGATCGGCGACCCGGGCATCGTGGACGAGCTGCTGCGGTTCTACTCCGTCGCCGATCTGGTGCCGCTGCGGGTGGCCGTGGCGGACGTGGAGATCGGCGGCCAGCTGATCAGGGCGGGCGAGGGCGTGGCGCCGCTGGTGGCCGCCGCCAACTACGACGACGGCAGGTTCGCCTGCCCGCACGCCTTCGACCCGAGCCGCTCGGCCCAGGGCCATGTCGCCTTCGGCCACGGCCGGCACAAGTGCCTGGGCCAGCATCTCGTACGCGTCGAAATGGAGTTGGCCTACCGCATCCTGTTCGAGCGGCTGCCCGGCATCCGGCTCGACCGTGCAGTCGAGGACCTCGACTACAAGGACGACGGCGTGCTGTACGGGCTCGCCGAACTCCCGGTGCGCTGGTGACCCTCCGCCCACCGTGCCGCCTCGCGCGACTGCGACCGAGCCGATGCGCCGCCGCCACCCGACAGAACCAGGATTTCGCATGCCCGCAGACCTGACCCGGCTTCCCGCCACCGCACCGGTGTCCGACGTCACCGCCGTCCTGGAACGCGACGGCGGTGTGATCGTGGAGAACCTCGTCGACGAGCCGACCCTGAAGGGACTGTGGGACGACCTAGGTCCCGCGCTCGACGGCGTCGGCTACGGCGACAGCTCCTTCACCGGTCAGCGCACCAAACGGCTCAGCTCGCTCTTCGCCCGCTCCCGGCACATGGAGCGCATCGCGCTCGATCCGCTGTACCTGGGCGCCGCCCGGGACCTGATCGAGCGCCCCTCGACGAACTGGTTCGGCCGGCAGCGCGCCGATCTCGCGCCGAACGTCCAGGTCAGCATCACCCAGGTGATCCAGATCTGGCCCGGCGAGACCGCTCAGCCGCCGCACCGCGACGACATCGCGCATCTGCTGCCCAGCCCCGGCCCGACGAACCGGGTGCAGATCATGCTCGCGATGAGCGAGTTCACCGAGGAGAACGGCGCCACCATGGTCTACCCGGGCAGCCATCTCTGGGAGGCGGAGCGTGCGCCGCGCCCGGAGGAGGCCGTGCAGGCGGAGATGGATCCGGGGTCCTGCCTGATCTGGGTGGGCGGTCTGTTCCACGGCGGCGGCGCGAACCTCGCCGACGAGGCGCGCACGGGCCTCACGCTCGCGCTGGTCCGCGGCAATCTGCGCCAGGAGGAGAACCAGTATCTGGCCGTACCGCGGGAGATCGTGCGCGAGTACCCCGAGGAGCTCCAGCGGCTGCTCGGCTGGGGCCTGTGTCCGCCGTTCCTGGGCTGGTACGAGCAGGAGGACCCGATCCGGCTGCTCGACGACTGACCGACCCGACCGGTCGTCGAACTGCCGGTCGGACATCGAGGGCCGCCGCGCTCACCGCGCGGCGGCCCTCGCCGTGTTCAGCGCTCCAGCAGCCAGGCGTGCACGGCGCGCGCGGTGGTGTCGGCGTCACCGTCCAGCAGGCTGACGTGGGTGCCGGGCACCTCCAGCGCCTCGTGCGGCAGCGGCCAGTCGGGCCGGCCGGCGCCCAGGAGGAGGGCGGGGTCGTGTTCCGCCGCGGACACGAACAGGGTCCGCGGTGACTCGGCGAGGGGCGCGGGCCGCCACCCGTCGAACAGGCCGCCGTAGTGGGCGGTCGCGGTCAGTTGGTCGGCGACGACGGGGACGTCGGGGAAGTCCCGCATGAGCCGGCAGGAGGTCGCGACCATGGCGAGCGCGAGGTTCTCGTCGGGCGTCTCGGGCGAGTCGAGCAGCACCAGGGCGCGCGGGGGTGCGCCCGCCTCGGCCAGTGCGGCGGCCAGGAGGTGGGCCTGCCAGCCGCCGGAGGAGTAGCCGACGAGGGTCAGCGGCTTGTCCCCGAAGGCGGCGAGGACGGCCTCCGCCTGCCGGGCGGCGGCGGCCTCGGGGCTGTCGGGCAGCGCCTCGCCGGACGCGTAGCCCGGCGCGGGCAGCACCCAGACGTCACGCCTGCCGTTCAGGGCCGCGGCGAACCGGGAGTACTGGTACGCGGTGACGGGCGCGACCAGCGACGGCAGGCACAGCAGGGCTTCGCCCTCGGTCCCGGTGGCGAGCCGGACCGGCCGGGGGGCGGGCACGGTCGTGCCGGGGCGTGCGTCCGGGTGGGCCGTCTCGCCGGGCGGCGCGTCGGACGGCCCGTCGGACGGCGCGTCGGGCAGCCCGAACCCCGGTCGCATCGCGGCCGCGAGGTGCAGCATGTCCAGTCCCTTGTCGTACTGCTCCCGCTCGAAGGCGTACCGCACGAGCGCGGTCAGGGAATCGGTGGCTACGGCCGACTGCCGCTTCCCGTCGGCCAGTTGAGCGCTGATGCGGGCGGCCAGGGCGCGCGGTGTGGCGTGCTCGTACAGGGCGGACGTCGGCAGTTCGACTCCGCAGGCGCGCGCCAGGCGGTTGCGGAGGTCGGCCAGCGACAGGGAGGTGAAGCCCAGCTCGAGGAACCGCTGTGTGGGGCCGACGTCACCGGTGTCGGAGTGCCCGAGGACGTGGGCCGCCAGGGAGACGACGACCTCCAGGACGGCGCTCTCGCGCTCGGCCGGGGGCAGGGCGCGGAGGCGGTCGGCGGCCGGCTGCTCGTGGGGAGCGAGCACAGGCTCGTCGGGCGAAGGGAGCTCGGACGAAAGGGCGGACGAAGGGAATTCGGGCGAAGGGAGTTCGGTCGGAGTCTGCGGAATGCCGAGGAAGCTCATCGCGCCGTTCTCCCCCGCGCGGTCGGGCAGCCAATAGCGCCGGCGCCGGAAGGCGTACGTCGGCAGGTCGATACGGCGCGCGCCGGTCCCCGTGAACACGGCGCCCCAGTCGACGTCCGTGCCGTGGACGTAGACCTCGGCGAGAGCGGTGAGCAGCGCGGCGACCTCCGCCCGGTCGCGGCGCAGGACGCTCACGGCGACGGCGGTCCCCGCGGGTGCCTGCGCGCTGAGCACCGGGTCCGGGCCGATCTCCAGGAGCCTGCTGACCCCTTGGCCGGAGGTGACGGTGGTGAGGGCGTCGTGGAAGCGCACCGGCTCCACGATCTGGTCCGCCCAGTAGCGCGCGGTGGTCCAGTCGCCGTCCCGCAGCGCCTGCCCGGTGACCGAACTGACGGCGGGTACGGCCGGCGTGCGGTAACCGATGCCTTCGGCCACCGCGGCGAAGTCGTGCAGGACCGGCTTCATCAGGGGTGAGTGGAAGGCGTGGCTGACGCGCAGTCGCTTCGTACGGCACCCACGGTCATGGAACCGGGCGAGCACGGCCTCCACGGCGCTCTCCGCCCCCGACACCACGACGGACCGCGGCCCGTTCACCGCGGCGATCACTACATCCCCGTCCACCGCCTCGGCGACCTCGCCCTCGGTCGCCTCGATCGCGGCCATCGCGCCGCCCCCGGGCAGCGCCTGCATCAGCCGCGCACGCGCCGCCACCAGCCGTACCGCGTCGGGGAGTTCGAAGACCCCGGCGGCATAGGCGGCCGCGAACTCGCCCACGGAGTGTCCGACCACGCAGTCCGGCTCGGTCCCCCAGGAACGGAGCAGCTCCACCAAGGACACCTGTACGGCGAACAGCGCGGCCTGCGCATGCCCGGTACGGTTCAGCAGCGCGGCCTCCGCCAAGCCCTCGGGCGCGAAGACCGCGGCCCGTACGCCCGTGGGGAAGCCGGCGGCACCGTCGAGTTCCCCGTCGAGGTGCGCGCACACCTCGTCGAAGGCACGGGCGAACACGGGGAACCGCCCGTACAACTCCCGTCCCATTCCCGGGCGTTGACTGCCCTGCCCGGTGAACAGCCACGCCGTGCCGCCGTCGATGACGGTGCCGCTGACGACGTCCGGGGGCGTGGTCCCGGTGCCGAAGGAGGTGAGTGCGGTGGCCAGCGTCGGGGTGTCCGGGCCGAGCGCCACGGCGCGGTGGGTCAGGGCGGCACGGGTCGTGGCCAGCGAGTGCCCGATGTCGTGTGCCGCGTGATCGTCGGTGAGGGCCGAGGCGAGACGGGCGGCCTGCTGGGCCAGCGACTCCGGGCGGTGGGCGGACAGCACCCAGGGCACGAGCGGGAGCGAGGCGTCGGGCTCGTCACTCCTGTCGGTGTGGTCGGCCGGGGCTTCTTCGAGGATGACGTGGGCGTTGGTCCCGCTGATCCCGAAGGCGGAGACGCCGGCCCGCCTGGGCCGCTCACCACGCGGCCACACCCGCGACTCCGTCAACAGCCGGACCTGCCCCGCCTCCCAGTCCACATGCGAGGACGGCCGATCCACATGCAACGTCGCGGGCAGCGCCTCCCGCTGCATCGCCAGCACCAACTTGATCACACCGGCCACACCCGCCGCTGCCTGCGTATGCCCCAGATTCGACTTCACCGACCCCAACCACAACGGCCCATCAGTACGTTCCTGGCCGTAGGTGGAAAGCAGGGCCTGTGCCTCGATCGGGTCGCCGAGCGTCGTGCCCGTGCCATGGGCCTCGACGACGTCGACGTCAGCGGCGGAGATTCGGGCCGTCTTCAACGCCTGGCGGATGACGCGTTGCTGGGACGGGCCGTTCGGTGCGGTCAGCCCGTTCG
>NZ_JBHSKM010000004.1:0-378660 GCF_042657965.1 Streptomyces coerulescens
TCTTTCCGATCCGATTTCCTCGGTGCTTTCCAGGTTCCCGCTCTCGCGTTTCCCTTTCCGGCGGTTCCGACTTTATCAGATCCTTTCGGGCCTGACCCCCAGTCAGCGGGGCCTGTCTTCCCGGCCGTTGGGCCGTTCCGACGTTTCAAACCTTAGCGGATCCGCTCGGCGATTCCTAATCGGGCCGCCGAGTCCCATTCAAATTGAATTCGGGCATGCCGAAATCGACCCGAGTGGGAGATCGTGCTGGTGGTTTGGTTGCCGCTCTCGCGGCGGGAGGTGCTGTCGCAGAACCGTTACGGCTCGGCGGCAACCCGGAGAACTTTACGGATCGGGCATGGGGCTGTCAAGCGCCCCCTGTCAAGATCTTTTACGCGGTCGGGGGCCCGTGTCAGTCCAGGTCGCTGAGGCGTCCGCCGGCGTCCGGCTGGGCGTGCTCCACCCTGCGGAGCAGGCGGGTGAGGACATCGCCGAGCGAGGTGCGCTCCTGTGGCGAGAGGTCCTGGAGGAGGTCCTCCTCGAAGACCGTCGCGAGGCGCATCGCCTCCAGCCACTTCTCCCGACCGTCGGCGGTCAGCTCGACGATGACGCGAACGCGGTTGGACTCGTCCCGCTCCCGGGTGACCAGACCTTCGGCGACCAGGCGGTCGATCCGGTGGGTCATCGCGGCCGGCGTGAGGCCGAGCCGCTTGGCGAGGTCGCTCGGGCCCATGCGGTACGGGGCGCCGGAGAGGACGAGGGCCTTGAGGACCTCCCACTCGGCGTTGCTGATCCCGAGGGCGGAGGTCTGGCGGCCGTAGGCGACGTTCATACGGCGGTTCAGGCGGGACAGCGCCGAGACGATCTGCTCGACCTGGGGGTCGAGGTCCTGGAACTCGCGCTGGTAGGCGGCGATCTGCTCTTCGAGTGTCGGTTCGCCGATGTCGGGGGTGTCGCCCATGGGCCGAGTATGGCACGGGCTTGCTTGGCGTTGAAGTCCTTCAAGGTGTACTGTTTAGCTTCTAATTTTAGCTTCGAAGTCTTCAGACCTACATCGATGGGTCTTCATTGAGGAGAGGTGAACGTGACCAGGGCGATGGGCGCAGCGATGCGCCGGATTCACGTGGGCAACGCACTCAGCGCGTTCGGGCTCGGCTTCACCGTCCCCTACCTGTACGTCTATGTGGCGCAGGTGCGGGGGCTCGGTGCCATGACGGCGGGGATGGTCCTCGCCGTCTTCGCCGTGGCCGCGCTGGTCGTGCTGCCGTTCGCCGGGCGGGCCATCGTCCGGCGAGGCCCGCTGCCGGTGCTGCTCGCCGCTCTGGTCACCGCCGCGCTCGGCTCGCTGAGCCTGGGACTCGCCGGGACCGCGGCTGCCGTCCTGCTGTCGGCGGCGGCACTCGGGGCGGGTCAGGCCGTGATGCAGCCGGCGCTCGCGACGATGATCGTGGACTGCTCCTCGGCCGAGACCCGGTCGCGGGCGTTCGCCACGCAGTTCTTCCTGCAGAACCTGGGACTCGGCGTCGGCGGGCTCATCGGTGGCCATCTGGTCGACACGACGAGCGTCTCCTCCTTCACTCTGCTGTTCGCGATCGAGGCGGCCATGTTCCTGCTGCTCGTCGTGGTGATGGCGACCGTGCGGATGCCGCACGCGCCGCGGGTCGACGGGGCGCCGGCGGGGCGGTCGGCGAAGGGCAGCTGGAAGCAGATGCTCCAGAACCGGGCGATGGTGCAGCTGTGTGTGCTGGGCTTTGTCCTGTTCTTCGCCTGCTACGGCCAGTTCGAGTCGGGGCTGAGCGCGTACGGCGTCGAGGCGGCCGGTGTTTCCACGTCGGCGCTGGGGACCGCGCTCGCGGCCAACACCGCGATGATCGTGGTGGCGCAGTTCGCCGTGCTGAAGTTCGTCGAGCGGCGCAGGCGGTCGCGGGTGATCGCGGCCGTGGGGCTGATCTGGGCCGTGGCCTGGGTCGCGGCGGGGTACGCCGGGCTCGGGGACGGGAGCCAGGAGATGGCGACGGCGGCCTTCATCTCGACGTACGCGCTGTTCGGGCTGGGTGAGGCGATGCTGTCGCCGACCGTCGCTCCGCTGGTCGCGGACCTGGCACCGAGCGGGATGGCCGGGCAGTACAACTCCGCTTTCGCCCTGGTGAAGCAGTTGGCGCTGGCGGTGGGGCCGGCGGTGGGCGGGCCCATGGGGGCGGCGCTGCACGGGCCGTATGTCGTGACGTTCCTGCTGTTCTCGCTGGGGATCACCTGGCTGGCACTGCGGCTGGGCAGGCAGCTCACCGCGGTGCAGGACCAGCCGTGGCGGGGGAAGAGCCGGGTCGTGGCGCAGGGCGCTGCCGCCTCGGCGGCGGGGACGCCCCGGGCGCACGCCTGACCTTCCCCGTGGGCCGCTGGCGGTGTCCCTGTGGGCCGCTAGCGGCTCCCCTTGGGGAGGAGGAACTCGCACCAGACCGCTTTTCCGCCCCCGGGTGTTCGTCTGGAGCCCCAGGCCGAGGCGATCGTGGCGACGATCGCGATGCCTCGGCCCGACTCGTCGACCGGTTCGGCTCGGCGGCGGCGCGGGAGGTGGTCGTCGCCGTCGGTGACCTCGATGGTCAGGCGGCGGTCCGTGCGGCGCAGCCGCAGCCGCATGGGCGGGGTGCCGTGCTGGAGGGAGTTCGCGACCAGTTCGCTGGTCGCGAGGACACCCAGGTCGTGCAGGTCCGTCGGGAAGCGCCAGCTCGTCAGGACGCCGGAGGCGAAGGCACGCGCGCGTGGGGCGGCCTCCACACCGCCGAGGAGTTCCAGGGCGGCGTTGCGGAACAGGTCGCTGTCGGGGCCGGTGCGGGCCGGGTGCTGGAGGACGAGGACGGCGACGTCGTCGTCGTGGTCGGCGGTGACGCCGGCCGAGCGGACCAGGCGGTCGCAGACGACCTGAGGGGTCCCGGTCGCGCCGGCGAGGGCGCGTTCCAGGGAGGCGATTCCCTCGTCCAGGTCTTCGTCCCGCCGTTCGACCAGGCCGTCGGTGTAGAGGACGGCGGTGGAGCCGGGGCTCAGGGCGATCGAGCCGGAGGCGTGCATCCAGCCGCCGGTGCCGAGGGGCGGACCGGTGGGTTCGTCGGCGCGCTGGACGGCGCCGGTCTCGTCGCGGACGAGGATCGGGAGGTGGCCGGCCGACGCGTACACCAGGCGGCCCTCGTTCGGGTCGTGGACGGCGTAGACGCAGGTGGCGATCTGGTTGGCGTCGATCTCCGTGGCCAGGCCGTCCAGCAGTTGCAGTACCTCGTGCGGCGGGAGGTCCAGGCGGGCGTAGGCGCGCACCGCCGTGCGGAGCTGGCCCATGACCGCGGCAGCCCGCACGCCTCTGCCCATGACGTCGCCGATGACGAGTGCGGTGCGTCCGCCGCCCAGGGTGATCACGTCGTACCAGTCGCCGCCTACCGCGGCCTCGGTGCCGCCGGGGTGGTAGGTGGCGGCGATGCGCAGGTCGTCGGGTTCTTCGAGCTCCTGGGGGAGCAGGGAGCGCTGGAGGGTGACGGCCGTTTCGCGCTGGCGGCGTTCGCTGGCGCGCAGGCGCTCGGCGGCTTCCGCGTGGTCGGTGACGTCGGTGGCGAACACGAGAACACCACCGCCGTCGCCCTCGGCGACGGGGGTGCAGGTGAAGGTGTAGGAGCGGCCGTCGGGGGCCTTGCGGGACTTGAGGGTGCGGGGCTTGCCGCTGCGCAGGACCTGGTCCAGGAGCGGCAGCAGACCCAGTTCGGCCAGTTCGGGCAGGGCATCGCGGGCGGGCTCCCCGAGGGGCCGTGCGCCGAAGGCCGTCGTGTAGGCGTCGTTGACGTAGGCGAGGCGGTGGTCGGTGCCGTGGACCAGGGCGACCAGGGCCGGGACACGATCAAGGACCTCACGGACCGGCAGCTCGTCCACTGCGGGGATCGGTTCGCCTTCGTCGGTGAGTTGTTCGACGCGGGCCGCGGGGACGGGGCTCGGGCTCTCTCCCCGGCGGTCCGGGGTGGCCGCCGCCGTGTTCTCGGTCCGCGCTGCGGCGCGGCGCTGCGTTCCGGGGAGCCGGGCGCTCCAGCGCGTGAAGTTCACGAATCCTTGCCTCGTGTCGTCGTCTTCGGCCGGCTCCGGACGCGGCCGGGGGTCTGCGGGGCGGCAGCACCCCGGGGTTGCGGCACTGTGGGGAGATCCTCGTGGTGCGAAGGGCGGGCGCTTGCCCGTCCAGGGTTGTCCAAGGGGTCGTCCAGCTCGGGATCGGTCGGGATCGGTTCGGGATCAGTCTGGCAGTGCGGCCGACCTGGCCGACACCCGTCAGACGCCTGCCCGGTCGGTGGAGTTCCTGGGTCCGGTCAGGACGACCCCTTCGTGTCGTCTCCCGGGTTGTGTGGATGCTTTCCACCGGCCGCGAGTTCGAACTCCGCTCGGGGATGTTCGAGCGAACCGAGGGACACGATCTCCCTCTTGAACAGGCCCGACAGGGTCCATTCGGCCAGGACGCGGGCCTTGCGGTTGAAGGTCGGCACCCTGCTCAGGTGGTAGACGCGGTGCATGAACCAGGCAGGGTAGCCCTTCAGCTTCCGGCCGTAGACCTGGGCGACGCCCTTGTGGAACCCGAGGGAGGCGACGGAGCCCGCGTACTTGTGCGCGTACGTCTCCAGGGGTTCGCCGCGCAGGGTGTGGACGATGTTGTCGCCGAGGACCTTCGCCTGGCGTACGGCGTGCTGGGCGTTGGGCGCGCACTCCGCGTCGGGGTCCGCGGCCGTGACGTCGGGGACGGCGGCGGCGTCTCCCGCGGCCCACGCGTGCGTGGTGCCGTCGATCGTCAGCTCGGGGGTGCATTTCAGCCTGCCGCGCGCATTAAGTGGCAGGTCGCCGGCGGCGAGGATCGGGTGGGGTTTGACGCCGGCCGTCCACACGACCGTGCGGGTGGGGAAACGGGAGCCGTCGCTCAGGACGGCGACGCGGTCGGCGCAGGACTCCAGGCGGGTGTGCAGACGTACGTCGATGTTGCGGCGGCGCAGTTCGGTGACGGTGTAGCGGCCCATGTCCTCGCCGACCTCGGGCAGGATGCGGTCGGAGGCCTCGACCAGGATCCACTTCATGTCCTCGGGCCGGACGTTGTGGTAGTAGCGCGCGGCGTAGCGGGCCATGTCCTCGAGTTCGCCGAGTGCCTCCACGCCCGCGTAGCCGCCGCCGACGAAGACGAAGGTGAGGGCCGCGTCGCGGATCTCGGGGTCGCGGGTGGAGGAGGCGATGTCCATCTGCTCGAGGACGTGGTTGCGCAGGCCGATGGCCTCTTCGACGGTCTTGAAGCCGATGGCGTGCTCGGCGAGGCCGGGGATAGGCAGGGTGCGCGAGACGGAGCCGGGGGCGAGGACGAGTTCGTCGTACGACAGCTGTTCGGTGCCCGTGCCCTCCTCCTCGGTGGCGAGGGTGGTGAGGGTGGCGGTGCGCTTGGCGTGGTCGATCGCGGTGGCCTCGCCGATGATGATCCGGCACTCGGACAGGACGCGGCGCAGCGGTACCACCACATGGCGGGGCGAGATCGAGCCGGCCGCCGCTTCGGGCAGGAACGGCTGATAGGTCATGTACGGGTCGGGAGTGACGACGGTGATCTCGGCTTCACCCCGCCCGAGTTCCTGTTTCAGCCTCCGCTGGAGCCGCAGGGCCGTGTACATCCCGACGTAGCCGCCGCCGACAACGAGAATGCGCGCACGTTCCTTCACCATCCCATGACGCACCCGACGCTTGCGTTTGTCCACAGCCTCGACAATTTGTGTGACCGGCGGCCGACGGCGCCACGATTTGGCCGAATTGCCGGAGTGGGTGGAGTCTTCGCAGGTCAACGGGTGTGCGCCGGGGGGTCGTAGGTGGCGCAATCGGGACGTAAACGACCCGTACTCCGATCGAGGGGCGCTCCGTGCGGAACCTGCCCCTTCTGAATTGACCCTCGCTCAACTATGTTCGTATGTCGACGGGGTGTAGGGGGATGCGCTCTTGGGTCCGCGAGTCACACGAAACGGACTCGTGGTCCGGGCTTGTTCCGCGACGCTCCGGCTTTGCAATGACGGGGAGAGTCTCCGGGGGGAGACGTCATTACCGGGGGATCGCTTATGCATGTTCAGGATTCTCGTTGGTCTTCCGCGTCCGCCATCACACATGGCGGCGGAGCGGTGGGCGGCACGTTGAGCGCGGCTGCGGGCAACGGACGCGGGGACGGACCGCGTTCGGCGCCGCTGCGCGTGGACGCACAGCGCAATCTGGAGCACGTACTGCGTGCGGCGCGCGAGGTCTTCGGCGAGCTGGGTTACGGCGCGCCGATGGAGGACGTGGCGCGGCGCGCGCGGGTCGGCGTCGGGACCGTGTACCGGCGCTTCCCGAGCAAGGACGTCCTGGTGCGACGCATAGCCGAGGAGGAGACGTCCCGGCTGACCGACCAGGCACGTGCCGCGCTCGGCCAGGAGGACGAGCCGTGGTCGGCGCTGTCCCGCTTCCTGCGCACATCGGTGGCCTCGGGCGCGGGGCGCCTGCTGCCGCCGCAGGTGCTGCGGGTCGGGGTCGCCGAGGACGGCTCCGGGCTCGACGAGGCTCGGGTGCCGCAGCAGCGGATACAGCCGGGCGCCGGTGAGCTGCGGCTGGTGTCCGAGCGGCCGGCGGTCTCGGCCGACCCGGCGGACGACGCGGGTGCGGCGGCCCTGCTCGACGTGGTGGGGCAGCTTGTGGAGCGGGCACGCGCGGCGGGTGAGCTGCGGGCCGACGTCTCGGTGTCGGACGTCCTGCTGGTGATCGCGACGGCGGCGCCCTCGCTGCCGGACGCGGCGCAGCAGGCGGCGGCCTCGGCACGGCTGCTGGACATCCTGCTGGAGGGGTTGCGGTCGCGGCCTCAGGCGTGAGCCGGGCCGATGCGACGACCGTGACGTCGACGGGGTGACGGATCGGCAAGAGGTGACCGGGAGGCAGGGTGCCGCACCACCCTTGCCTCGCGCCCCCTCACCTCGCACCCCTCGCCTCGCACTCCCTCGCGGAACATGCCGGGCATTTCGGGTGCCGACGTCAACTCACGTCCGGTGACGGCTGATTGAGCCTTCCCCGCCGGGGCAAGAGCTAGTACTGGGTTGCGGGAAGTCCCCACGGACGGGTGGATGTCCGTACGGGTGGGTCCTGAACAAAAGCCAATGTGGCACCCTGACCCATTGTCCGGGACTGGTGGAGCTGGCGGCGGGGGCTTTCCGCGATGAGCGTTGACGGGTGGGACGAGTCACGCGGTGACGACGGGGAGTCGTCGACTCCCCAGGTGCCGAGCCAGGGCGGCCCCGCGGACGTGCCACCGGGCGGTGTCCCGGCCCAGCGCGACCGGCGCCAGGACAGCGCGCTGCCACCGCCGCGCGAGCTGCCGCCGTCGGACGCCGACCTGATCGGCCGGATGCGCTCCGGCGACGACAGCGCCTACGAGGAGCTGTACCGGCGCCACGCGGAGGCGGTACGACGGTACGCCCGCACCTGCTGCCGTGACGGACACACCGCCGACGACCTCACGGCCGAGGTCTTCGCCCGCATGCTCCAGGCGGTGCGCGGCGGATCCGGTCCCGAGCACGCCGTACGCGCCTATCTGCTCACCTCGATCCGGCGGGCCGCCGCCGACTGGACGAAGTCGGCCCGCCGAGAGCAGCTCGTCGACGACTTCGCGGTGTTCGCCGCGCAGTCCTCCCGGGTGGCCCAGGTGTCCGACGACGACACGCTCGACCTCGGCGCGGACGTACGGGCGATGCACGAGGCCGAGCAGTCCATGGCCATGCAGGCCTTCCGGTCGCTGCCGGAGCGCTGGCAGGCCGTGCTGTGGCACACCGAGGTCGAGGACGAGTCGCCGAGCGAGGTCGCCACACTCTTCGGGCTCGACGCCAACGGCACACGCGTGCTCGCCAGCCGCGCCCGCGAGGGCCTCAAGCAGGCCTACCTCCAGGCCCATGTCAGCGCCAGCCTCGCCGGCGACGCGGAGTGCTCCCGCTACGCCGACCGGCTCGGCGCCTACGCCCGCGGCAGCCTGCGCACCCGCGCCGAGCGGGGTCTGCGCAAGCATCTGGACGAGTGTGCCAAGTGCCGGCTGGCCGCCGGCCAGATCAAGGAAGTCGCCAGCGGTATCCCGGCCGTCGTACCGGTCGCGGTCATCGGCTGGTTCGGTGTCGCCGGGTACGCCAAGGCCGCCGGGCTCATCGCCGGCGGTGCCGGGGCGGGTGCGGCCGGTGCCGCGGGAGCGGCCGCGGCGGCGAGCGGTGGTTCGTCGAGCGGTGCCGGGGTGGCCGGCGGGGCCGGGGCTGCGAGCGGAGGTTCGCCCGGCGGCGCGGGAGGCGGTGCGGCGGCCTCCGAGGGGGTGGGCGCGCCGCTGAAGGCCGGTATCGCCGCGGGTGTGGTCGCCGTGGGCGTCGCGGCGGCGATCGTCCTCGCGCTGGCCGGCAACGACAAGCCGGCCGAGCACAACGACGCCAAGCAGCCCCCCGTCCCCTCCCCCGTCGTCGAGGAGACGCCGACCCCGAAGCCGCCCGCTCCGCAGCCGCCGAAGGAGGAGCCCACTCCGCGGCCCCCGGCGATCGTCCCGGCCGCGGCACCCGAGCAGACCCCGAAGCCGTCGCCCACGCCGACGCGCTCGCCCGCTCCGACGCCCACGCCGACACCGACCCCCACTCCGACCCCGACACCCACGCCCACCCCGACGCCACCGCCGGCCCCGGCCGACTACCAGTGGAGCGAGCTCTCGTACGACCTCTCCGGTGACGGCAGCGAGCCCGAGATGCGGCTGCACGAGAGCAGCTGGGTGTGGCAGCGCGACAGTGTGTCGATCGCCGGGCAGCGGTACGCGCACGGCGTCACCGTGCACGGCCGGTCCTCCGTCACCATCGACCTCAACCGGCAGTGCGCCGCCTACGAGGCACTGGTCGGCGTCGACGACATGAACCTCGGCCTCGGCAAGTTCTCCTTCTCGGTCTACGCCGACGGCGTGCGCCTGTGGCGGTCCTCGGTCGTCGAGGCCGGGGACACGGCGGTGCCCGTCCGGGTGAACCTCACCGGTCGTGAGACCGTGCGCCTGGTCGTCGAGCCGCGCGGCACCGTCGGCAGCCTGCTGCTCGCGGACTGGGCAGAGTCGAAGTTCAGCTGCCGGTAGACCGTCGGGCGGGCATCCGGGTCAGGGCACCCGGCCGTCGGGCGGGCATCCGACTCACGGCGCGACTCACGGCGCCCGGCCGTCGGGCGGCAGGAGGCCGCGCACGGCCTCGGCCAGGTCGTCCAGCACCTCGTCCTGGGTGAGGGCGCGGCCCCGTTCGTACTCGGCCGTGAAGCGCTCGGCGCCCAGGGCCATCCGGGCATGTGCGTCGGCCCGCTCGGCGTACTCCCGCTCCGGCATGGGGCGCGGATGGCCGCGGCGCAAGCGGTCCGCGGCGGCGAGCAGCCGGGCCGCGCGTGCAGGATCGTCGAGCCGGGCCAGCAGATCCGCCGCGGCGTCCGTGAGGGTCGCCGTGATCTCGTCGGCACAGTGGTTCTCCACGGCAAGGCGCAGGGTGTCGGCCAGACGCGGCAGGCCCTTCTCCGGGCCCGACTCCGCTGTCACCGTCAGGGCGTCGACGATGTTCAGCATCACGAGGAACTGGGGCGGCAGCGTGGCCCGCTCGGTCTGCGCGCGGGCCGCTTCGTACAGCTCACGCGCGCGTGCCGTGTCCTTGTCGTCGAGCGCCAGGTAGGCCCGCATCAGCAGGACGAACGCCCGTGAGTCCGCGACGCGGTACCGGTCGGCCGCGGCGCCCGCCTCGTCCAGCGCCGCCAGGGCCGCCGCACGGTCACCGGTGCGGTAGGCGATCTCAGCGAGCCGGGCGATGAGAAACGGCGTCTCGGCGTACGCGCCCACCTCCTGGGCGAGGCGCAGCGCCTCCTCGAACTCGGCCTCGGCCTCCTCGTAGTGACCGCGCGTCATGGCCGCCTCCCCGGCCGCGCTGGACACCTGGGCCCGCATCCACCGGTCACCGGCCCGACGGCTGAGGATCCGCAGTTCCGCGAGGTCGTCGTCGACCCCCTCCAGGCCGCCGGGCGAGTCGACGAGCATGTGCGTGCGGAACATCAGGATGCAGCCGACCTCCCAGTCGCCCCCGTACACGCGGCAGTTGGCCAGCACCGCGTCCATGACCGGCCGGGTGTTCGCCGTGTCGCCCAGGACGTACTGGGTCAGCGGCCAGACCATGCCGGGCATACGGGCCGCCTCGGGGCCGCCGCGCGCGAAGTGGGCCCGTACGTGCTCGATGTAGGAGTACCAGCGCTCGTCCTGCCAGTGCTCCACGGGCTCGAACTCGATGGAGAGGAAGAGGTGTTGCAGGCGGAGGTTCATCCGCTGCCCGTGCCGCGGGTGGCGGGCCTGCCCCTCCGGGTCGGCGAGGAAGGCCTCCAGGTCGGCGATGGGACCGGGTGCGCGATCGGTGATGGGGCCGGGTGCGCGATCGGCGGTGGGAGGGGCGGTGCCGTCGGGCGCGGGGACGGTGCCGGAGTCCAGGGCGGCCGCCTGTGCGTCCAGGGTGGCGCACAGGCGCAGGATCCGGTCGGCCCAGGCGGCGCCCTCGACGCGGTAGTTGCGCAGCCACCAGAACCAGCACATGGCCAGGGAGATGGCCGTGGCGTCCGGTTCGTCGCCCGCCGTCAGCGCCCGGTCCAGGGCCGCGCGGATGTTGTCCAGCTCGGTCTCCAAGCGGGAGATCCACGGGAGCTGGCCGGCGGAACGCAGCAGCGGGTCGGCCTCCTCCACGAGCGCGCGCACCCAGGCCCGATGCCGGCGCTCGGCCGCGAGCCGCAGCTCCGGGACCTCGGCGGCGCGCTCCACGGCGTACTCGTGGATGGTCTCCAGCATGCGGTACCGCATGCCGTCGGAGCCGTCCCGCTCGCCGGGGGTGGCCACGATCAGGGACTTGTCGACGAGGGCTCCGAGAACGTCCGCGGCGGGTGCGGTGCAGACGGCCTCGGCGGCCGTGAGGTCCCAGCCGCCCGCGAAGACGGACATCTCACGCAGTGCCGTGCGCTCATGCTCGTCCAGCAGGTCCCAGGACCAGTCGACCACCGCGCGCAGGGTCTGCTGGCGGGGCAGGACCGTACGGCTTCCGGAGGTGAGGAGGCGGAAGCGGTCGTCGAGGCGGTCGGCGATCTGCCGGGGCGTGAGCAGCCGTAGCCGGGCCGCCGCCAGTTCGATGGCGAGCGGCAGACCGTCGAGGCGGCGGCAGATCTCCGCGACGGCCTCCTGCTCGCGGGCCTCGCGCAGCGCGGTGGCGGCGTCGGGGCGGACGGCCGCCGCGCGGTCCGCGAAGAGGCGGTGCGCGTGGTCGGGGAGCAGGGGCTCGACCGGGCGTACCGACTCGCCGGGGATGCCCAGGGGTTCACGGCTGGTGGCGAGGATCGTGAGGCCCGGGCAGCGGGTGAGGAGGGTCTCGGCGAGGGTGGCGGCGGCGCCGATGACATGTTCGCAGTTGTCAAGGATCAGGAGCTGGCTGCGCTCGGCGCAGTACTCGATGAGCAGGCCGAGCGGGTCGTCCTGCTGGGCCGTGAGCTCGTTGGTCAGGAGCACGGTCTCGCGCAGACCGAGGGCGTTGACCACCGCGCCGGGCACCGCCTCCGGCCGGTCGAGCGGGGCGAGCTCGACGAGCCATGCCTGCGGGAGCCCGGCGGCGGCTTCCTCGGCGAGACGGGTCTTTCCAGAGCCGCCCGGTCCGGTGAGCGTGACCAGTCGGGCCCTGTGCAATTCGGAACGGATGGCGTCGAGTTCCAGTTCCCGGCCCACGAAAGAGGTAAGTCGTGGACGGAGGTTGCCGGTTCGTTCAGGGCTGCCGATTCGTTCTGGGCGTCCTCGATAGGGGGAGACGCTGGGTTCGTCGGGGGGTGCTGAGGGAGGCGCCTTGGGGAGTGTGCCGACGGGCCGGGGGCCGACGGGCAGCGTGTCGGTGCGGGGCGGTGACAGTAGTTCGGTGTGCAGGGCGCGGAGTTGCGGGCCGGGGTCGGTGCCGAGGCCGTCGGCCAGGGCGCGGCGGGCCGCTTCGTACGCGGCGAGGGCGTCGGCCGGGCGGGATGTGTCGCGCAGGGCGCGGATGAGGAGGGCGTGCAGCGGTTCGTCGTACGGGTGCGCCGCGGTCAGTTCCCGCAGTTCGGGTACGGCGTGGTGGGCGCGGCCCAGTCGCAGGTCCGCCTCGATGCGGGTGCGGGTCGCCTCCAGGCGCAGGGCGTCCGGGCGGGTGGCGGCGGCTGTGCGGTCGGGGAGGTCGGCGAGGGCGGGGCCGCGCCACAGTTCGAGGGCCGTGGTGAGGGTGTGGGCTGCGGTGGACGGGTCGTTTCGGGCGAGCGCTGCGGTGCCTTCGTGGACGAGGCGTTCGAAGACGAACAGGTCGACGTCGTCCGTCGTCGCGGTGAGGCGGTAGCCGCCGGGGGCTGAGGTGACGGTGTTCTTGCCGAGGGTGCGGCGCAGGCGGGCGACGAGGGCCTGGAGGGCGGCGGGGGCGTCCTGGGGCGGGGCGCCGGCCCAGACCTCGTCGATCAGGGTGTCGGGGGTGGTGAGGTGGCCGGGGCGCAGGGCCAGGGCGGTGAGCAGGGCGCGTAGGCGGGGGCCGCCGACGGGTATGACGGTGCCCTGGTCGTCCTCTGCCTGGGTGACGCCCAGGATTCTGTACCGCACCGGGTCATTGTGGCGGTGGTTCTGTGATCCGTCAGGTTCTGTGATCCGTCAGGTGCGGGCCTGGAGGATTGCGCCCCCGCCGCCCCTACCCGTCCCATCCCCAGGGGCTGCCTCCCCTTCGACCCCGTCCAGGGGGCTCCGCCCCCTGACCCCCCGTCGGTCTGAACGGCCTCGTCCTCAAACGCCGGACGGGCTGGATGGTGCAGACCGGCTGGGTGGTGCCCACCTTCGCCGCCCTACCCCATCGTCCCTGTCTCCCCCGTCACCTCCGCCGCCCCGCCGCCCCCGCCCCCAGCGCCCCCCGCTGCGGGGTGATCCCCGCCGGTACCGCGCGCTGTCTTGCCGGGGTGCCTGTCCAGCAGGTGCCTCGGCGGGACAGTAGGCGGTGGAGCCAGAGTTCCAGGGAGACCAGGTCGGCCAGGCCGTCCAGGGGGAGGGGCTCGCCCTCGGCCGCCGCGCGGAGGGCCTTGCGGACCACCCGGGCCTCCACCAGGCCCGCCTGGGCGAGCAAGGGGGTGCCGAAGAGGGTCATCAGGGAGTCCGTGGCCACCCTCAGACCCGTACGTGCCGCCACCGCCGCCGAGGCGTGCGAGGGGACGCCCCAGCCGGGCGGGAGGTCGGCCACGCCGGCGCCCTCCAGGACCGTGCGCAGGATCGCGGCGCGGGCGCCGGGCTGCACGCGAAGGGCCTCCGGCAGGGCCCGGCAGGCGCGGACGACCTGGTTGTCGAGGAAGGGGGTGTGCAGGCGTTGCGAGCGGATCTCGGCGGCCTGCTCCAGGATGCGGATGTCCGCGGCGTAGCGGGCGAGGGCCGCACGCGCGCGGTGGTCGCCGGGACGCTGGCCCGGACCCACTCCGTTGCGGCTCGTCGCCGCTTGCAGGCGAACCGATACTTCAGCCAGCGCCTCCCCGGTCAGCCAGCGCGCCGCAGGGCCCGGTCTGGCCCAGGTGAGCGCGGCGAGCGAGGCCCCTACGGCACCTCCGGGTTCGTCGAAACGGCGGTGCATGAGGCGGTCCGCCAGGGTTTCCAGGCCCGTGCGGTACGGGGTGCGGGCCAGCTTCCGTGCCGCGCCGTACACGCGCGCGGGGACCAGCACCGAGCCGTCCGCCTTCGCCAGGGCCGCGACCGGGCGGACCAGGTGACGCCGTTTGCGGTCCATCAGGAGGTCCGCGAGGCGGGCGGGGTGGGCGTCCAGGACCTGGCGGGCGCCGTAGCCGGTGAAGTGGTCGGCGCTGCCGGACGCGAGGCGGGCGCGGTGCCGGGCCGCCGTCACCAGGCTCGGACCCGGCTCGTCGGTCAGCGGACCGTCCAGGTCGGCGTACGGCAGTGTCTCCTCGCCGCCGGCCACCACCACGTGGTGCAGGCGCGGGTTGGCCGCCAGGGCGCCCGCCCGCTCCAGTTCCGCCTCGCGGCCGCCGACCGCCAGGTCGTTGAAGGTGACGGCCAGGAGGCGTTCGCCGGCGCCCGTGCCGTGGCCCAGCACCGTGCCCGGCATGCCCGGTAGGCCGGCGGCCAGGAGGGCCAGAGTGGCCGAGGCCGGGCCGCCGGACAGGTCGGCGCCGATGCCCGGAACCGGCATCCCGCGCGCGGCACGCCGCTCGGCCGGCCCCATCCCCGGCACCGGGCCGGGGTCGATGTCGGGGACGTGGCGGGGCGCGGACAGACGCGCGCGTACCGCCTCCACCAGGGTGTCGCGGACGGCGTCCACCGCGCTGTCCGGGTCCGCCGGCGGTGCCGCCACGGCCAGCGAGGCGACGGGTTCGTATCCGGCGATCTCGCGTGCTCCGGCGCGCAGGATGAGCGCATGCCCCGGCGGAATGCGCCGTACGCCGTCGTACGGGGTGGAGTCGTGCAGGGCGGCCGGTACGTCGGGGGCGGCGAGCAGGGCGGCGAGGTGTCCGAAGTCGAGGTTGGCCTCGATGAGATCGGCGAGGGGCAGCGCGGCGGTCGCGTACGCCGTACCGCCCGCCCAAGGCGTGTAGAACACCGGCCGGGCGCCCGCCAGATCGCCGCACACCATGAGCCTGCGGCCGACCTGGACGACGGCCGTGTAGCTGCCGGACCAGGCCGTCAGATGCCGAAGTGCCCCTCCGCGCGCGGCGAACAGGCCCAGGCGGAGTTGTTCGTCGCTCGCCCCGCAGGTGCCGAGCACCGCGATCCGGTTCTGCGCGTCGGCCTTGATCACGCGCACCTCGTCGGGGCGCCAGTCGCCGACCGCCCAGAGCGGGTCGGGGTCGCCCCACAGGAGTTGGGACCCCACCGGGTGCACGGTCTCGCCGTCGCCTCCGGTTGCCCCGGCGGAACCGATTCCGGCGGCCACCGCGGCGGTGCTGCTCCATCCCACCAACCACCGCATGGACGCCTCCACAGGCTGTGGACAAACAGTGCACCGTACGAACCGGTTCACCATGCTGCCATGAAGGACGCGCGCCGGAGCGGCGGCGGAGCAGGTCGGGATCGGTCGATCGGGTCGGCTCAGGGCCGGTGCGAGCGTCCCGACGGCGGGCGGCACGCGCTCTGAACACCCGGACGGGGCAAAGCGATCCACCCGGCGGGGCGAGGGGATCCACTCGGGCGGGACGAGCAGGTCCAGGCGTGCGGAGCGTCAGGATCCAGCACCATCTGCGGCGCGAATGCGCCCCCGATACGCTCCCCAAAAACTCCCCGCGCGCCCTCAAGTGCCATGGTAGGAGGGGCAATCACCCGCGAAAGGCGGGGTCGATTTTCGGCCAAATCAGCGTCGTAGGGACAGGCTCACGCACGCTCCGTACAAGCCCTCCGCACTACTCGCCGTGCTCGATGCGTGCGCAGTCCGGGGAACGGAGTGCGCCCCCCGGACCGTTCCGCCGCCCGCGGGGATGTAGGCGGCGGAATCCCCCAGCCCACTGGATCCAGTACAGCGGGCCGACCCACGCATGAGCCATGGAACCGCTCCCGAGTTGGCCGGAGAAGAGCGCACGGACGGGCGCACGGCCACACACCGGGGGCACGTCACAACTGTGCGTAGGGGGTGCGCACTTGAGTACGGACCACAATCCCGCCATCCGGAAGAATGCCCCTTAACGCTTGGGATGCGGCGAACTACGCTGGGTTTACGAATGCCGCGTGGTTATGCCAGCGCGGCAGCCGTCTGTGTCGAGGGGTGGCTCATGTCCAGGGAGCAACGCGGGCCGAACGAAAAGCTCGGCGCCGTTCTCGCCCTCGCGGGAATCAGCAACGCAGGACTCGCTCGGCGCGTCAACGACCTTGGCGCACAGCGGGGCCTGACTCTTCGCTACGACAAGACGTCGGTGGCACGCTGGGTGTCGAAGGGCATGGTGCCGCAGGGCGCCGCCCCGCACCTCATCGCCGCCGCGATCGGCCAGAAGCTCGGCCGCCCCGTGCCGCTCCACGAGATCGGCCTGGCGGACGCGGACCCCGCACCCGAAGTGGGCCTCGCCTTCCCCCGGGACGTCGGACAGGCGGTGAAGTCGGCGACGGAGCTCTACCGTCTCGACCTCGCCGGCCGCCGCGCGGGATCCGGCGGCATCTGGCAGTCGCTCGCCGGATCGTTCGCGGTGAGCGCATACGCAACGCCCGCCTCACGGTGGCTGATAACCCCGGCCGACAGTTCGGTCGCGCGCGAGGTGAACCCCGCCGAGGGCTCCGGCGCACCGCTCAAAGTCGGCCACAGCGATGTGCAGAAGCTGCGGGAGGCCGCCGAGGACGCCAGACGCTGGGACTCCAAGTACGGAGGCGGCGACTGGCGTTCGTCCATGGTGCCCGAGTGCTTACGAGTGGAGGCGGCACCGCTGCTGCTCGGCTCGTACTCCGACGAGGTCGGACGGGCGTTGTTCGGCGCGAGTGCCGAACTCACCCGCCTCGCCGGGTGGATGGCCTTCGACACCGGGCAGCAGGAGGCCGCACAGCGGTACTACATCCAGGCGCTGCGGCTCGCCCGCGCGGCGGCCGACGTACCGCTGGGCGGATATGTCCTTGCGTCCATGTCGCTCCAGGCGACCTACCGGGGCTTCGGCGACGAGGGCGTCGACCTCGCGCAGGCCGCGCTGGAACGCAACCGGGGGCTCGCCACGGCCCGCACCATGAGCTTCTTCCGCCTGGTCGAGGCACGCGCACACGCGCGCGCCAACGACGCGCAGGCGGCCGGCGCCGCCCTGAAGGCGGCGGAGGGCTGGCTGGAGCGCTCCCGGGAGGGCGACAACGACCCGTCCTGGCTCGGCTTCTACTCCTACGACCGCTTCGCCGCGGACGCCGCGGAGTGCTACCGGGACCTCAAGGCACCGCGACAGGTACGGCGGTTCACCGAGCAGGCCCTGTCGAAGCCGACAGAGGAGTTCGTGCGCTCGCACGGGCTGCGGCTGGTGGTGTCGGCGGTCGCCGAGCTGGAGTCCGGCAATCTCGACGCGGCGTGCGAGCAGGGCGTGCGGGCGGTGGAGGTCGCGGGGCGGATATCGTCCGCGCGCACCACCGAGTACGTGAAGGACCTGCTGCACCGTCTGGAGCCGTACGGCGACGAGCCTCGGGTGGTGGAGCTGCGGGAGCGGGCGCGGCCGCTGCTGATGGCGCCGGCCTAGGCAGCCCACCCCACACTGGGCAGGGGCCGCCCTCTCGGCCCCCGCCTGCTCACCCCCGTCCTCGACGAGAACGTCTCCCCCGCGTCTCCCCCGCGTCTCCCCCGCGTCTCCCCCGCGGCTCCCGGCATGGCACCAGCGCCGGCGGCCTTCGGCGGAACGCGGCGTTCCGTGGGTTTGGCCGCGCTGTCAGTGGCGCAAGGCATTATCGAACCCGGGAGGTGGAGCAGGTGCGGGCGATCGCTTACGACTGTGACGTGCTCGTGGTCGGCGGTGGCATCGTCGGGCTGGCCACGGCGTACGCGATCACGCGTGCGGCCCCGGGCACCCGGGTGACCGTGCTGGAGAAGGAGCCGGGACCGGCCCGGCACCAGACGGGACGCAACAGCGGGGTCATCCACAGCGGGATCTACTACCGGCCGGGGTCCCTCAAGGCGCGGTACGCGGTGCGGGGCGCCGCCGAGATGGTCAAGTTCTGCGCGGAGTACGGCATCGCGCACGCCGTCACCGGCAAGCTGATCGTCGCCACCGAGCGGGAGGAGCTGCCCCGCCTGCACGCCCTGGTGCAGCGCGGCCGGGAGAACGGCATTCCGGTCCGGGAGCTGCGGGCGGCGCAGATCGCGGAGTACGAACCGCAGGTGCGCGGCCTCGCCGCCATACACGTCGGGACGACCGGCGTGTGCGACTTCGTCGGGGTCGCCCGGCAGCTGGCCGAGGGCTCGGGGGCCGAGATCCGGTACGGCGCGCAGGTCGAGTACGTCGACCGGCGGGCGGACCTGGGAGTCGCCGTACGTACGACGGCCGGGGACGTCGTACGCGGCCGGGTCCTGGTGAACTGCGCCGGGCTGTACTGCGACGAGGTGGCCCGGATGACGGGGGACGAGCCGGAGGTGCGGATCGTGCCGTTCCGGGGGGAGTACTACTCGCTGGCCCGGCCCGAGCTGGTGCGGGGGCTGGTGTATCCGGTGCCGGATCCGGCGTTCCCGTTCCTCGGGGTGCATCTCACGCGCGGGATCGACGGAGGCGTGCACATCGGACCGAACGCGGTGCCGGCACTGGCCCGCGAGGGCTACCGCTGGGGTGTCGTACGGCCGGGCGAGGTCGCCACGACGCTGACCTGGCCGGGGACCTGGCGGATGGCGCGGAGGCACTGGCGGTACGGCGCCGGTGAGCTGCGGCGTTCGGTGTCCAGGGCGGCGTTCACGGTGGCGGTGCGCAGGCTGCTGCCCGCGGTGACGTCCGACGATCTGGTGCCCGCGGCGGCTGGTGTGCGGGCGCAGGCAGTACTGCGGGACGGCTCGCTCATGGACGACTTCCTGATCCGCGAGGGCCCCCGGGCCGTGCACGTACTGAACGCCCCGAGCCCCGCGGCGACGGCGTCCCTGCCGATCGGGCGGGAGGTGGCACGCAGGGCGCTGGCGGCGCTGGGCTCGGTGTGAACCGGGTGTGTCGCGCTCCCCGTAAAATCGACCCCACTGTGTCTGACTCCCTCAACGCCTCCGAAGCCCCCCGGCCCGCCACCCCCGCTCAGCCCGAGACCGGCGGGGAGGGTCTGCGCCATGTCCCCGGGGTCTCCGTCCGGCACACCCGGGCCAAGGGTGAGCCGCGGTTCCCGGACGGGCCCAAGGCCGATCCGGCCGGGTCGCACTTCGAGCGGCGGATCCGCAGTTTCCAGCCGCGGCGCAGCAGGGTCACCGCGGGGCAGGCGGACGCGTTGCAGCGGCTGTGGCCCAAGTGGGGACTGGACATCGACGGGCAGCGTGTCGTCGACCTGGCCGAGCTGTTCGGGAACGACAACCCCGTCGTCCTGGAGATCGGCTTCGGCATGGGCGAGGCCACCGCGCAGATGGCCGCCGGCGACCCCGGCACCAACATCCTCGCCGTCGACGTCCACACCCCGGGACAGGGCAACCTCCTCAACCTCGCCGACCACCACGGGCTCGGCAACATCCGCGTGGGCAACGGCGACGCCATCATCCTGTTGCGGGAGATGCTGGAGCCGGACGCGCTGGACGGGCTGCGCGTCTACTTCCCGGACCCCTGGCCCAAGAAGCGGCATCACAAGCGGCGGCTGATCCAGCCCGAGTTCCTCGACCTCGCCGCGACCCGGCTGCGGCCCGGCGCGCTGGTGCACTGCGCCACCGACTGGGAGCCGTACGCCGAACAGATGCTCGACGTGCTGACCGCGCATCCCGACTTCGAGAACACCGTCGCCGACGGCGGTTTCGCGCCCCGTCCCGAGTTCCGGCCGCTGACCCGTTTCGAAGGCCAGGGACTGGACAAGGGTCATGTGGTGAACGACCTGCTCTTCCGCCGCGTACAGCGGTAGGAGCAGCGGGAAGACCAGCACCGACGACCGTCCCCCCGGGGACGACGACAGCAGCATCGACAGCAACCCCTCACCGGCGCCCGAGCCCCCTCGCGCTGCTGCGGGCGGCGCCCCTGCCTCGTTAGGGTCAATGCCGTGGCCACCAGTCCCCCGTACCCGACGCAACCCACCGGTCCCACCGGCGGCACACTGCGGCACGCGCACTGGTGGCACAGGCGTTGGGTGCGCTACGGCGCGCTCAGCACCCTGCTCGCGCTGTCCGGGCTGGTCATCCTCGCGCTGGTGCGCGAGCAGACCGGCACCGAGGGGTTCCTGGTCGGACTCGGGCTCGCCGTGCTGCCGGTGCCGTTGCTGGTGGCGTCCTTCCGCTGGCTGGACCGGGTCGAGCCCGGCCCCTGGCGCAATCTGCTGTTCTCCTTCGCCTGGGGCGCCTGCGCGGCGGCGCTGATAGCGATCGTCGCCAACAGCTTCGCGACCAGATGGATAGCGACCGCGACGGCGGACCCGTCGCACGCGGACACTCTGGGCGCGACCGTGATAGCGCCCGTGGTGGAGGAGCTGGCGAAGGCGGCGGCCGTGCTGCTGGTCTTCCTCTTCCGCCGCCGGGACTTCACCGGCATCGTCGACGGCGTGGTGATAGCCGGGGTCACCGCCACCGGCTTCGCCTTCACCGAGAACATCCTCTACCTCGGTACCGCCTTCGGTACCGACCAGCTCACCGGCGACCGCGGCATCGCCTCCGTGACGGCGGCGACCTTCTTCGTCCGCGTCATCATGTCGCCCTTCGCGCACCCGCTCTTCACCGTTCTGACCGGCATCGGCTTCGGCATCGCCGCGCTGTCGGGCGAGCGCCGGCAGGTGCGCCGCGTCCTGCTCCCGCTCCTCGGCCTGCTGCTCGCGATGGGCATGCACGCCCTGTGGAACGGCTCCTCGGCCTTCGGCGAGTACGGCTTCTTCGCCGTGTACGCGACCCTCATGGTGCCCGCGTTCGGGCTGCTGACCTGGCTGGTGATCTGGACCCGTCAGCGTGAGCTGCGGACCGTGCGCGAGGAACTGCCCGCCTATGTCGTCGCCGGCTGGCTCTCGCCGGGCGAGCCGTTCGCGCTGGGTTCGATGCGGGACCGGCGGGTGGCCCGGCAGTACGCGCGCCGGCACGGCGGCCGGGCGGCGGCGCGGACCGTGGCGCAGTACGAGGCATGCGCCACGTCGCTGGCGTTCCTACGGCACCGGGGGCGCCGCGGGCGGGCCGGCGCGGACTTCGTCGTACGGGAACAGGAGTTGCTGCACGAGCTGTGGCGCCGCCGGGAGTTCGCCCGCCCGGCCCTGGAGCACGCGGCCGCCGCACAGGCCTGGCGGGGCCACGAGCACGGGTACGGGCACGTGTATGCGGCGCCGGTCCACTGGCAGTCGTACGGTCAGGCCGATGGGCGGACGTACGGCCCGACGGCGCCGTACCCCGCGTACAACCCGTACCGGATGTGATCGGTCCGCCGGGGCGCGGCAGGTGCCGAAAGGCCCTGTGCCGAAAGGTTTTGGAGACATGCCGAAACCGGCAGCCCTGACGTCGGGGGGTCGCCGTCAGGACCGCCGGGGATCAGAAGTGGATGACCGGCGAGGGGTGTCTCAGGGGTGGATGACCGGCGAGGGGTCGCTCAGGGGGTGAGGCCCTTGCCCTGGAGCCACGCCATCGGGTCGATGCCGCTGGAGCTGCCACCGGGGTGCACCTCGAGGTGCAGGTGGGCGCCGGTCACATTGCCGGTGGCGCCCACGCGGCCGATGACGTCGCCCGTGTTGACCTTCTGCCCCACGCTGACGCTGATCGAGGACTGGTGCGCGAACCAGAGCTCGGTGCCGTCGTCGAGGGTGATCTCGGTCTTGTAGCCGTAGGAGCCGTCCCAGCCGGCGAAGGTGACCTCACCGGAGTGGATCGCCTTGATCAGCGTGCCCGTGGGGGCGGCGAAGTCGAGGCCGGTGTGGTAGCCGGAGGACCAGTAGGCGCCGGCCTGACCGAACGTCGAGGTGATGGTGTACGAGGAGGTCGGCAGCGTGTACTGCTTGGCCAGCTCGGCGAGGCGCTCGGCCTCGGCCTTCTTGCGGGCCTCCTCCTCGGCGGCGGCCTTCGCGGCGGCGGCCTTGGCCTTGGCTTCCTTCTCCGCCTTGGCGGCCGCTTCGGCGGCTTCCTTCTCGGCGGCGGCGACCGCGGCCGCGGCGGCCTTGCTGTCGATCTGGTCCTGCTGGAGCTCGGCCTGCGCGATGATCCGGCTGCGCAGCGCTTCGCCGGCGTCGGAGCCGCCCTGCGCGGTCTGCTCGGTGGCCTCGCCCATGGTGCTGAGCGCGGTGGCCGTGTCCTCGGCGGGCTCGGAGGAGTCGTCGTCGGAGATCAGCGGCAGGTCGGGCATGGTGATGGCGACCGGCGGCTTGCCGCTGTTCGCGCTGGCCATGCCGCCCGCGCCGACGGCGGCTATGACGCCGACGCCGAGAACCGTGGAGCTGCGGGCGAGTCCCCCGCCACGCTGCTTGGAGACGCGGTGCCTGCCGCGCACGGGACGAATGGACTCCGCGGTGGGGTTCCACTCCTCGAACGGGCCCTCGTCGGTGCGGTAGCGGTCGTAGCCGAAGGTTTCCGTGCTGCGCTGACTCGGCACGAACGGGGCTTGCGGAGCAGGCCGGTTGGACGCCACGTGGGCGTACTCCTTTCCTTCCTTCTCGCCTACCGGGTTAGCTGACGGGTTCGGAGCAGGAAGGTCTCCTACGCGCGTATATCAACCGTGACTTCCCGGCGATATTCGCGCGATTCACCCCAGGGTGGTGGTTCCCCGGCTCCCTTGCGGGACTCGGCGCGTGCGCACGGAGCCGCCTCTTGTGACGGCTGGGACGACCGCGCTGCGTTATCGAACGTTAATAGACCCGGGGTGCGGATTCCAAGCTGTTCCTCTTGATCATTAACGATTTTCGCCTGGACTTACGGGTCACGAGCGGCCTAAATCGGGCGAGTTGGCCAGAGCTCAGCAGTCACACAGGTATTGACGGTATGTCAGTTGTTATGCGGAGGGCGGTCGACCGGTCACCCTCGGTGGCGGGGCCGGGAAGACACTGACGCCGGGGAAAACACTGACGCCCGGGAAAACACTCAGGGCCGGAACTGTTGAGTTCCGGCCCTGAGTCCTGAGTAGCGGGGACAGGATTTGAACCTGCGACCTCTGGGTTATGAGCCCAGCGAGCTACCGAGCTGCTCCACCCCGCGTCGGTGAATCCATAGTACGCCATCCGCGGGACGCGAAGCACACGGCTTTCCGTGGCGCCGCCACGGACGGGTGCTCAGGCCGGCAGGTGGGCGTTGGGCGCCTTGGCCCGCTCCGCGTATTCCGGCAGCACCAGGACGTCCACGCCACGTGCCGCCAGCATCCCGCTCCCGTCGGCCCCCGTCACGAACGTGTCCGGCTCCCGCCAGGCCGTCACCACCCGGCGGACCCCCGCGTCCAGGATCAGCCGCGCGCAGGGCACGGGCCGGGACGAGCGGTGCGTGCACGGCTCCAGGCTGCTGTACACCGTGGCGGAGGCGAGCATCGGATCCCCGGCCGCGATTTTCGCCAGCGCCGCCTCCTCCGCGTGCACGACCGGATCGCCGCCCTCCCTGGAGTACCCGCGCGCCAGCTCGGTCCCGTCGGCCGCGACGACCACCGCGCCGACACTGAAGGCCGTCTCCGACGGCGGGCACCGCTCCGCCAGCTCGCACGCCAGCGCCAGCCAGTGCCGGTCCGCGGCGGCGGGGAGGGTACCGGTGCCGGGCGCCGTCGGCGCGTAGCGCATCAGGACGACGTCCTCGATGCGGCGCGACTCCAGCAGCCGCAGCCGGCCGCCCTGATAGCCGCCGGGACCGAACAGCCGCGGCGCCTCGGGGTCGCCCACGAACAGCGGGGCCACCACCAGCTGCAGCTCGTCCGCCAGCCCCTGTGTCATCAGCTGTGTGTGAATGGTGCCGCCGCCCTCGACCATCAGCCGCTCAACGCCGCGCACCTCGCGCAGATGCGCCAGCAGGGCCCGCCAGTCCAGCTCCGGCCCCAGCGCGACGACGTCCGCCGCGACCGGCGTCCGGCGCAGCCGCTCCGCGCCCTTCTCCGTCGTGTAGACGACCTTCTCGCCGCCGGTGTGCCAGAAGTTGGCCGCAGGGTCCAGCTCGCCGGACGCGCTGACCGTGACCTTCAGCGGGTACTCCGGCTTGCCCGCAGCCGTCCGCGCAGCCCGCCGCTCGGCCGAGTTCACCAGCAGCCGCGGGTTGTCCGCCCGGATCGTGCCGGCGCCGATCAGGATGGCGTCCACGGACGCGCGGACCTCGTCGACCCGGTCGAAGTCGGCCGGCCCGGACAGCAGCAGGCGCTCTGGGGTGGTGTCGTCGAGGTAGCCGTCCAGGGAGACGGCGGCGGACAGCAGGACGTAGGGGTACGACGGCATCGGCGCAGTTCTCCGGCTCGGCGGACTCGATCTTGGTTCAAGTTTGAAACAAACCTACACTGGTGGCATGACGACTCGCTGGCTCACCCCCGAGGAGCAGCGCGCCTGGCGCGCGTACATCGGTGCCGTCCACCTCATGGAGGACGCCATGGACCGGCAGCTCCAGCAGGAGGCCGGCATGCCGCACATGTACTACTCCATCCTGTCCACCCTGTCCGAGTCCCCGGAACAGCGGCTTCGGATGACCGATCTCGCGGAACGGCTGAAGATCACCCGCAGCCGGCTGACCTACGCCGTCACCCGGCTGGAGAAGGACGGCCTGGTGCGGCGCGAGAACTGCCGCTGGGACAAGCGGGGCAGCATCGCGGCGCTCACCGACGAGGGCATGACGGTCCTGGAGGGCGCGGCGCCGGGCCATGTCGAGACCGTGCGCTCGGTGCTCTTCGACCGGTTGAGCCCGGAGCAGGTCGGGCAGCTGGAGGAGATCTTCACGCAGGTCACCGAGGGCTTCCAGGGCGACACGGCGACGGCCACCGGGGACGACGTGCCCTGGCGGCGACGTTCGGCCAAGCCCTGCTCGTGACCGGAGACCCGGAGGCCGGGAGACCCAGAGACCTGGAGCCCGTAGGACAATTTCTGTTGATTCAAATTTAAAGCATGGGGTAGGGTCCGGAACCGAGGTCCTGCTTCAAATCTGAAGCAGACCCTCCACGATCCTCGTACGGAACCCGGAGAACCCGCATGCCCGACTTCACCGCCGCCACCCAGCGCGCCCGTGTCCGGGTCCCGCTGCGCTTTCAGGACGGCTACCGCGTCGACGCCGAGCTCGTCACCTTCCACGGCCTGACCGACGGCCTGGAGCACGTGGCCGTCGTCATCGGTGACCCGGCCCCCGGCACCACCCCGCTGGTCCGCCTGCACTCCGAGTGCCTGACCGGCGACGTCTTCGGCTCGGCGCGCTGCGACTGCGGCCCTCAGCTGCGCGAGGCCGTCGAGCGCATCGAGCAGCGCGGCGGCGTCCTGCTGTACCTGCGCCAGGAGGGCCGCGGCATCGGGCTCTACAACAAGCTCGACGCGTACGCCCTCCAGGACCAGGGCCTGGACACCTACGCGGCGAACGCGGCCCTGGGCCTGCCCGAGGACGCCCGTGACTACACGGCCGCCGCCCAGATGCTCACCGCCCTCGGCATCGGCGAGCTGGACCTGCTCTCCAACAACCCCGACAAGGCGGAACAGTTGCGCGCCCTCGGCATCGAGGTACGGGACCGGGTCCCCACCGGCGTCTTCGCCACCCCGGACAATGTCCGCTACCTGCGCGCGAAGGTCCTCCAGACCCAGCACACCCTGCCGCTGGGCGACCTGGCAGAACTCAGCACCGGCTGAGCGCACCGGTAGACGTCCGCTTCCCACGGCCGCCCTGTCCAGGGTGTCCGCAGAGGCATAGAATCGTCGCAAAAGTACCGGATTGAGGTGTCGTGGACATGAATCATCCCCACAACCTCGTCGGGCCGCTGGAGCATGTGACCGCCTCCTACACTTCCGCGCCGCCCCGACCGGCGCACAAAGTGACCGCCACGCACACGGCCGACCAGCTCGCCGCGTGGGTCGCCTTCAGCCTGGATGAGCCATCCGCCCTCAAGACCCTGCAGGACGCGGCCGAGGAACTGCGAGACGTCCCCGAACTGGCCGCCGTGCTCCCACGGGTCGCCGGAGCGGCCATGGCGCTGGTGGACGCCGAATTCGGAAACATCCAGTTCCTGGACCCTCGCGACGACTCACTGGTCCTGGTCACCCAGTCCGGCTTCGGCCACGAGTTCCTCGACCACTTCGCGGTGGTCCGGGACCACCACTCCGTCTGCGGACGGGCCGCCCGGCAAGGCACGCAGGCGGTCACGGCCGACGTCCGCGACGACCAGGCCTTCACACCGCACCAGGAGATCTTCCGTATCTCCGGGGTGCGCTCGGTCCAGTCCACGCCGCTGGTCGATCACGCCGGGCGGCTGATGGGAATGATCTCGACCCACACGTCACAGCCCGGCCGGCCGTCCGACCAGGACCTCCGGATCATGGAGCTCTACGGGCAACTGGCAGGGGAAGTCATCGCACGACACCTGGTCGGCCCCGGCGCCGACGATCATCCGGCCGGCCTCCCCCACAACGGCACCACCCTCGATCAGCGCCTGCCGCTTCTCGGGCGGACCGGATCCACGAACGGCTCGACCCAGTGGGTGTACCGGGTCGACGAGTCGTACGGCTCCGCCGGGTGCCGCACCTACGGTGTCCACCCCGACCAGTGGCGCGGAAGGATCACCACGGACAGCCCCGACCACGACGCCGAATACGCCGCGACCCTGGTCGCCCGCGATCTGAGGGCCGAGTGGAACATCCACCGCCCCGGCTCCGCGAGGCCCGTCCACATACACGTCTGGCGCGGTTGGGAAGGCACCCACCGGGACGCGGCCTTCACCTTGGAAATCCAGCCCGACCTCGATGGGCGGCGACACCGGGCGGTCGACTCCGCGTAGAGGCCGTTCCGACCTCGCTGTCCTACTGCACCCCCTGTGCTTGTGTCGGCATTCGACCAGTTCGGGCTCGGGAGTAAAGGTAGTGTCTCCTGGCTGCGAGGCTGTCACGGGGAGTGTGGAGTGCGGGCACGCATAGGGATGGTGGCGCTCGTCATTGCGAGCCTCGTGCTGGCCGCCCTGTTGTCGCTGGCCGCCAACGCGGCCACCGCAGAGCAACGCTGGCCTGGCCCCTTGGACAGTCTGCGTCAGCAATCGTGGCCGTCGGTCGCCGTGTTGGTGGTGCTGTCCGTAGCGGTCGCCGGCGTCATGACATGGAAGCAGGGACGCCCCTCCGCCGGCCGCGACGACCCTCCGCCTCCACAACCGGCGGAGGTACCCGGTTGGTTCGTGGCCCGCTCGGAGACCCTCGACGCGGTGGCGGCGGTATGCCGTGGTCGTCGCGCAGTGGGAATCACCACGTCACTGTGGGGCGCCGGAGGATTCGGCAAGACGGCTCTGGCGACCGCGGTATGCGCGCACAAGCGAGTTCGACGGCGCTTTCGCTCCCGTATCTACACCGTCACCATCGGCCGGGATGTCCGCGGCCGAGCGGCGGTGGCGGCCAAGATCGCGGAGGTGACCCTGTTCATCACAGGGGACAGTACCGAGTTCGACGATCCGAATCTGGCCGGCGACCACCTGGGCCGCCTGCTCGATCAGCGGCCTCGTATTCTCCTGGTGCTCGACGATGTCTGGGAGGACGAGCAGTTGACCCCGTTCCTGCGCGGTGGTCGTCGCTGCGTCCGTCTGGTCACCACCCGCAATCCCAACCTGCTGCCGCACGGCGCCCGACCGATCAAGGTCGACGAGATGTCTCCCGACCAGGCCCGCGCGGTGCTGGCCTGGCAACTGCCGCCACTTCCCGCGGACATCATCGACGCGCTCCTGGAGACCACAGGCCGGTGGGCCCTCCTGCTGCACCTGACCAACCGGCTGATCGCCGAGCAGACGGCGACGGGCGCTGCCCCCGCAGCCGCCGCGACCCAGATCTTGCAGCAGTTACGCGTGTTGGGGCCCACCGCGGTGGACGAACCGGCAGGAGCCTGGGACCTGGACGACCCCCAGCGTCGCAGCCAAGCCGTCCAGGCATCGATCGAGGCGGCGATCACGCTGCTGCCCCCGGACGGTGCGGCCCGTTTCGCCGAACTCGCCGTCTTCGCTGAGGATGAGGCCATCCCGCTCGTCCTGGTCGCACTTCTGTGGCGTGAGACAGGTGGACTCACCGAAGGACAGTCACGCGCTCTGTGCCGCGCCATGGAACGCCTGTCCTTGCTGATGCTGAAACCTGATGAAGGCGGCCGCATCCGCCTGCACGACGTCATCCGTGACTACTTGCGCGGCCGTCTCGGCGCAGCTCCACTCACTGCCCTGCATGCGCGTCTGGTGAGCGCAGTCGCCGCGACACTGCCCGCCGCCGTGCCACTTGCGCCGACTGCCGCCGATCCCGGAAGCGCCTGGTGGCGCCTTCAAGAGGGCTACCTGCTCGACCACCTCATAGAGCACTTGCTCGCGGCGAACCTCACCGCCCGGGCGGAAGCCGTGGCAGGCGATCTACGCTGGGTCGAAACCCGGCTGACGCAGCGCGGACCCACCGCGCCTTGGAGTGATCTCACCCTCATCGACACTCCTCGGGCCCGTGCGGCAGCGCTCAGCCTCGCCCAGGCGGCCCACCTCCTCATGCCCACGGATCCCGCGCGGGCGCTGGCCGGTGTCCTCTACAGCCGCCTCCAGCCCACCCAATTCTGGGGCGATCAGGTCACCGCACGTGCGCGTGATGCTTCCCGGCATCCGCTCCTGACCAATCGATGGACTCCACCCGATCACCCCTCCGCGGTCGTCCAGCGCGCCTTCTCCGGCTACGGCAGGGCCTTCTGGCTGCTGACCGTCCTGCCGGACGGGGCGCGGCTGGCCACCGGTGGTTACAACGGATCGGTGCGCATCTGGGACGCGGCCTCAAGAACCCGTACCGCCACGCTCACCGGTCACACCCGGCAACTGCGGTCGGTCGCGGTCACGCCTGACGGAACACGGCTCGCCACCACCGGTGATGACCGCACGGCGCGCATCTGGGACTTGACGTCCGGAACCTGCGTCGCGGTGCTTGCCGGCCACACCAGGGCAGTGCATTCAGTGGCGATCACGACGGATGGGGCGCTGCTCGCCACCGCCAGTCACGACGGATCGGTGCGGATGTGGGACGTGGCGTCCCGGACGTGCACCGCCGTCCTCACCGACCCCACCGATCCGGTCCATCTGATGGCCATCGCACCGGATGGCACGTGGTTGGCGACTTCCAGCAAGGACCGCTCCTTGCGGATATGGGACTCGGCGTCGGGCTCACGCCTTCCCGGCCTGGCAGGTCACACCAAGCGTCTGACGGCGGCAGCTGTGGCACCTGACGGATCCTGGCTCGCCACCGCGTCCGAGGACCGCTCCGTGCGGCTCTGGGATCTGGCGTCCAGGGCCTGCCGTGCCACCCTGACCGGCCACACCGAGCGTGTGACGGCGGTGGCTGTCGCACCGGACGGAGCGTGGCTCGCCACGGTCGGCCGTGACCGCACCGTGCGGATCTGGGACGCCGCCGGGCACCACACCGTGGCCCTGGTGCGCACCGAAGGGCCCCTGACCGCGTGTTCATGGGGGCCGGACAGCCGAACTCTCGCGGCGGTGGGCCGCCATGGCGTGTACCTGTTCGAGCTGCTCGTCTGACACGCTCGCCCGCGCCAATCCCCTGGTGCTCACCACGATGGGCGTCGCTGCCGTGTCGCACGGGGCCACCGCGCTGTACGACGTGTCAGCCGTACGGCGAAGAGCTGCGGCGGTGCCTGCGGGCCCATGCTTCGGGTGACCTCCCCGGGGAACTCGGTTGCTCCGAACGAACTCCGACGCGAGCGGGGTGCCCGCAGATGTCCAACCCACAGCAACCAGAACAGCGCCGCAGTGACAAGGGCGGTGCGACACCGCAGGACAGCGCCGAACTCAAGGCCCGGCAGGCCCAGGAGAAGGGCGGCCGTGCCCACGGCACCGACAAGGGTGACAAGGGCGGCGGCGAAGGCGGAGGGGTACCGCCGGACCAGCAGACCGAGCACCCGTGAGCCGAGCCGCCCTGCTGCCCATCGCTTCGTGGTGAGGTCCGAGGAAGGCGCCGCACCACAGTCCGTATGAGAAAGGAGAGGCGTCATGCCGGCCGGATCGAGCTCCAAGCGTGAGCGCCAGTACGAACACATCAAGAAGAGTGCCGAGGACCGCGGTGAATCGACAAAGCGGGCGAAGGAGATCGCCTCGCGGACGGTGAACAAGGAGCGGGCCAGGTCGGGCGAGTCGAAGTCAGCGAGTAAATCCTCGACCCGCGACCGGAAGTCGGCGTCCCAACGGGGCGGGCAGCGCTCGCACAGCGGCTCTGAGGGCCCGACCAAGGATCAGCTGTACAACGAGGCCAAGAAACGGAACATCCAAGGACGCTCCTCGATGACCAAGAAGCAGTTGGAGAACGCTCTCGGCCGCTGACGCGCGGGTGTCACGTCTGCCGGCCCGGTCCGGGTGGGGGCGCAGGGCGGCCATTTCGGACGCCGGGGGCAGGGTCCGCCGTGTCGAAGAAATGGAGCGGCCCCCGGCATCCGTCGGTGCGGCTAACGGATGAGCCGCCGGGCCATCGCGCGGTTGCAGCCGGGCAGCCTCGGCGAGGTTCACCCACCGCTCACCCAGTGGCTCGAAAGCGAAGCAGCGCCCGACTCGACCGAAGCCGACTCAGGCGCTGCGTAGCAGGTCAGAAGGGGTTTCCCCTCCCCCGCACCGGTAGGCCCTGTGGGACTCGAACCCACAACCAATGGATTAAAAGTCCACTGCTCTGCCAATTGAGCTAAGGGCCCGGACGATGTTGCCTCCCCGAGCATAGCCCGACGTGGCCGTGTCTCCGATCGGGTATTGGGGTCACGGCCGCGTCGGCGGTGGCACGGGGTGTCGGAATGAGCCCTCGCGCACCGAAGTGCTACGGATCCACCAGTTCGGGCTCCCCCACCCGACCCGCCGCCCGCGCGATGTTCCGCTCGTGCTCGGGGTTGAGGAACCAGTGCCGGGCCGAGGCCAGCCACCAGGCCGAGGCGAAGCCGAGGACGACCAGGACGGCGATCGGGGCGTAGTTGAAGGTCTCCCAGGTCACCGGCGAGACCTGCGGCAGCATGAACAGCACCGTGATCACGCCGACCCAGGCCACCGCCACCACCCCCACGAGCCCGGACCAGCGGCCCAGATGCCACGGCCCCCGCTCGAACGCGTCCCCCTTGCGCACCCGCAGCAGCGTCGGGATGACGTAGGCGATGTACAGGCCGATGACCGCGATCGACGTCACCGCCGCGTACGCCGTCACATTGATCAGATACGGCAGGCCGAGCACCAGCGCCCCGCCCGCCGCCAGCCACACCGCCGCGACCGGTGTCCGGGTGCGCGGGCTGACGGTGTGCCAGAGGTGCGAGAAGGGCAGGGCGCCGTCGCGTGAAAAGGCGTAGATCATACGGCTGTTGGCCGTCACGGACGCCATCCCGCAGAACAGCTGGGCCCCGACGACGACCAGCAGGAGCAGCTTGCCCGCCGTCGCGCCGAGTGCGTCGAGCAGGATCTGCGCGGGCGGCGCGCCCGTCGGGGAGGTGCGGGCGCCCTCGTACGACTGGATCGCGAAGGTGAAGCCCAGCAGCAGCACGAAACCCGCTATCCACGACGTCCAGATCGACCGCACGATGCCCTTCGGGCCGGCCGTGGACGCGTCGTGCGTCTCCTCCGTCATGTGGGCCGAGGCGTCGTAGCCGGTGAAGGTGTACTGGGCCATCAGAAGCCCCAGCAGGACCACGTAGACCCCGCTGCCCCAGCCCGTGTTGTTCACGAACTCGCCGAAGACGAAGGACGCGGACTGGTGCCGGTCCGGCACGAAGGCCAGCGCTCCGACGATCACCGCGACGCCGAGCACATGCCACCACACGCTGATGCTGTTGAGCAGCGCGACGATCCGCACGCCGAAGGTGTTGAGGAGGCCGTGCAGCACCAGGATCCCCGCGAAGAGCAGGATCGTGCGGCCCGGTGTCACCTCGAAGCCGAACTGGAGATTCAGATAGGCGCCGAGGAAGGACGCCGCCCCGAAGTCGATGCCGGCGGTGACGGCCACCTGGCCCAGCACGTTGAACCAGCCCGTGAACCACGCCCACGCGGCGGCCGTGCGCGGCGGGGCCAGCCGGTGCGCCCAGAAGTACAGCCCGGCGGAGGTCGGGTACGCCGAGCAGATCTCGGCCATCGACAGCCCCACGAACAGCGTCATCAGGCCGACCGCCACCCAGCCCCAGGTGATCACCGCCGGGCCGCCGGTGTTCATCCCGAACAGATACAGCGTCAGGCAGCCCGACAGGACCGAGATGATGGTGAAGGAGACCGCGTAGTTGGAGAACGCCGACATGCGGCGGGCGAGAACCTGCGTGTAGCCGAGCTGGGCCAGCCGTTCTTCGTCGGAGAGCCCCGCATCCGAGAGCTTTCCGTCCGACAGCCCACTCGCTATGGCGTCATCTGTCATGTCCCCAGCGATTCCCTCACCGGGGACGTGACATGCGTCACAACATGGCTAAAAGATGCCCTTGTAGCCCTGCCACCCGCTCGCGATCTTCACCCGGGATCCGAACGACCCCTTGCCGTCACCGCTGTTGCGCCACACAGCGCCGCCGCCGTCCCGCGAGACGAGGTCGGCCCTGCCGTCCCCGGTGATGTCCCCGGTACCGACGATGACGTTGTAGCCCGTGCCCCAGTTCGCGAAGACCTTCACCCGGTCCTTCAACAGCCCGTTGCCGAGGCCGTTGTAGCGCCACAGCGTCCCGGCCCTGTCGCGGGCGAGAACGTCCCCGTGACCGTCGCCGTTCAGGTCCCCGGCGCCCACGATCTTCGTGTAACCGGTCCACGCCGAACGGATCTTCTTCCCCGCAGCGAGCGTCCCGTCGCTCTTCGCCGCGAAAAGGTACACATCCCCCGTCGACGCCTTGCGCGCCACCAGATCGGGCCGCCCGTCGCGGGTCAGATCACCGGGCGAGGTGAGCACGTCGTAGGCGTTCCAGCCGGTACCGAGCTTGGTGTACGGCATCGAAGTCGTCGGCGCCAGACCGCACTTGACCCGATAGCCGCGCAGCGAACCGTCGCTCATCCGCACCAGCACGTCATTGCACCGGTCGCCGTCCAGGTCCCCGAACGGCACAGCGACCGCCTTGGTCGACCAGCCGCTGCCCGAGACCTTCCCGGAGAAGGTGCCCGTGCCGGTGCCCTGCTGGAAGGTCAGCGCGCCGGAGGAGTTGAGGGTGAGCAGGTCGCCGACGCCGTCCGGCCGGCCCGCCGCGCCGACGTGGTCCCGGCGGACCGCATCGCCCCTCACGAGCCGGACGGTGCCGCGCACCTGGAGCGGGGCGCCGACGCCGTCAGCCGGGGTGACGGTCAGGGTCCAGTCGTAGGAGCCGTTCGGCACGAAGGCGTCCCCGGTCCTCGTGGGGTCGGCGCCGTGCCAACCGACGGCCAACTCGCCGCGCGCCGCCGTTCCGTCCACACCGTCGGTGTAGACCTTGCCGGTCGCGCGGTTGCGCACGGTCAGGTCCCAGCCGGAGGAGGGCTTGGAAAGCAGCACGGTGGTGAGGGTGTCCGGCACGGTGTCGCTCGTGCGGGCCATGACGGTCGCGGTGTTCTGCGCGGGACCCAGCAGACGGAGCGGCTGCTGCGCGACCCCGGACGGGACGAGATGCACCCTCTCCTGGTCGTCCACGTAGGCCGCGTTCGCGCCGGCCTCGTCGACCGTCCAGCGCACGTCCCGCTGCGAGAAGACCCCGGTGTCGGGCAGATCGCCGATGACCCGGCTCGCGGCCCTCCCGTCGGCGACCGTGGTGAGCGTCAGCTTCCCCGCCTGCCGGTCGTGCGTGACGACGAACCCGTCCCCGAGCTTGGCCTCACCCGTCGGCACGGCCACGGACCTCTTCGCCGTACGGTCGTGGACCCCGGCCTTGTCACCACCGCACGTCCAGTACAAGTACCGCCCGAGCGCCTGGAGTTCGGTCGGTGCGCAGCCCGAGTCGAGCGCCACCGTCTCGGTGGTCCTCTTCGTCGTCAGGTTGTACGCGGTGACCGTGCCGGGATTCGCGCCCGCCGTCCACAGGGTGTCGCCGGACAGGGCCGCGGGGCCCCGCGTGGCGTACGGCTCCGCCTGGTCACCGATCTTGTAGACGTACCTGTTGCTGGGCGTCGCGTAGAGGACGTACCGCCCCGACACATCGAGGATGCGGCCGTCGATGGGCACACTCCGCTGCCACAGGCCGGCACCGGTAGGGCCGTTGACGCGCAGCAGGTCGGTCTCAGAGCCGTATTCCATCCAGGCGATCCGCCCGTCGGCCGTACCGAAGATCTGGGAGCAGGCCACGTCGGTCGCCGGGCAGGGGGCGATCACCCCGGCGGAGGTCGGCGTGAACTCGGAGCGCTCGCCGAAGGTGGGGGCGCCGGTGGCGGCGACGGTCCGCAGATAGTCGTTGCGCTGCGTGCTGCCGCCGGTGTCGGTGACGACCAGACGGCCCTGCTCCAGGGAGATGCCCTGGATCGGCGCCGGCGGCCTGGGGAGCGCCTTGACCTGCGTGACGACCGGCTTGCCGGACTCGTCGGCGTGGATGCGCTGGATGCCCCAGTCGTCGGCGGCGGCGGTACGGCCGATGGCGACGGCGGCACCGTCCGACACGGCCGTGACCTCACTGCGCGACGAGGTGAGCAGGGTCACCTCTGCACCGCCCGCGATCGGCTTGGCCGTGATCTGGACGCTGCCGGTCGGCTGGTGTACGAGCCAGTCGCCGACGACGGCCAGGTCGTCGACGTAGTTGGCGCTGGGGCTTCCGGCGAGACCCACCTCCACCGGGGCGGCCGAAAGGTCGGCGCGGGGCACCACCAGCACCTTGGTGTTCAACGCCCTGCTGTAGACGGCGACATGGTCCGGCGAGAGCTTGACGTAGCCATAGGCCAGGGAGGGCAGCGGCTGGGTCCAGTTCTGCACGCGGCCCGTGGCGCGGTCGACGGCGACCAGGCGGGCTGTGCCGTCGAGCGTCGCGTTGAAGATCAGGCCCTTGGCATCGGCGCCACGCGGCTGCCCCAGCGTCATGCCCGTCGGCGCCCCGCCGACCTGCGTGTCGGCGACGGCGCCGTCCTCGCGTACGTCCAGGAGGTGGACGACCCGCGTGACCGTGCCGTCGGCGTTCGTGACGTTGGCGGCGGTGACGACCGTGCTGCCGTAGATGGTCAGCACGGTGTGGCCCGTGGGCAGCTGGAAGGTGCGAGTGCTGCCGTCCGCCGCGTTCCAGAAGTCGATCCGGCCGTCCGAAGTACGGTAGGCGAGGACATCGGTGCCCGTGCCCGACATACTCGCCGAGCCGGTCGGTATCGGTGCCTCGAAGGTCCTGCCATCGGCGTACTGCGTCCACAGCAGCCGGGAGCTGCCCTCCAGCCGGTGGAAGACACCCTCGGCGCCGGCCCCGTTCGCACCGGTCGTGGTGTCGGCGAAGTGGAGCGCCGCCCCCAGATTGGTGGTCCGCAAGGTCGACGGTACGACCGTCTCCTGGGGCACCTCCGCCGCCGACGCGACCGGCAGCAGGGGGCTCAGCCCACCCGCGAGCGCGGCGGACGCGGCCACGGCGACGGCCGCGCGTCTCGCTCTCCAACGACGTACGAAGACATGGCGGGCCAAGGCGGTCCTCCCCTGAACACGGGAGAGGGAGCGGCGCACTGTTCTCAGATGCCCCCGGCCCCCAGGCCGTCGCATCCCCCTCATAAGTCGGCTGATCTTACAGCTCCTTCACAGCTGTCAGGAGAGCGTTTCCAACCGGACCTGCACACGAGAAAGCGCCGGGCCCCCACTCGAAGAGATGGGGGCCCGGCGCTCGGTGCCTTACCGGCGGACGTCAGCCGTTGCGCTTCCAGCGCGGCTTGTCGTCGCGGCGCCCGAAGGACGAGCCGCCGGTGCCGCGGTGGTCGTCACGACGGCCGTACGGGCGGTCGTGGCCACCGGACCGGAAGCCCGGACGGTCGTCACGACGGTCGCGGTTGAAGGGACGGTCGCTGCCCCGGTGACCGCCACGCTCGTCACGACGCTCGAAGGAACGGCCGGCCGGACGGTCGTCACGGCGGAAGCCGCCACGGTCGTTGTCGCGACGCTCGAAGGAACGCCCACCACGGTCACGGTCGAACGAACGGCCGCCACGGTCGTCACGGCGGTCGTCACGACGGAAGCCACCACGGTCGTTGTCGCGACGCTCGAACCCGCGCTCGCCACCACGGTCACGGTTGAACCCACCACGGTCACGGTCGAACGAACGCCCACCCCGGTCATCGCGACGGTCATCACGACGGAAGCCACCACGGTCGTTGTCCCGACGCTCACGACGCTCGTACGGCGCCGGAGCCTCGGCCCGGTCGACGTCCTGCGCCACCGGCTGCTCGGGCACGGCCACCTCGGCGGCCTCGACCGCCGCGGCCTGCGCCTCGGCCACCGCGGCCTCCGGGTCCTCGCCCCGCTCGCGCGCCACACGGGCGACAAGACGGTCGGACTCCTCACGCAGCTCCACGGCACGCCGCTGCGCCCGCTCCAGCTGCTTGGTGAGCTGGGCGACCTCGCGCTCGGCCTGCTGAGCGGCGTTACCGGCCGACTCGGCCTGCACCTCGGTCATCGAACGAGCGCCGGTGATCTCGGCGACCTCCGGGTCGAACGCGGCACCGCCCTGGATGATGTGGCGCGAGGCGTCGACGCCCGCGTCCTCCATCAGCCGGAAGATCTGCCGGCGCTGGTGCGGGAGGGACAGCGAGACGACCGTGCCGGTACGGCCCGCACGAGCCGTACGGCCCGCCCGGTGCAGATAGTCCTTGTGGTCGCCGGCCGGGTCCACGTTCAGGACGAGGTCGATGCCGTCGACGTGGATACCGCGCGCGGCGACGTCGGTCGCGACGAGGACGTTGACGTAGCCGTCCTTGAAGTCCGCGAGGGTCCGCGTCCTGGCGCCCTGCGTCATACCGCCGTGCAGCGCGTCCGCCTTCGCACCGGCGTCGCGCAGCTGCTCGGCGACACGGTCGGCGCCCAGCTGAGTGCGCACGAAGATGATGGTGCGGCCCTTGCGGGAGGCGATCGCGGCAGTGACCGGTGCCTTGTCCTTGGGCTTCACGATCAGGATGTGGTGCGACATGGTCGTCACCGCGCCCTGGGCGGCGTCGACCTCGTGCGAGACCGGGTTGACCAGGTAGCGCTTGACCAGCGTGGAGATCTCGTTCTCCATCGTGGCCGAGAACAGCATCCGCTGACCGCCCGCCGGAACCTGGTCAAGCAGCTCGGTGACCTCGGGCAGGAAGCCCAGGTCGGACATCTGGTCGGCCTCGTCGAGCACGGCGACCTCGACGTCCTCGAGCGAGCAGGCACCGCGGTTGATGATGTCGCGCAGCCGGCCCGGGGTCGCCACCAGCACATCCACACCCCGCTCCAGGGCGTAGATCTGGTTCCCCATGGACGTACCGCCGCACACGACCTTCATCTTCAGGCCGAGCTGGTCGCCGTAGGGCTGGAGCGCGTCCGCGACCTGCATCGCGAGCTCACGGGTCGGGGTGAGGATGACGGCGCGCGGCTTGTGCTTCTCCGTACGGCCGCCGGACAGACGGGCCAGCGTCGGCAGACCGAACGACAACGTCTTGCCGGAGCCCGTGCGACCGCGCCCCAGGATGTCCTTGCCGGCCAGGGCGTCCGGAATGGTCGCGGCCTGGATCGGGAAGGGGACCGTCACGCCGTTCTGCGCGAGCTTGCGCACGACGCCCTCGGGCAGACCGAGGTCCGCGAAGGTGATCTCGGGGGCGGTCGTCTCGTCGTTGTTCTCGCCGTTCTCGGGCACGACGACGTGATCAGTACTGGAAATGGACATGCGTAAGCGAAACCTTCCGGAGTCTCGTCGGCACGCGCCCGTCAACTCCGTGATTCGCATTACGACCGCCTCAATGCGGTCCGCCACGGCAAGGGAGAGTACGCGCCACACGGCGCGCTCTGCGTTGGCGCCGGGCAAATGGGATCAAACGATCTACCACCATACGCACCCCCAGCCCCCCGAGGCAAACCGACCAAGGCCGGTGTAGGCAACGTCACTCCCGACCACGCCGCCCGCCCCCGAACCTCACGCCGGCGCCCCCGCGGCCGGCGCCGGCTCCCGCTGCCCCAACTGCGGCCCCGTCTCCTCGTGCGCCGACGACGAAGGCTCCGCCTGCGTGGGCGTCGGCGTGACCGTCGTCGGCTCCTGGGTCGGCGTCGGCTCCGGTTCCACCGTACGGGTCGGCGTCGGCTCGACCGTCCGCGTCGGACCCGGCTTCTCGGACTGCCCCGGCTTCGGCGGCCTGCCCCCGCCCACCGGAGCCGACACACTCACCTCCGCCGACGGCGAAGCCGAGGGCGACGCCGACTCCCCGGCCTTCTTCCTGCCCTTCCCCTTGCCCTTCGCCTTGTCCGGCTTGCCGTCGTCACCGTGCGCGCCATACCCGGACCCACCCCCCGACACGGCCGAACCCCCGTCCGGCGCCTCACCACCACGCTGCCCCGCGGAATGCGACGGCTTCGCGCTCCCACCGCCGTCGTCGTCGCCGACACTCATACAGCCGGCGGCAGCGGCGACGGCCACCACCGTGGCGGCCAGACGGACAGGTACGGACAAAGGGCGCACGGGGGCCACCTCCAGTGGCGGGCGAAGAAGTCAACCTGCCCAACTCCCGCCGCCCACAAGAGGACACGCGCCCCGCGACACGGCCCCACGGCCCGTCCGCGCTCACCCGTAACCGAGTGCGTGCAACCGCTCGTCGTCGATCCCGAAGTGATGCGCGATCTCATGCACCACCGTCACCTCGGTCTCCTCGACGACCTCCTCCCGCGACCCACACATCCGCAGCGTCGGCCCCCGATAGATCGTGATCCGATCCGGCAGCACCCCGGCATACCACTCCCCGCGATCGGTCAGCGGCGTCCCCTCGTACAACCCGAGCAGCTCCGGATCGTCCGCGGGCGGTTCGTCCTCGACGAACACCGCGACGTTGTCCATCAGCCGCGTCAGCTCCGGCGGAATCCGGTCCAGCGCCTCGGCGACCAGTTCCTCGAACTCCTCGCGCGTCATCTCCAGCACACGCCCATTGTCGGGTACGACCCACCCCGGAAGGAGCCGCCAACAGCCCCGCATACCCACCCGCGCACTTGGGCATACGGGACCAATGGCCCGCGTCCCCGCCGCAGTCATGAAGGCCCTCGGCCACGTCCCCAGGGCCCCGCGCGCCCTCGCCCGCCGCCACTCGACCCGCCGCCCGCTGCCCACCCTGGAACTCGTCACCCAGCCCCACCCCTGGACACGCGCCCTGGGCCTGGTCACCGTCGTCCTCCTGGGCGCCTGGCTCGGCCTGCTCATCGTCGGCAACGTACGCGTCCCCGTCGGCCCCATGAACACGACAATGACGCTACGCCCGTCCATCACAGGCGGCACAAAGATCAACGTCTCCCCCCTCGGCGCCCTCCAGCTCGACAGCCACATCGCACCCGTACGACTGGACGTCAACGTCGACCAGCTCGACCCCGAACGCGCCCAAGCCCTCGTCGACCACCCCGAACGGCTCTCCGGCCTCCAGGAGGAAGTCGCCCAGGACGTCGCCCACGGCACCCGCGACCTCGCCATCCGCAGCTGCGTCGCCGTCGTCACCGGCGCCGCCGCCCTCGGCCTCGCCGTCTACCGCCGCCCCCGCCGCGCCCTCGCCGCGGGCGGCATGGCCCTCACCCTCCTGGCCGCCTCCGGCGGCACCGCCTACGCCACCTGGAACCCGGAGTCGGTCCTGGAACCGAAATTCTCCGGACTCCTGTCCTCCGCCCCGTCCCTGGTCGGCAACGCACGCAGCATCGTCACCGAATTCGACGTCTACCAAAAGGAATTGGCCCGCCTGGTCACCAACGTGACCAAGCTCTACGACGCCACCTCCACCCTCCCCGCCTACGCACCCGACCCGTCCACCATCCGCGTCCTGCACGTCTCCGACATCCACCTCAACCCGGCGAGCTGGAAGATCATCGCCTCACTGGTGAACCAGTACAAGGTCAACGTGATCGTCGACTCCGGCGACACCATGGACCACGGCACAGCCGCCGAGAACGGCTTCCTCGACCCCATCGAGGACCTCGGCGCCCCCTACGTCTGGGTCCGCGGCAACCACGACTCCCACCTCACCCAGCGCTACCTCGAAAACCTCAAGAACGTCCACGTCCTCGACGACGGCACAGCACGCACCATCGCCGGCCTGCGCTTCGCCGGCATCGGCGACCCCCAGTTCACCCCCGACCGCTCCCAGATCGCCGGCGGCGACGCCGCCAACGAACTCGCGGGCGCCCGCCTCGCCACCGCCCTGCGCGACCAGCAGACCGCCGGCACCCCCGTCGACGTCGCCGTCGCCCACGAACCGGCCGCCGCCCGCCAGACCGACGGCGAGGTCCCACTGGCCCTGGCCGGCCACCTCCACCACCAGGAAATGGAGGTCATGCGGTACGGCACCCGGCTGCGCCTGGAGGGCTCCACCGGCGGCAGCGGCCTGCGCGCGGTCGAGGGCAAGCATCCCGACCCCATCCAGACCTCGGTCCTCTACTTCGACCGCCAGACCCGCCGCCTCCAGGCCTGGGACGAGATCGAACTGGGCGGCCTGGGCCTGACCACCGCGGAAGTACGACGCCACCTGGTGGAGGAGAACCAGCCGGGCGCGACGGACTCCCCGAGCCCGACGGGCTCGTCCCCCAGCCCCTCCCCGTAAACCGTTTTGGCGATACCTCCCGCCATCCCATATGCTTCTCACGTCCCCGACGCGCTGAGAGGCGCCCAGGCGGGCCGATAGCCCTCATCGTCTAGCGGCCTAGGACGCCGCCCTTTCAAGGCGGTAGCACGGGTTCGAATCCCGTTGGGGGCACGCAGTACGGTGTGCGACACTGTCGTACGCAACGCAAGGTCCTGTGGAGCAGTTTGGAGTGCTCGCCACCCTGTCAAGGTGGAGGCCGCGGGTTCAAATCCCGTCAGGACCGCCAAGGCTTTGTACAAGGCCTTGATGGCTGGGTAGCTCAGTTGGTACGAGCGTCCGCCTGAAAAGCGGAAGGTCGCCGGTTCGACCCCGGCCCCAGCCACAGACAGAACCCCCGTCGAGTGATCGACGGGGGTTCTCTCGTGTGCGGCCGTTCCCGGTCGGTTCGAGCGGGCCGGAGCAAAAGCGTTCGCCATGGATTTCGGGGGGATGAGATCCTGGGGTCCGTATGTCTACGCAGCCCGCCCCCGCCCTCGGCCATCTGGCCCCCCGCCTGAACGAGCTGTCGTTGCGCGATGCGCACCGGCTCGGTCGGCGGCTCGAAGGTGCTCGCAAGATCCGTAAGCCGGAGGCGCGGGCCGCTGTGCTCGCGGAGATCGAGGCGGAGGTCGCCAAGGGCGAGGAGCGTATCGCCGCCCGGCGCACCCGTCTGCCGGCGGTCACGTATCCGGAGCAGTTGCCGGTCAGCCAGAAGAAGGACGAGATCGCGGCCGCCATCCGCGATCACCAGGTCGTGATCGTCGCCGGTGAGACCGGTTCCGGCAAGACGACGCAGATCCCGAAGATCTGCCTGGAGCTCGGGCGCGGCGTGCGGGGGATGATCGGGCATACGCAGCCCCGGCGTATCGCCGCTCGTACCGTTGCCGAGCGGGTGGCCGAGGAGCTGGACACGCCGCTCGGTGAGGCCGTGGGCTGGAAGGTGCGGTTCACCGATCAGGTGAACCCGGACGCCACCTTCATCAAGTTGATGACCGACGGCATCCTGCTCGCCGAGATCCAGACCGACCGCGAGCTGCGCGCCTACGACACGATCATCATCGACGAGGCGCACGAGCGGTCGCTCAATATCGACTTCCTGCTCGGGTATCTGGCGCAGCTGCTGCCGAAGCGGCCGGACCTCAAGGTCGTCATCACCTCGGCGACGATCGACCCCGAGCGCTTCTCGCGGCACTTCGGCGATGCCCCGATCGTCGAGGTGAGCGGGCGGACGTATCCCGTGGAGGTGCGTTATCGGCCTCTGCTCGAAGAGGACTCGGAGGACTCCGACCGGGATCAGATCACCGCGATCACGGATGCGGTCGAGGAGCTGATGGGGGAGGGGAAGGGCGACATCCTCGTCTTTCTCTCGGGTGAGCGGGAGATCCGGGACACGGCTGATGCGCTGACGAAGAAGCAGTACCGGTTCACGGAGATCCTTCCGCTGTACGCCCGTCTCTCGCATGCCGAGCAGCATCGCGTCTTCCAGCAGCACACGGGTCGCAGGATCGTTCTGGCCACCAATGTCGCCGAGACCTCCCTCACGGTGCCCGGGATCAAGTACGTCATCGACCCCGGTTTCGCCCGGATCAGCCGGTACAGCCATCGCACGAAGGTGCAGCGGCTCCCGATCGAGCCGGTTTCCCAGGCCAGCGCCAATCAGCGCAAGGGCCGCTGTGGGCGTACGAGTGACGGTGTCTGCATCCGGCTGTACAGCGAGGACGACTTCGTCGCCCGCCCCGAGTTCACCGATGCGGAGATCCTCCGGACGAACCTCGCCTCCGTCATCCTGCAGATGACCGCGGCCGGGCTCGGTGACATCGAGAAGTTCCCGTTCATCGATCCGCCGGACCACCGCAACATCCGTGACGGCGTGCAGCTCCTGCAGGAGCTCGGTGCGATCGACCCGGCGGAGAAGGACGTACGCAAGCGGCTCACGCAGACGGGTCGCAAGCTGGCGCAGCTGCCGGTGGACCCGCGGTTGGCCCGTATGGTGCTGGAGGCCGACCGGAACGGCTGTGTCCGTGAGGTCATGGTCATAGCGGCGGCGCTGTCCATCCAGGACCCGCGTGAGCGGCCGGCGGACAAGCAGGCGCAGGCCGACCAGCAGCACGCACGTTTCAAGGACGAGACGAGTGACTTCCTCGCGTATCTGAATCTGTGGCGCTATGTGCGGGAGCAGCAGCGCGAGCGGGGGTCGTCGTCGTTCCGGCGGATGTGCAAGCAGGAGTATCTGAACTTCCTGCGCATTCGCGAATGGCAGGACATCTATACGCAGTTGCGTACGGTCGCCAAGCAGATGGGCATCCATCTGAACGAGGACGACGCTCCCTCCGATCGCGTGCATGTCTCTCTTCTCGCGGGCCTTCTCTCCCACGTCGGGATGAAGGACGTGAAGGACGGCGCGAAGAACGAGTACCTCGGGGCCCGGAACGCCAAGTTCGCGGTCTTCCCCGGTTCGGCCCTGTTCAAGAAACCGCCGCGTTTCGTGATGTCGGCGGAGCTGGTGGAGACCTCCCGTCTGTGGGCCCGTGTCAACGCGAAGATCGAGCCCGAGTGGGTCGAGCCGCTGGCCGGGCATCTGCTGAAGCGGACGTACTCCGAGCCGCACTGGGAGAAGGACCAGGCGGCGGTGATGGCGTACGAGAAGGTCACGCTGTACGGCGTCCCGATCGTCGCCCAGCGCAAGGTCAACTACGGCCGGATCGACCAGGAGGTCAGCCGCGAGCTGTTCATCCGCAACGCCCTGGTCGAGGGGGACTGGCGCACGCACCACAAGTTCTTCGCCGACAATCGCAAGCTGCTGAGCGAGGTCGAGGAGCTGGAGCACCGGGCGCGGCGCCGGGACATCGTCGTCGATGACGAGACGCTGTTCGACTTCTACGATGCCCGGGTGCCCGAGCATGTCGTCTCCGGTGCCCACTTCGACTCGTGGTGGAAGCGCAAGCGGCACGAGGAGCCGGAGTTCCTGGATTTCGAGCGGGAGATGCTCATCCGGGAGTCGGCGGAGGCGGTCACCAAGGCCGACTATCCCGACTCGTGGCGGCAGGGGCAGCTCAAGTTCCGGGTGACGTACCAGTTCGAGCCGGGTGCGGACGCGGACGGTGTGACGGTGCACGTCCCGCTGCAGGTTCTCAACCAGGTCACGGACGAGGGCTTCGACTGGCAGATCCCGGGTCTGCGGGAGGAGTTGGTGACGGAGCTGATCCGGTCCCTGCCGAAGCCGATCCGCCGCAACTACGTGCCGGCGCCGAACTTCGCCAAGCGGTTCCTGGACTCCGCGGTGCCCTTGCAGGAGCCGCTGACGGTGACCATGGCGCGTGAGCTGAAGCGCATGGTGGGTGTGCCTTTCACCGCCGACGATTTCGATCTGTCGAAGGTCCCGGATCATTTGCGCGTCACCTTCCGCATCGTCGACGAGCGGCGCCGCAAGCTGGCGGAGGACAAGGACCTGGAGGCGCTGAAGCTCCGCCTGAAGCCGAAGGCGCGCAAGGCCCTCTCCCAGGCCGCGGCGGCCACCGCCTCCCGTGAGGGCGGGGAGTCCCTGGAGCGCGAGGGTCTGACCGACTGGAGCATCGGCTCGCTCACCCGTGTGTTCGAGACCCGTCGCGCGGGTCAGCCGGTGAAGGCGTATCCGGCGCTGGTGGACGACGGTGACACGGTGTCGGTGCGTCTGTTCGACACGGAGGCGGAGCAGGCGCAGGCGATGTGGAAGGGCACGCGTCGGCTGATCGTGCGCAACATCCCGGTCAGTCCGGCGAAGTACGCGAGCGATCACCTGACGAACGCCCAGAAGCTCGCCCTGTCCGCGAATCCCCATGGGTCGGTCCAGGCCTTGTTCGACGACTGCGCGTTGGCGGCGGCGGACAAGTTGATCGGGGACTTCGGGGGGCCGGCGTGGGACGAGGAGTCGTACCGGAAGCTGTACGAGAAGGTGCGTGCCGAGATCGTCGACACGACGGTCCGTGCGGTGGGCCAGGTGCAGCAGGTGCTGGCGGCGTGGCAGGCCGCCGAGCGTCGTCTGAAGGCGGTACGCAGCCCCGCGCTGCTGGCGAACCTCACGGATGTGCGGGGGCAGCTGGACGGCCTTGTGCAGCCCGGTTTCGTGACGGAGGCGGGGCTGCGCCGGCTGCCCGATCTGATGCGCTACCTGATCGCGGTGGACCGTCGGCTGCAGCAGATGCCGACGAACGTCCAGCGGGACACGACGCGCATGGAGAAGGTCCATGAGATGCGGGACGAGTACGCCTGGCTGCTGGAGCAGATGCCGCAGGGGCGTCCGGTGCCGCAGCAGGTGCTGGATGTGCGCTGGATGCTGGAGGAGCTCCGAGTCAGCTATTTCGCCCACGCGCTTGGCACCGCGTACCCGATCTCGGACAAGCGGATCGTGAAGACGATCGACGCGCTGGCTCCGTGACGGACTGTGCACGCTGGGTGAGTTCGCCCAACGGGCGCACCCTCCTGTACAGTCTCTTCTCGCAGCGCAACGCACGAATAGCGCAGCGAAACCTGGTCCTGTGGAGCAGTTTGGAGTGCTCGCCACCCTGTCAAGGTGGAGGCCGCGGGTTCAAATCCCGTCAGGACCGCAGTGAAGGAGAAGGGCCCGCATCCCACAGAGGGTGCGGGCCCTTCGGCATCCCGCCGCTCCACCGCCCGCCACCCTGCCAAGGCGGAGGCCGCGCCCGCGGCGCAGCCGCAATCGGGTACAGCAAATCCCGTCAGGACCGCAGTGAAGGAGAAGGGCCCGCATCCCACAGAGGGTGCGGGCACTTCGGCATCCCGCCGCTCCACCGCCCGCCACCCTGCCAAGGCGGAGGCCGCGCCCGCGGCGCAGCCGCAATCGGGTACAGCAAATCCCGTCAGGACCGCAGTGAAGAAGAAGGGCCCGCATCCCACAGAGGGTGCGGGCCCTTCGGCATCCCGCCGCACCACCGCCCGCCACCCTGCCAAGGCGGAGGCCGCGCCCGCGGCGCAGCCGCAATCGGGTACAGCAAATCCCGTCAGGACCGCCGCCAGCGAAGTCCGTCCGACCAGGGATGCGGGGCCCTTCCGCATGCCACGCCGCGCCTGCCGCCGCTCCACCGAGAGCTCGGGTTGGGTGCATGCCACCTTGACGGCGTCACATTCACTGGGTACCCAGAAATCAGGGCCCTTTCCCGCGTGGCCCCTGGAGGTGGCATATGGCGGCAACGGCGAGGCACGAGACGCGGGCGCTGCTCCGCGCGCATCTGTCGGCCGCTGCCTCCTATCGACATCTCACACGGCACTGCCCGATCTGCCACCGGCTGCTGCGGCTCGCGATGGACTCGGGTACGCGGGCCTACCAGCCGGTTCCGTACGAGGTCACCGAGGATGAGGCGCCGTCCACGGCATGACCGTGGGCCACGTCAACTCCCGTCCGGCCGTTGGCCGCTGGAGCATGCGTCTCCCTTTAGCGCACATAGGCCAGAGGCAACAAGCACCGTGGCATGTGACGGGTGTCACCGTATAAGTTTCCTCGGGGGTAGGTCTTACACCCCTCCTACAACTGGTCAATTTAATATGTGCAATTGCACCAGCATCCACGCTGGTTTCGGGCCTTCTCCGGCACTCACCCGCCTCGCTCCGGGCGCGCACACAGCTCACACACGGCGAACACTCAGAGTGAGCGCGCAGGAGATCCGACAGCCCTCCCCAGACTCCGACAAGGCCACTCACAGGATCACCGGCCGGCGCACACTCCGCGCACAAAAAAGATCGCGCTGGACTCGGCGGAGTCCAGCGCGATCTACGACGCACCCTTGTTGCGTGCCTGAAGTGCTCTGTTGGCTGGGGCGTGGGCTCTGTTGGGGCAGGACCCGCGTCGCTTGGAGCTAGGGTCCGGGCGCTGCGGCGAGTTGGGGGAACCGCCGTTTTGCCCGGCTATGCAGCTGTTCAGGCCTCGCTGCGCTGCTGCGGGATACCCGCGAGCAGAGCGCGGACCTCAGCCTCGCGGTAACGGCGGTGACCGCCGAGCGTACGGATGGAAGTAAGCTTCCCGGCCTTCGCCCACCGCGTGACCGTCTTGGGGTCGACGCGGAACATCGTGGCGACCTCAGCCGGGGTCAGCAGCGGCTCGGCATCAGGGGTGCGAGCGGTCATGAGCGGCCTCCTCGGGAGAACCGAACCTTCTCGGTTCTTTCCTCTAAATTCTGCACCTTGACCCGCGTTGCCCGAAATGGCGGACGCGAGTCGAGTCGGTTATAGGACGAACGGCTTGTCCTCGGCACTACAACTACACCATCTGTCCAGCCGCGTCGGCCAAACCGATGGAATTGCCCTCCCAGGTAGTCATCAGCGACGGATGCCGATGGACCATGCCATAGCGGACAGTCACGCCACTGTGACGATCAGTCACAGTGGCGTGCAGGAGTCTCAAGACCCCCCAAAGCGTGCAATGTCGAGATGGAGTCCTCCCCGGACTCCTTGTCCTATTTTGGCACGAGGGGGGGTTAGGGACGCAAGAGCCGCGTACGTGCATTCCGTCACGCTTGCGGCCGTTGACACACCCTTGATGCATGCGCCCGGATCGGGACCTACGTCCCTTGTTGACGAGGCATCAAGGACCTCAGAACGAGCACGAAACCCCAAAACGGGCGTCCCGTCAAACGCCAGTTCGTTACTTCACACAGTGCGTCAGATCACACCGCATGCTGTGCTCCAGGTCACTCCGACGGCGGCTCAGTTGGCCGAGCGCCGGTCCCGCACCGACCGCCATCGCTCCACGAGCCGTGCGTAGGCCTCCCCGGCCCCCGCCCCGTCGCCCTGCCGCAGCGCCTCGATGCCGTCGGCCACATCGGCCGCCGAGTGGTCGTCCTCCAGCTCGCCGGCCGGGAGGGTGTGCACCAGACCGCCGTAGTCCAACTCGACCAGCGAGCGGGGATGGAACTCCTCCAGCCAGCGCCCGACGTCCACCAGGCCGTCGATGAGCGGTCCTTCGTCGATCGTGTCCTTCAGCGTCCGCAGGGCCCGCGCCACCCGGCGGCGCGCCTGCACCATCGGCGTCCGGTAGCGCAGCGTGGGGGGAATCTCGCCCGAGCCCTTGTCGAACCGGCGCTCCTCGTCCGAGACCAGCACGAACCAGTGCAGCGGGATCTGCCAGGTCGAGGTGCGGATCCATGGCCGGGCGTCCGGGTTGCGGGCCAGCCAGCGCTCGTAGTCCTGGGCCGCCTGCCGCCGTACGAACTCGGGCAGCACCGCGTCCAGGACGGGCCTCGGCAGCTCGTCGCCCAGCTCCCCGAGCGCCTGCCAGCCGCGCAGCCGGGTGCGCCACGGGCACACGCACAGCACGCCGTCGATCTCCAGCACGAAGGCGTCGCCGCTCTCGTGCACCGGCACCGGGACGGGCGGGGTGGGCAGCAAGTCCGCCAGGGAACGGCGCAGTTCGTCCTGGTACGAGGGACGGTCGGGGCGGCGGGCGTAACGCGCCCAGTGGCCGCGCTCCGGCTCCGGGAAGGCCGCCAGCGGTTCATAGACCCGCAGATACGTCGCGTACGGGACGATCACCGAGGACACCTTGGGCACGCCTGCTCCCTCCCCCGCCCTCTGCCAGGGAAACCTGCGAAACCCGCTGACAAATGCGCGGGAAAACTATGCAAATCGTCGCACGGACGTACTCCGCCAGTAGGTGATCCTGAGCACTGCGGGTTGGACGGGCGCTCGCGGGTCTAATCTCATGCTCAACAAGCTCCCGCCACCTGTACGGGAGCTCGCTCCAACCGCCGCACCGTACTCAGGAGTCACCACAGTGACCGACGTAACACACGGCGTCCTGCACACCCTGTTCCACTCGGACCAGGGGGGTCATGAGCAAGTCGTGCTCTGCCAGGACCGCGCCAGCGGCCTCAAGGCCGTCATCGCCATCCATTCCACCGCCCTGGGCCCCGCCCTCGGCGGTACGCGCTTCTACCCGTACGCGACCGAGGAAGAGGCCGTCGCCGACGCGCTGAACCTCGCCCGCGGGATGTCCTACAAGAACGCCATGGCCGGTCTCGACCACGGCGGCGGCAAGGCCGTGATCATCGGAGACCCCGAGCAGATCAAGTCCGAGGAGCTGCTGCTGGCCTACGGCCGGTTCGTGGCCTCGCTCGGCGGCCGCTACGTCACCGCCTGCGACGTCGGTACGTACGTCGCCGACATGGACGTCGTGGCCCGTGAGTGCCGCTGGACGACCGGGCGCTCCCCCGAGAACGGCGGTGCGGGCGACTCCTCCGTGCTCACCGCCTTCGGCGTCTACCAGGGCATGCGCGCCTCCGCCCAGCACCTGTGGGGCGACCCGTCGCTGCGCGGCCGCAAGGTCGGCATCGCCGGCGTCGGCAAGGTCGGCCACCACCTGGTGGAGCACCTGCGTGCCGAGGGCGCCGAGGTCTTCATCACGGACGTGCGCGAGGAGGCCGTCGGCCGCATCCTCGCCGCGCACCCGGAGGGTGTGACCGCCGTCGCCGACACCGCGACCCTGATCCGCGTCGAGGGCTTGGACATCTACGCCCCGTGCGCGCTCGGCGGGGCCCTGAACGACGACACCGTGCCGGTGCTGACCGCCAAGGTGGTGTGCGGCGCCGCCAACAACCAGCTCGCCCACCCGGGTGTGGAGAAGGACATCGCCGACCGCGGGATCCTCTACGCGCCCGACTACGTGGTGAACGCCGGCGGTGTCATCCAGGTGGCCGACGAACTGCACGGCTTCGACTTCGAGCGGTGCAAGGCGAAGGCCGCGAAGATCTACGACACCACGCTGGCCATATTCGCACGTGCGAAGACGGATGGGATTCCGCCGGCTGCCGCAGCCGACCGGATCGCCGAACAGCGGATGCACGAGGCGGCATCGGCGCGCAAGACGCGCTGATCCGGACGGGCAGGGACCCGTCGGCGCACACTTAGAGAGAACTCTCACGTTCGTCGGCGGGTCGGCTGCCAAGAAGTGGTTAAAATCGCGGTTGACCAGCGAGGACAGGGCACCTCGAGGGTCCTGGGCACACGCGCGTGCTGCGGGCGACGTACCGTATGGGCGCGGGCTCAGGTACCGTGGAAGCCCTACGGACCGGTCTCTCCGAGGAGAGCCCGTTCCAGATCATGAACGCGTGTCAAGACTCTGGGGCCGTCGAGCCCCGTCACCGAGGGGGTCGAGCCATGGGGCGCGGCCGGGCCAAGGCCAAGCAGACGAAGGTCGCCCGCCAGCTGAAGTACAACAGCGGCGGGACTGACCTGTCGCGTCTGGCCAACGAGCTGGGCGCTTCGACTTCGAGCCAGCCGCCGAACGGCGAGCCGTTCGAGGACGACGAAGAAGACGACCCGTACGCCCAGTACGCGGATCTCTACAACGACGACGATGAGGACGACGAGGACGACGAGTCCGGTCCCACGTCGCAACAACGCCGCGGCGCTTGACTACCCAGCAGTGCCTGACCCGGTCCTGAGCGGTGACCCCGCCGGACCGGGTTTTGCGCTGCTGTCGCGCCGCTCTCAGGCGTAGTCGCCGACCAGGGCGGCACCGGTGGTGTGCTCGCCGCGGTCCGTGATCTCGCCCGCGACCCATGCGTCGACCCCGCGGTCGGCCAGTGTCGCCAGGGCCGCGTCCGCGGACTCCTCCGGCACGATCGCGATCATGCCCACGCCCATGTTCAGGGTCTTCTCCAGCTCCAGACGCTCGACAGAGCCGGTCTTGCCGACGAGGTCGAAGATCGGGGCCGGGGTCCAGGTGGAGCGGTCGACGGTCGCGTGCAGCGCGTCCGGGATCACCCGGGCCAGGTTGGCGGCCAGACCGCCACCGGTGATGTGCGAGAAGGCGTGCACGTCGGTGGTGCGGGTGAGGGCCAGGCAGTCCAGGGAGTAGATCTTCGTGGGCTCCAGCAGCTCCTCGCCGAGGGTGCGGCCGAGGTCGTCGATCTGCGCGTCCAGGGCGAGTCCGGCCTGGTTGAGCAGGACGTGACGGACCAGCGAGTACCCGTTCGAGTGAAGGCCGGATGCAGCCATGGCGATCACGGCGTCACCCGTACGGATGCGATCCGGGCCCAGCAGCCGGTCGGCCTCCACAACGCCCGTGCCGGCGCCGGCGACGTCGAAGTCGTCCTCGCCGAGCAGGCCCGGGTGCTCGGCCGTCTCGCCGCCCACCAGGGCGCAGCCGGCGAGCACGCAGCCCTCGGCGATGCCCTTGACGATGGCGGCGACCCGCTCGGGGTGGACCTTGCCGACACAGATGTAGTCGGTCATGAACAGCGGCTCGGCGCCGCACACCACGATGTCGTCCATGACCATCGCGACCAGGTCATGGCCGATGGTGTCGTAGACGCCCATCTGGCGCGCGACGTCGACCTTGGTGCCGACGCCGTCTGTGGCGGAGGCGAGGAGGGGACGCTCGTAGCGCTTGAGGGCGGAGGCGTCGAAGAGGCCGGCGAAACCGCCGAGGCCGCCGAGGACCTCGGGGCGCTGGGTCTTCTTCACCCACTCCTTCATCAGCTCGACCGCGCGGTCGCCCGCCTCGATGTCGACTCCGGCAGCCGCGTAGGAAGCACCGGCAGGACTGGTCTCAGACATTGCCTGGGATCTTTCGGGTTGGTTTCTACGGGGCTTACGGGCGACGGATCGCGTCGGCCGCTGCCGTGGCTGCCGGACCGGCCGCCAGCTCGGTCTCCAGGAGCTGCTTGCCGAGCAGCTCGGGGTCCGGGAGCTCCATCGGGTACTCGCCGTCGAAGCAGGCGCGGCACAGGTTCGGCTTGGCGATGGTGGTCGCCTCGATCATGCCGTCGATGGAGATGTAGGACAGCGAGTCGGCGCCGAGGGAGGTGCCGATCTCCTCGATCGACATGCCGTTGGCGATCAGCTCGGCGCGGGTGGCGAAGTCGATGCCGAAGAAGCAGGGCCACTTCACGGGCGGCGAGGAGATCCGGATGTGGACCTCGGCCGCGCCGGCCTCGCGGAGCATACGGACCAGGGCGCGCTGCGTGTTGCCGCGCACGATCGAGTCGTCGACGACGACCAGGCGCTTGCCCTTGATGACTTCCTTCAGCGGGTTCAGCTTCAGCCTGATGCCCAGCTGGCGGATGGTCTGCGAGGGCTGGATGAACGTACGGCCGACGTAGGCGTTCTTCACCAGACCGGCGCCGAACGGGATCCCGGACGCCTCCGCGTAGCCGATCGCGGCCGGAGTGCCGGACTCCGGGGTCGCTATGACCAGGTCGGCCTCGACCGGGGCCTCCTTCGCCAGCCGGCGACCCATCTCCACCCGGGAGAGGTATACGTTCCGGCCGGCGATGTCGGTGTCCGGGCGGGCCAGGTACACGTACTCGAAGACACAGCCCTTGGGCTTCGCTTCCGCGAATCGGGAGGTGCGCAGGCCGTTCTCGTCGATGGCGACGAACTCGCCCGGCTCGACCTCGCGGACGAAGCTGGCGCCGCAGATGTCGAGGGCGGCGGACTCGGAGGCCACGACCCAGCCGCGCTCCAGGCGGCCGAGGACCAGCGGGCGGATGCCCTGCGGGTCGCGAGCGGCGTAGAGGGTGTGCTCGTCCATGAAGACGAGGGAGAAGGCGCCCTTGACCTGCGGGAGGACCTGATGGGCGGCCTCCTCGATGGTCAGCGGCTTGCCGTCCTCGTCGACCTGGGCCGCGAGCAGCGCGGTCAGCAGGTCGGTGTCGTTGGTGGCCGCGACGCGCGGGGTGCGGCCGCCCTCCTGCTTGGGCAGGTCGGCGACCATCTCGGCGAGCTGGGCGGTGTTGACCAGGTTGCCGTTGTGGCCGAGCGCGATGGAACCGTGCCCGGTGGCGCGGAACGTCGGCTGGGCGTTCTCCCACACGGAGGCACCGGTCGTCGAGTAGCGGGCGTGGCCCACCGCGATATGACCCTGGAGCGAACCGAGCGAGGTCTCGTCGAAGACCTGGGAAACGAGGCCCATGTCCTTGAAGACGAGGATCTGGGAGCCGTTGCTGACCGCGATTCCCGCGGATTCCTGGCCCCGATGCTGGAGGGCGTAGAGCCCGAAGTACGTGAGCTTTGCGACCTCTTCGCCCGGAGCCCAGACACCGAAGACGCCACACGCGTCCTGGGGGCCTTTCTCGCCGGGGAGCAGATCGTGATTGAGTCGACCGTCACCACGTGGCACGGCACCGAGTGTAGGCGAGATCGACCACTGGTCCGAATTGGGGATACGCGCCTGTAAATGATCACTCTGCGGCGGCAGCGTTCACGCGCTCGCCGTTTTCGCTGGTCAGAGTGAGGTTGCGGTGATCGATTCCGTACTTCACCGTGCCGTCGAAGAGCTTGAGGAGCGTCTTCTCCGTCTTCATGAGTGAGGTGTCGCACATCATTCGTGTGGTGGACGCGGTGCCGAGGGTGATGCTGCCGTCGCTGACCGTCGCGGTGGCCTTCACCTTGTTGCAGCCGAGGCTGCCGCTGACCTCTCCGGTCGTCCGGTCGAAGGTGAGGTGGGCCTTGCCGCCGGTGTCGGGGTCGGTGACGGTCCACTTCGTGCCGTAGAGGGAGGCGCCCTCCTGCTTGGTGAGGGCGACGCGGTCGCCGTCGGCGGTGGTGAGGGTGAGCTTGTCGCCGTCGACCTCGGTCTTGAGGTCGCCGTCGAGGAGGACGCGGGAGAGGTTCTGCTCGAAGTCCGGCGGGACGCCGTCACAGGCCATCTCGGTCGACTGCACCTGGTCGAAGGTGACGTGGCTGTCGGCGAAGGCGGCGTCGGCGCCGAAGTTGTTGCAGCCGAAGTTGCCCTTGACCTTGCCGCCGTCGGCGATCCTCAGCCAGGCGCTGCCCGGGGCGTCGCTCTTCTTCCCGTCGACGGTGACGCCGTCGACGGCCCAGTGGACGCCGGTGACGGAGGCCGCGGCCCCGGCACCGACCGATTCGCTGCCCGCGTCCTCGCTGCCGCAGGCGGCGGCGAGCGGGAGGAGGGTCAGTGCGGCGACGGCGGCCAGTCGCTTTGTGTCCATGCCGAGTGTGTCCATGCCGGTGGGACGGGAGGGACACGGGACCGGTTCCGCTTGTCGGCCTGTCAGCCCATCAGTGGCAGCAGCCCGCCCAGGTCGGCCCGCTCCCCGCTCGCGCTGACCTTGGCCTCCGCGACCGCGTCCCGCCACGCCAGCCGCCCGGTCGCCAGCCGCACCCACGTCAGCGGGTCGGTCTCGACGACGTTCGGCGGGGTGCCGCGGGTGTGCCTCGGACCCTCGACGCACTGGACCACGGCGTACGGCGGGATCCGCACCTCGGTCGAACCGCCGGGCGCCTTCACGGCGAGCGCGTCGGCGAGCAGCCGGGTGCAGGCGGCGAGGGCCTGGCGGTCGTAGGGGATGCGGAGGCCGGGGACGGCGGCGTTCAGGTCGTCGGAGTGGACGACGAGTTCGACGGTGCGGGTGACCAGGTAGTCGGCGAGGGTCATCACGCCGGTGCGCGCGGCGAGCAGGCGCTCGCCGGAGGCGGCCTCGAGGTGTGCGGTGAGGCGTTCCTCGGTGCGGGCGTAAAGGGCGTCGAGGTCGGGGTTGGCCTCGGCGAGGTCCCGGGTGCCGTCGGCGATGTCGCCGGCGCGGGCCGCGGTGGCGAACGGCCAGTCCAGGAGGGTGAGCTCTGCTTTCGCCGGCTCGTCGCGGTCGAGGTTACGGCTGACGGTCTCCACGGCCATGGTCACGTGCGCGGCCAGGTCCCGTACCGTCCAGCCCTCCAGGCGGGTGGGAAGGGCGAGTTGATCGTCGGTGAGGGCGCCTACGGCCCGCCGTACATGGCCGAACTGGGCGATGACCGCGGTCCGGATCTTGGCGGGGTCGTAGGTGCGGGCGCGCTTCTTGGCCGGGGGCATGGACGGCAGCCTATGCGGGCTGCGACTGCGCTGCGGGCGCCTCGAAGATCTCCCGGTTGCGGGGGACGCCGATGCCGCGCCAGGTGAAGGGGATACCGCGGGCCGTGTCCGGGTCGGGGCCGTCCATCAGCTGGAAGTGCACATGCGGCTCACTGGAGTTGCCCGAGTTCCCGCAGCGGGCGAGCACCTGGCCGGCGCGCACCCGGTCGCCCTCGGCGACGGTGAGCGAGCCTCGGCCGAGGTGGGCGTATAGCGCGTGGGTGCCGTCACCGAGGTCGAGGACGAGGTGGTTGCCGACGATCCGCCGGACGCCGGCCATCTCGCGCACCGCCCCCTCGACGAGCATCAGATACAGCAGCCCGAACAGCGAGGTGCGGCTCAGATGATCGCGTTGCCGGTCCTCGGCCCGTACGACCGTGCCGTCGGCCACCGCGAGCAAAGGGGCGCCGAAGGCCGGGAAGTCGGCGTTCCGCCGGGCGAGCGGCCACAGCGCGCTGAACCCGGGGCGGGTACCTGGCTCGGGCTCGGCGACGATGTCGATGGCGTAGGTCTGACCGTAGGCGTGCGTGCCGTGGCTCGGGGTGCGGTCGGCCGGGCTGTTGAGTGCCGACCAGCGGCCGGTGACGGGCGGTCGGACCTCGATCGGCGCCCGGTCCTTCGGCGGTCCCTGGGGCGTGCGGCCCGTCCGGTTGACGGCGGTGACCAGGGCGAATGCCAGGACCAGCGGCAGGAAGTTCCACCAGTGCGGATACCCGAAGTCGAGCCAGGCGTCCGCGGTGACCACGGCGAAGAAGGACATCAGCAGGAGCCGGAAGGCGATCATGGCGAGCTTGCGTGCGGACATGTTTCCCCCAGTGTCGATGACTTACGGCCGTGCCGCCGACAGCGCCACCAGGAGCGGTACGACTCGCCCCGGCGGCACCTCGTAGCGGCCCCGGCCTGTGGTGTGGAGCCAGCCCGCGCCGGTCAGCTGGCGCAGGTGGTGGTAGATCTGGCCGGTCGTGCCGATCTCCTCCAGTTCGGCGAGTTCGGCCGCGGTGCACCGACCGCCGAGGACCTCGCGCAGCAGCCGCATCCGGACGGGGTGCCCGAGGGCGGCGAAGGACTCGGCGGTCTCGGTCCAGTCGACGTCGAGCAGACCCTCGGTCAGCGTCCCGTGCTGCCACTCGTACTGCTTCCCGGTCGGCAGCCGTACGGCGCCGGTGAACAACACGCCTCCGTCGGCCGCTCCCAGCTCGGCCAGTTGTTCCTTAAACCCCTGCAGGGCCCAGAAGTCGCCTTCGCCGAGGCGGGGGGCGGTGCGCTGCGCGTTCTCCAGCGCTGCCAGCCGACGTTCGAGGTCGGCGACGCGTTGTTCGAGTTCCACACCTCGATATTACGGAACTACGTAATTACGTGCAACCAGCGCGGGGCGACATGCCGAAGCCCCCGCCCGGTGGACCGGACGGGGGCTTGAACGCCGTACGACTGCTTACGCGAGCAGCGCCGGGATCGTCGCCTCGTGTGTCTCGCGCAGCTGCGCGAGGGGCAGGGTGAACTCGCCCTGGAGCTCCACCGCGTCGCCGTCCACCACGCCGATGCGGGTGACCGGCAGGCCCCGGGCACCGCACATGTCGTTGAAGCGGACCTCCTCGGAGCGCGGGACGGCCACGACGGCGCGGCCGGCCGACTCGGAGAACAGGAGGGTGAAGGCGTCCAGACCGTCCGGGACGACCAGACGGGCACCCTTGCCGCCGAGCAGCGCCGACTCGACGACCGCCTGGATCAGACCGCCGTCGGACAGGTCGTGCGCGGAGTCGATCATGCCGTCGCGGGAGGCGGAGATCAGGATCTCGGCGAGCAGCCGCTCGCGCTCCAGGTCCACCTTCGGCGGCAGCCCGCCCAGGTGGTCGTGGACGACCTGCGACCAGGCCGAGCCGTTGAACTCCTCACGCGTGTCGCCGAGGAGGTAGAGCAGCTGCCCGTCCTCCTGGAAGGCGACCGGCGTGCGGCGGGCGACGTCGTCGATGACGCCCAGCACGGCCACGACCGGGGTCGGGTGGATGGCCGCGTCGCCCGTCTGGTTGTACAGCGACACATTGCCGCCGGTCACCGGGGTGCCCAGCTGCAGACAGGCGTCCGCCAGGCCGCGCACGGCCTCGGCGAACTGCCACATCACGGCCGGGTCCTCGGGCGAGCCGAAGTTCAGGCAGTCGGAGACGGCGAGCGGCTTGGCGCCGGTGGTGGCGACATTGCGGTACGCCTCCGCCAGGGCCAGCTGGGCGCCCGTGTACGGGTCCAGCTTGGCGTACCGGCCGTTGCCGTCCGTCGCGATGGCGACGCCGAGGCCGGTCTCCTCGTCGATGCGGATCATGCCGGAGTCCTCGGGCTGGGCGAGGACGGTGTTGCCCTGCACGAAGTGGTCGTACTGCGAGGTGATCCACTTCTTGCCGGCCTGGTTCGGCGAGCCGACCAGCTTCAGGACCTGGTCCTTCAGCTCGTCGCCGGTGGCCGGCCGCGCCAGCTTGCCGGCATCGTCGGCCTGGAGCTCGTCCTGCCAGGAGGGGCGGGCGTAGGGGCGCTCGTAGACCGGGCCCTCGTGCGCCACGGTCCGCGGGTCGACGTCGACGATCTTGCCGCCGTGCCAGTAGATCTCCAGGCGGTCGCCGTCGGTCACCTCACCGATGACGGTGGCGATGACGTCCCACTTCTCGCAGATCTCCAGGAACCGGTCGACCTTCTCCGGCTCGACGACCGCGCACATCCGTTCCTGCGACTCGCTCATGAGGATTTCCTCGGGAGAGAGTGTCGAGTCGCGGAGCGGGACGTCGTCGAGGGTCACGCGCATACCGCCGGAGCCGTTCGACGCCAGCTCGGAGGTGGCGCACGACAGGCCCGCCGCGCCCAGGTCCTGGATGCCGACGACCAGCTTCTCGGCGAACGCCTCCAGGGTGCACTCGATGAGGAGCTTCTCCTGGAAGGGGTCGCCGACCTGGACGGCCGGGCGCTTCGACGGCTTGGCGTCATCGAAGGTCTCGGAGGCGAGGATCGACGCGCCGCCGATGCCGTCGCCGCCGGTGCGGGCCCCGTAGAGGATGACCTTGTTGCCGGCGCCGGAGGCCTTCGCGAGGTGGATGTCCTCGTGCCGCATCACACCGATGGCACCGGCGTTGACCAGCGGGTTGCCCTGGTAGCAGGCGTCGAAGACGACCTCGCCACCGATGTTCGGCAGGCCCAGGCAGTTGCCGTAGCCGCCGATGCCGGCGACGACGCCCGGCAGGACGCGCTTGGTGTCGGGGTGGTCGGCGGCGCCGAAGCGCAGCGGGTCGACGACCGCGACCGGGCGCGCGCCCATGGCGATGATGTCGCGCACGATGCCGCCGACGCCGGTGGCCGCGCCCTGGTAGGGCTCGACGTACGACGGGTGGTTGTGCGACTCGACCTTGAAGGTGACGGCGTAGCCCTGGCCGACGTCCACGACACCGGCGTTCTCACCGATGCCGACGAGCAGGGCGTCCGACTCGGGCGCCTTCTCGCCGAACTGGCGCAAGTGCACCTTCGAGGACTTGTACGAGCAGTGCTCGGACCACATGACGGAGTACATGGCGAGCTCGGCGCCGGTCGGGCGGCGGCCCAGGATCTCCACGACCCGCTCGTACTCGTCCTTCTTCAGGCCGAGTTCGGCCCAGGGCAGCTCGACGTCGGGGGTCGCGGCCGCGTGCTCGACCGTGTCCAGAGGCGTCCGGCTCATGCGTTGACCAGCTTCTTGAGGATCGAGGTGAAGAAGGGGAGGCCGTCGGTGCGGCCGCTGCCGACGAGCGGCTCCACGGCGTGCTCCGGGTGCGGCATCAGGCCCACGACGTTGCCGGCCTCGTTGGTGATGCCGGCGATGTCGTTGAGCGAGCCGTTCGGGTTGAAGTCCAGATAGCGGAAGACGACGCGGCCCTCCGCCTCCAGCTTGTCCAGCGTGTACTGGTCGGCGACGTACCGGCCGTCCATGTTCTTCAGCGGGATGTGGATCTCCTGGCCGGCGTTGTAGTCGCTCGTCCAGGCGGTCTCCGCGTTCTCCACCCGCAGCTTCTGGTCGCGGCAGATGAAGTGGAGGTGGTCGTTGCCGAGCATCCCGCCCGGGAGGAGGTGGGCCTCGGTGAGGACCTGGAAGCCATTGCAGATACCGAGGACCGGAAGTCCGGCCTTCGCCTGCTCGATGACCGTCTCCATCACCGGCGAGAAGCGGGAGATGGCGCCGGCCCGCAGATAGTCGCCGTAGGAGAAACCGCCGGGGAGGACGACCGCGTCGACCTGGTGGAGGTTCTTGTCCTTGTGCCACAGGGCGACCGGTTCGGCGCCCGCGAGGCGGATCGCGCGCTGGGTGTCCCGGTCATCGAGACTCCCCGGGAAAGTGACGACGCCAATACGAGCGGTCACTTCGCGGCCTCCGCGACTTCCTCAACCTTGACGGTGAAGTCCTCGATCACGGTGTTGGCGAGGAAGGATTCCGCAAGATCATGGATGCGGGCGAGCGCGGCCTCGTCGACCGGCCCGTCAACTTCCAGTTCGAATCGCTTTCCCTGACGTACGTCGGAGATGCCTTCGAAACCCAGTCGCGGCAGTGCGCGCTGCACCGCCTGGCCCTGGGGGTCGAGGATCTCCGGCTTGAGCATGACGTCGACTACGACGCGTGCCACTGGCACTCCCGGTGTGTGGTGCTGAGCAGGTTCCTTCAGACTACCCGTACAAAATTTCTACGCGGGTAGAGTTGTAGGAAGCTACGTGACAGCCGTCACGATCCGGCATCGAAGGGGGACGTTCACGAAAAGTTACGGGAAAGATCCCCGATCAGCCGCGGATAGCTATTGCGCTGGGACACGCGGAGAGATTTAGTCGGGCTTCACATTGCATTGCCGGGCACTGTACAAATGAATTGGCAAAAGCCGAGACTCGGCACGTCGTAGCAGCTGAGCTGTATGAGGTGCCGCCTGAAGGGACCGATATTCGTGGCGCAGAAGGTCGTGGTCACTCTCTTTGACGACATCGACGGCTCGGAAGCGGCGGAAACGATCGCCTTCGGACTCGACGGCAAGTCGTACGAGATCGACCTGAATGAAGCCAATGCCAAGAAACTGCGTAAGGCGCTCGCGCCCTACGTGGAAGCCGGCCGCAAGCGGTCGAAGTCCGGCAAGGCGTACAAGCAGACCGAGGTCGCCCCGGACCCGGCGGCCGTCCGGGCCTGGGCACAGGCCAACAAGATGGAGGTGCCGGCCCGCGGCCGCATTCCCAAGAAGGTCTACGAGGCGTTCGCCTCCGCACAGTGAGGCACCCGGGGCACGTGCCCTCAGGCTCCGTCAGCGGGCTCTGAGGGCAGCCGACTTGGGCCGGTGCGACAACCGACTTGCGCTACCCCCCCGCTGATCAGCTAATGTCTGGAGCACGCCGCCGGGCGGGACCGAAAAAGTCCAGCTCGCCGAGCATGCGGGTGTAGTTCAGTAGTAGAACATCCCCCTTCCAGGGGGAAGGCGCAGTGTGCAATTCCTGTCACCCGCTCTGCACCGCCGGTCCGATCCATCCTGTGGATCAGGTAGGCTGGTGCTCGCACCGATCGGTGAGAGCCGGTCGGGAGCAATGCGGACGTAGCTCAGTTGGTAGAGCGCAACCTTGCCAAGGTTGAGGTCGCGAGTTCGAGCCTCGTCGTCCGCTCTTGAGAGAAGCCCCGGTTCAATGAACCGGGGCTTTTTCTGTGCCCTGGCCGTTCGCCTGACATTTGTCATGCCGAGTGGTGACAGCGCGCACTGCTGCCGGGTTCCGGCGGCGGGGACGCTGATGACATGGACATCAACGAACACGAACACGTGATTGAGGTCACCGACCTACGACGTGTCTACGGGGGCGGGTTCGAGGCGGTGCGCGGCATCACCTTCTCCGTGGACCGCGGAGAGGTCTTCGCGCTGCTCGGCACCAATGGCGCCGGCAAGACGTCGACCGTCGAACTGCTCGAGGGGCTCGCCGAGCCCGCCGGAGGGCAGGTGCGGGTGCTGGGGCACGACCCCTACGCCGAGCGGGCCGTCGTACGGCCGCGTACCGGAGTGATGTTGCAGGAGGGCGGCTTCCCGTCCGAGCTGACCGTCGCCGAGACCGCGCGGATGTGGGCGGGGTGCGTGAGCGGGGCACGGTCGCCGCTGGAGGTGCTGGACCTCGTCGGGCTGGCCGGGAAGACCGGCGTACGGGTCAAGCAGCTCTCCGGCGGTGAGCGGCGGCGGCTGGACCTGGCGCTGGCGCTGCTCGGGGATCCCGAAGTCCTGTTCCTCGACGAGCCGACGACCGGGCTCGACGCCGAAGGGCGCCGCGACACCTGGGAGTTGGTGCGGGCCCTGCGCGACAACGGCACGACCGTGCTGCTGACCACGCACTACCTGGAGGAGGCCGAGGGCCTCGCCGACCGGCTCGCGATCCTGCACCAGGGGCGGATCGCGGCGGCCGGTACACCCGCCGAGGTGACCGCGGCCCAGCCGTCGCGGATCACCTTCGAGCTGCCCGACGGCTATTTCCTGGGGGACCTGCCGCCGCTCGGCGAGCTGGGCGTGAGCGGGCACGAGGTCGAGGGACGGGTCGTACGGCTGCGCACCCACCGGCTCCAGTGGGCGGCGACCCGGCTGCTGGTGTGGGCCGAGCAGGCCGGAGTGGAGCTGCGGCGGCTGGATGTGCGGTCGGCGTCGCTGGAGGAGGCGTTCCTCGGCATCGCGCGGGAGGCGGCGGAGGCCGCCGGGACGAAGGAGTACGCGGCATGAGTACGGCCATCACGACCCCGGTGGGGCGCATGACGTCATTGGCCCGGGCCGAGCTGACCCTGCTCGGACGCAGCAGGGGCACCCTCTTCGCGGCGCTGATCGTGCCGCTGATTCTGCCCCTGAGCGCACGCGAGGCGGCGAAGCAGATGGACCTGGCGGAGGTGGGCCTCACCCTCGGCACGGTGATCCTGCCCGCCTCCATCGGCTTCTCGCTGCTCTACGCGGTGTACGCGACGCTCGTCAGCGTCTACACCGCCCGCCGCGAGGAACTCGTCCTCAAGCGGCTGCGCACCGGCGAGCTGCGGGACAGCGAGATCCTCGCCGGGGCCGCGCTGCCGGCCGTGGCCACGGGCCTCGCACAGAGCGTGGTGCTGGCGATCGGCTGCACCGTCCTGCTCGACGTGGGCGCGCCCCGCGCTCCCCATCTCGCCGTGCTGGGACTGCTGTTGGGGTTCCTGCTGTGCGCGGCGCTCGCCGCGGTGACCTCCTCCTTCACCCGCAGCGTCGAAAGTGCGCAGGTCACGACACTGCCGGTCGTGTTCCTCTCCATGATCTTCTCCGGGATGTTCGTGCCCCTGGAGATCCTTCCCGACCGGGTGGCGTCGGTGTGCGAACTGCTGCCGCTGACCCCGGTGATCACCCTGGTGCGCGGCGGCTGGACCGGTGAGCTGCCGGTGTCCGAGACGCTGGGCGCGGTACTGGTCGCGCTGGTCTGGACGGTCGCGGGCGTGTTTGCTGTACGGCGACGGTTCCGCTGGGAACCTCGGCGTTGACCTAGGAAAGAGCAGCGGATGCGCGGGCCGGGAACGTGGTGGCGGGGCAAGAGCACCCCGGCGAAGGTGGAGACGTACACGCGGGGTTCGTTCCACTTCTTCGCGGTGATGGAGGTCGCCGTGGCCGGGGTCCCGGTCATCGGCCAGATCGGGGGCGGGCCGGGTGCCGTGCTGTTGCCCCTGGTGTGCATCCACGCGGCGAGCTGCGCCCTGACGGTGTCACGGGCGGTGAACTGGGTGTGCGGGCGGCAGGAACAGCCCGTACGGACGATGTGGACGCTCGGCGTCGTCACCGCGGTGGTCGCCGTCGCGGCTCTCGCCTTCGCCCTGTACGGCCCGGGCGATGAGGACGCCGAGTCCGCGGCGGGCAGCGTCATCGGCGTCGTGCTCGTCTTCGGGGTGGGCATCATCGCGCTCGGCCTGGACAGCCGGAGGCATGTGTACACCATGCTGGCGGGCTTCGCCGGCGGTGCGGGAATCGTCGCGGTCCTGACCGGCATGCCCGTTCTCGGCGCGCTGGTCATCGCGCTGCTCGTGCTGGTCAGCTGCGGATTCCTCACCTTCACGGCCGTCTTCTCCGTCTGGCTGCTGAAGTCCGTCTACGAACTCGACGAGGCCCGCGAGACCCGCGCCCGGCTCGCCGTCGCCGAGGAGCGGCTGCGGTTCGGGCGGGATCTGCACGACGTCATGGGGCGCAACCTCGCGGTCATCGCCCTCAAGAGCGAGCTCGCCGTGCAGCTGGCGCGGCGCGGACGGCCCGAGGCCGTGGAGCAGATGATCGAGGTGCAGCGGATCGCGCAGGAGTCGCAGCGCGAGGTGCGGGACGTCGTACGCGGGTACCGGGAGGCAGATCTGGAGGTCGAACTCGTCGGTGCGCAGGGCGTGCTGACGGCGGCCGGGATCGCGTGCGAGGTGACCGGGGAGGCGGCCGGGCTGCCCGTCGAGGTGCAGTCGGCGCTGGCCTGGGTGGTGCGGGAGGCGACCACGAATGTACTGCGGCACGGGAACGCCGAGCGGTGTGCGGTGAATGTAGGGGTGCGTGAGGGACGTGTGGTGCTGAAGGTGGAGAACGACGGAGCTGCCGGAGCCTCCGACGGGGGTGGAGGCTCCGGCCTCGCCGGGCTGCGCGAGCGGCTGGCCGCGGTGGACGGCACGCTGGAGGCCGGCCGGGTCGGCGACGGGGTGTTCCGGCTGGTGGCCGAGGTGCCGTTGACGGGTGCGGGTGTGCGGGAGGTCACCGTATGACCGGGTCGGTGCGGCTGCTGCTGGCCGACGACGAGCATCTGATCCGGGGCGCGCTCGCCACGCTGCTCTCCCTGGAGGACGACCTCGTGATCGTCGCCGAGGCGGCCACCGGGCCCGAGGCGCTGGCGATGGCCCGCGCGCACCGGCCCGACGTCGCCGTACTGGATCTTCAGATGCCGGGCGCGGACGGTGTGAAGGTCGCCACATCCCTGCGTGCCGAACTTCCCGGCTGCCGGGTGCTGATCGTGACCAGTCACGGGCGGCCCGGGCATCTGAAGCGGGCCCTCGCGGCGGGGGTGCGCGGGTTCGTCCCGAAGACCGTCAGCGCGCAGCGGCTCGCCGAGATCATCCGCACCGTGCACGCAGGTAACCGTTACGTCGACCCGGAGTTGGCCGCCGACGCCATCGCCGCCGGGGACTCTCCGCTGACCGCGCGGGAGGCGGAGGTACTGGAACTCGCCGCCGACGGGGCGCCTGTCGCGGAGATCGCGGAGCGGGCCGCGCTGTCTCAGGGGACCGTACGGAACTATCTGTCGTCCGCCGCCTCGAAACTCGGCGCGGAGAACCGGCACGCGGCGGTGCGTCTCGCGCGGGAGCGAGGTTGGGTATAGTGGGTCCCGCGCCACGGCGCATGCGAACGTAGCTCAGTTGGTAGAGCGCAACCTTGCCAAGGTTGAGGTCGCGAGTTCGAACCTCGTCGTTCGCTCCAGATCAAAGGCCCCGGTCATCGACCGGGGCCTTTGTCATGGGCTCAGCTCCAGCTCGTGCCCGTCAGGCGCTCGTACGCCTCCACGTACTTCGCGCGGGTCGCGTCCACGACCTCCGGCGGCAGCGGCGGCGGGGGCTGCTCGCTCTTGCGGTCCCAGCCCGAGGCCGGTGAGGTCAGCCAGTCGCGGACGAACTGCTTGTCGTACGACGGCTGCGCCCGGCCCGGCTCCCACTGGTCGGCCGGCCAGAAGCGGGAGGAGTCCGGGGTGAGCACCTCGTCGGCGAGGACCAGCGTCTCCCCCTCGAAGCCGAACTCGAACTTGGTGTCGGCGAGGATGATGCCCCGCTCGCGGGCGATGTCCCGGCCGCGGGAGTAGACGGCGAGGGTCGCCTGGCGCAGCCGGGCCGCGGTGTCGGCGCCGACCTGGCGGGCGACCTCCTCGTAGGAGACGTTCTCGTCGTGCTCGCCGACCGCGGCCTTGGTGGCCGGGGTGAAGATCGGGGCGGGCAGCTCGCTGCCGTCGACCAGGCCCTCCGGGAGGGCGAGGCCACAGACGGTGCGGGAGTCGTTGTACTCGGTGAGGCCCGAGCCGGTGAGGTAGCCGCGGGCCACGGCCTCCACCGGGATCATCTTCAGCGACTTGCACACCAGGGTGCGGCCCGCCCAGTCGGCGGGGGCGCCGGCCGGCACGTCGGTGCTCAGCACATGGTTGGGGACCAGGTCGGCGAGCTGGTCGAACCACCACAGCGAGAGCTGGGTGAGGACGCGGCCCTTCTCGGGGATCTCGGTCGGCAGCACCCAGTCGTAGGCGGACATGCGGTCGCTGGCGACCATCACGAGGTCGCCGGCCTCGTTCTGGTACAGGTCCCGCACCTTGCCGGTGTGCAGGTGCACCAGGCCCGGAACCTCGATCGGCTCGGGCTTTTCTACGAATCCGGACACGGTTCCTCCCCGTGGTTCTGTCCAACGGGTCGATTGTCCCGTATGAGGGCTCTGACCTTGGACTGGGGGTGTGCTGGGCGTGCGCTGGGGGTGCGCTGGGGTTCTGCTCGGGGTTTCGCTGGGGTTGCCCTGGTTGAGCTCAGTCACGTTTGCAGATGCGGTCCAGGAGGTTGGCCGTGGCGCGCTGGACACGGGCGTCGACATGGCCCGGGCGGTCCAGCGCCGGGGACCAGGCGAAGGTTCCGGAGGCGAAGACCAGGGCGCCGGAGGGGGCGCGGTACAGGGACGTCTCCTGGTGACGCAGGGCGCCTTCGCGGTCGGGGTAGGGGGAGTGGGCGAGCAGGATGCGCTCCTCGTGCTCGGGCAGCGGGGCGCGCGGGAAGTAGCGGTCGGCCTCGCCCGCGACCAGGCCCTCGATCCCGTCGCCCTCATGGGCGCCGGTCGCCTCCCACAGCCAGTGGTCGGCGTTGCGGACGATCAGGGGCTGCGGCTCGGGGACCTGGCCCGCGTACTGGATGCCGATCACCTCCTGCTCGGGGCGGTCGATCTCCCGCCACAGGACCGGGCGGCCGGGGCCCTTGCGCTTGCGGCAGGTGAGCAGGCGGTCCGGCACACCTGACGGGGAGGGGGCCAACTCGACCTGCCAGTACATGGAGTTGGCGGAGAGGAAGACGAGAGAGGTGCCGTTCTCGCGGGCGAGCTCCACCGTGCGGCGCATGTTGGTCGACCAGTACTCGTCGTGGCCGGGGAAGACCAGGCCGCGGTAGCGGGTGGGGTCGATGTGGCCGCCGTGCAGGTCGCGGGCGTCGGCGTAGGCGATGTCGTAGCCGTAGCGCTCGGCCCAGCGGATGAAGTCGTAGGCGTGGCCCACGTGCATGGGCAGGCCCGCGCCGGCGTACGGGCGGTCGAAGGAGACGGTGGTGGCGGCGTCGGCCTCGCCGAGCAGCCGGCCCTCCTCGTCCCAGGCGTGGTAGAGGCTGGCGCCGGTGCGGCCGTCCTCGGGGTAGAGGTTGTAGGCCTGCCATGTCACGTCGGGCAGCAGCAGGAGCAGATCCGCGGGGTGGTTGTCGCGGACGGTGAAGGGGATGTGGGAGCGGTAGCCGTCGACGGTGGTCAGGACGGCGACATACGCGCCGATGCTCCAGTACGAGGGGATCTGGAGCCGCCAGGACAGCCACCAGTGGTGACAGGAGACCGTGCGGTCGGCGGTGAGCGGCGCGGGCTGGACGATGCCGGACAGTCGGGGGCTGGTGGTGATCTTGGCCGCGCCGTCGCCGCCGTAGTGGCCGATGCGGTAGATGTCGACGGCGAACTCCTGGGGCGGGTCCACGGTGATGTGGAAGTCGACCGCCTCGCCGGGGGCGACCGCGCCGGTGGAGATGAAGCCCTTGATCTGCCGGTGGACGTCGTCCGCGGAGCGCGGGCCGGCGCTTCGGGGGGCCGGGACCCTGGGGGCGCCCGACGTCGGGGGGTGCGCCTGGCCGTCTACGTACCAGGGGACGACCTGGCCGGTGTCGTCGAAGTACGTGACGTTTCCGCGCAGCCACGGGACGGGGCCCTGGCCGAAGGGGTCCGTCACGGCGTGTGCGAGTGCTCCCGACTCCCAGCGGCGGATCTGCTCCGACCCCATGGCGTACCCCTCCCTCGTTCCCCCGTGGTGGTGCGTCCGGCGTGGTGTGTGGTGTGTGCGTGGTGGTGTGTGGTGGCGTGCGTGCCCTGCGTGTGTCGGGCGTGGTGCGCGTGTCTGGCGTGGTGCGCGTGCTTGGCGTGGTGCGCGTGCTTGGGGTTTCGGTCCTATGGCGTGAGCTTTCGTGACAGCTGTCGTATGTCGTAAGCCCTTGCCATATGCGCTATCGGTCCCAGCACATCACATTGCGCACGCATCCTGTCACTATTCGTTGCGAATTGGCCGAAAGTGGAACCGGGGGCTCCGGCCGCGTACGGCGTCCACAGCCGTCTGGCCTGGGCTTGTACGGCCCGTCAGGCCTGGGCGGGTGCGGCCCGTCAGACCAGGCGCACCGGCTTCTCGGGGCGTATCCCCGACTCCACGAGCCAGGCGCGCAGAGGTCCCGGGTCGCCCTCCTCGATGAGGCTGAGGACGCGGGGGGTCAGATCGGCGGCCCGTGCGCCGTTGATCAGGAGAGTGGGGCCGTCCAGCCAGTCCAGGCCGGGGGTCGCGCCCGCGGTGTCCATCGCGGCACAGCAGACCATCGCCGTCACATGGTCGGTGAGCAACTCGCGTGAGGTGCGCGGCGGCTGGAGCGGGAACAGGGGGAGCGCGCCTATGTCCAGGAGGGTGGTGCCGGGCGCGGGGGGCGTCGAGGGCTCCGCGGGGGTCGCGGCCTCCTCTCGGGCTATCTCCGCGGTCAGGCCGGCGGCGAGGGCGGAACTGCGCTCGGTTTCCTGATCGACGTCGCCGGGAGCCTCTGGGGTCTCGGGTGCCTCCGGGGTCGTGTGTGCTTCTGGGGTCGCGTGTGTCTCTGGGGTCGCGTGTGTCTCTGAGGTCGCGTGTGTCTCTGAGGTCGCGTGTGCCTCTGAGGTCGCGTGTGCCTCTGAGGTCGCGTGTGCCTCTGAGGTCGCGTGTGCCTCTGAGGTCTCGGGTGCCTCGGGCGTGTTGGGGGCGTCGGGGAGCTTCCGCGCGTGGGGGGCCTCGGCGCTCTCGGCGGCCCTGGTGCTCCCGGCAGCCTCGGTGTTCTCGGCGGCCGTGGTGTTCTCGTTGCTCCCGGCGGCCTCGGTGTTCTCGGCGGTCTCGGGCGCGTTGGGGAGCCGTGTGGGGTGGATGCCGTTCGTGGTGGGTGGGGCGAACGCTTGCTCGTCGGCGGGCCGGGTGGCCGTGCCGTCCGGGGGTGTCGACAGGTGGTCCAGGATGCGGGCCAGGGTCGGGCCTTCGGCCTCCGGGGACGTGTCGTGGGTGGTGCGGCGGACGCCCAGGGCGTCGAGGACGCGGTGGAGGCGCGCCGCGTCGGTGCGCCACTTGCGGTCGACGACCTCCTCCGGATACGCCTGCCAGTCGACCGGGGACCAGTCCGGGCCCGGTTCGGCGGGGCCGCCGTGGAAGAGGCGGGCGGCCAGGAGCGAGGCGGCCTCGTCGATCAGGCCGGGCTCTTCGAGCAGGTCACAGGCGGGGCGCTCGCCCAGCCGGGAGGCGAAACCCTCGGCCAGCCGGTCCCGGCGGGACAGTTCGGTCAGCGCGGAGACGACGCCCGCGTCCAGCCGGGAGGGCCAGCGGCCCATCCGCCAGGCGGGCAGCGCGACCCGGGTGAGCAGCCGGTCCCAGCCCGCGTACGCCAGCCCGACCTGTTCCTGGGCGACGATCCGCAGTCCGTAATCCACAGCTTGTGCACGCTCGGCGGCCGCCGCGGCCACACCCCGCTCCATCTCGGCGGCATGCTCCCGGCAACTGCGCAGCAGCAGCCGTGCGATCCAGCCGATCCCCGCGCACACCGCCCGCGTGCCCGGGCAGCGCCCGCGCGTCGAGGCCACGGCCACGGCGGCGTCCAGACCCCGGACGAAGCGCCGGGCCTGCGCTATGTCCGGGTGCGCCGAGGGTCCCGTACCGGCGACGACCGGGGCGAGCACCGCGCGCAGTTCACCCACGCGCATCCACCACAGGAACGGGGAGCCGATGACGAGGACGGGGGCGGCGGGCGTACGGCGATGGGGGCCGTGCGCGCTTCCGCCGTGCAGGCCGTTGAGCCCGTCGTCCGCACGGTGCTCTGCCGGGGGCGGGCCGTGCGCCGGGTGGGTGCGGTCCTCCAGCCAGCTGTCGCAGTCCGGGGTGAGCGCTATGGCGGACGGGGCGGGGACGTCGAGGCGGTCGGCGAGGTCGCGCACCAGCCGGTAGAGGTCCGGGGCCTGTTCCTCGGCGATCGGGACCGTGGGGGTGACGGCGGGTTGGGCGCGGGCGACGACCAGTGCGACGACCGCTGCGGCGAGGAGGACGAGGACGGCGAACGGGGTGAGCACCCAGCGGGCGGTGTGCCAGCCGGGGCCGACGAGGTGGCCGGTCGACGGGCCGGCGAGCAGCACCACGGCGAACGCCGCGGGCAGCAGGGCGACGGCCAGCGCGCGGCTGCGGATGCGCAGCACCGCGAGGGCCCTGGCGCGCGCGGCCTGCGCACCCGCCTCCACACCCATACCGGTCACGCCGGACCTCACCCCCTCCGCGGTGCCCTGGCTGTCCGTACTGTCCTGGCTTTGCTCACTCCCCCACTGTGGCACCCACCACTGACATCGCAATGCCGGTGGGCCAAGTGCCGGAACGCTTGCGCCGCACCCTAGTTGGGGCGTCGACCCACGTCAGCCGGATGGGGCATCGGTCACTCGATGGAATGGCTTTGGGGAGAGGTGGATGACGGAAAGCGAGGATCAGGCCCCTGATCCTGACCAAAGTCCAGTCGCCGGTCTTCCGGACCGAGGCGCTCCGTGCTTGAGGCTTCGGGCTTCGGGCTTCGGGCTTCGGGCTTCGGGCTTCGGGCTTCGGGCTTCGGGCTTCGGGCTTCGAAAAGGGTCAGGCCCCGATTCCTGAGACGGGATCGGGGCCTGTCCGGTTTACCGGGAGTGCGGGTTTATTCGCCCGCCGCCTTCGCCGCGATGTCCGTGCGGTGCTGGGAGCCGTCGAGCTTGATGCGGGCTACCGCCTTGTACGCGCGGTCGCGGGCCTTGGTGAGGTCCTTGCCCGTGGCCGTCACCGACAGGACGCGGCCGCCGGCGCTGACGATCGCGTCACCGTCCTGCTTGGTGCCGGCGTGCAGGACGTAGGCGTGCGGGGCGTCCTCGGCGGCCACCTCGTCGAGGCCGGTGATCGGGTCGCCGGTGCGCGGGGTGCCGGGGTAGTTGTGCGAGGCGACGACGACGGTGACCGCGGCGTCCTCGCTCCAGCGCAGCGGCTCCAGGTCGGCCAGGTCACCCTTGGCCGCGGCCAGCAGGACACCGGCCAGCGGGGTCTTCAGCCGGGCCAGGACGACCTGCGTCTCGGGGTCGCCGAAGCGGGCGTTGAACTCGATGACCCGTACCCCCCGCGAGGTGATCGCGAGACCGGCGTAGAGCAGCCCGGAGAACGGGGTGCCGCGGCGGCGCATCTCGTCGACGGTCGGCTGGAGGACCGTCTCCAGGACCTCCCCGACGAGCTTCGGGTCGGCCCACGGGAGCGGCGAGTACGCGCCCATGCCACCGGTGTTGGGGCCCTCGTCGCCGTCGAGCGCCCGCTTGAAGTCCTGGGCGGGCTGGAGCGGGAGCACCGTCTCGCCGTCGGTGATGGCGAAGAGGGAGACCTCGGGGCCGTCGAGGTACTCCTCGATGACGACGCGCTCGCAGGAGGTGGCGTGTTCCCTGGCCACGTCGATGTCGGCGGTGACGACGACGCCCTTGCCGGCGGCGAGCCCGTCGTCCTTGACCACGTACGGGGCGCCGAAGGCGTCGAGGGCCTCGTCGATCTCGGCGGGCGTGGTGCAGACGTAGGAGCGGGCCGTCGGGACGCCGGCTCCCGCCATCACGTCCTTCGCGAACGCCTTGGAGCCCTCGATCTGCGCGGCTTCCCCGGAGGGGCCGAAGACCGGGATGCCCGCCTCGCGCACGGCGTCGGCGACCCCGGCGACCAGGGGTGCCTCCGGGCCTACGACCACGAGGTCGGCGCCGAGCCGTTCGGCGAGCGCGGTTACGGCCGCGCCGTCCAGGGCGTCGACCTGGTGCAGCTCGGCGACCTCGGCGATACCGGCGTTGCCGGGGGCGCAGTGCAGCGCGGTGACGTCGGGGTCGAGGGACAGGGAGCGGCACAGGGCGTGTTCGCGGGCGCCGCTACCGATGACGAGGACCTTCACGGGGGTCAGCCTAACGGGGTTCTTGTGCGGGCATCTGAAGGGGCCGTCCTGGCCGGGCTGGACGTTCCTCCAAAGGCCGCCCCGGCGATCGTCGTTGCCGTTCATCGGGGGCTGCCGCGCCCGGCTCCCGCTGCGGGCCTGAACGGGCCTTGCCCGGACCGCCGCTGCGGCCCTGAACGGGCCTCGCCCCTCTCGCCCCTCAAACGCCGGACGGGCCGAAGTACGGCTCAGGTGCGGTTGTGCCGGTGTTTGTGCCGGTGGCTGTGCCAGTCACTCGTTCATGAACTCCTCCACCACCGTCGCCCCGAGCTCCCGCACGATCAGGTCGTGGCCGGAGAGCGCCGACTCGTTGAGGTCCGGGTCGTCGTCCTCGGGGATGTCGTCCTCGGGGGCGACCGGGGGCGGCGGCTCGGGAGCGGACGGTCTGGGCTGCTGAGGAGCCGGGGCCGGAGCGGCGGAGGACGCCGAGGGGGCTGACGGAGGCGGGGTGGGGGTCGAGGGCGTCGGCTGGGGAGCGGGCGGGCGCGGGGCGCTCGTACCGGCGCCGTGTCCGCCGCCGTACCCGCCGCTGTTGCCGCCACCGCCGTAGCCACCGGCGCCGCCGGTCGGTGGGGGAGCCGAGCCGCCGCCCGACGGGTCGATGATCGCCTCGATCTTCCACTGGACGTTGAACTGCTCGGCCAGCGCCTGCTTCAGCACGTCCTCGCTGCCGCTGCTCGCGAAGTTGTCGCGCGCTCCGGCGTTGACGAAGCCGAGCTGGAGGGTGGTGCCGTCGAAGCCTGTCACCTGGGCGTTCTGGCTGAGCAGGATCCAGGTGAAGCGGCGGCGGTTCTTGACCGCCTCCAGGATGTTCGGCCAGAGCATGCGGGGGTCGAGGCCGCCGCTCGGCGGGGCGTAGGTGGGTGCCGCGCCCGCGGCCGGGGCGGGTGCGGGGGCCGCCGACGGTGGGGTGGGCGCTGGGGTGCTGCCCGGCCCGGCCGGGGGCGGGGTCGACTGGGCGCCGCCGCCTGCCGGGGCTGCCGTGGGCCAGCCGCCGGGGCGACGTCCACCGCCTGCGGGGGCGGCGGTGGGCCAAGCGCCGGGGGCGGAGGCAGGGGCAGGGGTAGGGGCGGCCGGTGGTGTCTGAGGGGGTTCGGCCGGCGCGGGCGACGGCGGGGTGGCTGGGGCTTGGGGCTGAGCCGGGGCCTGTGGTTGAACCGGGGCTTGAGGTTGAGTCGGGGCCTGCTGCATGGGTGGGCCCTGCTGTCCTGCCGGAGCCGGGCCGGGACCGGGACCGGTGCCTGGGCCGGGGCCTGGGGCGGACGGGCCCGAAGCGCGTACGGCTGCGCGGGCAGCGGCGGGACCGCCGCCCGGGGCGACCGGCGGGGCCTGTGGAGCAGCAGCGGGGGCGGCAGCGGGCGGCGCGCCATGTGCCTCGGGACCGGGGGCGTACCCCAGCGCGGGCATCCCGCCGCCCCCGGAGAAGTTCACGCCCCGCTCCAGACGGTCGAGGCGGGCCATGACCGAACGCTCGTCGCCGTACGCGGCCGGCAGGAGCACGCGCGCACAGATCAGTTCGAGTTGGAGACGGGGCGAGGTGGCGCCGCGCATCTCGGTCAGCCCCTCGTTGACGAGGTCGGCGGCGCGGCTGAGCTCGGCCGCGCCGAAGGTGCCGGCCTGGGCCCGCATGCGCTCCAGGACGTCGGCGGGGGCGTCGAAGAGGCCCTTCTCGGTGGCGTCCGGCACGGCGGCCAGGATCACCAGGTCCCGCAGCCGCTCCAGCAGGTCGGCGACGAAGCGGCGGGGGTCGTTGCCGCCCTCGATGATCCGGTCCACGACCTCGAAGGCGGCGGCGCCGTCACCGGTCGCGAAGGCCTCCACGACGGAGTCGAGGAGCGAGCCGTCGGTGTAGCCGAGGAGAGAGGTGGCCATGGCATACGTCACACCCTCCTCCCCCGCTCCGGCGAGGAGCTGGTCCATGACGGACATGGAGTCACGCACCGAGCCGGCGCCCGCGCGCACGACGAGCGGCAGTACGCCTTCCTCGACGGCCATGTTCTCGCGGCCGCACACCTCGCCGAGGTACTCGCGCAGGGTGCCCGGCGGGACGAGCCGGAAGGGGTAGTGGTGGGTCCGCGACCGGATGGTCCCGATGACCTTCTCGGGCTCGGTGGTGGCGAAGATGAACTTCAGATGCTCCGGCGGCTCCTCGACGACCTTCAGCAGCGCGTTGAAGCCGGCCGACGTGACCATGTGGGCCTCGTCGATGATGTAGATCTTGTAGCGGCTGCTCGCGGGGCCGAAGAAGGCCTTTTCGCGCAGCTCACGGGCGTCGTCCACACCACCGTGAGACGCGGCGTCGATCTCGATGACGTCGATGGAACCCGGACCGTTGCGCGCGAGGTCTCGGCAGGACTGGCACTCCCCGCAGGGGGTCGGAGTGGGACCCTGCTCGCAGTTCAGACACCGCGCGAGGATCCGCGCGCTGGTCGTCTTGCCGCATCCGCGCGGACCGCTGAACAGGTACGCGTGATTGACCCGGTTGTTCCGCAGCGCCTGCTGCAACGGGTCGGTGACATGCTCCTGCCCGATGACCTCGGCGAACGACTCCGGGCGATAGCGGCGGTACAGCGCGAGAGACGACACGCATACGAGGTTATAGGCGCCCACTGACAACGAGGACCGCCCGGTCGCGGGGCTTGCGCCGCCGACGTCGGCGGGATCCGGGCGGCGCTGCGGGCCGGCGGGATCCGGGCCGGGCGGGATCCGGGCCGGGGCCGATAGCGCCGTGGACGACCTCGGATACGAGAAGACCCCCCACGCACCCGCCAGAGCCAACCTACCCTTGCTGCCTTCCGGCCCTGGGGGAGTTCAGTCAGATAGCGCCGCGTGAGGGGCTGAGGCCCAGCGTACCTGATCGCAGGGGGGCCGAACGAGTTCGCTAGCACCCTCCAGCGTCATGTAATGTTTCCGGCGGAGGATTCGCCTAGAGGCCTAGGGCGCACGCTTGGAAAGCGTGTTGGGGGCAACCCCTCACGAGTTCGAATCTCGTATCCTCCGCCAGTGCCTCACCGGGCACGATGTCGAAGGGCCCCACCGTTCGCGGTGGGGCCCTTCGACGTTTCTCAGACCTCGTTGTCCTGGTTTTTGTCCACAGCGGGTGTTTCCGGGGGTCCCCAGATGGCTTCGGCGATCTTCCGGGCTACGTCCTTGAGCATGGCGTCTGGCACATGCAGGTATCGCGCCCGCATGCTCGCGGAGGCGCCCGGCTCCCACCCCATGATCTGATCGATGACGCGGGCAGGGACACCGAGCAGCATGAGCACGGTGGCGGCCGTGTGCCGGGCGTCGTGCAGCCGGGCGTTCCGGACCCCCGCGTCTTCCAGTAGCCGCTTCCAGTCGTGGTAGTCCGTGTTCGGGCTCAGAGGGCCACCGATCGGCTTGGTGAACACGTAGTCCGACTCGGCCCACAGGTCGCCGGCCGTCTTGCGCTCGCGCTCTTGCGTCTCGCGGTGTGCACGGAGCATGGCGACCAGCGGGCCCGGCAGGGGTACGGCGCGTCGGCCCGCTCGGGACTTGGTGTTCTTGGTCTCGCGGCGGACCTGCACTTTGTCGGGGCAGTACCCCGCCTTCCGGCCGCACGATGTGGCTTCCGGGCACCCGTGCTCATATCTGGGGCGCAGACGGTTCCGGCGCAGCTTCAGGTACTCGTTGTCCAGGTCGACGTCAGACCAGCGCAGTCCGAGCGTCTCGCCCTGGCGCAGGCCGAGCGCCAGGGCCAGCATCCAGCGGGCACTGTTCCTGCGCTTGTTGGCTTCGAGTAGCAGGCACTGGACCTCTTCCACGGAGTAAGGCTCTACCTCGGATTCGTCCTCTTCCATCCGCGGCGGCTTCGCCAGCGCGGCGGCGTTCTTCGCCGCGTAGCCGCGCCGTACTGCCTCCCCCAGCGCGGTCCGGGCGGTGCGGTGGGCCTGGTGAGCCGTACCGGCCTTGCGCTCGCCGTTCGCCTGCATGCGGCGGTACAGGCTCTCCAGGTGTTCGGGCTGCAAGCGGTCAAGGCGGTGCTTGCCGACACCGGGCACGAGGTGCACGCGAACGGCTACCTCGTAACCGTCGTACGTGTTCTCGCTGACGGTCGGCTTGGCGATGTTCTCAACCCAGTGCTGAAGCCATTTCTCAACCGTCCACGCCTTGCCGGGCTGCTGAGCCGAACCCGCGTCGCGCTGCTTCTCCAGCTTCTTGACCTCTTCAACCAGGTCATCCCTCGTCTTGCGCGTCAGGTGTCGACGGTACGGCTCCCCGTTGTCCTTGTAGCCCATCGGCACGCGGGCGTGCCAACGGCTGTCCTTGCCGAAGTAGATCGCGGATTCGCCGTTGGCGCGGCGGGTGCGCTTCTTTTCTTCCGCCACGGGCGGACTCCTTCAGGTTGGTCTGTGGAAACAGATCGGGACGCCACCTCGTGGCGAGGCGGCGTCCCGGCGTGAGGTAATCAGGCGGCGCGCTGCTCGGCGCGGCGGCGGGCGAGGTAGGCGGCCGGAGCGTCGGCGGGGACGCGTCGGAGTCCGCCGATGGTCAGGGACTCCAGTTCTCCGGTGCGAATGAGGCCGAAACAGGTGGTGCGGCCGATACGGAGGCAGCGGGCAGCCTCTTTGACGGTCAGGAGAACGGGGGTGGGGCCGCCGACCTCAACGGGCTGGGCGGTCTCAACGCTGGCGATGCTCATGCGGAGTCTCCTCGGGGCAGTCCTTCGCGGGGGTACCTCTGAGGGCCGCTACTTCCGCTACCTCCGCTACCTCGCAGGTCAGGGGCCTGTTCGAGGTAGCGGGAAGGGGTAGCGGTAGCGGATGGGTAGCGGCGCGGTAGCGGAAACCGAGACGGTTGCCGCTACCGCGTTGTTGCTGGTCAGGCCAGGTTTTCGGTGCCCGGTAGCGGAGGTAGCGGACTTTCCGGGGGTGGGGGGCAGTAGCGGGCCCACGCGTCGTGCAGATCGGCGGCGTAGTAGCCCTTGAGGACACTCCCGGCGGCCTTGATGTTGCGGGAGGCGATGGGCTCGTTGTCGGCCGTCATGTACTCCGCGAGCATCCGGCCCAGGCGCCGGTTGTCGAGCGGCTTGCCGCCCATGTCGGCCCACGGTGCGTCGTCGAGGGCGTTGAGCCGGTCGAGGATGGCGACGGTGGGCAGGCGGTCGATGCCGACCATGACGTGGTCGCGCAGGTCGGTCAGTAGGCGGATGCCGATGCTGCCCTTGTCGTTGGCCTTGGACGCGGTCACGAGCGTCACGCACGCTTCCCGTGCCCGCTCAGGCCAGTCGCCGCCGGCTGCGTCGGCGATGGCGATCAGGGGTTCCCACACGTCCGCCGGGCGGTCGGTGACTCCGTCCGGCAGCTCGGGGAAAACGTCCGTGACCTGCTCCTGCACGGTCTCGGCCCACTTGGCGAGCCGGTCGCGGAGCTGATTGCCCTCCCGCACGTGGATGCGGATGCGGAACTGCTCGATGCGTTCGTTGCGGGCCCGGCGGCGCATCCGGATGATGACCGCGCGGGTCATGATCGTGTCGGGCAGGTTGCCGAGTCCGGCGACGGCGAGTGCGCAGTACGAGGGGAAGCCCTGTACCTGCTGGTTGGCTCCGTCTCCCACGCAGCGGTACATCTCCCGGCCGCGTGTGTGGCCGGCGTTGATGAACCCCCGGAGCTGTTCGTTCTCTCCGGCTTTCGGCCCGAAGACGGTGTCGATCTCGTCGAAAAGGATCGTGGGCCGTCCGCCGTCGATGCCGGAGACGGACCGGAACAGCGCGGCGGCGGAGGCGTCCACGGCCGCCATGGAGCGCGGCACGAGCGTCTCGACGACTTCCAGCGCACGCGACTTGCCCGACCCCGGCTCCGGCGACAGAAACGCCAGACGGGGGGTGGAGTCGAAAGCGTCGAGCAGGTGAGCGTGCGCGTCCCACAGCGTGACCGCAACGTAGGCAGCTTCGTGGGGGAAGACGTTGAAACGGCGGTGGAAGGCTTCCACCTCGTTGAGCAGCGCGGCCCCGTCGATGACCTCGGTCATGCGGCGACCCTCCCTTCCATGGAGGCAGCAGGTGTGCCGGTGCAGCCGGATGTGTGGGCGGCGTACTCGTAGACCAGCGCAGCCACGGAGTCCCGACCCCGGGCGCGGCCGGCCTGCCCACAGCGGCAGGCGTAGGCGGCGTTGGGGGTGTCTCCCTGGCGCTTGGACCAGCGGGCGCCGTCGTAGTGGTGCCGGTAGACGGGTGGGGCGTAGATGCGGATGCCGGGCTGTTCCGGGGTCGGGTCGGCGTCGGGGCGGATGTCGCTGGGCCTGAATCCCTTAGAGCGAAGGGCAGTTACGACGCCCTTGCGGGCGGCGCCTTTCGGCTCGCCCACGGCCGACATGTCCACAGGCTGTGGAGCGACCGGCGGCCCGCTGGGGGTGTGGGTGACGCTCTTCAGAGGGGGACGGGGAGGGGTGCTCATGCCGTGTCCCGCCTGCTGGTCTGGTTGTGGGCGATGGACCAGTTGAGGGCGCTGCGCAGGGTCGAGCGGCACTCGGAGGCGGACAGTCCGGCCCGCTCGCCTGCCTCCTGAAGAGCCTGCTCGACCACGTGCCGGGGGAGGTCGCCCCACGCGACGAAGCGTCCCAGGGCGCGTGCGGCGCGGAACAACTTGCCTTCCCGCTCGCCGGGTTGGGCCGTGGCCACGTTCCGAGCCTCATTGGCGAGTGCTACATCCGCATATCGCCACGATTGCCCCGCTACGGCCACTGAGGGGCCCTGAGGCGCCCTGGGGGCCGGTTGCAGGATGCTTTGCAGCCACAGGGGCAGAGGGGCCGCCACAGGACCGCTCAGGGCTTCGTAGTCTCCGGCGGGGGTGACGCTGCCCGCCGCGACGACGTATCCACCCCACGCGCGGGTGTCGATCAACTCCCCAATGGTCCGTGCTGTGTTGGTCAGCCGGAGACCGTGGGGCGCGGTGAAGTACAGGTGCGTCCCGCCGCTCGCGGTCCGCACCCGGTAGGTGTCGGGGACCGGCTGTCCGGCGCGCTCGCAGAGCGCCCCAAAGGTTGCCGCGCCGCTAGGCGCGTCCGAACTGCCTTTGTCCTTCGGCATGTCGAGGTCGACCACGAGCAGCTTCGAGGGGCCGGTGGCGATGCCGACGTTGTAGGGGGCGTGCCACCAGGTGGTGCGGATGCGCTCGGGGTCGCGGGTGGCGCGCTGCTCCCACTTCAGGTGGCCGTTCGCGCAGTCGCTGGTGTAGCGGCAGGTGGCCTCGCCGTGCAGGGCGGGCCGCTTGTCGCCGGGGCGCAGCGGGAAGACGTACCAGCCGTGTTCGGCCGCGTCTAAGGCGGCGCGGAGCATCGCGGATCGGGGGTCATGCGTCATGCTGGATGTCTCCAGTTCCTTGGCGGATGCTGAGAGGTCAGGGCGGCCCGGTCTTTGGCGAGAGGGGGCCGCCCTTGGCGTAGCTACTGGTGGTCGGTGAGGGAGCGGGCGTACTGCTGGCGGACGTAGACGCGCGGGTCGCAGATCACGCCGGGCTGGTCCATGTCGAGTAAGTAGAGGGCCGCCGCGATGGCGGTCTCGGTGAGGTCGCCGGGGGTGTCGGGTTCGTCGAGCAGGGCGATGCGGTCCAGCAGGGCCGCCTTGCGCAGGTAGAAGTCCCGGTGCAGCTCGGTGAAGCACTCCAGGGCGGCCAGGGTGCGGGTCGTCCAGCCGATCTCACTGAGGATGCTGGGGGCGTTCGCGTACGCCTGCTGCGGGGTGGGCCAGTACTCCGGGTCGGTGCGCTGACCGACGGTGGCAGGGCTCTCGAACATGCGGGTTCCTCTCGGGTTAGAAGGGCGGTTCGTTGCTGTAGCCGCCGGGCGGGGTGCGCCGGAGCCAGTGGGGCAGGGGCAGCAGGGTCAGACGCCACGCGGTCCAGCAGGCGCAGGACTCGTAGTTGGCGCCCCACCACTCGCCGGTGTCGGGGTGGCCGTAGTCGTGGGCGATGCCGCCCACGCCCTGGCATTCGGGGCAGTCGGGACGGGGCGTGTCGGTCAGGGCCAGCGCCCGGCGGGGGCAGCCGATGACCTGGATGCGGAGTCGGAGCATGGGGGTTGGTCTCCTGTTAGCCGTAGAACTTGTTCCGCTTGATGACGGCCTTGCGGATGTTGACCGTGGTCCCGCTCTTGTGGCCGCTCGCGCTGAACACCTGCACGGCGATCCATCCGCCGAAGATCACGGCGGCGAGCGTGATGAGCTGAGTGATCAGTGCGGTGAGTGCGGTGATGAACGTGGTGAGCAGCAGCAGTCCGCCGCACACGGCGAGGAACCCGACGCCCCCCAGGGCGACGTTCACCGCCGCGCGGGAGACGACCGGCTTGGCCGCGACGGGTTCGGGCTGCATGGGACTGATGGCGTAGCCGGTGACGACGCGGCCGTCGGGCAGGACGACGCTCGCCACGGCCGGGACGTGGCCGGGCTGGACGGGAACGAGTGGCGCCGGCGTCACGGCGGCGGGGGTGATGGGGGTGGGCTGGTGGACTTCCACGGCCCGCTCGTAGGGCGCGTGGCGGGCAGGCTCGGGGTACATGCGGAATCCCTTCCGGCGGTAGGCCAGGGAGGCAGACACACCCCCTTCGGGGTGCACTGTGGAGGGGTTTGAGGGGTCTGACCTGGGGTGCCTCCCTGCCTCCCTGACTGATCATTTGTGCAGGTCAGGGCCAGGGAGGCGGGTCAGGGAGGGGTTCAGGGAGTTCTCCCTGCCTCCCTGACCCGAGGCGGGTCACCTCCCTGTCACTTGGAGGCGGAAGCGGAACCATCGGTGTCGCGGTCGGCGAGGGCGCGAGCGAGCCGGTCACGGCCGACGACCATGCGGCCGTCGGACTTGTACGGCTCGGCTCCGGTGCCGTCGAGAACACGCTTGAGGTCGAGGAACGACCACTTGCCGTAGGACTCCGCGCTCAGGGCCCCGAGCCGCTTGAGGACGTCCTGGGTAAGCACCCGCGACGCGGTACCGACCACGGACGCGATGTCCGCAAGCGGGTCGCGCTTCTCACCACGCTCGATCGTGTGCAGGGTGGTGACTCCGTCGCGCAGGGCCTTGGCACGGGCGGCGATGGCCTTGGCGTCGTCGGTGCTGATGTAGTGCGTGCGCACGGTGATGGACGACTGGCCGGCAGGAATCTCGATCCCGTCGGAGGCGACGACCAGGGTTCCCTTGTCCAGGCCGGGACGCAGCAGGTGGGGGGCGGCGCCGCCGTTGACGGCCTTGTCCCCGAGTGCCATGCGGGCCTGGGACTCCGTGCCCAGCGCGAGTGAGGCTCGCGTGTGCGCCCCTTCACGGACCAGCTTGGGCAGGTTCTCGTTGGTGGGGTCCTGGGTGCCCTGCCACAGCAGCACGTTCACAGCGCGGCCCTGGTTGTGAATCTTGCGGGCGCCCATGTAGTAGCGGGAGGTGGCACTGGATCCGCCGTAGGGCCGCTTGTCCTCACCCTTGGCCGGGCACATGAACGCCACCTGCGCCTCGTCCACGATGACGACCAGAAGCGGGAAGTCGGTGCCGGGAGGCTCCTGAAGACGACGGTTCATCTCCCCCACGGCGTCCTCGACCATCTCCGTGACCTCGATGACGTGCTCGTCAGTCGGGCCCTGAATGAGCCGTGTGGCGATTCCGTCGAACATGGCCCAGTCGCCGACACCCTTGAGGTCGCCCATCCAGAACTCCACGGACCGGTCAAGGGCAAGCCACAGGGCGAGTGCGCGCAGGGCGGCGGTCTTGCCCTGGTTGGACAGGCCAGTGATCAGGAGGTGGCGCTGATACAGGCTCAGGCTCGCCGCATCCCCGCGCAGGTCCTGCCCCCACGGGGCGCGGCCCTTCTTGTAGTCGGCGGTCATCGTCTCGTCGGTGACCAGCGGCGACGGACCGATCGGCTCATCGAGCGCGCCAGAGTCGGCGATCCACAGGCGGACCGTGCGCGCGGCGACCGGGATGGTGACGAACACCTCGTGCTCGTGCCGGGTCAGGTTCTCCGCGAGCTTGCGCCGCTTGTTCTGCACCTCGATCGTCGACACCCCAGAAGGAAGGGTGACGTCGACCTCGACCCCGCACCCGGCGATCGTGATCGGACCGAGCATGGAAGCGCCGGCGTCGCCCATCTCCTTGATGGCGCTCTTCAGCGGAGCGATGCCCAGGTCACGCAGGGCCTTGACCACAATCGAGGGCGTGATGGGCTCACCCTCACTCGATCGGGCGTTGGCGGGCAGGGCCCACTGAGGGGCTGCCTGCTGCTTGCTGCCGACGGCCCACAGCGCGAGCAGGGCGAACAGCGGACCGAGGATCAGAGCCGGACCCCACACGATCTGCACGATCCGGATCAGCAGGGCAATGAAGTCGATCGTTGCTGCGAGCGGAGTGATGACGTCCTTGACGTCACCGTTGCTGATGGCCATCACGACACCGAGCGCGACCAACGCCCCTATGCCCATGCCGGTGCCGACCGCAGCGCCCTTGGCGACCTCGATCGGGGAGTGCAGCAGGTCCATGCGGCGGCGGTGGCGGGCGTCGCGGAAGCGCTGGAGACGCTCTTCCCATTCCTCTGCCAGCTCGTTGTTCCCCGCGGCTTCGGCGGCCCGGATCATGCGCTCATAGCGGGCGCCGGTGCGTCCGTCCCAGGTCCGACGGGCCACGATCCGGCCCCCGTTGAACGTGTAGAGACCGTGCCGGACCACCGCGCGGCCGACCGTTTTCGTTCCGTCGGCGGTAGCGACAGTCTTCACCGCGCGACCGGAGCGCACCCACAGCGGGAGGGGCCGTGCGGGCGGTGCGTCCGGCACCACGGTCAGCGTCGTGACCTGCGCGTCAGGGTCGATGGGTTCGGGTGTCTTGTGGAGGTGGACGACGTTCTCGGTCATGCTGGGAGTGCTCCTGACTGCCCCGAGGCGGGGCGGGAGTTGAGGTGAGAGCCGGGGTGGCCGGTGTCCCTGGCAGGTGGCGGCCACCCCGGCGGTTTCGGCTGGTCAGAACCAGCCGGAAGACTTCTTCTGCGCCTTGGCGCGGGCGGCCTCGGTGATGAGTCGCTGACGCTCGCCGTGCAGGGCGGTCAGCTCCGCGTTCAGCCGCCGCTCCACGGAAGAACCGATGGAGTCCATGCGGTTCTCCGCTCCGGTGGTGCCGCGGTCGCGGTAGACGCTGCGGGCGCCGCTCGCCATCGCGCGGCTCATCGAGAGCCGTTCGCGGCTGGTCAGGGGCCACCACTCGCCGTTCTGCACGGCTTCCAACTTCTTCTCGGTCCGCTGGATCTCCTTGTCCAGGCGGCGGATGTCGGCCTTGCTCATCACGTACTCCTCGGTGGTAGGTGAAGGTCAGGCGGTGTCTTGTGCGGCAAGGCACATCCCGCAGATGCCGTGCGAGCGGGGGATGCAGTAGCCGACGTCCACACGGCAGGCCGGGCAGGTACGGCGGGCGAGCATCGCCAGCGCCAGCGCGCCCCACTTCCGCGACGTCATCGGCCGCACCGGCTTCGCTCGGTCGATGCGGTAGAGGTAGGCGACCCTGGGGGTGCCGGTGCGGCGGTTGATGCGCATGGCCTGCGCCGCTATCGGCTGACCACCCGGACGCAGACCCTCAGCCCGTAACTGCCGACGCGTGGCCAGACCGTCCGGCGCCAGACGCCACGGGTAGGTGGGCACCCCGTACAGGGCGCCGGACGGGTCAAAGCACTTGCCCCACGCGGCCGACATCAGGCGACCTTGGCGCGCTCGGCAAGGAGGGTGTCGCGCAGCATCCGCGCGTTCGCCGGCGAGGTGTGCACCTCGCGGCGGATGCCCTCAGCAGTCACCTTCGCGTCCGGCCATCCGGCGGTCGCCTTGCGCGCCTCATCGAGCAACTGATCGGGGGTGCGCTTGGGTCGGGTCGACTTTGCCGCGTCGGGGAGTCGACCGGTCGCCCGACGGGATCGGGTCGACTCGGCAGGCACCGTACGCCGCTCGATCGAGGCGAGCGGGAGGGCGGCGCCCTGCGGGATCGGCTTGAACACCGGAGCTGACTTCAGGTGGTCGTTCGGGCCCTGATCGGGCAGCCGCACGAGCGTCGCGGTGATCGGCTCAGAGGTCGATTCGGGGAGGTCAGCCGTAGACCGCTTCATTGTGGTCTCGGTAGATTCCTCCGCATTCGCGGACTGTGCGGGATCGAGGGCCGGGGTAGGCGCGGTACCGCCGAACATCGACGCGAGCGCAGCATCCGCGCCCGCGGTAACTCGATTGCGCTGGACGTCCAGGAGCTTCGATCCGAGCGCGACATCGCCGACGCCGACCCTGCGCGCGAGTCGCCACGACGTCCGATCGGACCGCTTCCTGACGCGGCTGCTCGGGTGCTGGGTGGCGCGGGCGCGGTGGTAGGCGAGCGCCTGCACCAGATCGGCGGTGCGCCGCTCGTGCTCCGCGTCGCGGCCGTCGGTGTGGACGACGATCCGACGGGCCAGGAACGCCATGCCTTCCGCCGACACGGACATGCCCATCGGGGTCAGGGCGTAGATGACGGTGCGGCCGGCGTCGGGTGCGGCCATGGCGCCCATGACGGCGGCGGCGGCCGGCAGCGCCCACAAGCCCGCGCGGACGATGCGGGGGGAGGACTGGCCCAGCATGGTCAGACCGAGCAGGACCAGGGCGAGTACGGCCGTGGCGCCTTCACCGGCACCGAGGGCACCGAGGGCGGTGCCCTTGCCGTAGGAGTGGCCGATGTTGCTGTAGGTGCCGATACCGCCGATCACGCCCGTGGCGAGCATGGGCACGAACGCGGCAGTCAGGACACCGATCTGAACCTTCGTCAGGGGCTTGTGCGTCATCGGGCACCGCCCCTGCTCCGTGCGCCGTGCCGCACCCAGCCGAGGAACTGCGCGAGGCAGCCGCCCGCGATCAGGTAGCGCCAGACACGCTCGTCGGTGACGAACGCGGCCGTGATGCTGGTGAAGGAGAGCAGCAGGCCCACCACGATCAGCAGCAGGGCCAGGCCGGTCGGGGAGGTGTTCGCCCTCATGCCGCACCGCCCGGCATGCTCGCGTTCTCACGGTTGATCAGCGCGACCCGGGCGGCGAGCGCCCGGCGGCGGGCGCGGCGGATGCGCTGGTGGTCCAGCTCGGTCGGGGTGCGGTCGAGAGTGATGATCTGCGCGTCGAGCAGGTCGACGTCCGCCAGGATGACGGGCATCTCCTGCTCGATCGCGTCCAGCTCCGCATCCGTCGGCTCGATGAAGTCGGCGAACGCGGTAACAGCGTCCTGAACAGTGACGATGTGGCTCATAGGGTCGTGTGTCCTTCCACAGGGAACGGCCCGAACTGCGGCCCCGGGTCTAGCCACCCGGGGCCGTGCGCCGTTGAAGTCGGTAGATCCGGCTCCCCTCAGCGCCGCTCGTGCGAGACGAGCGGCGGAGGCAACCGGCCGCAGCCGTTGAGCTGCGGAAAGGTCGGATTGCGCTGTACCGCGCACAGGACAGAACCCGTGCGCGCCCGCCCTCTTGCTTGCGAAGGGGGGACGGGCTTCCCTCGGCACACTGTTGAGTTCTCAATCAACCGGCGCTTCCTTCGTACTCACCCCTGCGGGCTTTCCTCCGGGCGCTGTCAGCGCAGGAGGGCACACTTGAAGGTGTTGCACCACCTGCTCAGCTTGTTGGTACAAGCTGATGTGGTGATGCTGCACCCACGGACAGTGAGTCGTCAAGGGATTGGGGCCTACATGTACCAACAAGTTGCGCGAGTGCGTCATGATGAGGGCATGAACAAGCAGCCGAAGTACCGGCAGGTCGCCGATGTCCTACGCCGCGAGATCGCCGATGGCACCCACGCGCCAGGGGCGCGGCTGCCCTCAGAGAGCGACCTCCAGCAGCGTTTCGACGCGTCGCGGAACACCATCCGTAACGGCCTGAGCTTGCTGGTCAGCGAGGGGTTGATCTCGTCGAGCCAGGGACTCGGCTACGAGGTCAAGTCCCACGAGGTGTTCGAGCTCAATGCGTCCCGCTTCGAGAACCTGTCGTTCCCGCAGAACGGCGACGCCTACAACACCGACGTGACGAACGCGGGGCGTCGGCCCCACCAAACGTTCCGTGTCGAGATGCTGCCGGCGTCGCAGGAGATCGCTCAGCGGCTCAAAATCGAGCCCGGTACGAAGACGGTATTGCGGTTCTGTCATCGCTATGTGGACGACGTTCCTTGGTCCACACAGGCGACCTACTATCCGTCGTGGCTGGTCGATGCGTCGCCGCGATTGGCTGAACCTGGAGACATTGCTGAAGGCACCACGCGGTACCTGACCTCTCAAGGTATCGAACAGGTCGGGTACTTCGACGAGATCGCGGCTCGCATGCCCACGCCCGACGAAGCTCGCCTACTTGAGATCGGAGCCGGTGTGCCGGTGATGCTCTGGACTAGAACCGGATACTCGCCGGACAGGCCTATTCGATGCACGGTCACGACATTTCGAGGCGACCTGAACCGAATGAACTACGAAATCGGCGAGTTGACCGCCCGAAGTGAGAACTCGTGATCATCTCTCTCGCAGAGCCCCACGACGTAGCCAAGCTGCTGTCGTTCCGTGAGGAAGCGGCAGCCTGGCTGCGCGGTCTCGGATCCGATCAGTGGAGTCGTCCTTATCCCGCTGACAAGCTGCTGGCCACGATCGAAGCGGGCACCGTCTTCATGCTTCGAGACGGGCATACGACGGCCGGGACGATCACGCTCACCCCGGACGCGGAAGAGGGCCTTTGGACTGACGAGGAACTGGCTGAACCGTCGATGTTCGTCAACAAGCTCACCGTCGGCCGGGAGTACGCCGGGCAGAACCTAGGGGGCCGGCTGCTCGACTGGGCCGGTGACCGCGCGCACCGCGCGGGTGCTCGATGGCTGCGGCTGGACGCGTGGACTTCGAACGAGGCGCTCCAGCGGTACTACCTCGCCCAGAGCTTCACGCACGTTCGTACCGTCCGCGAGGGTACGGCGGTGAACGGTGGTCCAAGGGTTTCCGGGTGGCTTGCACAGCGCGCGGCACGGCCAACTGACGGGCACGGCTTTACTGATCGCACGCCCACTCCCGTGCGGATCCGATTCGCGGCCTGAGTCGCAACGGCGACGATCTCCCACCCAGGTGAGACCTTCGTCACAAGAGTGGTTGATGCGAAGGCAACTGCTGGCCGGCGCCTCATGTTTGTTCTGTCGCGCATTGAGGCTTACGGCTCGACTGGTCCGCTTGGTGTGACGCGCAGGGGGGCTTACATGTCCCCGGGGGACACAACCCTGCCACCTGCACTGCATTCCTTAATTACTGCAACACCCTATGGCATCTTCAGATGCAGTAACCGCAGGTGGCATGGCATTGCAATGCTTGTCGCGATACTGTGGCGAGGGCGTCGCAATAGCAAAATTGCAATTACTCGGCGACGGGTCGGAGATGCGCAGCCAGCGTCCCGTAGGCCACTCTGTCGGCTCAGATAGCAGCGTCTACCCCCGCCACGACTGCCAGGAAGGACGGGGGCAGCACGCCAGACTCATAGGAGAGCCACGATGAGTGTTGCCCACTGCTTACCTCTGCCGTCAAGTGATCCCCGCGTCCGTTGGTTGGTCGTGGTGATCCTGATCCTCCTTGCGGCCTCATCGCCGCAACTCGCAGCCGCCCTCGGGTTCGCCGCGAGTGCCGTCACTGTGGTTGGCGCTGAAGGCAACCGAAGGGGCCGAAGCGATGCAGGTCCAGGTCCCATTGCTTGACATCAATGACTGACATCAACAGAGGCGTACAGCCTCGTACAGTGACGCACCGGTCCCTTAGCGAGTAACCAGCCCGCTCAGGGAAATCTCGCGGTTCGATGGGCCCGCCGGCACGGGGCACGCGCCTACGGATCAGGTGGTTGGATTCAGCTCTGCCGACTGTGGAGACGGCAGAGCTGCCAACCCAGACCTCCTCAGCCACTCCTCGTACCGCCAGCGCAGAGCATCGGCGTGCGGGCGCTTCGGCAGGTCCCGCAGGTGAGCCATCGTGATGCGCAGGTCGTCAAGGGTGGGACCGCCGGGCACGGTTACGACGTCGAGCGTGTCCGGGTGGAAGGCGAAGAGATACGCGTCGTAGGCACGGTGTAGTGCGGCATTGAGCGGGATGCCGTTGCGGGGATCGTTTGTACCGTCCTCGCTGACCGGACGGAGGTGGGCAGCATCGAGCATCTCCCGAACTGCGATGCCGGTCAGCGGGCAACGCGGCGAGTAGCGCTGGAAGACACGTAGCTTGAAGCGTGGCTGGCCCGGGCGCTCCGTCACGTCTCGCCGGTTTCGCCGGGTTTCGCTCCCCGTGAGGACAAATGGCTCGTCGTCTGAGTGATCCTCGCTGAGTACCTGCTCGGGGGGTGTCGCTCCGTACGAAAGCAGGAACGTACTGCTCGGGTCGTCCCATCCCTCGACCCAAGCAAGGCGTGCGATACGCCATTCGGATCTAGGTGTCGGCTTGGCTGAAGTGAAGATCGGCAATCGCAGGTCGGCTGCCGCCTTCATCGCGTTGATCTCCGCGGCATCGCGTCCGCCGGGCCGGGCGGTCTGCGGGTAACGGTAGAGCGCCCCGTCCTCCGTGAAGTCGTCTGAGTAGTGAGCACCGGTATGGAGGATGCCGACAGCAATTCCGCCGGCGTGGATGGCTTCAGTTCTGGCTACGTCTGCCCAGACGCCTTGTCCACCGCCGTAGGCGCCGTACTCACGGAGGGCACCCGCAGGGACCCTGCTCAGGTCGGGGTTCGTCGCTCGGAGATGCGACCAGACGGCGAGGCGCCAGGCGCGCTCTCCTTCGACCGACTTCGGTCGGCCATCAACGATGACGAAGCCCAGACGGGCGAGCATGCGGTTGCTGTGGTCGCGGCCGCCGCTGATGACAGGATCTGGGAGATCCCCGTGCTCGTGCTTGTGGGCCACGTTGAGGATGGCCTTAGCGTCGTACAGCTTCTCGTCGTGCTGTAGATAGAACTGGTTCGCTCGGTCGAAATCGTGATCAGCAAGGAAGGCGTCCCGCCCCGCTTCGTCGTACTCAGCCAACGCCCTCAGCACTGCTCCACTGCTGATCTCACCCCTAGTCATGGCGGCAGCCTAGATGGCACCACTGACAGCGCTGCCATGGCGTCCAGGTCGTTCGTACAGTGGCGTGCTCCACCTGGACGCCATGAATCACGCCCGCTCCACGATGTGTGGGTCGACGGCGGACGGGATGGAAACTAGGGAGATTTGCGGGCTAGGCAAGTAGTCGAGCTAGCCGTTTAACCGCATGTTCAGACGGAATCAGGCGAACTAGAGGAATCACGATTAGATTCTTGAAAGAGTGAACCCTGACCTTGTGCAATATTCGTCCGTTTAGTAGGCCTAGCGAACTCATCAATCGATCCGAGAGTTCGGACTACAACAGCATCATATAGCCAGCTCAGATTTCCCTCTTTCTCCAAACGCCCGCTCACTTGCAAGGCCAGATCTCCCTCATGGGCACGAATCGCCTCGTGATAGTCCTCGTCATCAGAGAGGCGAACTCGAACCTTTTTCACCGGCCCAGATTGCAGCGCCTCAATCCCGAAAACACCCGGACTACCAACGCGCTTTTTGGCAAGAAGGTGCACTCGTCCAATCAGAGTGACGAACCGTGATGACGTGTCCTCCGCCAACTTCACCGCCGCTTTATTCAACGGCTCGACGTCGGATCCCTTGAGTTCGAAGTGAGATGATAGCGACGTTGGAGCAGGAATCGCCGGGTCCCACTCAATGCTTATATCAGCACCATCTGATTCCTCCGCCATTCCCAGCAAGGCGTTTGCCATCTCATACGAGATGCCCCGATTAACGCCCGCTTCGAAACCAGACAGTGAGCCACTGATTCTGTAGTGCTCCAAAGCCTCAACCGTCGCCTCAACTGCACGAACGACGGACTGATTCACATCTCGCACCGAGGCCGACGCTACGTGTGGAATGAATGACGAAGCATCTGCGGATGAGAGTTCAACTCCCGCAGTCGGAGGGGCATAGGCGGTGACGATATAACTGCCAGGCGCTGTTTGTCCCATCAGAACTTGATCCAGGTACCTGTGAGCAAAGCGGCCATGCCTATTCACAAAGTGCCGCTCAGTACCCATATAGGATTTAGCACCGGCAAGCAAAGTTCTGCGCGCTGATTCAATCAAGCGCTCACCGCTGCGCCATCCAATAAATCCTGATGGCGCAGCTGACTCTTTGCGGAACTTGAACTCATCAGACGCCTCAACGACGAGACGAGGATAAATAGAGCGGACCCAAAGGTCTCTATCTTGCGAGATCTGGAGCAAGGCCGATTGCATCGACTCTGAAAACTCTGGAGCCCCCTCATCCAGCGGAACCATTAGGCTCGACGCTGAAATTACTGGGCTACTCTCCGGTGGCGCGTAGCGGGCATAGATGCCACGCCTGCCGCCGACTGCGACCCACCCAGCTTCTTCTAGAGCAGCACTGAGCTTACTTGGATCCACTCGTGCAGGAAGCGTGACGCCCGACGTATCAGTCATTTAGCGGTTCACCCCTGTCGAGTTTCTCCATAATTTTCGTCAGAGCTACTGCATCTAGGCGGTTCTTGGTTGGAATCCGGACGCTCGGCTTCTTGACGGAAGGGTCAGCCTGGATACCTTCCAAGTGTGCCCAGTAGCAACACCTCTTGGTGACTAGTCCCTCATGAGAGACGTCCGTCCAGTCCGCCTGCCGTGTTGGCGTAGTCATAACGACGAGGATCGCTTTAGGGTAACTACGCGGCTTCACTAGGTGATCGAAGTACTGACGTTTCGTGAACTGGTAGCTGAAGTAGTCTTTCGCAGGATCAGGAGTGATCTGCGTCGTGCACTTAAGCTGCGCGAGCAGCATGGACTCTTCGTCGAGGTGGCTTCGCGGTGGACGCACAAATCGAACGTCGTAGCCCCAGATGTCGCCTTGGACCACCTCTAAGGTGCAGCCCGCAGTTGCTGCCACACTTGTGACATACCCCTGCTGGAGTTGCTCCATCATCTTCGTGACGTGCCGTTTGTCGACGGCCTCGATGTGGCTCGCTCTAGGGCGCTTGCCGCCCGCGGCTTCGACTGCCCCCACCACAGGCAACGTCTCCCCAGTCCCCCAACGATCAGGAGACAAGGTTAGGCCAACCGTGGGGCCTCGTGGTAGATGAAGCTCGATACTCATGACTCGAACGCTAGCGCTAGTCACTGACAGCGGCGCCGCTAGACCGGCTCGGGCGAAACAGCGGACCGTAGGCGACAAGGCCGCCAGCCGATGACCTCTGCCGGCAACGCTGCTGATGTACTGATCACCAGCAGTTAGGGCATGCGTGATCGCTGGTACCCAATCCGCACAGCGCCACAGATCAGGAGTTCCCCGTACCAGATCCAGCGGGGAGCCACGGGGAACGTCGGTCGCCGACGGGTGGCTGATGCCCTCTGCGTCCAAGCAGCGGTCCGCAGGTCAACGCCACACTGGCCTCACCTCGCTCGCATAGCGGGCCTCGGTTGCATCGTTGTCCTGGTCTTTGTCCAGTACGCCTACGGCCGCCGCTGTTCACCGCCGTACGCGCACTTCCTCTGACCTGCCCCGCGAACCCTTGCGAACGCCTGTGGACAGCCGCGCGGACAGTTGGAAAGCGTGTTGGGGGCAACCCCTCACGAGTTCGAATCTCGTATCCTCCGCCAGCTCAGAGGGCCGGACCATGAAAGTGGTCCGGCCCTCTGGCGTTCCTGGACCATGGCGTGGACGACGGACCCACAACTTGCACCGCAGCGGCGCGCAGTCGGAGTGAAGGAGACCAGTCGGGTTCTGCGAGATGGCAGATCTTTCTGCTGTCGGCTCATCGCGCCCGGCACGGTTGCACAGAGACATCCACCAGGGCGCCCACACCATCGGCACCGCTGCGGCCATCGCAGTCAGGCCCACCGCCTCGGGCAACCGAGCCGTACGCGCCCTCGGGGACCTGGAACTCGACCTTCCCTACCGATGCCCCCGCCGAAGGCATCTCGCGAGATATACTTGACTCCACTTTTGATATCAGGAGGCGCACATGAGTCGGACGGTTATCGACCTGGACGACGACCTGGTCGCCGCCGTGGCGAAAGCCCTTGGGACGAACACCAAGAAGGAGACCGTCAACACTGCTCTTCGCGAGGTGTTGGAAAGCCGGCGTCGCGCCCTGGCTCTCACCCGGCTGCGGACCGCCGCAGCCGACGGCGCTTTCGACCTGGAACTGTTCGAGAACAAGGAGAAGTACCGCCGGTGAACGCGGCCCAGTTCCTGATCGACACCAGCGCGCTCGCGCGGTTCATGCACGGGGACGCGGAGCAGTACGGCTGGGACCAGGCCGCCACTGCTGGACTCATCGCGACCTGCCCGATCACCGAGCTCGAGTTCTTCTCCAGCGCACGGTCAGCTGCCGACCGGACGAGCGGCATCGAGGACATGCGACTGATCTTCGGCTGGGTTCCCGTCGACGACCGCGCCTACGACCGCGCATGGCAGGTCCAGGAAGCCCTCACCAAGCAGGGTAAACACCGAAGTGCCGGACCTGTCGACCTAATCGTGGCCGCGACCGCTGAGCTGCAGGGGCTCACCCTGCTCCATCGCGATCACGACTTCGAGTGCATCGCCGCAGTGACCGGGCAGGCGCTTCAGTGGTACGGCCCGAGACACGGCAAGTAGGCCGGGCGGGCTGCAGTTCCACCCGAGTCCGCTGCACCGCAGGTCAGAACTCTCCCGCACATCCCAGTACCCCCAGATTCAGTTCAAGTGGTGGGTGTCGTTGAGTGCTCTCACCGTGGCGGTGCCGGTCTCGTCGAATGTCAGTGTCGACAGGGACGCCGCTGCGACTTCCATACGGAACAAGGTGTGGGGTGGGGCTTGGAGGGCGAGGCGGATCAGGGTTCTGAGGGGGCCGACGTGGGAGACGACCAGGACCGTCGTGCCGGCGTACTGGGACACCAGGCCGTCTCGTACCGCGGCGACCCGGCGGGTGACCTCGTGCATGGTCTCGCCCGCGCCCGAGGGTGGGCTCTCGGGTGAGGCGAACCATGCGCTCAGGTCGTCCGGGTAGCGTTCGCGGACTTCGGCGAAGGTCAGGCCCTCCCAGGCGCCGAAGTCCGCTTCCCGCAGGTCCCGGTCGAACCGGACGCTCAGGCCGAGGCGCGCGGCCACGCGACTAGCGGTCTCCTCGCAGCGCCGCATCGGTGAGGTGACGACCGCCGTGATGTCGCCGCGGTGGGCGAGAGCCTTGGCTGTCGCTTCGGCTTGGCGGCGTCCGGCCGGTGAGAGTCCCGGGTTGGATCCTCCGCTGCCGGAGAGCCGCCGCTCCGGGGTGAGCAGGGTTTCGCCGTGCCGCAGCAGCACGAGCGTCGTCACGTCACTCACTTCGCGGTCTTCAAGATCTCGGCCGTCTTCAAGGTCTCCGCCGTCCTCGAGGTCTCCGCCGTCTTCGACGTCTCCGCGGTCTTCGAAGTTTTCGTGAAGTGGTCCCTTACTGCGTCTGTCTGCTTCTCCATCACCTCGATGATGCGCTCGACCACGTTCAGGTCGGCGTCCTCGGCGATCTCCAGGACTCGCGACCAGTCGAAGAAGCTGCGAGCCGGGTCGTTGGTGATGGGGAAGACGCGGATGGTGGCCTCGTACTTGGCGACTCCGCTGGTGGGGGCCACGGCCCGGTAGGACTGGGTCCTGTTGATCTCGTCGCGGGCGGCGATCTCCTGCTGGACCAGGCGGCCGTTGAGCGTGAGCCTGAAGTCGTAGCGGGCCGGGACCGTGTCGGCCGAGCCGCCCTCCACCCAGCTGACGTCCCGGTGGATGTCCAGGTCGCCCGGGGACACGATGTCCAGGATCTGCATGGCGTCGCGGACGGTCGCCCACACGGTGTCCGGGTCGGCGTCGAGGACGGTGGAGTGGTACATGGTGTGCTTGCGCTGGATCGTCGGCACGGGGTGCTCCTTCTCGGTGGGGTGGACGGTCATCGTTTGGCGATGAGGTGGTTGCCGAGGATCAGGTAGTCGATCTCGGTGCCCATGAAGCAGTTCAGGGCGTCGGTGGGGGTGCAGACGATGGGTTCGCCCGCGACGTTGAACGAGGTGTTGATCAGGCACGGGGTGCCGGTGAGTTCGATGAATCTCCGCAGCAGCGCCGTGAGCCGTGGGGTTCCCTCGTCCGTCAGGGTCTGGATACGGGAGGTGCCGTCCACGTGTACGGCGCCGGGGATGCGGTCCTTGTACGCGTCGCGTACGGGGAAGACGAACGTCATGTAGGGGGAGTTCGTCTTGCGTCCCATCTCGAAGATCTCCGGTGCCTGCTCTTCGAGGACCAGGGGGGCGAACGGGCGGAAGGGTTCGCGGTGCTTGACCCGGGTGTTGATGATGTCCTTGATGTCGGTGAAACCGGGGTTGGCGAGGATGCTGCGATGCCCCAGCGCGCGCGGCCCGTGCTCGACGCGGCCTTCGAACCAGCCGATGACGACCTTCTCCGTCAGCAGCTTCGCGACCTGCTCGACGACCTCGTCGTCGTCCAGGCGTGAGACGACGACGCGGTCGGTGAAGCCCGCGAGAGCCGCTTCGATCGCGGGCTCGTCGTAGGACGGGCCCAGATAGGGCGTGACGGGTGTGGAGGCGGCGGTGCGGATGTCCGCGGGGGCGGTGTCGGGGTGGTGGAGCCAGGCGTGGGCCGCGGCTCCGATGGTGATGCCGGTGTCGGAGGCGCCGAAGCTGACCTGCATGTCCTCGAAGCGGGAGCCTTCGAACAGCGGGGTGTTGTTCAGGCAGTTCAGGGCTACGCCGCCTTCGAACAACAGCCGGTCCAGATCCGACGTCTTCTCCAGGTGGCGGACCTGGTGTGCGGTGGCGACGTTCAGCATCTCCTGCGCCGCGGCGGCCACGCGGGACGTGTACGCCAGGGTGTCCTCGAAGGGTCCGAAGTACTCCTCGAACAGGGCGTCGTGGCTGTGGAGGTCGTTGGTCCGAAGGGGCTCGGTGAAGCTGTAGCGGCTGTCGTCGTGCAGCGTCAGGAGGTCGGTGACGAACGGGTTCGGCTTCGGCGGGGCGGCGTATCCCGCCAGGCCCATCACCTTGTACTCGTCGTTGTTGGGGACGAAGCCGAGGAAGCGGGTGATGGCGGAGAAGAGGGTGCCCATGGAGTGCTGGGCGCCGGTGACCGTGTCGTCGAAGACGGTGATACGGCCGTCGCGGATCTCGCCCGTCAGCGTCGAGAAGCGTTCGGCGCGGCCGTCGCTGACCAGGAACGCGGCGTCCTTGAGGCCGGCGAGGTAGTAGCCGGTCGTGGCGTGGGCCAGGTGGTGCGGGACGAAGCGGACCCTGGCCGGGTCGGGGCGGTGGCCGGTGCGGGCCGCGAAGTCGGCGAGCATCGCCTCGTGGCTGACGACCTGGGCGAACAGGTCGGCCATGTCGCCCATGAGGTCGGTCTTCGCGGCCGGCGGCAGCGGCGAGGCGCGGATCCCGTCCCGGATCTCGTCCAGGACCTGGGGAGTCCAGTTCCAGGGGAAGGCGAACAGGTCCACGTCGTCGTAGGTGATCCCGGCTTCCGCGAGGCACCAGTCGATCGCGTGCGTGGGGAAGTCGGTGGTCTTCTTCTCCCGGTTGAGGCGTTCCTCCTCCACCGCGGCGACCAGGCGGCCGTCGATCAGGAGTGCGGCGGCGGCGTCGTGGCCCAGGAGGTAGTGCTTGTTGATGCCGGTCGCACCGAGGCGTTCGGAGAAGAACTCCGACACCCGGCTGAAACCGTTAACTCCGAGAACAATCACGGCAGTCTTTCCTGTGCTGGAAGGTGGTGGCCCGCGATGGGGGCTACTTGGCGAGCAGCAGGTCGCGGAGCTGCTCCCCGGCCGCGGGTGCCTGGCACAGGCCCGCGCCGGTGAATCCGGCCGCGTACAGGAAGCGGCGGGTGGGGTGTGCGCCGATGAAGGCGGTGTTGCGGGGACTGGCGTCGAAGTCGCCGGTCCACGCCCGGTGCAGGCGGATGCCGTCCAGGGCGGGGAACAGGGTGCCGAGATGGCCGGTGATACGGCCGAGCCAGGCTTCGCGCGATTCGCCGGCCTTGGGTGCGCCCATGGCGAGGAGGATGCGGTCCTTCCATGAGCGGATCCGCAGGCCGGACGTGGCGTGCATCGTCATGGGCATCTCGCCGTGCGGGGCGGGCGGGACGTCGGTGAACAGCATCTCGATCGCGTGGGGTCTCATCGGCAGGTCGACCGATGCCAGGGACGCCACCTCGCCGGACCAGGGCCCGGCCGTACACACGATGCTGGCCGCCTTGATGCTGCCCTGCGGGGTGTGGACGGTGTTGTCGTCGTCGATGCCGGTGACGGGTGTGTGGGTGAACAGACGGGCGCCGTGGTTGCGGGCGGCGGCGGCATAGCCGCGGACGATGTCGAGGCCGTCCACGTGGTACGCCTCGGGGGACCAGGCGGCGGCCAGCACGGCACTCTCGCTGATCAGCGGGTTGAGCTCGGCCGCTGCACGGGCACTGATCAGACCGACGTCCACGCCGGCGGCCTGCTGGGCCCTGTGATCGGCCTCGAATTCGGCGATCTGCTGTTCTTCGGTGAACAGCACCATGAACCCGAGCCGCTGCAGGCCGAGCGGGGCCCCGATGTCGCGGGCGAAGTCGTGATAGGCCTTCAGGCTGCGCACGGCCCGCTGCCCGGTGCGGGGGTCGCCCGGGAAGTAGGTGCGGACCATGCCCGCCGTGTGCGCGGACGCCCCGCCGCCGAGGGCTCCGCGGTCCAGCAGCACGGTGTTCACGCCGGCTTCGGCGAGGTGGTGGGCGGCGGAGGTTCCGATCACTCCCCCGCCGATGACGACGGCGTCGGCGTGGGCAGGCAAAGCGCTCACGGCTACACGCCCGCCTTGGCGTCCTGCTGCCGCAGATGGTCTCCGGTCTCCCACGGGTACAGCTGGAGGTTCCAGCCGCCGAGGCAGTTGATGTAGAGGGCCATCTGGCTGGTGACCGCGTAGAAGTCCGCTCGGTCGAGACGGTCGAGGACGGCGAGGAAGCGCTCGGTGAACGCCCACAGCTTCTCCAGACCGCAGTAGCCCAGGAACTCGGCGGGGACTCCGACCAGGAGGCGGGTCATCTGGACGAGGGAGGCCATGGGCATGTCCTGGACCGCGGCGCGGACGAGTCCGCCGTACGCGGCGTAACCCAGGGGCCGCGTCTCGCCGTTGACGAACAGCAGGGTGGGCAGGACGGTGCCGAAGTTGCCTGCCTGGGAGGGGATGATGCCCTGGTGGAGGTCGTCCAGCTCGGCCGGGGGCGCGAGCCAGATCTTCTCGGTCTCGGCGACGATGTCGGCGATCAGGTGGCTGGCGGCCGTGTTGGTGGCGTGGAGCATCGGAATGCGATGGCCGCCCGGCTCGCCCGCGCGGCGGACCTCGGCGAGGATCTGCTTCTTCGTGGAGTAGACGGCGTCCCAGATCGCGGCCCCGGCCTCCAGCAGGGCGGGCATGTCCGCCTCACGAACCCGGCCGACGGGAGTGGCGGGCATCGGCTCGGTCAGAGTGCCGTACTTGATGCCCAGATGCTGCAGGCCGGAGCAGAACACGGTGCCGTCGGGGGCCTCGCGCCGGTCGGGGATACGGGTGGTGTGGGGGGTGTGCAGCAGCGTGGGTATCGGCGCCACGTGGTAGAGGTGCTCTCCCGCGATGAGGGCGTGTCCCTGGAGGCTCCGGTAGGGCAGGGAATCCCACAGGGCGTCGGCGAGTGCCGGGTTGCGGTCGTCAAGGTCGGCGGTGACCGTGATGCCAAGGTCGGGCCAGGAAATCTCGATCTGGCGGCCAGGCAGCTTCTCGGACAAGGCTTTCCCCGTTCGTTGGTTCGGCTTGTCCCAGAAGTCCATCGTCAACTGGCCTGCCGCAGACAGGCGTTGAAAGCATGAAACCTTGATCGGCCCAGGGGCCGTGGTTTGTGCGTTTCTACGGAACCGCAGCTCAGGCCGGTTTGGCCGAGTGCACAATGGCGGAACGCCGACGAGGCCCCCAGGTCGCCGCGTTGAGGGCTCGGACCTCTCAACGCGGCGGCCCGGAGGCCTCGTTCGAACCCGCTCTCAGTAGTCGACTCTCAGTAGTCGACGCGGTCGGACTTGGCCAGCCACGCGTCGAACGGCGCCGTACGGTTCGGCATCTCCACTCGCTCGATCACCATCGGCCACAGCTCCGCGGGCCTCTTCTCGAACAGGTCGTAGAACTTGCGGTCGTCGAAACCGGCCACCGCGGCGTCGTCCCGGTCGGCGGCGAAGATGATCCGGTCGACCCGCGCCCACAGCGCGGAGGACAGACACATCGGGCACGGCTCACAGGAGGTGACCAGGACGCAGCCCTCCAGCGAGAAGGTGCCCAGCTTCTGACAGGCGGCACGGATCGCGCTCACCTCGCCGTGCGCCGTCGGGTCCAGGTTCGAGGTGACCTTGTTGTTCCCGATCGCGACGATCTCGCCGCCCTTGGCGATCAGCGCGCCGAACGGCCCGCCGCCGTTCTGCACGCTCGTGGTGGCGAGGCCGATGGCCTCGTCCATCCAGGCGCGCTCGATCTCCTGGATGCTCGCTTCTTGGGTGTACGCGGTCACGGTCACTCCTCTTTGTGCAGCCGGCGGGAACTCCCCGTTGCTGTTTCGTGCGGAATAGCGCAAGTACACCCGCCGGGCCCCGTCGAGGGTCAGTCACCGAAACCATGAAGGAGTTGGCTGGTCGCCGGGCCCCTCTCGTAGATTCGCATGAAGGGCGGGAGTCAGTTCTCCGCGGTTTCGAAGGTGCGCAGCAGATCGGCGGCGACGCTCACCGCAATGGTCGCGGGCTCCTTGCCGGTGATGTCGGCCAGCCCGATCGGGGTCTTGATCCGGTCGATGACGGCTTCGTCATGACCACCCTCGGTGGCGAGGCGCTTACGGAACCGCACCCACTTGGCCGCCGACCCGATCAGCCCGATCGAGCCGAGATGGGCGGTGCGCAGGGCGGCGTCGCACAGGGCGGCGTCCTCGGCGTGATCGTGGGTCATGATCAGGATGTGGGTGCCGGGCGGCAGCTCCTCCAGCACCTCCTCGGGCAGCAGCGGCGTGTGATGCGTGTGCACCTGCGCCACCGCGTCCGACAACACCTCGAGCCGCTCCTCGGTGAGGATGTCGGCGCGGGTGTCGATCAGATGGAGGTCGAGGTCCTGGCGCGCCAGGATGCGCGCCAGTTCGAGACCTACGTGGCCGACGCCGAAGATCGCCACCGCCCGTACCACCGGCAGCGGTTCGAGCAGCGCCTGGACCGTGCCGCCGCAGCACTGCACACCGTGCTGGTTGGTCACCTTGTCGTTCAGCGCGAAATCCATCAGCTCGGGCTCCGGCTCGGACGCTGCGATCATCTCCCGGGCCCGGTCGATGGCGACGGCCTCGACATTGCCGCCGCCGATCGAGCCCCATGTCTCACTCCGCCCCACGACCAGCTTCGCTCCGGCGTCACGCGGGGCATGGCCGCGCACGGTCGCGACGGTCACCAGCACGCCGGGCTCCCGGCGTGCTCGCAACCGTGCGACCGCAGCGATCCACGTCATGTCAGGCACCGCTCAGCGCTTCTGCGTCGGTGCGGATCTCGCCGTCCACATGGCCGTTGACGTGCCCACCCGCGCCAACCCCGTTCACGACATGACCGAGCCGCGAGGCATCGCCCCGGCGAGCCTCCTCGATCGCCCAGTACACCGCCTCCGGCGTCGCGGGCGAGGCCAGATCGACGCTGACCCCGCTCGGCCCGAACGCGGCGGCGGCCTGCCGCAGCGCCTCGCGCACCGAGAACGCCAGCATCAGCGGAGGCTCACCCACCGCCTTGGAGCCGTAGACCGCGCCCTCCTCGGTGGCGTTCTCCAGCAGCCTGACGTTGAACTCCTCGGGCATCTCCGAGAAGCTCGGCAGCTTGTAGGTGCTCGCCGCCTGGGTCAGGAGCCGGCCGCGGTGCGGGCCGTCGCTGGTGTCCCAGCGCAGGTCCTCCAGCGTCAGCCAGCCCGCGCCCTGCACGAAACCGCCCTCGACCTGTCCGATGTCGATCATCGGGGAGAGGCTCTCGCCGACGTCGTGCACGATGTCCACGCGCCGGATCCGGTACGCGCCGGTGAAGCCGTCGACCTCGACCTCGGTCGCCGCGGCGCCGTAGGCGAAGTACTTGAACGGCGAGCCGCGGAACGACTTCGCGTCCCAGTGCAGCCCCTCGGTCCGGTAGTAGCCGGCCGCCGACAGCTGCACCCGCTGGAAGTACGCGGTGTGCACCAGGTCGTCCCAGGCCAGCTCCTTGTCGCTGCCCAGGGCACGTGCGACGCCCTCGACGATGCGTACGTCGGAGGCGTTCGCCCCCAGCTGGGTGGCGGCGACCAGCAGCAGGCGCTCACGCAGCTGTTCGCAGGCGTTCTTGATGGCACCGCCGTTGAGGTCCGCGCCGGAACTGGCGGCGGTGGCCGAGGTGTTGGGCACCTTGTCGGTACGGGTCGGGGCGAGGCGGACCTTGTGCAGCGGGATGCCCAGCGTGGTCGCGGCCACCTGCATCATCTTGGTGTGCAGGCCCTGGCCCATCTCGGTGCCGCCGTGGTTGATCAGGACGGAGCCGTCCTTGTAGATCAGCACCAGCGCGCCACCCTGGTTGAAGGCGGTGAGGTTGAACGAGATGCCGAACTTGATGCCGGTGATCGCGAGGCCTCGCTTGGTGTGCGGGTGCGCGGCGTTGAAGGCTGCGATCTCGCGCCCCCGGTCGGCGATGCCGGCGTCGTCCTGCACCTGCTGCCAGACGGTGGAGATCCGTTCGGCCTGGGTGACCGGCTGCCCGTACGGCGTCGTCTGGCCCTGGCCCGGCTGGTAGAAGTTGCGCTCCCGCAGCTCCATGGGGTCCAGGCCCAGCTGCGGCGCGCAGCGGCCCAGGATGTCCTCGATCACCAGCATGCCCTGCGGTCCGCCGAAGCCGCGGAAGGCGGTGTTGGAGACCGTGTTGGTCTTGGCGATGCGTCCGGCGACACGCGCGTTGGGGATCCAGTAGGTGTTGTCGATGTGGCACAGCGCGCGGGCGAGGACCGGCTCGGACAGGTCCAGGCTCCAGCCGCCGTCCGCTGTCAGCGTGGCGTCCAGGGCCTGGATACGGCCCTCGGCGTCGAAGCCGATCTTCCAGGTGGCGTTGAACCCGTGCCGCTTGCCGGACATGGTCAGGTCCTGGGTCCGGTTGAACCGGAACCGGACCGGCCGGCCGGTGAGCTTGGCGCCGAGTGCGGCGATGGCCGCGAACCCGTGCGGCTGCATCTCCTTGCCGCCGAAGCCGCCGCCCATCCGCAGGCACTGCACGGTCACCTCGTGGGCGGGCACACCGAGCACATGGGAGACGATCTCCTGGGTCTCCGAGGGGTGCTGGGTGCTGCTCTGGATGAAGATCTGCCCGTTCTCGTCGACCTGGGCGAGGGCCGCGTGGGTCTCCAGGTAGAAGTGCTCCTGGCCGGAGAACTGGAACTCGCCGGTGATCACGTGCGCGGAGTCGGCGAAGCCGGCGTCGATGTCGCCGTGCGTCATGAGCGGCCGGGCACCGTGGAAGCTCTCGGCCGCGATCGCGTCCTGCAGCGTGATCAGGGAGGGCAGTTCGTCGAGTTCCACCTCGACGGCCGCCGCGCCGAGCCGGGCCGCCTCCAGGGTCTCGCCGAGCACCCAGGCGACGGCGTGGCCGTGGAACATGACCTCGTCGGGGAAGAGCGGCTCGTCGTGCTTCATGCCGGCGTCGTTGACGCCGGGCACGTCGGCACCGGTCAGCACGCGGACCACGCCCGGCACGGCGAGCGCGGGCTCGGTGCGGATCGCGGTGATCCGGCCGTGGGCCTTCATGACCTGGACCGGGTAGGCGTGCAGCACGTCCTTGGTGCGCTGGACCAGGTCGTCGGTGTAGAGCGCGGTGCCGGTGACGTGCTGGAAGGCACTCTCGTGCGGCAGGGAGACGCCGACGACCGGCTTCTCGGGGCGCTCGGACAGGTGACTCATGACGACACCGCCTCGGTGGTCTGTGCGTGCAGCTTCTTGAGGCTCTGGCCGAGCATCGCGGAACGGTAGAGGGAGCTGGCGCGATGGTCGTCCATCGGCGTGCCCTCACCCCGCAACACCCGGGCCGCGGCCTCCACGGTCTCCGCCGACCAGGGCCTGCCTTCCAGGGCGGTCTCGGTGGCGAGGGCGCGGATCGGGGTGGCGGCCACGCCGCCCAGGCCGATCCGCGCCTTGCGGACGATCCCGTCCTCGATGTCCAGCGCGAAGGCGACCGCCACGCTGGAGATGTCGTCGAAGCGCCGCTTGGCGATCTTGTGGAAGGCGGTGACCGGCGACAGCGGCAGCGGGATGCGCACCGCGCGGATCAGCTCGCCGGGACGGCGCACGCTCTGCCGGTAGCCGGTGAAGTACTCCGCCAGCGGGACCACGCGCTCACCGTCGGCGTCGGCGAGCACCAGCGACGCCTCCAGGGCGAGCAGCACCGGCGGGCTGTCACCGATGGGGGAGCCGGTGCCCAGGTTGCCGCCGAGGGTCCCGCTGTTGCGGATGAGCCGGGAGGCGAACTGCGGGAACAGTTCGGCCAGCAGCGGGACTTGGCCGTCGAGGCGGCGTTCGATCTCGGTGAGCGTCAGCGCCGCCCCGATCTCGATGTGGTCGGACTCGACGCGCAGCTCCCTCAGTTCGGGCAGCCGGTCGATGGCGACCACGCAACCCTCGCGGCGGGAGCGGATGTTCACCTCGACGCCGTAGTCGGTGGAGCCGGCGACCACCATCGCGTCGGGCCGCTCGCGCAGCAGCCGCAGCGTCTCGGCGAGCGTCTCCCTGCGCAGGAACGTGCTGTCGTCCCGGGTGTATTCGGTGGCGACGGGTGCGGGCGGGGCCTGCTCGCGACGCCGTGCCAGCGGGTCCTCGTCCGTGGGCTCACCGACGGCGAACGCGGCATCGCGGATCGGGCGGTAGCCGGTACATCGGCACAGGTTTCCGCTCAGCGCGTGCAGGTCGAAACCGTTCGGACCGTGCTCGTGGCCGGTGCCGCCGGCCGCGGCCGCGTCCGCTTCCGTGTCCGAGTGCGCGCAGCGGTCGGGCCGGTAGTACTCGGAGGCCATGCTGCAGACGAAGCCCGGTGTGCAGTAACCGCACTGGGAGCCGCCGCGGACCGCCATCTCCTCCTGCACCGGGTGCAGGGTGGGCGGCGTGCCGGGTGCGCCGACGGTGGCGAGGCCCTCGGAGGTGATGATCTCCTGACCGTCGAGTGCCGCGGCCGGGACCAGGCAGGCGTTGACCGCCACCCAGTCGGTGGGCTTGTTCACCCCGGGACGGGCCACCAGGACCGAACAGGCGCCGCATTCACCCTCGGCGCAGCCCTCCTTGGTACCGGTGAGGCCACGCTCGCGCAGAAGATCCAGCACTGTCGTGTGGGGCGCAGCCGGCGAAATCGGTGTTTCTTTCCCGTTGACCGTGATCCGCGCCTCTGTCATGACAGGCCTTCGTTTCCGTGCGTGATCAGTCGATTCATCATGTTCGCCAATTTCAGGCAGCTTTCTGTGTTCAGGCGCGCCATAGCAGAGAAGCGGGCGCAAAACGGCACGCAGCAGCGACGTGCCGGAAAGACGTGGTGACGGGAAACCCCGAAAGTGCCGCGGAAGGGCACTTCAGAACGGCGTGCTCAGCAGCCGTGCGCGATGCGACCCGGAACCCAGACCGTGCGCTGGGCGAGGCGACCGAGATCAGAGCTGGTGTTCATCTGCCGGTCGCCTCCTTTCGGTGATTTTGGGTCGACGTCTACCGCAAAATAGTGGCCGGTGCCACCGAGGTCAAGGGGTCGGCCTCGTCGTCTCGAGAGCCGGCCCGTCCGTCTCCACAACCCGGAACACAGCGGGTGGATCAGCCGTTGGCGAGGAGTTCCAGCGTGTCGATCACTCGGTTCGAGAAGCCCCACTCGTTGTCGTACCAGGCGACCACCTTGATGTGACGGCCGTCGACGCGGGTGAGGGCCGAGTCGAAGATCGAGGAGGCCGGGTTGCCCGTGATGTCGGAGGACACCAGGGGGTCGTCCGAGTACTCCAGGACGCCGGCGAGCGGTCCCTCCGCCGCGGCGCGGTACGCCGCCAGCACGTCCTCGCGCGTCACGTCGCGGGCGACGGTCGTGTTGAGTTCGACGATCGAGCCCACCGGTACGGGGACGCGGATCGAGTCGCCCGACAGCTTGCCGTCGAGGTTCGGCAGCACGAGGCCGATCGCCTTGGCGGCGCCCGTCGTGGTCGGCACGATGTTGACGCCGGCGGCGCGGGCGCGGCGGGCGTCGCGGTGGGGGCCGTCCTGCAGGTTCTGCTCCTGCGTGTAGGCGTGCACCGTGGTCATGAAGCCGTGCTCGATGCCGGCCAGGTCGTCGAGCACCGCGGCGAGCGGCGCGAGCGCGTTGGTCGTGCACGAGGCGTTCGAGACGATCGTGTGCGTGTGCGGGTCGTAGGTGTCGGTGTTGACGCCGTACGCGAGCGTGACATCGGCGCCGTCCGACGGCGCGCTGACGAGGACCTTCTTCGCGCCGGCGTCGAGGTGGGCGCGCGCGTCCTTCGCCGAGGTGAAGCGGCCGGTCGCCTCCAGGACGATGTCCACGCCGAGTTCGGCCCAGGGCAGTCGCGCCGGTTCGCGCTCGGCGAGGACCGTGATGCGGCGGCCGTCGACGACGAGGGCGTCACCGTCGGCGGTCACCGGACGGCCGAGCCGGCCGGCCGTCGTGTCGTAGGCGAGCAGCCGGGCCAGGGTGGCGGGCTCCGTGAGGTCGTTCACGGCGACGATTTCGAGGTCGCTGTCGCGTTCGAGCAGTGCGCGCAGCACATTGCGTCCGATGCGGCCGAATCCGTTGATCGCGATGCGGGTCATGAGTGGTTTCCCTTTCGTCCCTTGCCTTCGCCACCAGCGTCGCGTGCGGTATCCGCCCGTGACAGCGGCGTGATCGCCACGGTTCAAAAGGATCCCGCCACCGGCGGCGGCTATTCGCCCCGGGCGAAGGTGCGCCGGTACTCGCTCGGCGTCGTCGCGAGAATGCGCTGGAAATGCAGCCGCAGATTCGCGCCGGTGCCCAGACCGACGTCGGCGGCGATCTGCTCGACGCTGCGTTGCGAGCGCTCCAGCAGCTCACGGGCCGCGTCGATGCGGGCGCGCATGACCCACTGCATCGGCGTGTAGCCGGTCTCCTCCACGAAGCGCCGGGAGAACGTGCGCGGCGAGACCCCCGCCCGCCGCGCCAGCACATCGAGGGTGAGGGGCTCGTCGAGCCGGTGCAGCGCCCACTCCCGGGTGGCGGTGAACCGCTCGCCGAGCGGCTCGGGCACGCTGCGCGGCACGTACTGCGCCTGGCCGCCGCTGCGGTAGGGGGCCGCGACCAGGCGCCGGGCCGCGTGGTTCGACACGGCCACCCCGAGGTCGCCGCGCAGAATGTGCAGGCACAGGTCGATGCCGGAGGCGGCTCCGGCCGAGGTCAGCACGCTGCCCTCGTCGACGAACAGAACGTTCTCGTCGACCTTCACCCGTGGATGCTTCGCCGCGAGCGCCCGCGCGTAGTGCCAGTGCGTCGTGGCGCGTCTGCCGTCGAGCAGACCTGTGGCGGCGAGCGCGAACGCGCCCGTCGAGATGGCGGCGAGCCGCGTGCCGCGGGCGTGGGCGGCCAGCAGCGCGTCGACGACGGCCTGCGGCGGGTCGTCGCGATCCGGGAAGCGGTAGCCGGGGATGAAGACGATGTCGGCCCACGCGAGCGCGTCGAGACCGTGGGCGACGTCGTACGACAGACCGTCGCCGCCGGTCACGAGACCGGGTGCGGCGCCGCACACCCGCACCTCGTACGGCATGCTCGCGCGGGTCGTGAACACCTGCGCGGGAATGCCGACATCGAGCGGCTTCGCACCCTCGAGCACCAGTACGGCGACGCGATGCAGTCGGGAGGGCGGCACGGGAAACAGCGTACGAGGGAGAGCGTGGGGGCGGCGCATGCCGGGGGCTTTCGGAAGCGCGTCCGTAAAGTTTGCCGGCAACCTTGCGAGGCAGGTCACAAAACCCCAGGTCAGTGGCGTGACCCGGTTGTTATCTCAGGATCTGTGCCGACAGCCACAGCGAGCGGGTGAAACGTGGGCTCATACTGAGCCATGACAAAGCCTGCGGCACCGAAGCGTCACCTGCCCACCAGCCCCTTCAAGGCCCCGGTCACACCGGCTCCCAAGCACTTCGCGGTGGGCGATCAGGTCACACATGACGTGTACGGCCTCGGCCGAGTGATCGGCATCGAGGACGGAATCGCGGCCCTCGTGGATTTCGGCTCGGCGCAGCGGCGGATGCTGAGCCCGTACTCCAAGATGACCAAGTTGTAGGACCGTTGTGCCCGCTCACGGCACCCCAGGCCCCTTGCGGGACCTGTAACGAAAGAGAGACCTCTCATCGACCCGACGTCGCTGTTCTCCGCTCCGGAAGGGCAAGCCGCCCGTTCCGCCGCGGCATCGCCGCCTCCCACGACAAACCCCTTCCAGGCCCCGGACTTCGGGGTGGACGAGACGTTCCCGCCCGAGGACGTGGAGGAGCCCGCCTCGGACCCGCGGGCGGCGGGGCCCAAGGCGGCCTAGGGCCCGTCTGACAATTCCCGTCGTCCGCCCGCGGGGCAGGCGGGAATTGTCAGACAGGCCCTAGCTCCCCGAGCGACGGTGGCTTCGGCGCCGGCCGCGGCCAGAGGGCCGGACCACGTGAGCGGTCCGGCCCTCTGGCGTTCTTCCGGCGGGTGTCCGGGTGGTGTCAGACCAGTTCGGGTTGGGGCTTCGGCTGCGGAGCGAGGACCGGCTTCGGGTCCCACTGGTTCGTGGTGCGGATGTAGGCGGCGATCACCGAGGTCATGGCCAGGATGAGGAGCGGGCCGGCGAGCCAGGCGTGTTCGGCCATCTGCGTCGGCAGGTAGCGGTAGGACGTCAGGAGTGCGGCGAAGACCACGGTGCCGTGGACGACGAGTCGGGTGGCCTGGCGGTCCCAGCCGCGGGCCTGGGCGCGCAGAGCCGCCTCGATGGTGAGGGTGAAGACCACGCCGGCGACCAGGTCGACGCCGTAGTGGTAGCCGAAGCCCAGGGTGGCGCCGAGGGTGGCGAGCAGCCAGAAGGTGCCGGCGAAGCGCAGGAACCGTGGGCCCGTGCGGGTGTGGACGAAGATCGCGGTCGCCCAGGCCGTGTGCAGGCTGGGCATGCAGTTGCGCGGGGTGATCCCGTCGAACGGCATGGCCTGCGGGGTGATCAGCGGCGGTGCCGTCTCCGGCCACAGGTTGACCGCCGCCCACGGGCCGCCGTCGGCGCCGTAGGCGAAGACCGGTCCGACGACCGGGAAGATCATGTAGATGGCCGGGCCGAGGAGGCCGATCGTCAGGAAGGTGCGCACCAGGTGGTGGCGCGGGAAGCGGCGCTCTGTGGCCACGTGGCGCAGCTGGTAGAGCGCGGCGACCACCGCGGCCACCGCCAGCTGGACGTAGACCCAGTCCAGGACATGGGCGCCGACGGGTCCGGTGGCCCTGACGATCCGGCCGACCAGCCAGGACGGGTTGCCCAGGGCGTGGTCGGCGATCGCCACGTACTGGTCGAGCACCGTGGGGCGGGTCTTCGACGTGATGAGCAGCCAGGTGTCGCCGGTCTTGCGGCCGGCCACGAGCAGCAGGGCGAGTCCCACGCCCTTCAGCAGCAGGACGCGGTCCCGGCCGGTGCGGTGGGTGATGGCGAGGACGGCGCAGCCCAGGACGACCAGCAGCGCGCCGTTTCCGAAGGGGTGGCCCTCGGGGGGCTTGATGCCGTAGCCGGCCGCCCAGCGGACCAGCAGGACGACGAGGTCGATGCCGATCGCGGTGCCGGCCGCGATGAATCGTTGACGCCAGGTGAGGACCACCATCATCAACGCCATTCCGGCATACAGCAGGAAGCCTGATTTAGGCGGGAATATCACCTCTCGTATTTGATTGGTGATCGGCCCCGGTACGCCGTAGCGTCGCGCGGCGATCTCCAGCGCGATGAGGAATCCGAGGCCGATCACGACCGCCGCGCCCCACAGCACCGCCCGCGGCCGGAGCCACGCGGTGAACGTAGTCCTGCGTCTTATTCGCGAGAACACCCGCGACGCTATAGATATCAAGTGTTTTAGCCGATTTGTCAGATAGATGAGGATATTGATTCGTCAATCAGTTCGATCATGCTATCCGAGTTGCGCAAGTGGGTTTCCCCGGTTACGGCAAGGAAAATTCCCCATTCATGTGAAAGGCCGGTTCATGCCACCCTGGCCGCGATGATCCGCCGCGGCCATCCCCGGGACCGACCCCCAGGCGCTGCTGTGAGGCCGCCCCGACACGCACCTGCAGACACCGCACGATTCCGGAACCGGCTCCCGTACGGCTCCAACCGAATTTCGGGGCCTCGGCCCTCAGCGCCTCTTGAACTCCACCGGCCCCGCGTTCATCTCGATCGTGCCGTCGGTGTGCAGGACCGGGCGGCGTTCGGTCATCCGGGCGCTGTAGGCCTCGATGTGGTGGATCGACGCGCCGTCCGGCGAGGTGAAGTCGACGAGGGCGATGGCCACCCAGTAGCGCGTCTTGGTGTTCTCGAACAGCGGGACCGTGACCGTCGAGCCGCGGTCGTCGGTGACCACGACCTTCGCGCCGAAGCTGCGGAAGGAGCCGAAGCCGTTGCTGAGCGCGGAGTAGGCGCAGAGCAGGACGTAACCCTGCTGGTCGGGCCGCACGATCCGGAGTGTCTCGCGGCCGGGGATCCGGGAGTCGCCGTCGAGGTGGATGAAGGGCCGGTTCTTCCTGGAGCCGAGGCGCTTGTAGTAGACGACGTCCGCACCCTCGCCCTTCTTCGCCGTGCCCGTGTCCGGCGCGGGGGCCGAGCCCTTCTTCCGGGCTCGGAGGGTGCCGGGTGCCTGCTCGCCGCGGACCGCCTTCGACGCCGGCACGAACAGGGCGTAGAGGTCGAGGTCGGCACCCCGTCGGCGGCGCTGGTCGCTGCCGCCGTCCCACTCCAGGGTCGCCGTGACCACCAGCTCGCGGTCCGCCTTGTCCAGGCTCATCGCGACCTGGCTGCCCTTGTCGAGGCTGATGGTGCCGAGCGGGGGCTTGCGCAGGCTCATCGGGGGCGCGGCGGCCGCCGCCGGTGCCGCTGCTTCGGGTGCCTCCCGGCGCTCCTCGGGTTCCTCGACGAGCTCCTCCGCCACGTCGATGCCGAAGTCCGTCGCCAGCCCGGCCAGCCCGTTCGCGTATCCCTGGCCGATGGCCCGCAGCTTCCAGCCCTCGCCCCTGCGGTAGAGCTCCACCAGCAGGACGGCGCGCTCGCCGTCGGTGAGGGCCGGCGGGCGGAAGTGGACGGGGTCGGCGCCCGGTTGGGAGGCGCGGATGAGGACGTCCTTCACCTCGCGGAACGTGCGGCTCGCGTCGTCGGGGTCGCAGCTGCCGACCAGGACCACCCGGTCCACGTCCGCGGGCAGCGCGGCCGGGTCCACCTCGATGCGCTCGGCGCCCCCGGCATCGGCCGCGCGGTGGCGTACCGCGTCGGACTCGGCGGACGGCTGGTTGTAGAAGACCAGGTCGTCGTCGGACCTGACCCTGCCGTCCGCCGCCACCAGCAGCGCGCTGAGGTCGACCGCGGCGCCCACCGCGTGCAGTTCGGCCACGACGGGCCCGGAGCCCAACGCGATGTTCCCGCCCTTGCTCAGTTCCGGCATGCCGCCCACCCCTCGACCAGTCCCCACCCGCCCCTTTCTCGCCACCCTGCCATATCCGAAAGCCGTTCCCTCAGCGAGGCTCCCGCACCACCGCCACCTCACCCGCCGGAACGCTCACCGAGCCCGGCACCGGCTTGCCGGTCAGCAGCTCCATGGCGTCCGGCGCCACCGCGACCTCGGTGGGCCGGCCGGTGTGGTTGATGACGAACAGATAGTCGGCGTCCTCACCGCGCCGCAGCACCGCCTCCACACCGGCAGCGGTCTCGCGCACGGGCCGTACGCCCGCCTCGGTGCGGATACGGTCCAGGAGCCCGGCCAGAGTCGTCGGATCGGGAAGCGTGGCCACGTACCAACTCACCCCGGAGCCGACGCTGTTGCGCGTCACGGCAGGCACTCCGCTCAACGGCCCGCTCGTGTACGACGACACCGCCTCGGCGCCCGCCGGCCGCACCCGCTCCGACCACAGCGACCCCGTGCCGCCCCCGCTCAGGCCCACCGACTCCCCCGGCAGCAACGGAAACAGCTCATCCGTCCGCACCCCGAGCGCCTCCCGGAACGCACCCGGGTAACCGCCCAGCCGGACATGGCAGTTCTCATCCACCGCACCGCTGTGGAAGCCGACGGCCAGCGTGCCGCCGCCCTCGGCGAACCGGGTCAGATTCATCGCGCCCGCCTCGTCCACGAGGTACAGGCTCGGGGCCAGGACCAGGCGGTACGGCGACAGGTCCGCGTCCGGCCGGACGAAGTCCACCGCCACGCCGGACCGCCACAGCGGCTCGTACCAGGCGCGGATCAGGTCCTGGTAGTGGAGTTCCGCGCTCGGCTGGGACGGGAGCTCCATCGCCCAGCGGGAGTTCCAGTCCCACACGATGGCCACCTCGGCCGTGCCGACGCTGCCGCGCACCTCCGCGAGCGCCTTCAGATCCGCGCCGAGCCGGACCACGTCCCGCCAGATCCGGCTGTCGGTGCCCGCGTGCGGCAGCATCGCCGAGTGCCACTGCTCGGCGCCCGCCTTCGCCGCCCGCCACTGGAAGTAGGCGATGCCGTCGGCGCCCCGGGCGACATGGGCCAGGGCGTTGCGACGCAGCTCCCCCGGCCCCTTCGCCCGGTTCACCGGCTGCCAGTTCACCGCGCCCGTCGAGTGCTCCATCAGCAGCCACGGGCCGCCCGCGAGCGAACGCACCAGGTCGCCGCTGAGCGCGATGTCGATCTCGGACTCGGGGTCGGCGGACTGGAGATAGTGGTCGTTGGAGACGAGGTCCAGCTTCGGGGCCCAGCGCCAGTAGTCCAGGGCGTCGAAGGTGTACATCACCATGAAGTTGGTGGTGGCGGGGACGGCCGGGGCCGCCTCCCGCAGCACCTCGCGCTCCGCCTCGTACAGCGAGAGCAGTTCGTCGCTGCAGAAGCGGCGCCAGTCCAGCTGGTGGGTGGGGTTCGGGACGGCGCCGGTGGGGCGGGGCGGGAGGATCTCGTCCCAGTCGTAGTACCACTGGCTCCAGAAGCGGGTGCCCCAGGCGTCGTTGAGGGCGTCCAGGTCGTCCGCGTACCGCGCCCGCAGCCAGCGCCGGAACGCCGCCGCGCTCTCGTCGCAGTAGCACTCGGCGTTGTGGCAGCCGTACTCGTTGTGGACGTGCCACATCGCCAGCGCCGGGTGCTCCGCGTACCGCCCGGCGAGCGCCCGCGCCATCCGCAGCGCCGCCTTCCGGTACGCCGGGCTCGACGGGCAGAAGGTCTGACGACTGCCGTACGACAGTCCTCTGCCGTCCTTGTCGACGGGCAGTGCCTCGGGGTGGGCGCGGAAGAACCACGCCGGGGGCGCCGCCGTCGGGGTCGCGAGGTCGGCCGCGATGCCGTGGGTGTGCAGCAGGTCCAGGACACGGTCCAGAAGGGAGAAGTCGTAGGCGCCCTCGCTCGGCTCCAGCAGCGCCCAGGAGAAGATGCCGACGCTGACCATGGTCACCCCGGCCTCGCGCATCAGGCGCATGTCCTCGGCCCAGACTTCCTCGGGCCACTGCTCGGGGTTGTAGTCGCCGCCGTAGGCGATACCGGGGACGGACAGTTCGCGCTTCACCGGGCGGCTCCCCCGAGGAGACGGCGGGTGGTGGCCACGCCCCACTCGTCCAGGGACAGCAGACGGTCGCTGGAGGCCATGAGGCCGCCGGTCGCCTCGACGTGCGCGGCCCACCGCTCCCGGGTCTCGACGGCCGGGCGGGCCATCAGGCAGTCGGGGTCGTTGATCCAGAGGCGGCCGTGCTGCCACTGGCGCCCGGCGCCGGTGAACTCGGCCGGGTCCTGGCCGGGCTGGCTGAAGTCGTCGGCCTCGGGGCGGCGGTGCGGGGCCGTGTCCGGACTGACCCGCATCGCGTCGAACAGACCGACCGACGCGAGGAGGGGCGCTCCGCAGCCCAGCAGGTAGGCGTCCGCACCGATCGCCTCACGGATCAGCTCGATGCCCGAGCGGTACGCCGTCAACGCGTCCACCGGCTCGTGCCGTACGCCCTCCAGGGCGCCCGCGTACAGGAAGTCGACCTTGAAGTAGTCGTAGCCCTCGGCGCGCAGCGTCCGGAAGACCTCCGTCAGATATGCCGCCGCCCCGGGGTGAGTGGTGTCCAGGACGCGCAGGTCGTGGCCCCAGTTGCGGCCGGCGTGCGTGAAGTCGCCGTCGGCTGTGCGCAGCAGCCACTCGGGGTGCTCGGCGGCCAGGTCGCTCGCCGGGTCGACCAGGAAGGGGGCCGTCCAGATGCCGGCGCGGCGGCCGCGGGCACGGATGGCGTCGGCGATGCCGGCGCGGGAGCGGAAGCGGCCGGAGAGGGTGAGCCAGTCGCCGAGGGCCTTCTGATAGCCGTCGTCGATCTGGACGACGTCGACGGGCAGGTCGAGGGTGTCCATCGCGCGGAGGTTCTCGTGGATGTCGTCCTCGGTGACGGCGGTGAAGTACTCGTACCAGGAGCACCACACGGTGGGGGCCGGGCGGGGCGTGGGGATCTGGAGACTGTCGGCCCAGGTGCCGAGGACCGACTGGATGCCGGGCCCCGTCCACTCCTTCACCGGGCCGTCGGCGGTGACCTCGGCGACGGCGTCGTCCGTCATGGCCAGCCGGACGGACGGGACCCCGCCGAGGGGATCCGTCGCCGCCCACAGACGGACCGGTGAGCCGTCGCCGGGGTCGAGCGCCAGCAGGCCCTCGCCCTGGAAGACACCGTCGGGGACGGTGACGCCGGGGCGGTAACAGACCGTCGCCCAGTTGTCGTTGGCCGGTCGGTACGGGCTGTCGCCGAGGGCGTAGGCACCGCTCGGGCTCCAGGACTGCCAGCCCTCCTCATGGACGCGGGCCTTGCGGGGGTCCACGGGCACCGAGGCGACCGGGGTGAAGGGGTTGTGCACGGAGGTCTCTTTCAAGCCGAGGGCGGTCAGCCCTTGTTGGCGCCCAGCGTCAGGCCGCTGACGAACTGCCGCTGGAGCACGAAGTACACGATCAGCGTGGGGATCGCGGTGAGCAGGGCGCCGGCCGCGACCAGGTTGGGGTCGGTGAAGTACGCGCCGGAGAGGTTGTTCAGCGCCGAGGTGATCGGCATGTTCTCGCCGGTCGAGATCAGGACGAGGGCCCAGAAGAAGTCGTTGTAGATCCAGATGGAGAGCAGGGTGGCCAGAGCCGCCATCGCCGGGCGGCACAGCGGCAGCACGATCTGCCAGTACTGCCGCCAGACGGAGGCGCCGTCGACGAGCGCGGCCTCGGTCAGCTCGTGCGGCAGGGTGCGCATGTAGTTGCTGAGCACGAAGGCGCAGAAGCCCGACTGGAACGCGACGTGGATGAGGACGAGCCCGAGCGCGGAGTCGTACAGCTTGCCGCTCATGGTGATGCCGGGCAGGTCGATGAGCAGGTACAGCCGGTACAGCGGGGTGATGATGACCTGCTGCGGAAGCAGGTTGCCGGCCGTGAAGACCAGCAGCAGCGCCAGGTTGAGGCGGAAGTCGAAGCGGCTGACGTAGAACGCGACCATCGAGGACAGGAACAGCGTCAACAGCACCGCCGGCACGGCGATGATCATCGTGTTGACGAAGTAGTGGCTCATGTCCGACTGCTGATACGCGTTCGTGAAGTTGTCGAGGCTCAGCGTGTCCGGCCAGGACACGTACCCCTTCTCGCTGGTCTCGCCGTACGGCCGCAGCGCGGCGTAGATCGCCCAGGCCGGCGGGGCGATCCAGGCGAGGGCCGCGCCGGCGAGGAAGAGGTGCAGCAGGATCCGGGCGGGGCGGACGGGCGTACGGGCCTTGGTCATGGCGGTTGAGCTCATGCGCGCCGCTCCTTCCGGAAGGTGGCCACGAGGTAGGGGATGATCACGACGAGGGAGATCAGCAGCAGGACGACGGCGATCGCGGAGCCGTACCCGATACGGCTGGACTCGCCGATGATGTTGTTGGTGACCAGGATCGAGAGCAGTTCGGTGCCCTGGGCGCCCTTGTTGAAGACGAAGACCAGGTCGAAGGCGCGCAGGGCCTCGATGACGGTGACGACCAGGACGACGGTGTTGGTGGGGCGCAGCGTTGGGAAGATGACGTTCTTGAACGTCTGCCACTCATTGGCCCCGTCGAGCGCGGAGGCCTCCCGCAGCGAGGGGTCGACGCCCTTCAGACCGGCCAGGTACAGGATCATCATGTAGCCGGTGTGCCGCCAGGACGCGGCGACGAGGATCGCCCAGAGGTTGAGGTCCGGGTCCCCGATCCAGTCGATGTACTTGCCCGGCTCGTTGGCCCCGATGAGGCTGTTGATCAGGCCCGTGTCCGGGTTGTAGATCAGCTGCCACACAAACCCGATCACGGCCATCGACAGCACGACCGGCAGGAAGAACGCGGTCTGGTACACCCTGCTGAAGCGGATCCGCTTGTCCAGTTGCACGGCCAGGAACAGACCGAGCGGCGTCGGGATCACGATGAGCACGACGAACCAGATGACGTTGTGCTGGACGGCGGGCCAGAACTGCGGGTTGTTGCTGAACAGCTCCTTGAAGTTCTCCAGGCCGACCCACTTGATGGAGTCGAAGCCGATGCCGTCCCAGGTGGTGAAGGCCAGCGCCACGGAGGCGAGGGCCGTCACCCACACGAGGGCGATGTGCAGAACGGTCGGCAGACCCGCCATCAGACCGAGCGTGAGCCGGTCGCGGCGGGTCAGCAGACGGCGGTGCCCCTGGGACACCTTCTTCGCGGGGGCAGCACCCGGAGGCGGCACGGCGGCCGCCTCCGGGCTCTCCTTGGTGGTCTGTGTGGTCATGTCGATCAGCCGGACGCGAAGATCGTCTTCTTCTGCCGCTCGATCGAGGACAGCAGGCTGTCGACGCCCTTGGGGTCACGGACGAACTTCTGCAGCGCGGGCTGCATCACCGTGGAGGTGAAGTCGGGCCGGCTGTCACGGTCCATGAACTGGGTCAGTGACTTGGCGCCGGCGATCATGTCGTACGCCTTCTTCTGCAGGGCGGTGTACGAGGACGTGTCGGCCTTGGTGGAGGCGTGGACCGAGCTCGGGTCGGACTTGAGATAGACGGTCTCGGCCTCCGGAGTGCCCAGGTACTCCAGCAGCTTGACGGCCTCGGCCTTGTTCTTCGGGCTCTTGCTCATCATGAAGCCGTCGGTCGGCGCCTCGACGGTGTCCTGCCCGAACTGCGGGTCGATCTCCGGGAAGGCGAAGAAGTCGAGGTCGTCCAGGGCGGCCTTGTCGGTGAACTGCTGGGCGACGAAGGTGCCGAGCAGATACATGCCCGCCTTCTTGGAGGCCAGCGTCTGGGCCGCGTCCTGCCAGGTGCGGCCCATGGCGCCCTCCTGGTGGTACGGGAGGATCTCGGTCCACAGGTCGAAGACCTTGCGCACCTTGGCGTCGGTCCAGGAGGCCTTGCCCGCCATCAGCTCGACATGGAAGTCGTAGCCGTTCTGGCGGAAGTTGATCTGGTCGAAGGTGCCGAGCGCGGGCCAGGCGTCCTTGTCGCCGAAGGCGATGGGGACGAGCTTGTCCTTCTGCATCCGCTTGCACAGGGCGACGAAGTCGTCCCAGGTGGTGGGCACTTCGTACCCGTGCTCTTGGAAGACGCTCTTCCGGTAGAAGATCGCCCAGGGGTAGGTGTACAGCGGCACGAAGTAGTACTTGCCGTCCTCGCCCTTGCTGAGCTTGTGCATCGCCTCGGGGAAGTTGCCCCCGATGCTCTTCCACACGTCGTCGATCGGGGTGGCCAGCCCCTTGGCCGCGAAGAACTGCATCCGGTAGCCGGCGAACCAGGTGAACACGTCGTCCGGCGTGCCCTGGAGGTAGGAGTTGATCTGCTCCTGGAAGGTGTTGGAGTCCTTGGTGTTCACGTCGACCGTGATGCCGGACTTCTTCTTGTAGGCCGCGTAGATGTCCGCGAACGCCTTCTTCGGCACGGCGTCGGACGCCTTCGAGCCGAGGGTGACGGTCTTCGGGTCGCTCGCCGTACCGCTGCCGCCGCAGGCGCTCAGCAGCGGGACGCCCGCGCCGAGGACGGCGGCGCCGCCTATGCCGCGCAGCAGGGTGCGGCGGCTCGGGCTGGGGGACGGCAGTGAGAGACCGGAGGGAGGGAAGTACGGCATCTACGGCTCCTGAGGGCAAGGTTCGATCGTGAGGGTGGACGTGTTGAAGTCCGTCGCAATCGATCAGAAATCAACTTGACCGAACACGGTGGCGCAATAACAGCCGTATGTCAGGTCATACGTCAAGAGATGACGATCGACGTTTTGGAAACGTGACCGACATCTCGAACCCTGTTCAGGGGGCACCGGATCGAGCCCGCCGGTGCGGTGCGGGAGGCGGTCGGAGGCGGTGCGGAGGGGGTGCCGTCCTAGCGGATCACTACGGTGCTGGTCTCGCTGACCTGGTCGATCTCGGTCGTCCGCACGGTCACCTTCATCTCCCACTTCCCGGCGATGGGCAGGTTGAGGAAGCTGTTGCCCCAGTAGCCGCCCTTGTCGGTGAGTCCGGCGTCGACGGGGCCGATGTCCTTGGCGGGCAGCGTGAAGGAGATCCGCAGTTCGGGGACGACGGACACACCGCCGTCGGGCCCGTAGACGAGGGCCTCGATGGAGTTGTCGCCGACCCGGCCGGGGTCGATGGTGATCTGCACCTTGCCGCGGCCGCCGGGGGTGCCCACGTCGAAGGGGACGTTGGTGACGGAGGCACCGACCACGGCCGGCGCCCCGGCCGCCGCCTCGGCCTCCGCCCGGCCGGGCAGGGTGCTGGTGAGAAGCGTGGTGACCGCCAGGACCGCGGCACCGACGGCGACTTCGGCGAGGACGGATCGACGCAGGGCACGACGCTGCGCGGGCTCGTGCTCGGCCGGTGCGGAGGATTCCGGTACGGCGGACTCCGGTGCCGCGTCGGGCGTCTCGTGCAGCGGGGGGCCGCCCACCGGCGCAGGGACCTTCTCCCGTACGGACGTCTCCGCGTCCACGGATGTCTCCGCGTGCACGGACGTCTCCGCGCGCACGGACGTCTCCGCGCGCACGGACGTCTCGGCGCGCACGGACGTCTCGGCGCGCACGGACGCCTCCGCGTGCACGCCCCTCTCCCCGCCCGCATCCGCCTCCCCACCGGCCGTCGCGAGCCGGGCCGTCCAGCGCCGGGACACCGCAGCCGCACCGAGCAGCAGCACGACACCGGCCAGTTTCAGGGTGAGGAGCCTGCCGTACGTCGTACCGGTGAGGGCGTCCCAGGAGCCGAGGCCGCGCCAGGACTGGTAGACGCCGGTGACGACCAGGACGGTCACGGAGGCGAACGCGAGGCGGGAGAAGCGGGTGACGGCCGCCGGGGTGAGATGCGCGCGGTACAGCGTGACGAGCAGGGCCGTGAGGCCGCCCAGCCAGACCGCCGTGGCCAGCAGATGCAGCGCCGAGGACGTCATCGCCACCGGGACCTGGATGCCCGCGGAGGCGTGTTCGCCGGCGGCCCAGGTCATCGCGAGGCCGCCGGCGAGCGCGGCGCCGGCCCAGCCGAAGGGTTTGCGGAGCCGGGCCAGCCGCAGCAGGTACAGGGCAGCCACGAGCAGCAGGGCGAGGCGGGCCAGCAGTACCTCGCCCGGGCGGCCGGTCAGGGTGCGGGTGACGGAGTCCGCGCTCAGGGCGCCCAGCGGGCCGTCGCCCGTCTCGTACGGGGCACGCAGCACCAGCAGGGCGAGGGTCGCACCGAGCAGGGTCCACCAGCCGGCCTTCAGCAGCCGGTGCAGGACGGGGGCGTCGGGCGGGCGGCAGACGGCCATGAAGGTCGCCGTGCCGATGAGCAGGGCGCCGGCGAGGTAGGCCAGATAACGGGCGATGTTGTAGAGGCTCTTGGTCGCCGGGTCCTCGGTGGGACCGGTGTCCACGGTGGCCGTGGTGAGGGAGGGCTTGCCGACGGAGAAGGTGAACGCGCCGGAGACGGGGTGGCTGTCGGCCGACACCACCCGCCAGGCGACGGTGTACGTGCCCTCGGCCAGCTTCGCCGGGAGCGTCACGCGGGCCGTCTCGGCGCCGCCGCCGCGCGCATGCTCGGGTTCGCCCGTGCTCAGCCGGCGGCCGTCCGGGTCCAGCACGCGGAAGGAGTCCTCCAGCAGACCGACGGACTCCGTGAAGGTCAGGGTGATGTCGCCCGGGGCCGACTTGAGGACGCTCCCGTCCTCGGGGTCGGTGGCACGGAGGGCGGCGTGGGCCGACGCGGGGCCCGTGCCGCCGAGGAGGAACAGGACCAGCAGGGTGCCCAGCAGCACCAGCCTTTGAAGTTGTCGCCGGTCGGTAAGTCGGCGGCGCGGTCGTCGTCCGTCATCGCACCCCACCACGTCTGTTCACATCTCCGTCGTCGGATTTGAGGCCTCGATGGTATGTACGGCTGGAGAGGCCTCCACGCTCACGCACTCACCCACTTACCTCGAACCAGAGGAGCTTCCCGGCATGACGGTCGAGACTGCCGTCACCGAGGGACACACCGCCCCAGCAGTCGGCGTACTCCTGCACGAGGCACAGGCCGCGACCACCGTCCGCCTCCGGCGGGGCGACCGGGACGTGGCCGTGGGGCGGACGCTCGAAGGGTGCGGGAATACGGGGGTGACTGTCCCAGACCCCGACGCGCAGACGTCCGTCGGCGAGGGCGGTCAGACGGAGTGATGCGGGGCCGTCGGTGTGCAGGTAGGTGTTCGTCACCATCTCCGAGGTCAGCAGCTCAACGGCATCGACGACCCCGAGCCTGCCGTGACTGGCGAGCACCGACCGTACGGTCATGCGTGCGACCCGGGCCGCGCGGGGGTGGTGGGGGAGGCGGAGGGCGTATGCCCAGGTGTCGGGCGGGGATACGGTGCGCATGGAGTCCTCCAGGAGTCTCAGAGGGAAGGTGGGTTTGAGCTCGCTCAACTGCCGTGCCCGGCGGTGGCATTGCCTGGGTTGGTGCGCTTCCGGCTTGTGGGCGAGGGGAGTTGGGCGACGCGGGTACTAAGGTAGACCTCGATGGGAGATAAATCTCCCTCAACCTGGAAGATGAACCTGCAATTGCCTCGTGTGGGTTACAGGAGCGCCGCATCGCGGCCCGGAAGGAGGCGCCTTGCCACCCACCAACAACCCCACCCTGCGCCAACGGCGACTCGGCGCTGAGCTGCGCAAACTCCGTGAGCGTGCCGGGTTCACCGTGACCGAAGCGGCCACGCATCTTGGGGTCAACCAGGGACGCGTCAGCATGATCGAAACCGGCCGAAGCTCCCTCAGCGCCGACCGTGTCCGAGCCGTGGCATCCGCCTACGACTGCTCGGACGCGGCGCTCATCGACGCCTTGGCCGCCATGACCGGGCGCCGGGCGCGCGGCTGGTGGGAGGAGTACCGCGAGCATGTACCCGCCGCACTCGTCGACCTGGCCGAACTGGAGCACCACGCCAGCGCCCTGCGCGCGGCACTCGTCATCCACATCCCGGCGCTCCTGCAGACCACCGACCATGCACGAGCCCTCTTCCGGTCGGTTGTGCCGCCGATGCGGCAGTACGAGGTCGAGCACCGCCTGACGCACCGCATCAAGCGGCAAGGCATCCTGCACCGCGCGGATCCGCCCCCGTATACAGCGACCATCCACGAGACGGCACTACGCATGGACTTCGGCGGCCCCGTCGTCACCCGTGGGCAGCTCAAGCACCTGCTCGACATGAGCGAACTGCCCCACGTCACAGTCCGGGTGATCCCTTTCGGTACGGACCGCTTCCCCACGACCGGCCAGTCCTTCGACTACCTCGAGGGACCCGTCCCTCAGCTCGACACGGTCCAGTTGGACTCACACCACGGCGCCTGCGAATTCCTCGATGCCGAGGCGCAGCTGAGCAAATACCGGGCTGTACTGGACCGCACGGAGTCCTGCGCGCTCGACCCCGCCGAGACACGCGACTTCATCCACCATCGCATCCAGGACCTGTGAAGGAACCAGCCATGCAGACCCTCCATTGGCAGAAGTCCACCTACAGCGGCGACGGCTCGAACTGCGTCGAGATAGCCACCACCCCCACCACCATCCACATCCGCGACTCCAAGAACCCGGCCGGCGCCCACCTCAACCTCCGGCCCACCGCCTGGGCCGACTTCCTCTCGCATGCGGCGACCGCAGGGCGATAGTCCGCGCGCAAGTTCCCGCAAGTTCCTGGTGGTCGCTGCACGTTGAGCACAAGATCGAGCATGTACGCCCAACAACCAGGAGGCAACGATGGCTCTGATCAAACTTGGCCAGGACCCCGAGGGCCCGGAGGGCAAGTCGCCCACGATCTACCTCGACGACGAGAAGGCCACCTACCTGGTGCAGGGCTGGAAGGTGGACGACGAGACTCGGCGTTCTCAGCTGGACCTTCCCGGCCACGAGGACGTGATCGAGATCCCGAAGCGCATGGTGCAGTTCTTCCCGGAGGTGAAGGACCGTGGCCGTGCCGACTCTTGAGGACCGACTGCGGAGCTGCAACCGCTCCGCCGTCCACCTGGAGATGCGCGACGGCTACATGCGCTCCGACCCTCGATACGCCGCCTGGCAGAACGGCGTCCGCAGCGATCCCGCGGAGAGCGACCCGAAGCGCCGGCCATGGCTACGGCTCATCAGCGACCTCGTAGCCCAGGGGGTCGAGGTCCGCAGGGCCAGGATCGTGTCAGAGCCCGTATCGGACTACATCCGGTTCGAGCACCACCTGACCGACCCAACCGTGCAGGCCGGCGAGCAGGTGCGCTGGCTGCCCCGCCGTCGCGCATCCGCTCTGGCTCTGCCGGGCAACGACTTCTGGCTCTTCGACCACAGCTCGGTCATCTTCCACCACTTCGCCGGTGACGGAGAACTCGCTCCGGACGACGAGGAGTTCACTGACGACCCGGGAGTCGTGAAGCTGTGTGCTGATGCCTTCGAAGCCGTCTGGGCCCTTGCGGTGCCACACGAGGACTACAGGCTCACCTGATCCACAATCTGCAGCGTGACTTCATCCGGTGTTCAGCAGGCACTGCAGGCCCTCGGCCGACGTCTCCGCGAAATCCGCGTGGACGCCGGCCTTACGGCGCGAGAGCTGGCCAGGCGTGCCGACTGGCACGAGTCGAAGTGCTCTCGACTTGAGAACGGACGCACCTCCCCGTCCGACGTGGACATTCGGACGTACACGACCCTCTGCGACGCCCAGAGCCAGACCGCCGACCTGATCGCCACGGCGCGCGGTATAGAGGGCGCCTACATTCAGTGGCGGCGCATGGAGCGGGCGGGCCTTCGGCGCGTCCAGCATTCTGTGGCGCCGCTCTTCGAGCGCACCCGCCGGTTCCGCGTCTACCAGTCCTGGGTGATCCCCGGTCTGCTTCAGTCCGCCGCCTACACCCGCGCCGTACTGAGCACCGTGGCCCACCTCCGAGACGTGCCAGGCGACATCGACGACGCCGTGGCCGTCCGCATGGACCGGCAGCGCATCCTGCACACCGGCGACCACCGTTTCGCCATGCTCGTCGAGGAATGGGTACTGCGCACTGTCATAGGCGACCGCGATGCCATGGCCGGAGCACTCGGCCACCTGATCTCTGTCGCCTCGCTCCCTTCCGTCAGCCTGGGCGTCATCCCTCTCGGCACACCGCGCGGGGTCGGATGGCCCGTCGAGTCGTTCACCATGTACGACGACGCACAGGTGAACGTGGAACTCGTCTCCGCGCACCTGACCGTCACGCAACCCGGCGAGATCGCGGAGTACACGAAGGCGTTCGCCGAGTTGTCCGCCATCGCCGTGTACGGCACACGAGCAAGATCGATCATCTCAGCCGCCATCGACGCACTCGGGTGATCGCTGCGCAAGCTCACGCAAGTCCCTGGATCGGCAACTCGGCGTCTCCATAACTTCGTTCCACCGAGCGCCGAACAGCCATGGAGGCGACGCATGGAGACGCAGCAACCGCGGGACTACGACCTGGCCGAGCCACCCTACGAGCCCTCCGCCGTACCTGGCTGTGCCGACTGCCTGTCCCTCGTGGTCGCCCGGCAGAACGCCCGCTCCAGCGCTGACTACAGCGCTGCATCCGACCGCAATGTGGAACTGCGCGGACACCAGGCAGAGGCGCATGCGTCGTGAGCGAGGGAACGGACATGAGTCTCTTCGCCAACCGGCCTCTGATGACCATGCGGGTTTCTCATGACGCACGGCAGACCTGGGGTCCCGACCGGGCTGTATTCGCTACGGACGATCTTCATCCGCTGCTCACCACCGCATGGCCGCCTTGCCAGTGCCGGCGCTGCACGGAACGCGGCAGGCGCTCCGGCCGCTGAGGGCTCTCGCCCCCATGAACTCCCGCCCGACCCGGTCGGCGGCGGTCAGCCATGGCTGCGATCAGATCAGTTGAGCAGGAAGGTGCGGTAATGCAGAACGGAACCGACCTGTACGCGCTCCACATCGACGGGGCTTCGTTCGTGAAGGCGTGCGGCGGCCCCTGCACCGAAGGGTGCGTGACCCTGGCCCGCATCGGCGACGACTCCTGGGCCCTCAGTGACAGCAAGCGGCCAGATGCGCAGCCGCTCCGCTTCACCACGGAGGAGTTGGACGCGGCGGGTATCGACCCGGCGCGCTTCGGCCTGAACGTCTGACCTCCTCCAGACCAGTCGGGCCGGTCGGGCCGGATTCATCCCCGCCCCCCAATCCGGCCCGACTGGCGCTGCTCGAACGGGAACGACTGGTGCACCACCACGGCTATCTATGGACCGGCCCCAAGGAGCGCTTCGACAACGAGGCCCTACGACGGCCCTCGCATCCCGAACAGCCACCGGCAGGCAGCAGACCGGAACTGATCCACCGCTACCGCGAGGTGGCGGCCGAATTCCCGATCGTTGACCTTCCGCCACTGGAGACGGCGTACTGGCTCGTCAAGCCACGCTGGCTCGTTCGTGGCACGTGGGACGAGGCGAAGGAAGCGGCCGCCTGGCTCGGGGAGCGGCTGGCCGAGCATGCGCAACGGTTCGCATACGAGCATGACCGTGACACCGGTCGCCTGAGCCGACTGACCGACTCCGCCGCCGAACGGCTCGCCACGGGAGTCGACGTGTCGTACGGCTACTACCTCGAACGCCCCGCGTACCTGCACCTGGCCCTCGTGACCTGCTCCCCGAACCACTTGATGCCGGTCCTGCCCTGTCCGCTCGGCTGACCGGGCCCTGCGGCATCGCCCGTCCGTCCCTCACCACGTCGGCCGCGCCGACACCCCGCCGTCCACCACCAGGTCGTGGCCGGTGATCCAGGACGCCAGGTGGGAGGCCAGGAAGACGCAGGCGTCGGCCACGTCCTCCGGGCGGCCCAGGCGTCCGATGGGTGCCGCCTGCGTCCAGCGGCGTACGCCCTCCGGCCAGGACTCCTCCAGGCCCTCGCGGTGGATCAGGCCGGGGGAGACCGTGTTGACGCGGATTCCCAGGGGGCCGTACTCCAGGGCCGCGGAGCGGGCGTGCATGCGTACCGCCGCCTTGGCGGCGCTGTAGTGGGCGTGCCGGGGTGCCGGGTGGGTCGCCTCGATGGAGGCGATGTGGGTCACCGAACCGCCACCGGCCTGGTTCCCCATGATCTCCGCGGCCGCCTGCGTGCAGGCGAACACGGTCGTCAGGTTGGCGTCCACGACCGCCCGCCACTCGGCCGCCGACATCCCCGGCAGCTCCCGCAGGGGCTGTACGCCCGCGTTGTTGACCAGGGCCGTGAGCCGCCCGCCACCCCACTCGGCCGCCTTGTCCAGCAGCCGGCGGCACGCGTCCTCGTCCGTCAGGTCGGCCCGCAGCACCAGCGCCCGCCCTCCCGACTCCCGGACGCGGTCGGCGACTTCGGCCGCCGCGCCCGGGACCGTACGGCAGTGCAGGACGACCGCCGCCCCCTCCTCGGCGAACCGCGTCGCGATCCCCCGGCCGATGCCGCCGCCCGCGCCCGTGACCAGGGCGACCTGTCCGTCAAGGAGTCCGCTCATGGGCGGCACAGTCCCGCGATCCGGTCCGCTTCGGCGGGATAGCGCGCCGTCAGGTCGGCCAGGTCGCCGTGTTCGTAGCCCTCGTAGGTGAAGCCGGGCGCCATCGTGCAGCCGAAGAAGGTCCACGAACCGCCGGCCGCGACCCGCGCCCCCATCCAGGTCCCGGCCGGGACCGTCAGTTGGATGTGTTCGCCGCGCTGTATGCCGGGGCCGAGCACGGCGGTGCGGGAGGTGCCGTCGGGAGCGAGGAGCAGCATCTCCAGGGGGTCGCCCAGGTAGTAGTGCCACACCTCGTCCGACGGCAGGCGGTGCAGGGCGGAGTAGTCGTCCAGGGTGAGCAGGACGACGATCGCGGTGCCCTGCGGCCGCCCGTCGGACAGCTCGGGTCCCGCCCAGGTGCGCCGGAACAGCCCGCCCTCACGCGGGATCGGCTCCAGGCGGTAGTGGGCGACGAGTTCTTCCGGGGTCACCCCGCAAACGCTACCTCCCGGGTGAGGAAGGCGAGTTGGGCCTCCTTCGGCGGGATGTACACATCAGGGATGTCGACCTCCGGCAGCATGACCACGGGACCGGCCTCGAAACCCTGCTTGAGGAACCGGGCGACGGCCTTCTCGTTGCGCACGTCCGGGTCGACCACGACCCGCCGGCGGCCCAGGGTGCCGAAGACGTACGACGCGACCACGCCGAGCAGTACGGAGGTCCAGCCGGGCCGCGCCCCCTCGGGGCCGGCGGGGGCGAGCAGCAGGTGGACGCCGATGTCGCCGGGGAGAACCTCGTAGCACTCGCCGACCCGGTCCGCCTCCGGCTCGTAGGTCTGCAGGAGCGCGACCGGGACGTCGTCGCGCAGGATCAGGAAGGCGTGGTGGGTGTCGAGGCCCGCCATGTGGGCGTAGATCTCGGACACCTGGTCCCTGGTCAGGCCGTTCATGCCCCAGAAGGAGGCCCGTTCCACGCCGACCCAGCCATGGACGACCTCGGCGTCGGCCCGCGCGTCCAGGGGGCGGATGCCGACCGTGCCGAAGCCGGCGATGAACTGCCGGTGTCGTCCGGGCTGCTCCGGGTGCTCAGACATCTGCTTCCTTCTCCAACTCGGTGAAATCGGTGACGACCAGGACCAGTTCTCCGCCCACCCACAGGGGGAGCTGGTCGCGGTGGTGGGGCGAGCCGGGAATGCCGGAGGCGCCCAGGGGGACCACCCAGAGGCTGGCCTCGCGGTCGGCCAGGTCCCAGACATAGCGGGCGGCGGGGCCGCGTGCGCTCAGGTCCGTGAGGCCGGGGACCGCCGAGGTGCAGAGCACGCAGTCGTGGTCGCCGGAGAGAGCGGGTTCGTCGTACGACGGGTCGGCGAGGGCCCGCCAGGGGGCGAGGCGGTGGGTGTCGCCCCAGGTGCCGGGCCGCTCCCCTGCGGCCTGCTCGGCGGCCACCTCCTCGACCGCCGCGCGCACGGTCCCGGCGCGGTCGATGCCGTACAACTCCTCGGCGCGCAGCAGGTGTTCGAGGGCCAGGCCGACGCGGGGGAGCAGGGCAAGCCAGGGGAGGAGGACCTCGGGGTAGGCGGGCGGGACGGCCAGCGCGGCGAAGGCCGGGTGCGCGGCGAGTCGCCGTACGACCGCGCCGCGCACCGCCGCGTACCCGGCGGCGGCCTCGCTGTCCGCGTCCATCCGGCGGTCCCAGGACAGGAGGGTCCGCCGGATGCGGTCGGCCTCGGGGGTGAGGGTGCCCAGGGAGCGCAGGAGGTCCAGCAGGGGCTCGGCCGAGGCCAGGTGGGTGTCCATGTGGATCGCCGGCATGTCGGCGGCCGACCAGCGCTCCTTCTCCGCCAGCAGGGCCGTGATGCGGTCGGCGCGGTGGGGCTTGGCGAACTCCACGCCCAGCGGTGCGGCGAGGCCGCGCTGGTTGGCCATGGCGGCGACGCCGTCGGTGAGTCCGCCGCGCGGCGGCTCGTGCCGGCCGTGCCACTCGTGGCCGGGCTCCCAGGCGGGCACGGGCCGGATGCCGTTGGCCTCGGAGCGCACCGGCACGTTCCCGGCGACGCGGTGCAGCAGCCCGCCCTCGGTGTCGGCGGCCTGGACGACGTTGACGGGTTCGGCCCAGAGGTCCACGGCACGGTCGACGTCGGCGACGCTGCGGGCGCGCAGGAGGGGGAGGAGGGCACTGAAGCCCAGGTCGGCGGTGACGCGGGGTGGGTAGCGGAGGGCCATGGCGAGGGGCGGCTCGTCGTCGGAGAGCCCACCGAGGAAACCTTCCTGCAGGCCCGCCTGGAGACCCTCCTGCGGGCCCTCCTGGAGACCCTGGAGACCTTGCCGCATGCCCTCCTGCGAGCCCTCCTGGAGACCTTGCCGCATGCTCTCCTGCAAGCCGTCGGGCAACCCCTCCGGCCCCCCGATCACCACCGGCCCCCGAGCCGTCTCGATCACCTCGACCTCGACCGGCTCCTCCCCCGCGACCTCCACGACCTCCGTGTGCCGCACGGCCCGTCGCCACACCCCGTCCGGGTCCAGCGCCTCGATGCCCGCGCCGGTGCGCCGCAACCGCTCCCGGTACAGGTCCTGATAGTCCGCCATGGCGTTGGTGATGGCCCAGGCCACCGTGCCGGTGTGTCCGAAGTGGGCGATGCCGGGGATGCCGGGTACGGCGATGCCGATGACGTCGAACTCGGGGCAGGACAGATGGATCTGCTGGTAGACGCCGGGCTCCTCGATGAAGCGGTGCGGGTCGCCGGCGATGAGCGCGTGCCCGGTGACGGTCCGCTCGCCGCTCACCAGCCAGCCGTTGCTGCCCGAGACACCCGGCCCGTCGGCGGCGAACAGCCCGACCGCGTCCGCACCGAGGTGCCGTACGACCTGCTCGCGCCAGAGCTTGGCCGGGAAGCCCGCGAACAGGATGTGGATGCCGAGCCAGATGCCGAGCGGGGTCCAGGGCTCCCAACGCCCCGGAGTCAGCCCCGTCCTCGCGAACTCGGGCGTGCGGCGGGCGCCTTCGGCGAGTCCCTCGTTGACCCCGTCGACGTACGCCCGCACCCACCCGGCCGTCTCCGGGTCCTGTCTCTCCAGCTCGGCGAAACAGCGTCTCGCCGTGTCGTCGAGGCGGGTCCGTCGGACGAACCGGTCCCAGGGCAGGGCCTCGGCACCGAGGAAGGAGGCCGAGGTGCCCCGTGCCCGGTGCCGTTCGACCTCCAGCTGCCAGGCCCGGTCCAGGGCGGTGACACGGCCCTGCACCCGGGCGAGTTCGGTGGCCCCGTCGGCCCGGAGATGCGGAATGCCCCAGGCATCGCGGAAGATCTCGCCGGTCACCTGTGCCGCTCCTTTGCTTTAGGTTAGGCTTCCCTAAGTTATTGCTGATGGTGCGGGAATCGTACGCGAAAGGTGAATACGCCATGGGGCAGGGGCACGGCTGGGAGGGCGCGGTCCTGAAGCTGCTGCGCGCGAAGGACTTCGTGTTCACGGTGACGGGCGCCGAGGACGTCACCGAGCACTACCGCCGCGTGCACCTCACGGACGGCGGCATGCTGAAGGCGACCGGCGTCCACCCCACCATGTGGGTCCGGCTCTGGTTCGACAACGCGGGCAAGCCCCATCAGCGCGCCTACACCCTCGTCGACCCGGACCCCGAGGCCGGCACCTTCAGCCTGGAGTTCGCCCTGCACGAGGGCGTCGCCAGCGACTGGGCGCGCACGGCGAAGTCCGGCGACACCATCGAGGCGACCGTCCACGGCACCGGCTTCACCCGGCCCGAACCGGCCCCCTCCCATGTCTTCGCCATCGCCGACACCGCCTCCCTGCCCGCCCTCAACTCCCTGCTCGACGCCCTGGACGCGGCCCCCGCCACGGTGTGGTTCGAGGGCGAGCGCGACGGCCTGCCCTTCCGCGCGCAGGAGTCCCGCCACGACGTACGGACCCTGCCGCGGCGCGACGCCGGGGCCCACCTGGTCGCCCAGGTGAAGGAGAACCTGCCCGGCCTGCTCGCCGACACGCCGGACCCGTACGTCTGGATCGCCTGCGACACGGCGACCACCCGCACCCTCATCTCCTACGTCCGCAAGGAGCTGGGCCTGCCCAAGCAGCGGGTGAACGCGCTGGGGTACTGGCGCCCCTGATCCCGGCACGGGCGTACACCCCTTGATGCGCCCGTGCCGGACCGGCATCCCCCGCGCGCGTCCGGGCGACGCGCGCGGCATCATCGGGGGCATGGACGTCACCCTGCATCTCGCCCAGGACCCCGAGGCCGACGCGCTCCTCGGCCGCAGCCCGCTCGCCGCGCTCGTCGGCATGCTGCTGGACCAGCAGGTCCCGATGGAGTGGGCGTTCAAGGGACCCCGCACGATCGCGGACCGCCTCGGCGCGGACGACCTGGACGCGCACGACATCGCCGCCCAGGACCCGGACGCCTTCGTGTCCCTCCTCTCCGAGAAGCCGGCCGTGCACCGGTACCCGGGCTCCATGGCCAAGCGGATCCAGCAGCTGTGCCAGTACCTCGTCGAGCGCTACGACGGCGACGCCGAGCTCGTCTGGAAGGGCGTCGAGGACGGGCGCGAGCTGCTGCGCCGGCTGGAGGACCTGCCCGGGTTCGGCAAGCAGAAGGCACAGATTTTCCTGGCGCTGCTCGGCAAGCAGCTGGGCGTCCGCCCGAAGGGCTGGCAGGAGGCCGCGGGCGCCTACGGCGAGACGGACTCCTTCCGCTCCGTCGCCGACATCACCGGTCCCGAGTCACTGACCAAGGTGCGCGCACACAAGCAGGAGATGAAGGCGGCGGCCAAGGCGGCGAAGACGGCCCGCAAGTAACGTCCCGACACGGGCGAACACCGACGCCGGTCGACCGACCAGGCGGAATGGCGGCGGCCGTGGGGCCCGTCTCCAGCGGCGTCCCATCCCCAGGCAGACCCCGGCGTCAGCCGCATGCCCCGCACCGAATGGCGGCCGAGGGACCCGGTCTCCAACAACGACCCACCACAGGCAGATGCCGACCTCGGCCGGCCGACCACGGCGAATGGCAGCGGCCGTGGGGCCCGCCTCCAGCGGCGGCCCACCACTGGCAGACCCCGGCGTCAGCCGACTGGCCCGCCTCGAATGGCGGGCATCGTGGCCTCGTTCCCAGCATGGAGCATGACCGAGGCGCCGAGCGGCTCCCCTTGGGGCCGGGACTACGACGACCGCCGGATCCACTCCGGCCACCCCACCGGACCACCGGGCCCGACGACCTCGCGTGAGCCCGAGCCGCCCTTCGAGGGCCCGCTGCACGCGCTCTCCCGCGCCGCCTGGCAGGTCGTCCTGGTCACCGGTCTCGCCTCCCTCGTCCTCGGTGTCTTCGTGCTGGCCTGGCCGGACGCCTCACTGCGGGTCGCCGGTGTCCTGTTCGGCCTCTATCTCGTCATCAGCGGCGTCTTCCAACTGGTCGCCGCTTTCGGCACGCACCGCACGACCTCGCTGCGGGTGCTGGCCTTCGTCAGCGGCACCGTGTCGGTCCTGCTCGGCCTGTTCTGCTTCCGCGGCGCGATGCAGTCGATCCTGCTGCTGGCGCTGTGGATCGGGATCGGCTGGCTCTTCCGCGGCATCACCCAGTCCCTGGCCGCCGCCTCCGACAGTTCCGTGCCGGCCCGCGGCTGGCAGATCCTCCTCGGCGTGGTCACGTTCCTCGCCGGGATCGTGCTGATCGTCTCGCCGGTCGAGTCGATCACCGTGCTCATGGTGCTCGGCGGCTGCTGGCTGGTGGCGGTCGGCCTGGTCGAGCTGGTCACCGCGCTGCGGCTGCGGAAAATGGCCCGTCAGGTGCCGCGCGAACTGTGACACGCACAGTGATACCCACCCCAGCCCCGTACGCCGTGCGGGCGGTTCTCCCGCCGGACGGGATGAACTCCGCACGGCATCCGGGGAGATGACCTTCCGTGAGTACCGCACGATGCCGCTCGCGCAGCCGCACCTGGCTGCGGGTCCTCGTGCTGCTGCTCGCGCTGCTGGTGCCGGGCGCGCACGCGCAGGCCCACGCCCTTCCCCCGGTGGCCGCGGCCGCCGAGATCGCCGAGCAGGACGTCCCCGACACGGCCCTGCGGCCGGTGGCCCGCGCCGAGCGGCGCACATCCGTACGGCAGCGGCCGGGCCCGCCGCAGGGGCCGGCGACCGGCACCCCGGCGGGCACCCGGCGCTGCGCGCCGCCCCGGCCGTCGTACGTCCCGCACATCCTGCGCACCGTGGTCCTGCGCTGCTGACAGACCCCCGCGACGAGGTCAGTCAGTACGACGCAAGGAGCACAGTCATGCCCACCGACCACTACGCGGTCCTGCGCGCCCTGCTGCGCGCCGAGGCCACACGCAACACGCCGAAGCCTCAGGCGAAGAAGGACAAGCCGCAGCTCCCCCGGAAGGACCGGGAGCGCGGCTGACGCGGCCGCGGCGGGGGCGGCCTTCTCCGGGTCACCGCCTCCGCCGCGCCGTGCCGAAGACCGACCGGGTGATCTCGCGCCCGATCTGCGTACCGACCGACCGAGCCAGGGACTTGAAGATGCCGCTCCCGACGACCTGCTCGACGACGGAGGGCTGCTCCTTCTGCCGGGCCCTGTGCCCCGCCGCCCCGGCCGTCGCCTCGCGGATCTCGTCCGGACCCTTGCCGCCGCGGATCTCATCCGGGCCTTTGCCGCCGCGGAGCTCGTCGGGTCCTTTGCCGCCGCGGATCTCGTCCGGCCCCTTCCCGCCCTCGCGCGGCTCCTGGAGCCTCTCGTACGCCGACTCCCTGTCCACAGCCTGTGCATACCGCTCGTACAGCGCCGACGACGTCACCGCCCGCTCCAGCGCGCCCGCCTCCAGCGGACCCATCAGCGACTCCGGTGCCCGCAGCCGGGTCGCGGCGACCGGCGTCGGGGCGCCCTTCTCGCTCAGCACGGTCACCACGGCCTCGCCGGTGCCCAGGCCGGTCAGGAGTTCCTCCAGGTCGTACGCCGAGTTGGGGAACGTCTTCACCGTGGCCTTCAGCGCCTTCTGATCGTCCGGGGTGAAGGCGCGCAGCGCGTGCTGGATCCGGTTGCCGAGCTGGCCGAGGACCTCGGCGGGCACGTCCTTCGGCGTCTGCGTCACGAAGAAGACGCCGACCCCTTTCGAGCGAATCAACCGCACGGTCTGCGTGATCGCGTCAAGGAACGCCTCGGAGGCGTCGTCGAACAGCAGGTGCGCCTCGTCGAAGAAGAACACCAGCTTCGGCCGGTCGATGTCCCCGACCTCGGGCAGATCGTGGAAGAGGTCGGCCAGCAGCCACATCAGGAACGTCGAGAACAGCTGGGGCCGGTCCTGCACGGGGGGCAGTTCGAGCACCGACACCACCCCCCGCCCGTCCTCCGCGGTCCGCAGCAGCTCGCCCGTGTCGAACTCCGGCTCCCCGAAGAAGCCGTCCATGCCCTGCGCCTCGAAGGCGGTGAGGGAGCGCAGGATCACCCCGGCGGTGGCGGCCGACAGCCCGCCGATGCCCTTCAGCTCGCCCTTGCCCTCGTCGGAGGTGAGGAAGGCGACGACGGCCCTGAGGTCCTTGAGGTCGACCAGCTCCAGGCCCTTGGTGTCGGCGTAGTGGAAGATCAGCCCGAGGGACTGCTCCTGGGTCGGGTTCAGGCGCAGCACCTTGGACAGCAGCACCGGCCCGAAGCTGGTGATCGTGGCCCGCACGGGGATGCCACGGCCGATGCCGCCCAGGGCGTAGAACTCGGCGGGACATCCCTTCGCCGCCCACCGCTGCTGGACCTCGGCGGCACGCGCCTCGACCTTGTCGCCCGGCTGCCCCGGCGCCGCGACACCGGAGAGGTCGCCCTTCATGTCCGCCAGGAACACGGGCACGCCCTGCGCCGAGAGCTGCTCGGCGATCAGCTGGAGCGTCTTGGTCTTGCCGGTGCCGGTGGCGCCCGCGACCAGGCCGTGCCGGTTGAGCATGGGCAACGGCACCCGGATCTGCGCGTCCGGCAGGCAGCCGCCCTCCCAGAGCAGGGCGCCCAGGTGCAGGGCGGGCCCGGTGAAGGCGTAGCCGGCGGCGATCTCCAGGGCCTCCCTCGGCAGGGCGGCGGCACGGCCCACCTCGGAAGCGGCGGCCCGCCGCGCGGTCCCGGCCCCTGCCCCGGCCTTGGGCGTGCTGTTCCGGTCGCTCATGTCAGCCCTCCGCACGCTTCTCGCCCTCGAACGGGCGACCGACTCCGGTCCGGCAGGACGTCCCCGTGCGATCCGGCACGACGTCCGACCGCGATCCGGCAGGGTGTTCGACCCGACCCCGGGCCACCTCGGCTTCCGTACGAGTCCGTTCCGGCTTCCGTTCCGGCCTCAGATCCGGCTTCCGATCCGGCCGTCATTCCCTCGACCTTTGCCGTTTCATACCGGTTTGACCAATCTTTTCCAGCGTCGCACTACCGCGCCATGGCTGCGCCCGGAACGTCTTGACCGGTAGGCTTTCCGTGTGATCTTCAAGCGCATCGGAAACGGCCGGCCGTACCCCGACCACGGCCGGGAAAGCACCCGGCAGTGGGCGGACGTCGCGCCGCGCCCGGTCCGCCTCGATCAGCTCGTGACGACCAAGGGTCAACTCGATCTGGAAACCCTGCTGGCCGAGGACTCGACGTTCTACGGCGACCTCTTCGCGCATGTCGTGAAGTGGCAGGGCGACCTGTATCTGGAGGACGGCCTGCACCGCGCGGTGCGCGCGGCGCTCCAGCAGCGCCAGGTGCTGCACGCGAGAGTCCTGGAACTGGACTGATCCCCGGCTGACACGCCCGGGCGTCGCCGGTTGCCCCTTTCGGGTAAGTCCGTGCGGCATCGAATGATCATCTAGTAGGCATTGCCGCCCGAGCGGACTACGCTGCGCCCATGAGCATGCTGACTCCCCAGGGCATGGGCGGCCAGTACCGCATCAAGGGGAACAAATACCCACGGATGCGGCGGCGTCGGCGACGCGGCAGGCTCGCCGTCCTCGCCGTCGCCTCCCTCGGCGCGCTCGGCATGGTCGGCTGGGGCACGCTCCAGCTCATCGACGTCTTCACGGGCGGCGGCGGAGAGGCCTCGGCCGCCGGCCCCAAGTCCGGCTGCGGGATCCGGGCCACGCCTTCGCCCACCGCGACCGCGGCACTGCCCAAACCGGCGGGCATCACGGTCAACGTCTTCAACGCGACGACCCGCAGCGGGCTCGCCAAGAAGACGGCGGACGAGCTGAAGAAGCGCGGCTTCAAGATCGGCGACGTGGGCAACGCGACCAAGGAGTACGACAAGAAGGTGAAGGGCACCGGACTGCTGCTCGGCCCGGCCGCCTCCCTGAACACCTCACTGCCGGTGCTCGCCACCCAGCTGACCACGGCCGAACGCCGCACCGAGGCCACCCGCAAGGGCGCGACCGTGGACCTGATCATCGGCGACCGCTTCAAGGAACTCACGAAGAAGCCGGACGCCGACAAGGCCCTGACCGCCCTGTCCAACCCGAAGCCGACTGCCTCAGCTTCGAGGAAGGGCTGCTAGAGGCGCCCCGAAAGGGGCGCGGGGAACTGCGCGAACAGCCGCAACGGACCGGCAGTCGCCACGCAGCCGCGCCCTCACGGCGATAGGGCGAACAACCCCCGGCTCTTACTCGGCCGCCCCGTAGAGACGATCCCCCGCGTCCCCGAGCCCCGGCACGATGTACCCCTGCTCATTGAGGTGATCGTCAACAGCAGCCGTCACCACCGTCACCGGCGTCCCCGCCAGCTCCCGCTCCATCAGCTCCACACCCTCGGGCGCGGCGAGAAGCACCACGGCGGTCACATCGTCGGCACCGCGCTTGATGAGCTCCTGGATCGCCGCGACCAGCGTGCCGCCGGTGGCCAGCATCGGGTCCAGGACGTACACCTGGCGCCCGGAGAGGTCCTCCGGCATCCGCGAGGCGTACGTGGACGCCTGGAGCGTCTCCTCGTTGCGGATCATGCCCAGGAAGCCCACCTCGGCGGTCGGCAGCAGCCGGACCATGCCGTCCAGCATGCCGAGGCCGGCGCGCAGGATCGGCACGACCAGCGGGCGCGGGTGGGACAGCTTGACGCCGGTGGTGCCGGTGACCGGGGTCGTGATGTCGACCGCTTCGGTCCGCACGTCCCGCGTGGCCTCGTAGGCGAGCAGGGTGACCAGCTCGTCGGCCAGCCGACGGAAGGTCGCGGAGTCGGTGCGCTGGTCGCGCAGCGTGGTGAGCTTGTGGGCGACCAGGGGGTGGTCGACGACGTGGAGACGCATGTCCACAACATTAACCGGGCCGGGTATGCCCGGCGTCCCCCCACACGGCAAGCCCGATGCCGCGGCATCACCCGTGCGCTGGCATCAAACCCCCCATCGGAGGGAAAGTGGGAGGGACGTAGCGGGGGTGGTGAGCCGATGCCTGATCCTGAGTCCCCGGAGCGTCCCACCGAGGACGCGCCGGACCAGAGTGACGCCGCGCGCCGGCGGCGCCGGGCCCAGTTCCTGCGGGAACTCGCCGAGGCCCGCGAACTGCGCGACCGCGTCCAGCCGCGCCGCGCCAAGGCGGCCCGACTGCGGCATGCGCTGCGCATGCGGACGTTCCGCTGGTAGGGCGAGTCGCGCGGGAAGATCGGCTGTTCTCCGGGCGGTTGGGCGGTGAGGGTGCGTGGACACCCGGAAAACCCGCGTACGATCCGCACGTGGCGGCAACGAGTGCGCTGGTGAGTCCGTGAGTCCTTCACAGACCTGCTCGCGGAACCCTCGGGCCCACGCGATCAAAACTGCCGGACACAGGGAGCCGAAGACGTCCCCTGAACGCCTTGTTTCTGCCACGATTCCGAGTGGGTGGGGCTCGGACACCGAGCCGCCCCACCCCAACCTCCGCCGGGGGGACCCCCAACCGGCACGCCTATGACCAGTGGGAGAGTCACGGTGTACTTCGCCGCACTGCTCGCGCGCACCGAAGACGGGTGGGAAGCGAGCGACACAGAGCTCGACGATGTGGAGACCCTGTCGGATCTGGCCGACCTGGCCCGTGAAGCCTCTCCCGAGGACGACACGGTGCTGGTGCTGATCGAGCAGGAGGACGCCTGGTTCGGCGTCGTCCGCATCGACGGCGAGGACGACCCCCGTATCTACGTCTCGGACGCCGCAGCAGCCGCCCGCAGCAGTTACGGCGAGATCCTGCTCACCGACGAACTGCTCGGAAGGGAGCCCGGCGACGACGACGCCGACCTCGACTCCCTGGACCTCGACGGCACGGAGGAGCCCGACGGCGACTCCGAGGACGACGAGGACGGCGGCGGTGCCGACGCGGTGCCGCACAGCCCCGTCGGCGACAGCGAGATCCTCGACGACCTCGGCGTCGGCGAGAAGGAGCTGAAGTCCCTGGACGCCGAGGACGCCCTCAGCGCGATCGCCGAGGCGCTGGGCGCCTCGGAGGTCCTGGAGACCGTCCGCTGACCTCGTTCGACCCCGTGCGCGACCGCTGGCGGGCCGCGATGCGGCTCGCCCTGGACGAGGCCGAACGGGCCGTCCAGGGCGGGGACGTCCCCGTCGGCGCGGTCGTGCTGTCCGCCGACGGCACGACCGTCCTGGGCACCGGCCACAACGAGCGTGAGGCGACCGGCGATCCGACCGCCCACGCCGAGGTGCTGGCGATCCGCAGGGCCGCGGCGGCGCTCGGCGAGTGGCGGCTGTCGGACTGCACGCTCGTCGTCACGCTGGAGCCCTGCACGATGTGCGCCGGCGCGATCGTGCAGTCCCGGGTGGACCGGGTCGTCTACGGCGCCCGGGACGAGAAGGCGGGCGCGGCCGGCTCCCTCTGGGACGTCGTACGCGACCGACGGCTGAACCACCGGCCCGAAGTGATCGAGGGCGTGCTCGCCGAGGAGTGCGCCCGCCGACTCACGGACTTCTTCCGGGATCGTTGACGGGCCGCGAATACCGATTTCAGAGCATGGCCGGGCGTGCTGTAAGGTCTCCCTCGGTAGCGTGTCCGAGCGGCCGAAGGAGCTCGCCTCGAAAGCGAGTGTGGCGCAAGTCACCGAGGGTTCAAATCCCTCCGCTACCGCTGAAGAGGGGCCCCGTCCGATGGACGGGGCCCTTCGTGCTGTTGATCTACGCGGAGGGGCGAAGGTTACACTCACCGCCGGTAACCCGAGGCTCTTTCGACTCATTCGGCACGACAGGCATGGCAGGCACGGCAGGCACACCAGCCACAGGGGAGGCCGCGATGGCGGTGAATTCGAAGAAGATCGCCGTCTATGTGCTCGCGGTCTTCGTGCTCTACGTGATCATCACGGACCCGGAAAAGGCGGGGGACTACGTCACGGTAGGGTTCGAGGGCATCTCGGACGCCGCCGCGGCGATCGGCGACTTCATGACGTGGATCGCCAACGGAGGCGACAGCTAGGGAGTACTCATGATCCGCCACCTGGTCCTCTTCAAGCTGAACGAGGGTGTCGAGCGCGACGACCCGCGGGTCGTGGCGGGCGTCGAGGCCTTCCGCTCACTGGAGGGCAAGATCCCCGAGCTGCGGCACTGGGAACTGGGCTGGAACTTCAGCGACCGCCCCATCGCCTACGACTTCGCCATCAACTCCGCCTTCGAGGACACGGCCGCCCTGCGCGTCTACGCGGAGCACCCCGAACACCAGGCGGGCGTCGCCCTGTGGCGGGAGTTCGCCACCTGGGTGATCGCCGACTACGAATTCTGAGCCGCGCCACACCTCTGCCGAGCCGCGCCGCCCCTCGATCCACCCGAAGCCCTCCGCCGTAACGGCGGGGGGTTTTCGCGTGTCTTACGCATCCTCTCATTCTCAACACGGGATTATGCGGTACTTGAACACAATGAACTGTCTTGTGATGCTATGACCGCTTTTGACGGATGAGTTGATGGATCACGAGGTGGAGTTGACCGTGCCGGCCAGTACTGCGCCTCAAGCCACGACCCACTCGCCCCAGGAGGACACCACCCCCGCGTCCCCGCCGCCCCGCAGCCGCGGCGCCGACACCCGGGCACTCACCCAGGTCCTCTTCGGGGAGCTCAAGGACCTGACGCCGGGCACGCCGGAGCACACCCGCGTACGCGGGGCGCTCATCGAGGCGAACCTCCCGCTCGTGCGCTACGCGGCCGCCCGTTTCCGCTCCCGCAACGAGCCGATGGAGGACGTGATCCAGGTCGGCACGATCGGACTCATCAACGCCATCGACCGCTTCGACCCGGACCGGGGCGTGCAGTTCCCGACGTTCGCGATGCCGACCGTGGTCGGCGAGATCAAGCGGTACTTCCGGGACAACGTCCGCACGGTGCACGTGCCGCGCCGGCTGCACGAGCTGTGGGTCCAGGTCAACAGCGCGACCGAGGACCTCACCACGTCCTTCGGACGCACCCCCACGACCGCCGAGATCGCCGAGCGGCTGCGCATCACCGAGGACGAGGTGCTGTCCTGCATCGAGGCCGGGCGGTCGTACCACGCCACCTCGCTGGAGGCCGCCCAGGAGGGCGACGGGCTGCCCGGACTGCTGGACCGGCTCGGCTACGAGGACCCGGCCCTGGACGGCGTGGAGCACCGGGACCTCGTACGGCATCTGCTGGTGCAACTCCCCGAACGCGAACAGAGAATCCTTCTTCTGCGGTACTACAGCAACCTCACCCAGTCGCAAATCAGTGCGGAACTCGGGGTGTCCCAGATGCACGTATCGAGGCTACTCGCGCGTAGCTTCCAGCGGCTGCGTTCGGCGAACCGGATCGACGCCTAACCGCATACAGGATCGACCGGTCACCGTCGCGAGCGAATCGCTCACCAGGGCAGATCCCGACAGTTCTGATCCGAAATACCGTCAGACCCCCTTTATCCAGGGCGGATTCAAGTCTCACATGTCGACATGTCACTACAGCGTGTTGCCGACATGTGACATTCTTCGGGAAGCGCGTTTGCCGTGGCTTCGGCTCCGGTATTCAGGTGAAGGCTGGCGTTCCTCGATCGGAGCGTTCGCCACGACCGTCCCGCGACCCAAAGGGGGTGGCATGTCCGCAGACCAGGGCAGCTCGAAGGTGCTCACGCTCACGAAGAGCGAGTCCGCGCCCGACGCCGTTCTCGACGACGTCACGGCCCTCGAGGCCGTACCGGCCCTCCCGTCACCGGGAGCCATCGACACCCGCACCCTGTCCCGCTCCCTGTTCCTGCGGCTCGCCGCACTGGACGAGAACAGCCCCGAGCGCGCCTACGTCCGGGACACCCTGATCGAGCTCAACCTCCCGCTCGTGCGCTACGCGGCGGCCCGCTTCCGCTCGCGCAACGAGCCGATGGAGGACATCGTCCAGGTCGGCACCATCGGCCTGATCAAGGCGATCGACCGCTTCGACTGCGAACGGGGCGTGGAGTTCCCGACGTTCGCGATGCCGACCGTGGTCGGCGAGATCAAGCGGTTCTTCCGCGACACGTCCTGGTCGGTGCGCGTCCCGCGCCGGCTCCAGGAGCTGCGGCTGGCCCTCACCAAGGCCAGCGACGAGCTCTCCCAGAAGCTGGACCGCTCCCCGACGGTCACCGAACTCGCCACCGTGCTGGGCGTGTCCGAGGAGGACGTCGTCGACGGCCTCGCGGTCGGCAACGCCTACACGGCCTCCTCGCTGGACTCCCCGGCCCCGGAGGACGACGGCGGCGAGGGCTCGCTCGCGGACCGGCTCGGCTACGAGGACTCCGCCCTGGAGGGCGTCGAGTACCGGGAGTCGCTGAAGCCCCTGCTCGCCAAACTCCCGCCCCGTGAGCGGCGGATCATCATGCTGCGCTTCTTCGCCAACATGACCCAGTCGCAGATCGGCGAGGAGGTCGGGATCTCCCAGATGCATGTCTCCCGGCTGCTCACCCGGACCCTGGCACAGCTGCGTGAGGGGCTCATCTCCGACTGACCCCTTCATATTTGACGGAGCGTCAGCCACCATGGCCCGATGCTTCGCCGGACATGGACGACCTCGACACACGGCCGTCGGTGCGCCCTGATCGGCGCGTCGGCGGCCGTCGTCTGCCTGGGCGGGACGCTCGCCGCGTGCGGGGGCGGCGGGGGCGACGACGGATACGTCGCCACGGGAGCGGCGGGAGGCCCGCCCCGCGTCTCCGGCAAGGCCGCCGCACCCACGGGCGAGGTGACGCTGGTACCGCTCGACGAGCCGGAGAACGGCGGATCGAGCGGCGGTACCGGCGGGAATGGTGGGGCCGGCGGCTCCGGCAACTCCCCTGAGCCGGAGGGGAGTCAGGAGAGTCAGGGGCCGACGTCCTCCCCAGGAACCCAGCACGCGGGGGCGGAGGGTTCCGCCCGTCCCCCGAGCGGCACCGACGGCCCCGCGGCCGAGCCCGCCGACTCGGCCACCCCGTCCGGCAGTTCGGCCGGCGGCTCCGCATCCTCGGCGCCACCCTCGCCCGCGAAGCTGACCGTGAGCGACCCCGTGCGGGAGCCCACGGACAAGCGCTGGTGCGAGAAGGTGACGCTCGACCTGCACAACTCGGGCGGCACGGCCGTGCGTTCGGGGACCGTGACCTTCGGGACCCACATCATCGGTGCGCTCGGCATCGACTGGGCGACGATCGAGTCGTCGGAGGAACTCCCGGCGCCGATCGGGGCCGGGGTGCGCAAGGAGAAGACCTGGACGGTGTGCGTCGACGCCTGGCGCGTGCCGCTGGGCATGCACATCGAGACGCGGGACGTCACCGTCCGGTGGGAGCAGTAGCCGTAGCGGCTACTTGAGCGCCAGCCAGGCCACCGCCGCCACGATCACGACCGCGGCGACGACGCCGATGATCATGCCGATGCGCGGACCGGAAGAAGCCTGCTGCCGACGACCGCCCTGCGGGCCCTCGTCGACGAACGCGCGGAACATCTGGGTGCTGCCTGCGGGGTCGTGGTTGCCCTGGGGGCCCTGGGTGTTAGCCATGGCCTGGACCCTAGCGAATCCGCCCGTGCGGCCCAAGTGGGGGCCCAACCCCTGCACAGGGGCCACAGAACCCGCCCCACCTGCACATTTACGGTCGCAATACTTGCCTTTGCCAAGTTTTTATACCCCGCCAGAGCTGATTTGTTTGCCTGTAGCAACCAAACGCTTCTATGGTTGCCCTAAGCAACAAACAAGCGGGAGGTGTGATGGCCGAGCAGGCGCAGTACGAGGAGCTGGTCCGCCAGTTCAGCGCCTTCGGCGCCGTGAAACGCGAGATGGGACGGACGCTGCCGTCCGACTGTCCCGCCGGATCCGCCGCCGTACTGACGTTGCTGGCCGGCCACGGAGACATGCGCATGAGCAAGCTCGCCGAGCTGCTCGCCGTGGACATGTCGGTCACCAGCCGTCATGTCGCCCACGTCGCCGAGCGCGGCTGGATCGAGCGCTCCCCCGATCCGGCGGACAAGCGCAGCCGCATCCTCCACCTCACCCCGGCCGGCGAGGACCGAATCCGGGAGATGTCCCGGCGGACCACGCAGCTGCTGGCCGAGCGGCTGAGCGACTGGACCGACGACGACGTCGAGGCGCTCACCCGGCTCATGGCCCGGCTGAGAGCCAGCTTCGACTGCCGTACACCCGCGATCACCCAGTAGGAAAAGGAATCCCATGGCAACGACCACACCAGCCGGTGTGCGGGCCCACGCCAAGCACGGGAGCGGAGCCGGGGACGGCACTCCCATGAACCACCGGCAGATCATGGAGGCGCTGACCGGGCTGCTGCTCGGCATGTTCGTCGCGATCCTGTCGTCGACGATCGTCTCCAACGCTCTGCCCGACATCATCAAGGACCTGGGCGGCGGCCAGAGCGCCTACACCTGGGTGGTCACCGCGTCACTGCTGGCGATGACCGCGTCCACACCCCTGTGGGGCAAGCTCGCCGACCTCTTCTCCAAGAAGCTGCTGATACAGCTGGCCCTCGTCATCTTCGTCGCCGGGTCCGCGGCGGCCGGTCTGTCCCAGAACCCGGCCATGCTCATCACGTTCCGTGCCGTGCAGGGCATCGGCATGGGCGGTCTGTCCTCACTGGCCCAGATCATCCTGGCGGCGATGATCTCCCCGCGTGAGCGCGGCCGCTACAACGGCTACCTCGGCGCGACCTTCGCCACCGCGATGGTCGGCGGCCCGCTGATCGGCGGCGTCATCACCGACACCGACTGGCTCGGCTGGCGCTGGTGCTTCTACGTCGGCGTGCCCTTCGCGGTCGTCGCCCTGATCGTGCTCCAGCGCACCCTGCACCTGCCGGTGGTCCGGCGGAAGGTCAAGGTCGACTGGGCGGGCGCCTTCTTCATCACCGCCGCGGTCTGCCTGCTGCTGATCTGGGTGACCTTCGCGGGTGACAAGTACGACTGGCTGTCCTGGCAGACCGGCGCGATGACGGGCGGCGCACTCGCCCTCCTCCTGATCTTCATCTTCATCGAGACCAGGGCGAGCGAGCCGATCGTCCCGCTGCGCCTGTTCCGCAACCGCACCATCACGCTGGCCTCGCTGGCCTCCCTGTTCGTCGGCATCGCGATGTTCGCGGGCACGATCTTCTTCAGCCAGTACTTCCAGCTGGCGCGCAACGAGTCGCCGACCATGTCCGGCGTGCTGACCATCCCGATGATCGTGGGCCTGTTCATCTCCTCGACCGTCTCCGGCCAGGTCATCACCCGCACCGGCCGCTGGAAGGCCTGGCTGCTGGCCGGCGGTGTGCTGGTGACCGCGGGCCTCGGGCTGCTCGGCACGATCCGCTACGACACCGAGTACTGGCACGTGGCGATCTTCATGGCCCTGCTGGGTCTCGGCGTCGGCATGATGATGCAGAACCTCGTCCTCGCCACGCAGAACCAGGTCGCTCCGACCGACCTGGGTGCCGCGAGCTCGGTCGTGAACTTCTTCCGCTCCCTCGGCGGCGCCATGGGCGTCTCCGCGCTGGGCGCGGTCCTCAGCCACCGGATCACCCACTACGCCGAGGAGGGCCTCACCAAGCTCGGCGTGCAGGGTTCCTCCGGCCACGGTGAGATCCCCGACCTCGACGCGCTGCCCGGCCCGGTGCGCACGGTCATCGAGAGCGCGTACGGCCATGGCGTCGCCGACGTCTTCCTGTACGCGGCGCCGATCGCCTTCCTCGCCCTCCTGTTCGCCCTGTTCATCAAGGAGGTCCCGTTGAAGACCAAGGGCGCGCTGGCGCAGGCCGCGGAGGCCGACAACCCGGAGCCGGCCGAGACCCCGGCGGCGGCACCGGCCGCGGCGGCCTCGGCCTCCGCACAGGAGCGCGTGCCCAGCTGGGCCGTCACCGCCTCCGAGACCGGGACCGCCCCCGAGGGCACCCAGCCGCTCACGGCCGTCGCCACGGTGGCCCGCGGCGAGGAGGCCGGCGGCGCGGCGTCCGGCGGTGTGCCGGTCCGCGGCTTCGTGCGGGGCGCCGAGAGCGCGCCGGTACCGCAGGCGGCGGTCACGCTGATCTCGCTGGCCGGCCGCCAGCTGGGCCGCTCGGTGGCGCAGCCCGACGGCTCCTACTCCGTCGATGCTCCGGGCGCGGGATCGTACGTCCTGATCGCCTCCGCCGACGGCTTCCAGCCACAGGCGTCGACGGTCGTGGTGAACGGCGATGGCCCGCTGTCGTACGACATCCTGCTCAGCGGCACCAGTGGCCTGAGCGGCGTGGTGCGCACCGCGCAGAGCGCGCTGCCGGTGAAGGACGCGATGGTGATCGTGACCGATGTGCGCGGGGACCTGCTGGCCACAGCCGTCACCGGTGAGCAGGGCGAGTTCGGCTTCGCCGAGCTGGTGCCGGGTGCCGTGACCGTCGCGGTGAACGCCGCCGGCTACCGGCCGCGCGCCCTGCCCGTCGAGGTCGGCGGCACCGGGGTCACCCGGATCGAGGTCGACCTGGAGGCCGGCGCGCAGGTCCAGGGCGTCGTACGGGCGCCGCACGGTCCGCTGGCCGACGCCCGCGTGACCCTGCTCGACGCGGCGGGCAACGTCGTGGGCACCGCCACCACCGGTCCGGACGGGGCGTACGCCTTCACCGACCTGGACGGCGGCGAGTACACGGTCATCGCGACGGGCTACCCGCCGGTGGCGACCGCCCTGACGGTGACCGGCCCCGGCACCGACGACCACGACATCGAACTCGCCCACCCCGGCGAGTAGTTGTGGCCCGGTCGTCAATCTCCCGTCGTCCGCCCGAAGGGCGGGCCGCGCGGTGTCTGGTGCGTGCAGCCGCAAGGCGGAGGAGGGAGTCGACGCGATGGGGGTCCCCCCGCTCGAGCGAAGTCGAGAGTGGGGGAGTCGGCGACCGACGACAACGCGGCAGATGCGCGTGCCAGACACCGCGCGGCAGGCGGGAGATTGGCGACCGGGCCACGCCCCGGCCCGTGGCGGGCGGCGCGCTCTGAGCGGAGGTGCGTCGCCCGCCGCGGGCCGGTTCTTCTTGAGACCTTCTGAGGAGTACGTGAGATGGGACTGACCGCGAGGATCCGTACCCGGGACGGGTGGGCCGTGTCGCACGCGGTCGTCACGGTGACGGACATGACCGGGACGCAGGTGCTGCGCCTGGAGGCGGACGCGGAGGGGGCCGTACGGGACGCGAATCCGCTGGCCCCCGGGGCGTACACCGTCATCGTCACCGCGGTCGGCTACGCGCCCGCCGCCGCGAGCGCGATCGTCACCGCGAGCGGCCGGGCCGAGGTCGGCACGGTGACCCTGGCCCGCCAGGGCGGCACGGAGCTGCCGCCACCGGGACCGTGGACGGTCGACCCGGCGCACTCCAGCGTGGCCGCCGTCGCCCAGCACCTGGGCATCTCCAGCGTGCACGGCCGGTTCACACGGTTCTCCGGCGCCATCGAGATCGCGCCGGACGACATCGCCAAGTCCCGGGTGGAGGCGGTGATCCGGGCCGACTCGATCGACACGGGCAACGGCATGCGGGACGGGCATCTGAAGTCGCCGGACTTCCTGGATGTGGAGAAGTACCCCGAGATCATGTACCGCTCGACGGGGGTCACGGCCGCCGCCGGCACCGACCGCTGGACCGTCCACGGCGAGCTGACCATGCACGGTGTCGTACGGCCGGTCGACCTGGACCTGGCCTACCTCGGCACGGGCGCCGACCCCTGGGGCGGGACGCGGGCCGCGTTCCGCGCGACGACGGAGCTGCACCGGGACGACTTCGCCATGAACTACAACCAGGTCGTGCAGGCGGGCATCGCCGCGATCGGCACGACGCTGAAGGTGGAGCTGGACATCCAGGCGGTGCAGGGCGAGACACTGCCGCAAGCGTGAGCACGGCAGGGTCAGGCTGAACGGGCCCCTCGGCCCCTAGGCTGCGTTCCATGGCACCGAACATCGCGACCAACACCCGCGTCTCGCTCGAAGAGTTGCTCGACTTCGTACGGCCCCGTCATCGCGCCGTCCTGCTGACCCGGCGGACCGACGGCGGCCCGCAGGCCTCGCCGTTGACCTGCGGGGTCGACGACTCCGGGCGGATCGTGATGTCCACGTATCCCGAGCGGGCCAAGACACGCAACGCCAAGCGGGACCAGCGGGTCAGCGTCCTCGTCCTCAGCGACGAGTGGAACGGGCCCTGGGTGCAGGTCGACGGGTCCGCCGAGGTCATCGACTCGCCGGATTCCGTGGAACCGCTCGTCGAGTACTACCGGAACATCGCCGGTGAGCACCCGGACTGGGACGAGTACCGGTCGGCGATGCTGAAGCAGGGCAAGTCGATCATTCGGGTGACACCGGAGAAGTGGGGGCCGGTGGCCACCGGGGGCTTTCCCGCGCGGTTGGTCGAGGGCGACGCCTAGGCGCTCGGGGGGCGCGGGTCGTCATGCGGATGCTGCTCCGTGGTGGCTGGTCGCGCAGTTCCCCGCGCCCCTGACGGTGCGCTTCGCGCCACCATCGCTTCGATGCCCGCCACCAAGAGGTCCAGGGCGAACTCGAAGTCGCGTTCCCACATTTCCTCGACCGTGTCGCCGCCCCTGGCCTCCATGAGTTCCGCGGAGTCCTGGACGACCTCGGCGGCCTCGGGGGAGCGGGTCACCGTGCTCATGGCGTGGTGGAAGTAGTCGTCCGGCGTCATGCCGAAGGCCGTGCTGCGGGCGATGAAGTGGCCCTCGATCGTGCCGAAGCCGTACACGAACTGGAAGACCGCGGAAATGGCGGCGACCAGGCCGTGCGCGGGCAGGCCGGTCCTGCGGATGATCCGCTGGACGTGGCGGGAGAAGGCCAGGCTGTTCGGGCCGATGTTGACGTAGGTGCCGATCAGCGGCGACAGCCACGGGTGCCGAACCAGCAGGCCACGGTACTCCCGGGCCAGCGCGCGCAGTTGGTCGCGCCAGTCCTCGTCGGTCTCCGGGTCGGGCAGGGTGAGCTCACCGAAGGCGGCGTCCAGGGCGAGTTCGAGGAGGTCGTCCTTGGTGTCGACGTACCAGTAGACGGACATCGCGGTCACGTTCAGCTCGGCCGCCAGCCGCCGCATGGAGAACTTGGCCAGCCCCTCGGCGTCCAGCAGCCGTACCGTCGCCTCGGTGATCCGGTCCCGGTCGAGCCCGGAGGGCTGACTGCCCCCGCGCCCACCTCGACGCTCCTTGCCCTCCAGCCAGACACTGGTCCGCGCGGACTCCCGGGCTGCCCTGGCCATGGCGCACCTTCCTAGACATGCAATCGGCTGCGCCCCGAAGGGGCGCGGGGCTGTATCAATATGCGGCTCCGCCGCGTGGGCGCGACCAGCCACTACGGCCCGCAGTCGCCCGACAACGGTATGCCCCGAGCTTTCAGGCGGAATCTCCCCTTTCAGCCCGCCGCAGCAAAGCTCCCGCGACCAATCCCCCCAACAGCACAGCCAACGCCCCCACCAGCAAACTGGTCTCAAGCCCGGAGGAGAACGCGTCCAGGATCCGTCCCTTCTCCGCCTCGCCGTCCGCCAAGGACAACGCCGCTGGCAGCGACGTCGCCGCCACGGAAATCAACGCCGCGAACCGCGAGTTGAGCAACGCCCCCAGCACGGCGACCCCCAGCCCGGTGCCGAACTCCGCCACCGTTCCGTTGATCCCCCCGCCGACTCCGGCCTTCTCCGGCGGAATCGCACTCATGATCGCGTGTGACATCGCCGGACTCGCCACCGCCGCCCCGGCGCCGATGAGCACCAGCCCCAGCAGCGTCCCGGCGTAACCACCGGAGGCCATCGTGGCGATGGAGGCCAGGCCCGCCGCCATCACCGCCATGCCGAGCCCGATGGCGAGCGGGGTGCCCAGCCGGGCCGCCCACTTCGCCGCCAGGCCGGTGAAGTTCAGCGCCACGATCATCAGGGCGAGCGGAGCGGTCCGCAGCCCGGCCTCCAGCGGCTCGTAGCCGAGCACGAACTGCATGTGCTGGGTGAGCAGGAAGAGCGACCCGCCCATGCCGAAGGTGATGAGGACACCGCCCGAGACCGCGCCCATGAACCGCCGGTTCCGGAAGAAGTGCATATCGATCATGGGGTACGGGATCCGGCTCTCCCAGTACGCGAAGGCGGCCAGCACGACGACGGCCACCGCCGCCGTCAGCAGGACCCGGCCCGACGTCCAGCCGTGCTCGGGACCGGAGATGATCGCGTACACCAGGGCGGCCATGCCGATCGTGGAGAGCACGGCGCCCAGCAGGTCGGGGCGGTCGCCCTGCGGATTCTTCGACTCGGGGACGAGCGCCACGACGGCCACCAGGGCGAGCACCGCCACCGGAATGTTGATCAGGAAGATCGCGCCCCACCAGAAGTGGTTCAGCATGAAGCCGCCGAGCAGCGGTCCGGCCGCGAAGCCCAGCGAGTTCACCGCGGCCCAGATGCCGATCGCCTTCGGCTGCTCCTCCGGCGTGAAGATCTGGATCGCCACGGCCAGCACGGTGGTCATCAGCAGTGCGCCGCCGACGCCCATCCCGGCACGCGCCGCGATCAACTGGCCCGTGGAGTCGGCGAGACCGGCCACCAGCGAGCCCACGCCGAACAGCGCCAGGCCCACAGCCAGCATCTTCTTGCGGCCGTAGCGGTCGGCGGCGCTGCCGGCCGTGAGCAGCAGACCTGACTGCACCAGCGAGTAGGCGTTGATCATCCACTGGATGTCGGAGGTGGCCGCGCCCAGTTCACGGGTGAGCGAGGGGATGGCCACGTTCAGGACGGTGTTGTCGAGGACCACGGTGAGCACCGCGAGGCAGAGGACACCGAGGATCAGCCAGCGCTGCGGGTGGCCGCCCGGAGCCTCGGGCCGCGGCGGGGCCGGGGCCTGTTCCTGGGGGGATGTCGTCATGGTATACACCGTAGAGCAATCCCTATACGGCGTACAACGCACATTCGGAGGCATGGGAAAGGGGCGGTGGGCCGGGCCACCGCCCCTTGTCGCAGGGACCGTCAGCTGTCGCTCTTCGGCTGCGTCAAGTCGTAGAAGGTGCTGCCGTCGACGGTCACCGACTCGAAGTTCTCCTGGACCCAGGAGCTGATCTGCGAGGAGGTGCCGTCGCTGCTGCCGCCCATGCCACCACCGCCGCCGTTGCCGCCGGCGATGAAGTAGTGGATCCTGCCGTCCTCCACGTACTTCTTGAACTCGGCCAGGGTCGGGGACGGATCGCTGCCGTTGAAGCCGCCGATCGCCATGACCGGGTCGCCGGTGGAGAGCTGGTAGCTCGCGGCGTTCTGCGCGCCGACGGCCGCGGCCACCCAGGTGTACCGACTCGCGTTCTTCTCCAGCAGCTCCTTGGCCTCGTCGCTGACGCTGGCACCGTTGAGCAGACCGCCCATGCCGCCACCGCCGCCCATGCGACCGCCGTCGCCGTTCTGAGCACCACCGGGCATGCCGCCCTGCTGGTTCTGGCCCTGCTGGTTCTGGCCCTGCTGGTTCGGCATCCCGCCACCGGGGAAGCCGTTGCCGTTCTGCTGACCCTGGCCCTGCTGGCCCTGCTGGCCCTGCTGGTTCTGGCCGGGCATGCCGCCCCCGCCGGGGCCGCCGCCCATGCCGCCAGCGCCGCCACCGCCGGGGCCCCCACGACCGCCCGCGACCGCGGGACCCGCGGTGACGATCGAGCCGGTGTGGCCCTCGTTCACCGTGGTGAGGGTGTACGCGGCCGGCCCGGCCAACGCCGCGGCGAGCCCCAACCCGACGACACTCAGGGCCAGTTGGCGTCCCAGCTTCGAGGCGAAGATCAGGCCCAGCGCGGCGGCAAGACCGCCGACCAGCACGACCCACTTCAGCCACGGCAGGTAGTCGGAGGAGCGGTTGAGCAGGACGTACCCCCAGGCCGCCGTGGCCGTCATCGCACCCGCGAGCGTCAGGGACGCCCAGGTCTGCTCCCGCTTCTCCCACAGCAGCGCCACCCCCATGCCGATCAGCGGGGCGATGTACGGGGCGAGGGCCACCGTGTAGTACTCGTGGAAGATGCCCTGCATATAGCTGAAGACCAGCATGGTCGTGAGCAGCGCGCCGCCCCAGACCAGGAACGAACCGCGCGTCACCGACGTACGGCGGGCCATGGGGGTCCCCCCGCGCGAGGTCGTTCGAGCGTGGGGGAGTGTGGCCACCAATCCCGCGACCAGCAGGATCAGCGCGGCCGGGATCAGCCAGGAGATCTGGCCGCCGATGCTGGAGCTGAACAGCCGGTCCCACCCGGTCTCGCCCCAGTTGCCGCCGCCGTTTCCGCCTCCGCCGCCACCGCCGACGCTGCCGGTCTCGTCGCCGTTGAGGCGGCCGAGGCCGTTGTAGCCGAAGGTCAGTTCAAGGAAGGAGTTGTTCTGCGAGCCGCCGATGTAGGGGCGGGAGGAGGCAGGCCACAGTTCGACGATCGCGACCCACCAGCCACCGGACACGACGATCGCGGCGAGCCCCGCGGCCAGCTGGCCGATCCGCTTCCGCACCGGCACCGGCGCGCAGACCGCGTACACGATCGCGAGCGGCGGCAGGATCAGGAAGGCCTGGAGGGTCTTGGCGAGGAACGCGAAGCCGATCGCGACTCCGGCCCAGACCAGCCACTTGGTACGGCCGTCCTCCAGGGCGCGGATGAGGAAGTAGCAGGCCACGGCCATCAGCAGGGCCAGCATCGCGTCCGGGTTGTTGAACCGGAACATCAGCGCCGCGACGGGGGTGAGCGCGAGCACCGCGCCCGAGATCAGGCCGGCCGCCGGGCCGAACCGACGGCGTACGGCCGCGTACACCACGGCCACCGTGCCGACGCCCATGAGGACCTCGGGGAGCAGGATCGCCCAGGAGTGGAGGCCGAAGAGGCGGACCGACAGGGCCATCGGCCACAGGGAGGCCGGGGGCTTGTCGACGGTGATGGCGTTCGCCGCGTCCAGCGAGCCGAAGAAGAACGCCTTCCAGGACTCGCTGCCGGCCTGGACGGCCGCCGAGTAGAAGGAGTTGGCGTAGCCGGAGGCACTGAGGTTGTAGAGGTAGAGGAGGAGGGTGGCGAGGAGGAGGCCGAGGAAGGCGGGGCGTGCCCAGCGGGGATCCTCGGGTCGGCCGTGCCACAGCCGACGTACGAAGGGCTGCTCGGGTTCGCCGGCGTCCGGGGCCGGGGGTGGGCCCCAGGTGGCGGGGCCCGCGTCTCTGCCGTAGCTCTCGTGGGTCTGCTGGTCGTAGTTGACGCTCATCGGTAGTCCCTTGAGTCGGTGTCGTGCGGGCGCACCGGCTGCAGCCGCAGGGTGGCGTCCCGCCAGGCCGGGAGGTGTGAGGCGACGGCCGCCGGGCCGGTGTCGTCCCGGCGGTCCGGGAACACCCACGCCCGGAAGAGCAGGAAGCGCAGGACCGTCGCCGCGAGGTTGGCGGCGATCAGGACCGCGAGTTCGGTGGAGTGCGCCGGGTCGCTGCCGGCCGCGTTCAGGGCGGCCAGCGAACCGCTGGTCAGGGCGAGTCCGATACCGAACACGACCAGGCCCTGCGCCTGGTGCCGTACGGCGCCGGCCCGGCCGCGCACTCCGAAGGTGAGGCGCCGGTTGGCCGCCGTGTTGGCGACCGCGGAGACCAGCAGGGCGAGCGCGTTGGCGATCTGCGAGCCGGTGAAGACGCGGAAGCCGCTGTAGAGGAGGAGGTAGAAGAGGGTCGACAGACCGCCGACGACACAGAAGCCGACGAGCTGGCGGGCCAGGCCGTTGGGTACGTCCTTGATCTCGCGGTCGCGCGGGTCGTCGCCGAAGGGGCGGGTGAGCCGGTCCAGCGGCAGCGAGCCGGTCGCCAGGGCCCGGCCCACCCGCCACACGCCCTTGAGGTCGTCGGTCGCCGTCCTCACGATGTGGACCGTTGAGTCGGGGTCGTCGACCCAGTCCACCGGAACCTCGTGGATCCGCAGTCCCGCGCGCTCGGCGAGCACCAGCATCTCGGTGTCGAAGAACCAGCCCGTGTCCTCCACCAGCGGCAGCAGCACCTGCGCGACATCGCGCCGTATCGCCTTGAAGCCGCACTGGGCGTCGGAGAAGCGGGCCTGGAGGGAGCCGCGCAGGATGAGGTTGTAGGACCGGCTGATGAACTCCCGTTTGGCGCCGCGCACCACGCGCGAACTGCGGCTGAGCCGGGAGCCGATCGCCAGGTCCGAGTGACCGGAGATCAGCGGCGCGACCAGCGGCAGCAGGGCGTTGAGGTCGGTGGACAGGTCCACGTCCATGTAGGCGAGGATCGGGGCCTCCGAGGTGGACCAGACGGTCCGCAGCGCCCGGCCGCGGCCCTTCTGCTCCAGCCGGAACGCCCTGACCTCCGGGAGCTCCGCCTCCAGCCACCGTGACACCAGCGGGGTGGTGTCCGTCGACGCGTTGTCCGCGATGGTGATGCGGAATGCGTACGGGAAGGTGCGCTTGAGGTGATCACGCAGTCTCAGCACACAGGGCCGGAGGTCCTTCTCCTCGTTGTAGACGGGGATCACTACGTCCAGGACAGGCGTACCGGCGTCTCCGGCCGGGAGGTGCTCCCGCGCCGGCAGGGTGCCGGGAGAAGAGTCGGTTCGCATGGAACCGACTTTCGTCAGACGCCCTGTTCCACCCATGTGGTGACGCTGTGCTGTGCCTGTGAGTGCTGTTGCCAGCTCATTTCGGCGCTCGGCGGCACGGGGAGCGCGGGCAGATGCACCGTGAAGACGGTGCGTCCGGGCACGCTGTCGACGGTCACGGCACCGCCGTGCGCGGTGGCCACCGCCTGCACGATGGCCAGGCCGAGGCCGGTGGAGCCGGTGGCACGGGAGCGCGCGGAGTCGCCGCGCGCGAACCGTTCGAAGACGTGCGGCAGCAGATCAGGCGGGATGCCCTGGCCGTTGTCCTCGACGTCCACGCACAGCCACGGGCCCCGTCGTTGCACACGCGCTGTGACCGTCGTGCCGGTCGGGGTGTGGTTGCGGGCGTTGCCGAGGAGGTTGACGAGGACCTGTTGCAGCCGGGCCGCGTCCGCCGACACGAGCGCGGGTTCGTCGGGCAGGTCCAGGCGCCAGGTGTGGTCCATGCCGGCCGCGCGGGCGTCGCTGATGGTGTCGACGACGAGCGGGATCAGGTCGGTCTGCTCGAACTGGAGCGGACGTCCGGCGTCCAGCCGGGCGAGCAGCAGCAGATCCTCGACGAGGAGGGTCATGCGCCCGGCCTCGGACTCGATACGGCCCAGGGCGTGTTTGGTGTCCGGGCCGACGTCTTCTCTGCCGCGTCTGGTCAGTTCGGCGTACCCGCGGATGGAGGCGAGGGGTGTTCTGAGCTCATGGCTGGCGTCGGCCACGAACTGCCGTACCCGCGTCTCGCTCTGCTGGCGGGAGTGCAGGGCGCCGTGGACGTGGTCGAGCATGCGGTTGAGGGCGGCGCCCACCTGGCCGACTTCGGTGTGGGGGTCGCACTCGGACTCGGGGACGCGCTCGCTGAGGTTCACCTCTCCGGTGTGGAGGGGGAGTTCGGAGACCCGGGTGGCGGTGGAGGCGACCCGGCGCAGGGGGCGGGTGGCCACGCCGACGATCACCGTGCCGGCGATGCCCGCGGCCACCAGGGCGGCGGCGGTGACGCTGGCCTCGATGAGGATGAGGGTGCTCAGCGTCTTGTCGGCATCGGTGGTCGGGATCGCGACGTAGTAGCTGCCGTTGTCGCCGCTTTGGTACGTGACCCGGTAGTTGCCGAGGCCCGGGAGCTCGACGGTGTGCTCCGCACCGTCCTGGGAGACGGAGTTGAGCACGCCGATCTGGTCCTCGGTGAGGCCGACGGGGACCAGACCGCTGAAGTCGGCGGCGTCGTCGTCCTCCTTGCTGACCTTGGCCTCGGTGATGACGCCGCCCTGCACCTTGGCGGCGACCAGGTTCTTGGAGTTGGGCCCCTTCATCACCAGCTGATCGAGGGTGAAGGCCGGGGCGCGCTTGTCGCCCGCGTCCTTCTTGTCGGGTTCGGCGCCGGGAGGCGCGACGCCCGCGGCCCGTCCGCTGACCTCGCGCAGCCGGTCGTCCAACTGGCCGTACAGATGGGACCGCAGAGCGAGCGTGGTCACCGTCCCGATCACGGCGGCGACCACGGCGATCAGCACCAAGGACACGACGACGAGCCGCGTCCGCAGGGTACGCGGCTGACCCGCCCGTCGCTGCTGCGCACGCGTCCGTCGTCGTCCGCTCATGACGCGGCGGGCTTGATCAGATAACCGGCACCGCGCCGGGTGTGAATCATGGGCTCCCGACCGGCGTCGATCTTCCGCCGCAGATAGGAGATGTACAGCTCCACGACATTGGCCTGTCCGCCGAAGTCGTACGACCACACGCGGTCGAGTATCTGCGCCTTGCTGAGCACGCGCCGCGGGTTGCGCATGAGGAAGCGCAGCAGCTCGAACTCGGTGGCGGTGAGATGGATGTTGTCCCCGGCCCGCGACACCTCGTGGCTGTCCTCGTCGAGCGTGAGGTCCCCGACGACGAGCACGGAGTCGGACCGGCGGTCGGCGGCGCCCGAACGCCGGATGAGTCCGCGCAGCCGGGCGACGACCTCCTCCAGGCTGAACGGCTTGGTGACGTAGTCGTCCCCGCCCGCGGTGAGCCCGGCGATACGGTCCTCGACGGCGTCCTTGGCCGTCAGGAACAGCACCGGCACGTCCGGCAGTTCGCGGCGCAGCCGCCCGAGGACGGTCAGGCCGTCCATGTCCGGGAGCATCATGTCCAGGACGACGGCGTCGGGCCGGAACTCACGCGCGGTCTGGACGGCACCCGTGCCGTCACCCGCGCTGCGGATCTGCCAGCCCTCATAACGAAGGGCCATGGACAGCAGCTCGGTGATCGACAACTCGTCGTCCACCACAAGCACTCGGACGGGGCTCCCGTCCGGCCTCAGCAGTTCGGTGCGCCCCTGGGGCGAGGTCGTGGTCATGGTGGACACCTTGTCGGGGCCCTCTTAGAACACGCTTTCCGCTGCCTGTGATTTTCCTGAGAAACGCACAGGAAGTTCTCAGGCAACCCCTGGGAAGATCTTGGAGGAGAGCGGTTTCCGCCCCCACCTCGCACCCGTCCCTGCCCCCGCCCCCGCTCAGAACAACCCGTCCTGCACAGTCACCTCCCGCTCCCTGAACCCCCTCACCGGCACGGTCGGTTCCCCGTCCCCGCCGGTCGGCAGCAGTTCCCAGCCCGTCATCAGCCGTGTGTCGACGACCACCACTCCACCGCCCGTCTCGATGTGCAGATCCGGCCCGGCCGCCGCGACCAGCCGTCCGCTCACCGCCCCGCCCGCGACGAGCTCGGTCACCTCACCTACGGCGGCCGGGAGGTCCGTGAGCCCGAACACCGTGGTGTGGTCGACGGGTTGGCAGGGCTCGCGGACGAGTGACTCCGGCCAGGCGGGGAGCGCCACGGCCCGGGCGTGCAGGTCCTCGACCTCCACCGCGCGCTCCGCCGCCGACGCCGGCAGCGCGGAGCGCACCGCCCGCTTGTCGGCGTACGGAATCCGGTCCGGCACCCGCAGCGCCGCCCGCAGCAGTTCCTCAGTGCGCCGTGCCGCCATCAGCGGGCCGGCACCCAGCCAGCTGAAGCAGACCGCCCCCTGCTCAAGCAGCCGCGCCGAGCCGCGCTCAAGGGCGGTGATGCCGACCTTGGTCATCCCGGGGCCGAACCAGGCCAGATATACGTGGTACGGCCGTGGATCGTCGGCGATCGTGTCGGCGGCCACCGAGTGCGCCCGGTCCAGCCGCGCACACTCCTCGCAGCGCGCCCCCGTGCTGCGCCCCGACACGGCCGCCCGCACCGGACACGTATGCCCCCGTGCTCCCACGCATGTCCGCACACCCCCGTCCGCGACCCCGAAGGCCACCCGTTTCCCCCAGGTCAGCGCCGAGCGCCGACCGCCGTCCCATGCCAGCTCGGGGCCGTCGCCCGACCAGCGCAGCCCCTTGCATCTCCATGCCTGTGCCATCGCTCTTCGAGCCTAGAGGCCGCCACTGACAACGCCCGTTCAGCGACCGGCCGGACCGGCCTCGGCGACAGCGGGCTCGGCCTCGCCGGCCACGGCGACCACCTCGGACACCCCCTCGGGCACTGCCTCGGACACCCTTTCGGGCAGTACCTGGGGCCCCGCCGCGGTCTTGGGCCGGCCGCGCCCCGCGAGCCGGCAGCCCCAGCAGTCCGGATGCCCGTCCCGCACGGTCCGGTCGCGCACCCCCATGGGCCACTGTCCGCGGGGCCGCGGGCCCGAGGGCTTGCCCCAGCCGGACAGATGCAGGGCCCAGGTGACGAGGACGCTCGCCGCCAGGATCCCGAGCCCGCCCACGATCAGCGCGGCCGAGACCACGCACATCCCCGCACCCAGCACGGCGGATCCGACGGTCGCGATGCCGGTTCCGGTCCATCCCGCGACCGTGTGCCCCTCGTCATACTGGCTCACGTGACTGCCTCCCTCTCGTTTCTCGTCCCGCGGCAGGGCAGCGGAAATCACCCCACGTCCGTGAGGGACCGGAATCTCTCACGTCGTAAGAAGTTTAGATAGTTAATCTCTCACGAGCTAAGGTAATAAGGAAGATGCACGCCACGCCGCGCCCCACCGCCACCCCGGCCCAGGCACTGGAGGCGATGGACTCACTCATCGCCGCCCACCTGCTCGGCCAGCAGGAGATGGCCCAGCGGCTGGGCCTGAACATCACCGACCTGCTCTGTTTCGCCTGCGTGCTGAAGGCGGGCGACGACCTGCTCACGGCCGGCGACCTCGCGGAACACGCCCATGTCACCACCGGCGCGGTGACCGGCATCCTCAACCGTCTGGAACGGGCCGGCTACGTCACCCGCCGCCCCGATCCGGCCGACCGGCGCCGGGTCCGGGTGGCCGCCGTACCGTCCGCGGTCGCCCGGGCCGAGGCCCTCTACGGCCCCTACTACGCCCGCCTCAACGAACTCTTCGCGAGCTACTCCGCCGACGAGATCGCCGTACTCACGGACTGGTTCACCCGGACGACGGGGCTCGCGCAGGCCTACGTCGACGAGATGCGCGAAAAGGACAAGGGCTGAGCCCGGCCCCGGTCAGCGGGTCCGGACGGCCCCCGGCCCCCGCCGCTCCTCCCGCGCGTCGTAAGCCTCCCTGGCCTGCTCGACCGCGTCCAGATGTACGGACCAACGCGACAGCGCGGCGAACAACGGCGCGAGGCTGCGCCCCAGTTCGCTGATCTCGTACTCGACGCGCGGCGGAACCTCGGCGTGATAGGTGCGCACGACGAGCCCGTCGCGCTCCAGTTGCCGCAGTCGCTGGGTCAGCACCTTCGGTGTGATCGTGCCGATGCGGCGCTCCAGTTCGACGAAGCGCTGACGGCCGTACTCATGGAGCGCCCACAGGATCGGGGTGGTCCAGCGGCTGAAGACGATGTCGACGACGGGCGCGATCGGGCAGGCGTTCGCCGGATCGGCACCTCGCGGAGCCCGAGCCTCTGTGTCCTCGGTCACAACTACCCCCGTCCGCCAATACTTTCCTCTAGGTACCTACTACCCCCGCAACAGTAGCGTCGCCGTACGAGATCCGAACTCGGAAACGGAGACCGATGATGATCGTGGTGACCGGAGCAACGGGCAATGTGGGACGGCCACTTGTGCGGGCGCTGGTGGAGGCGGGCGAGCGGGTGACGGCGGTCTCCCGCCGGATCTCCGCGGACGGCGTACCGACGGGCGTCCCCCATCACCAGGCCGACCTCACCGAACCCGAGCGCCTGAAGCCCGTGCTCGACGGAGCCGAGGCCCTGTTCCTGCTGACCTCCGGCGACTTCATGGCGGCCGACGGCGACCTCGGCGCGGTCCTGGATGCCGCACGGGCGTCGGGCGTCCGGCGTGCGGTCCTGCTGTCGTCCCAGGGCGTCGGCACGGGCGACCACCCCTCGGTGCTGGAGGACGCCGTCAAGGCGTCCGGCCTGGAGTGGACGATGCTGCGGCCCGGCGCCTTCCACTCGAACGCCCTCCAGTGGGCCGACATGGTCCGCACACGACGAGAGGTCGCCGCCCCCTTCGGCGACACCGCCCTGCCCAGCGTCGACCCGGCCGACATCGCGGAGGTCGCCGCAGCAGCCCTGCGCGCACCCGGCCACGCCGGCGAGGTGTACGACCTGACCGGCCCGGCGCCCGTCTCACCCCGGCAGCAGACCGCCGCGATCGGGGCGGCCCTGGGAGAGCCGGTCCGGTTCGTCGAACTGACCCGCGCCGAGGCCCGCGCACACATGCTGCACGCCATGCCCGAGCCGGTCGTCGAGAGCACCCTCGACATGCTGGGCACTCCACCGGCGGCGCTGCGGCGGGTGAGCCCGACCGTGGAACACGTCCTCGGTCGACCGCCCCGTTCCTTCGCGGACTGGACGGAACGGAATGCCGGCGCCTTCAAGTAGCCACCGCCCGAGGCTCCCGCGCGGCGCGCTCCATGAACCTCCAACTCCACTTATGTCTCCGGCTGTTGACTGTCTTTCAGTGCACTTCGCGGCACCCGTGAGGATCTTGCGAAGCGTGGGTTCGTCCGAGGCCGGAACGGTAAAGTCCGCGACATGAACGCTCGGCTGGCACTGCTCAGCACCGTGACCCCCGGTGTCGCGGAAAGCGAGGTGTTCCGGCTGGCCCTCCAGCACTCGGTGGGCGAACTGGGCGCGCTGGGCGGCATGATCCACTTACGGGGCCCGATGTCCGCGCTGCGCCTGGTGTCGACCACCGGACTCCCGCCCGCCCTCACCCGTTCCTGGGAGATCGTCGGCCAGGAGGGCCCCCTGGCCCCGGCCCGTGCGCTGCGCGAGGGCAACGGCGTCTGGATCCCGCTGAGCCCGGCCGGCGCGGCCGACTCCCCGGACGCCGCCTGGCCCGGCACCGGCCTCGCCGCCCTGCCGCTGTACAGCGGCAACCGCGGCACCGGCGCCCTCAGCGTCCTGATGGGCGACCCCGGCGAACCCGGCCCCGACCACTGGGAGTTCCTGCGCGCCGTCGTCTCCTGGACCGAGGACCGGATGGGCCAGGCGCCCCCGCCGACCGGTCCCGTGCGGCCCGCCCAGCAGCCCGAGCACAACGGCGAGCGGCTGCGCCAGGCCCTGAAGGAGGTCAGCGTCGGCTCCTGGGACTGGAACATCCGTACCGGCGAACTGATCTGGGACGAGGCCGCCCTGGAGCTGTACGGCACCCTGCCGCGGGACTACACCGGCAAGGTCGAGAACTGGATGCGGTGCGTGCACCCCGACGACCTGCCGCCGACGCTGGCCGCGGCGGACCGCGCGATCCGCACCGGCGGTGTCTTCGAGGCCGAGTACCGGGTGCGCAAACTGGACGGCACCTGGGGCTGGACGCAGGCCCGCGCCAGACCGACGTACGACGAACAGGGCGAACCCCACCGGATGATAGGGGTGGGCTGGGACAGCAATGAGCCGCGTTCGGCCCGTGACGCCCTCAGCCGCGCCCTGCGCCATATGAGCGACGGCTTCCTGGCGATGGACGACGACTGGCGCATCACCTTCGCCAACCTGGCGGCCGAACGCACCCTGGGCTTCTCCGAGGAGGAGCTGTTCGGCTGTCTGCTGTGGGACCTGCCCGCCGCCGAGCAGGTGCCCGGTCTGGAGATCCGCTGCCGGCAGGCCGCCGCCGCGGAGAAGTCGGTGAGCTTCGACGTACGGCTGCCGAACGGGCGCCTGTGCCATCTGCGGCTGGTGCCCGGCCCCGACGGCCGCACCATCTACTTCACCGACGTCACCGAGAGACGGCGGCTGGAAGAGGAGCGCCGGTCGGCCGAGCGGGCCGCCACCGAGCGCGCGGCCCGGATAGGGGAGCTGACGGCGGCCCTCGCCAAGGCGACGACGTCGACGGACGTGGTGGAGGCGGTCGCCCGCGGCGTGCTCCCGCCGTTCGAGGCGTCCGGTCTGGTCGTACAGACCGTGGAGGGCGACCGGCTGCACACCGTCGGCTCCGTCGGCTACCCGGACGACGTCCTCGCCGTGCTCGACGGCCGCGCACGTACGCAGACCAGCCCGCTGTGGGACGCGATCCTCGCCGGCACCCCCCTGTTCCTGTCCACCCCCCACGAATTCTCCGCCCACTACCCCGAGCTGGCCGACCTGCCCGCCCGCGCCGGCAAGCAGTCCTGGGCGCTGCTCCCACTGACGGCCTCCGGCCACACCTTCGGCATCTGCGCGATCACCTTCGACCACCCGCGCCACCTCACCGACGAGGAGCGCACCCTGCTCACCGCGACCAGCGCCCTGGTCGCCCAGGCCCTGGAGCGGGCCCGCCTCTTCGACGCCGAGCACACCCGGTCCCGCGAACTCCAGCGCAGCCTGCTCCCCCGGGACCTGCCCGCCCTGCCCGCGTGCGACGCCGCCGCCCGCTATCTGCCGGCCGGCCAGGGCATGGACGTGGGCGGCGACTGGTACGACATCATCCCGCTGTCCGGCGGCCAGGTCGCCCTGGTCGTCGGCGACGTGATGGGCCACGGCCTGCCGGAGGCGGCGACCATGGGCCGGCTGCGCACGGCCGTGCACACCCTGGCCGACCTCGAACTGCCGCCCGACGAGATCATGAGCCGGCTCAACGACATCGTCGGCGCCCTCGGCGAGGAGTCGTACGTGACGTGTCTGTACGCGTTGTACGACTCCACGACCCGGGTCTGCTCCATGGCGAGGGCGGGCCACCCGCCGCCGGCCCTCCTCCATCCCGACGGCACGGTCGTCTTCCCGATCCTGTCGGCCGACCCGCCCCTGGGCGCGGCCGAGCCCCCCTTCGAGACGACGGAGGTCCAGGTCCCCGAGGGCAGCGTGCTGGCGCTGTACACCGACGGTCTGGTCGAGTCGTCCAGGCGGGAGATGGACGAGGGCATGGCGGCCCTGGCCGAGGTGCTGCGCACCGCCCAAGCGGACGGCACGGTGACCGACCTGGAGCGGCTGTGCGAGCGGGTCACCTCGACCCTGCTGCCCGCCGGCCAGCAGACGGCCGACGACGCGGCCCTGCTCCTGGCCCGGCTGCACGCGCTGCCCGACTCCCGCATGGCCTCCTGGCCGCTCCCCAAGGACCCGAGGGCGGCGGGCCAGGCCCGCGCCCTGATCCGCAAGCAGCTATCGGTCTGGGACCTGGAGTCCCTCACCCCCACCACCGAGCTGCTGGCGAGCGAGCTCGTCGGCAACGTCATCCGCCACGCCAAGGGCCCGCTGCGGCTACGGCTCCTGCACGGTGCCACCCTGATCTGCGAGGTCTTCGACGGCAGCCTGACGATGCCGCGCATACGCCGGGCGACGGAGACGGACGAGGGGGGCCGGGGGCTCCAGCTGATCACCGCGCTGTCGCAGCGCTGGGGGACCCGGTACACACCGACCGGCAAGTGCATCTGGACGGAACAGACCCTCCAGACGGCGCCGGACGCCGTACGGGACGGACCGCGGGAGCCGGCGCCCGACCCGCTGGAGCGGATGTTCCTGGGCCTGCCGGGGCTGGGGGAGGACTTCGACGGGGACCTGGACGCGCTCGCGTTCGGCGACCAGGACTGAATCGGTCCGGCAGGCCTCAATCGGTCCGGCAGGCCTCAATCGGTCCGGCAGGCCTCAATCGGTCCGGGAGGCCTCAATCGGTCCGGCAGCCAGGGAGGACCCGCCCGTCGCCGCGGGGTACCGTGAAAGCGCCACATATGCGACGTATCGCCGCATAGAGCGCTCCGCAGGGAACCCGGGGTGTGATGCCATGGCCCACCGCCGCACCGATTCGGCCGGTGCCACCAGAGAGCTGCTCCAGGAGCTCGGGGATCTCACCGGCCGGATACTGGACCAGATCAAGCTCCACCAGGCACGCGTCGAGCTCGCCGCCGCGCTCCAGCGGCAGGTCCTCACCGCCGAGCTGCCGACCGTGCCGTGCCTGCGGGCGGCGGGCCGGTACACGCCCGCGCGGGTGGGTCTGGACATCGGCGGCGACTGGTTCGACGGCTTCCGCATGCCGGACGGCTCGGTGGGCTTCGCGATCGGGGACGTCCAGGGCCATGACGTCGAGGCGGCGGCGTTGATGGGCCAGGTGCGCACCTGCCTACGCGCCGTCGCCACCGCCACCACGGACCCGGCCGAGGTACTCGGGCACACCAACGACCTGCTCGTCGCGATGGCCTCGGAACTCTTCGTGACCTGCACATTCCTGCGTTTCGACCCGGCCACCAGGGAGCTGCGCGACGCCCGCGCCGGGCACGTCCCGGCGGTCTGGGCCACGACCGGCGGCCGCTGCGAGATCGTCCTGAACGACGGCGGACTGCCGCTCGGCATCAACGCCGGCGAGCACTACCCCTCCTCCCGTCGGCGCCTGACCGACTCGGGCTCGTTCGTCCTGCTCACCGACGGCGTGGTGGAGGGCCCCGGCTATCCCATCGACGACGGCCTGAAGCGGGTGGCCGACCTGGTCGGCGACGGCTGCGGCGCCGAGCCGGAGGACCTGGCCGCCGAGGTGATCAAGGTCGCGGACCTGACCGGCCACAGCGACGACGCGGCGGTCCTCGTCCTGAGCTATGGCGACTTCGGTGATGCCGGCGGTGTCGGCGACTTCGGCGACTTCGGCGAAGGGTGAGCGGCAGCATGTACGGTCTGGTCGCCCCCATGACGTCGCAGAAGACGGACAGCCCACGGCTCCGCGACTACGCCGCCCACGCCCTGCGCCTGACCCTGGTCACGGCCGCCTACTACGGCAGCGCCAAACTGGGCCTGGAGCAGCAGCTGGTACGGGGCCAGGTCACGCCCTTCTGGCCGCCGACCGGCATCGCCCTGGTCGCCCTGCTGATGTGGGGCCTGCGCATGTGGCCGGGCATCGCGCTCGGGGCGTTCGTGGTGAACGTGACGCTCGGACCGTCGATCCTGCCCGTCCTCGCCATCGTGGCCGGCAACACGATCGCCCCGGTCTGCGCCTTCCTCATGCTGCGGCGAGTGCGGTTCCGCCCCGCTCTGGACCGGCTCCAGGACGCCCTGGCCCTGATCTTCCTCGGGGCCCTGGGCGGGATGCTGATCAGCGCGACGATCGGCACGGGGGTCCTCGTGGCCTCCGAGGCGCTCACGGCCGACGACTTCTGGCCGACCTGGTCGGTGTGGTGGACGGGCGACGCGATGGGCGTCCTCGTCATCGCGCCCCTGCTGCTGGCCGCGCGCGCCCTGCGCCGGCCGCACGACATCCCCGTGCTGCGCTGGGTCGAGGCGGCGGCCCTGCTGGTCGGCACGACCGTGGCCTCCGTCGTGGCCACCCGCAGCTCCCTCAACCTCCTCTTCCTCGCCGTCCCCTTCCTTCTCTGGGCGGCCTTCCGCTTCCAACTCCCGGGCGCCGCGCCCTGCGCGCTGATCACGTCGGTGGTCGCGATCACCGCCGGCGCGGAGGGAGTGGGCCCGTTCTCCGGCCAGGACCTCCTGGCCAAGATGGTCATCCTCCAGGCCTTCAACGGCACCGTGGCCCTGACCTCTCTCCTCCTCTCCGCCACCATCGCCGAACGCAACCACACGGTCCGCGCCCTGAGAGAAGCCTGCGAACGCCTCACGGAGGCCCTGTCCCGCCTGGTCCCGGACCAGCCCCTGAACCACCATCCGGCCCTACGGATGGAGGACGACAAGGACGGCAAGTAGCCGACGGGAGCGGTCGGGGGCGGGGGTTGGAGGCCGGGGGCGGTCACTCAGGATGCGCGCAGCACCGTACGGACCGCCCGGGTCGCGTCTCCGTGAACCTGTCCGGCGGACTGGTATTCCGGTCCTGAAGTGGTTCGCCCCGTTCCAATGTCCATGGCTTGCACCTGTGTTGGCAGGGTGCTGAGCCACGTTGAAGGGCGTTCACGGGCGTTCACGGCCGGTTGACCCGAGGTCGGCCCTCTGCTGCCTGCGCTGTATCCCGGCCGAAGCGGCCCTCGGTCGATCGTCGGCGGGCCCGTTGTCAGTGCCGGTGGCTAGGGTCGCAAGCGCGCGGTCGGCTTCCGGGGGTTCCAGCTCTGAAGGGAATGGTTGCATCCCCGGCCTGTCCGGGGGCGGCCCGGAGACACGTCCGGGACCTAACCGACGGCCGGGCTTCGTCGATGGCCAGCGGATGACCTGCCAGCGCCGACCGCGCACCAACACCAACCTCGACCACACTGCCGACCGAAACTTCGCTGCCGTACAGCCCGAAAAACTCAAAGGCCCCGGATCGCTCCGGGGCCTTTGATCTATGTGCACTCGGCAGGATTCGAACCTGCAACCTTCTGATCCGTAGTCAGATGCTCTATCCGTTAAGCTACGAGTGCTTGTTGTGTTTTCCCGCTGCTCCCGGTCCTTCTGGCCCGCTCGCGGCGACAGGAAGAACATTACATGACTGCCGCCGCCATGTGAAATCCGTTTACCCCACCCCTTGCGACCTGCGAAAACGCCCTCTGAGGCGCCCGACGGGCGGGCGGTGGACGGGCGGTCCGAGCAGGGCGAACGACGAAGCCCCGGTCCAGGGACCGGGGCTTCGTGATCGAGCGCGGAGGCGGAGGGATTTGAACCCTCGATGGGCTTTAAGGCCCAAACCGCATTAGCAGTGCGGCGCCATAGACCGGACTAGGCGACGCCTCCAGCACAGCCGCCCGCGCGAGCGCGAGTGGTGCGTGCAGATGATGACACAGTCGAGCGCGCTGTCACCAATCGACTCCCACGGTACTAGTCGGAGAGGTCGCAGGGCAAAGCCCTTCCCGGCGTGCTGCGAGGGCCGCAACGTCCGAGGGTGTGCGGCGTTGGTCAGGTCATGTTGCAGGTCAATCGTTCCGCCCGGGCCGGCCGCCTTCGCCGGGCCTTCCTCGCCGCCACCGGCGCCCTTGCCACCACCGGTACCCTCGCCGCCGCCAGTGCCCTCGCCGCCCTCGGCCTCACCTCCGTCGCACCGGCCGCCGCCGCGCCCGCCGCGGTCCCGCTCCTCAAGGACCCGGGTCGGGCCGGCGACCGTCTCACCGTCACCGTCCGCAGGGCCGGCGGCGCCGACGGGACGTACGAGCTGGCCTGCCATCCGGCCCGCGGCGACCACCCTCGCGCCGCCGACGCCTGTGCCGCGCTCGACCGCGGCACCCGCTGGGGCAAGGACGCCTTCGCTCCCGTGCCGCAGGGCACCTTCTGCACCATGCAGTACGGCGGGCCGGCCACCGCGCGCGTCACCGGGACCTGGGCCGGGCGCCCCGTCGACGCCCGCTTCGACCGCAGCGACGGGTGCGAGATCGCCCGGTGGGACCGGCTCGTGCCACTCCTTCCCGACCTGCGGGCGCAAGGACGCCCGTCCTAGGCAGAAGCAAGCGCGCCTCGGGCCCCGCCGATCGTCGATGAGCCGAAGGTCCGATGTGCGGTCCGTCGCCGGCGTCGCCCGTCCCCCGTCGCACAGGCTTTCCATACCGGACGCACCGGATCCGCAAAAGTCCCGCGAAGGTCTCGCGAAGTCGGCGTGGACACCGGGCGGACACGGGAAGGACGACGGCACAGGCGGTCGTACGTTCTGGGTCACTTCGTCGTGCGACCTCCCTCTCATCCGGCGTCGCGAGCGCAACCCCAGCCCTTAGACTCCCTCGCGTGACACGCCGCGGGCCGGTTGGCAAGATGGCCCGAGCGGTCGGCAAGGTGCGGTAACAGGGAGGAAGCGTCTCGTGAGCAGCAGGCCATCCCGAGGCGCTGCTCGCCTCGCAGCCATACTCGACGCGCTTCCCGATGCGTTGGTGCTGGTCAACGCCAATGGGACCGTCGTCAACGCCAACACCATCGCGCTGGAGACCTTCGAGGCTCCGGGGACCGCGTTGGTCGGGCGTGGGCTGCTCGATCTGCTGCCTCAGTTCGACTCCAAGCTGATCCCCGGGTCCATGCGGCGGCCCGATCACATGGATCCGCAGGGGCGGACCAAGCCGACCCGGATGATGGCCCGGCGGACCGACGGCAGTGAGTTCCCGGTCGAGGTCACGTCCGCGAATCTTGAGAACGGCGGCCAGGCCTACGACGGCTACGGCTACACCGGCGACGAGCTGCTGATGCTCGTCGTGCGCGACCTCTCCGGGACCGTCGACACCGAGGCCGAGCTGGCGCGTTCGCAGCGGCAGACCGAGATGATCCTGCGGGCGGCGTCGGAAGGCGTCGTCGGGACCGACACCGAAGGGCGGATCGTCCTCGTCAATCCGGCCGCCGCTCAGATACTGGGTTATCGGGCCAGCGACCTGGGCGGGCGCGAGCTGCACACCCTCGTCCTGCACTCCCGTGCCGACGGGTCGCCCTTCCCGTACGAGGAGTCCCCGCTCGCCGACACCCTGCGCTCCGGGCGCAAGCACCGGGTGCGCGGGCAGGTGCTGTGGTCCAAGAGCAGCGACAAGGTGTCCGTCGACCTGACGACCGCGCCCGTGCGCGACGGCGATCAGCTCGTCGGTGCCGTGATGACCTTCACCGACCGGCGGCCCTACGACACGCTGGCCGACGAGAAGGACGCCGCGCAGAAGCAGCACGAGGACGCACTCGAACGGCTCGCCGAGGAGCATGCCTCCGAGCTGACCGCCCTGCGGCAGAAGCACGTCACCGAGGTGGAGGAGCTCCAGGAGCGGCACGCCGAGGAACTCGCCGCCGGCGAGGACCGCTACGCCGCTCTCGGCGAGCGCGAGAAGGACCGCTACGAGGCGCTGTCCGGCCGGCACGACCAGCTGCTGACGCTCCTCGCCGGGTCGCTGCGCGGCCCGCTGGACGAACTGCGCCGCGAGCTGGCCGCGCTCGCCGCCGACGACGCGGGGCAGTTGTGGCCCGAGGCCAACCAGGTGCTGCATCACCTGTCCGCCGGTTACTCGCGGATCACGACACTCATCGACAACGTCCTCGGCTACCAGCAGTTGGACTCCGGCGGCGAGCAGGTCGTCCGTACGAAGGTGATGCTCGACGCCGTCGTCGCCGCGGGTGTCGACGGGGCCGTCGACCTCATCGGCCCGGGGCGGGTGCAGTTCGCCGTGCACGCGCCGCCCATCGAGGCCGAGGTCGACCCGCGGCGCCTCGCCACCGCGCTCGCGCATCTCGTCGCGGATGTCGCCGGGGTCGACGCCACCGGCAACTCGCCCGTGTCGGCGGGCGGTTACCTGGACAACACCGTCGTCGTGGCCGCGGCACAGCGCGGCGAGGTCGTACGGATCGAGGTGCGCGGGCCGTATCCCGGGGGAGACCCGGTGCACGAGCCGATCGTTCGCGGGATCGTACGGGCGCACGGCGGCGTGCTCCAGACGCACGAGGTGCCCGGGATGAGCGGCAGCGCGTTCGTTCTCGAAGTGCCCATCGGGGGTGGGGCGGGGGCCGTCGCGGCCGTTCCCTCCGCTGCCGCCGAGGACGGGGCCGACGGGACCAATGGAGCTATCGGGACCAATGGGACTATCGAGGCCAATGGGGCTGACGGGACCGAAGGCGGTGCCGCGGGTGCCGGGCCTGGCGGCGGCACCGGACGGCGGCGGGCCCGGCGGGCCTCCGTCGACGCCTTCCTGGAGAGCGACACGCCCGAGGCCGACGCCGCGGGATCCGACGCCGAGGCCGCCGCGCCCACCGGACGACGGCGCAGGCGTGCGGCCGCGCCCGAGCTGCCCGCGGGCGGGGGCGCAGGCACGGGTGACGGTAGCGGTGGCGGTGGCGGTGGCGGCGAGGCCTCCGGCGGCACCGGGCGGCGCCGCGGACGTCCCGCCGAGGACGGCGGCGATGTCTCCGAGGGCGCCGTGGTGACGGCCGCCGAGCACGCCGCCGGGGCCGCCGCGACCGGGAACGGCCTGGGCGGGACCGTACCGCCGCAGGGCGTGCCCGCCCCCGGCGGACGACGTGCCCGGCGGGACGGCGGGGAGCAGCACGCGCTGCCGCCCGCCCTGCCCGCTCCGGCCGCCGACACCACTCCGGCGGCTGCCGCGTCCGGTACGGCCGCCTCGGGCGATGCCTCCCAGCCGACCGGGCGGCGTCGCCGTGCCCTGGCCGCGGCGGCCGAACGGAGTGCCGCGCAGGAGGCGGGGGCCCGTACGGTGTTCGCGCTGCCGCCGGCCGAGGCGGACCGCGCGCCCGCCGAGGCGGCACAGGGGCCGGGCCAGGCCGAGCCGGCTCAGGCGCCGGGCGCGGGTCCGGCTGCCGCCGCCTCGATGACTCCGGTTTCTCCCGCGGCTCCGGCTCCGGTTCCGGTTCCGGCCCAGGTTCCGGGGCAGGGGCAGGGGGCGCCGGGAGGCGTACGCGGTGACGAGGGCCGGCACGATGCCGTACCGCACGATCAGGCTGACGACCACACCCCGCCGCAGCCGCACCCCACCAGCGCACCGACCGGGCGTCGCCGACGCGCCGTGGCCCAGCCGGCGGAGGCCGCCGGCGCGCCCGCGCAGGAGGTCCCGGCGCAGGTGCCCCAGGGGCAGGTGGCTCCGGGACAGGTGACTCAGGGGCAGATGGCTCCGGGGCAGATGGTGCCGGCGCAGCAGGCGCAGGCCCTGTCAGTGGCCGGGCAGCCCGTCCAGGCCGCCGCTCAGGCCCAGCCCGCGCCGGGCCGGCCCCTGCCCGTCGAGGCGGCTCCCGGTCAGGGTGTCCCCGCGCAGGGCACGCCGGCGCAGGGCGTCCCGGCCCCGCAGCCGTGGCCCGCTGCCGACGACAGCTCCGGTGCGGGTACGGCCGTGGCGCCGAACGCCGCCGCCACCCCCGTACCGCCGACTCCGAACGTCCCGCAGCCGGGGCAGGGGGGCCAGCCGGGGCCGGGCACGCCCGCTCCGGGTACTCCCCTGCCTCCCGAAACCGCATCCGCCGCGGCGGGCGGGCAGCAGCGGGCGGCGCAACCGCTTCCCGCCGAAGCCGCCGCTGCCGCCGGGCCCGGTGCTCCGGGCGCTCCCGTCGACCCGAACTCGACGCAGGGTCGCGCGATCAGTGTGCGGACCTTGGGGCAGGGCGTGCCCTTCACCCGGCAGGCCGCCCAGGTGCAGCAGCCCGCGCCCGCCGCGCAGTCGTCGGCCACGCCTCCCCCGCATCAGACCAACGGTGGACGCCGCCGCAAGCTGGGTACGCCGCCCGACCCCACCGCCCGCGCCGGTGCCCCGGCGGAGCAGACGGCGCGGCCGCATCCGCCGGCCGAGCAGCCGGTGACCGCGGCACAGCCGCAGCCGTCGCTCGGCGGGCAGCCGCAGCCTTCGATGGCCGGGCAGTCGCGGCTGGCGCCGGCGGCCGAGGCGGCCGGACGGTCGTACGCCATAGGCGCGCCGGACGAGAACGCCGCCGAGGGCCCCGAACCCCTGGACGGGCCGGGCGGCGCCATCGAGGTCGCCGACACCCCGCGCCCGCAGCCGATGGACGACGAGCTGCCGCCCGAGCCGCTCGACAACCCGCGGCGGCTGCTGGTCTGGCCCGCGCCGGATGTGACGACCCAGCAGGCGCTGAGCGACCGCGGCTACCGGCCGGTGATCGTGCACTCGCGCGAGGAGGTCGACGCGCAGATCGCGGCGTTCCCGGCCGCGCTGTTCGTGGACCCGCTGACCGGGCCGATCACCCGGACCGCGCTGCAGTCGCTGCGGCAGGCCGCGGTCGCGGCCGAGGTGCCGGTGATGGTGACGGCCGGGCTCGGCCAGGCCTCGCGGGAGGCGGCGTACGGCGCCGACCCCGCCGTACTGCTGAAGGCGCTGGCCCCCCGGGACAGCGAGCAGCACCCGCCGCGTGTCCTGCTGATCGAGGAGCACGCGGAGATCGCGCTGGCGCTGACCGCGACGCTGGAGCGGCGGGGGATGCAGGTGGCGCGGGCCGCGAGTGACACCGACGCGGTGATGCTGGCGGGCGACTTCCGGCCGAACCTGGTCGTGATGGACCTGATGCAGGTGCACCGCCGCCGGGCCGGGATCGTGGACTGGCTGCGCGCGAACGGCCAGCTCAACCGCACCCCGCTCGTCGTCTACACCGCCGCCGTCGACCAGGCCGACCTGCCGCGGCTGGCCTCCGGCGAGACGGTGCTGTTCCTCGCGGAACGCTCGACCAGCGCCGAGGTGCAGGCACGGATCGTGGATCTGCTGTCGCGGATCGGGACGAACTGACGGGACGAACTGACGGTCTCTGCCGAAGCGCCCCTTTTAAGGGGCGCGGGGAACTGCGCGGCCAGCCACGGACAACCCGCAGCTGACCGACGACAGTTCCCCTACAGCGCCCCCCGTCAGAGCTTGGTGACGTCCAGCCCGCCCTCGGCGTACTGCCTGCGCAGCACCTTCTTGTCGAACTTGCCGACGCTCGTCTTCGGCACCGCCTCGATGACCGTCCAGCGCTCAGGCAGCTGCCACTTGGCGATCTTGCCCTCGTCGGCGAGGAAGCTGCGCAGGGCCTCGAAATCGGTGCTGGCGCCCTCCTTGAGAACGACCGTGGCCAGCGGACGCTCGCCCCACTTCTCGTCGGGGACGGCGACCACGGCGGCCTCGGCGACGTCCGGGTGGGACATCAGCGCGTTCTCCAGGTCGACCGAGGAGATCCACTCGCCGCCGGACTTGATGACGTCCTTGGCGCGGTCGGTGAGGGTGAGGAAGCCGTCGGGGGAGATGACGCCGACGTCGCCGGTCTTCAGCCAGCCGTCCTCACTGAACTTGTCGTCGGGGCGCAGCGGTTCGGCGTCGGGGCCGTTGTAGTAGGCGCCGGCGATCCAGGGGCCGCGCACCTCCAGCTCGCCCGCCGACTCGCCGTCCCACGGGATGCGCTCGCCGCCGGGGCCGGTGAGCCGGGCCTCGACGCTCGCCGGGAAACGGCCCTGGGTGAGCCGGTACCCGAACTCCTCCTCCGTACCGACCGCGTGGGCCGGCGGCCGGGCGACCGTGCCGAGCGGGGACGTCTCCGTCATGCCCCAGGCGTGGCAGACCCGCATGCCGAGGTCGTCGAACGCCTTCATGAGCGACGGCGGGCAGGCCGAGCCGCCGATGGTGACCTGGCCGAGGGTGGAGACGTCACGCGGGTTCGCGTTGAGCTCGGCGAGCAGGCCCTGCCAGATGGTGGGCACGGCGGCCGCGTGCGTCGGCTTCTCGCGCTCGATCATCTCGGCGAGGGGCGCGGGCTGCAGGAAGCGGTCCGGCATCAGCATGTTGACGCCGGTCATGAAGGTGGCGTGCGGCAGGCCCCAGGCATTGACGTGGAACTGCGGGACCACCACGAGCGAGGTGTCCTGGTCCGTCAGACCCATCGACTGGGTCATGTTGACCTGCATGGAGTGCAGGTAGATCGAACGGTGCGAGTAGACGACGCCCTTCGGGTCGCCCGTGGTGCCGGAGGTGTAACACATGGCGGCGGCCTGCCGCTCGTCCAGCTCCGGCCAGTCGTACGTGGTCGGCTTGCCGGCGATCAGGTCCTCGTACTCGTGGACCTGGACGGAGGCGCCCGCGAGGAGGGAACGGTCGCCCGGACCGGCCACCACCACATGCTCGACCGGCTTGAGGTGCGGGAGCAGCGGGGCGAGCAGGGGGAGGAGCGAGCCGTTGGCGATGACGACGCGGTCGGCGGCGTGGTTGACGATCCACGCCAGCTGCTCGGCCGGGAGCCGGAGGTTGAGGGTGTGCAGGATCGCGCCCATGGAGGGGATCGCGAAGTAGGCCTCGACGTGCTCGGCGTTGTTCCACATCAGGGTCGCGACCCGCTCGTCGCCGACCACTCCCAGGTCCTCGCGCAGGGCATGCGCCAGCTGGGCCGAGCGGTCCCCGACCTCGGCGAAGGACCGGCGGTGCGGCTCGGCCTCACCGGTCCAGGTGGTGACCTGCGATGTGCCGTGGATCGTGGACCCGTGGGCCAGGATCCTCGAGATCAGCAGCGGTACGTCCTGCACGGTGCTCAGCACGGCGTCCTCCCGGGGGCGACATTGCCTACGCGGCGGTAAGGGTTGCGGAGATTCTGCGCGCATACCGCGCGGTATGTCACTAGGGTCGGGCGATCGATCATGTCACGTTGCGTTCACAGAGCTCAGCCGGTAGGGGTGAGAGAGCTCTGCCGCCGAGGGTGAGGGGAGGGGCTCACCGCCGGCCGCGAGGGTCCTACCGGACCAGGCGTAGCTCCGGCTCATCACCGAACCAGGCCCAGCTCCGGGTCCTCGCGCAGCTTGCCGAGCGCTCTCGACACCGCCGACTTCACCGTGCCCACGGAGACCCCGAGCACCTCGGCCGTCTGGACCTCGCTGAGGTCCTCGTAGTACCGCAGGACGACCATCGCCCGCTGCCGTGCCGGCAGCCGCATGATCGCGCGCCACATCGCGTCGTGCAGCGCCTGCTGCTCCGCGGGGTCGGTGTCCTGGCCGGGCACCGGCTCCGGCTCGGGCAGCTCGTCGCAGGCGAACTCGTCGACCTTACGCTTGCGCCACTGCGAGGTCCGGGTGTTGAGCAGCGCCCGGCGCACATAGCCGTCGAGGGCACGGTGGTCCTCGATGCGCTCCCAGGCGACGTAGGTCTTGGCCAGCGCGGTCTGCAGCAGATCCTCCGCGTCGCTCGGGTTCGCGGTGAGCGAGCGGGCGGTACGCAGCAGCACCGGCTGGCGGGCCCGTACGTACGACGTGAAGGAGGGATACGTCGCGCTCGGAAGGGACCGCGTCGCGGCGTCGGAAGCGCTGGTGCAGACGGGTGTGGTCATGGCTCCACGCTATGAGCGACCCCTACTTCGGCGGATCGGCCGCAGGTGCCGAAGCCAAGTCCGCCTCAGGTTGTAGGGGTGGGGCTGACTCCACCTCCTGAAGGTGGACGAGGGAGGGAGGCCTACTGCGGGATTACCCCTGAGGGTCACCCGTCGGCGGCAAGCACCAGCCCCGAGGTCGGCACCCCTGTTCCGGCCGTCACCAGCACCCGCTCGGTTCCGGGTATCTGATTCACGGACGTCCCCCTCACCTGCCTCACCCCCTCCGCGATTCCATTCATCCCGTGCAGATACGCCTCCCCCAACTGCCCCCCGTGGGTGTTGAGCGGCAGCCTCTCCTCGGCCACGAAGCCCGGCGCCTCCCCCTTTCCGCAGAACCCGAACTCCTCCAGCTGCATCAGGACGAACGGTGTGAAGTGGTCGTAGAGGATCCCCACGTCGATCTCCCCGGGCCCCAGGCCCGCCGTCCGCCACAGCTGCCGCGCCACCACGGCCATCTCCGGCAGGCCGGTGAGATCGTCCCGGTAGAAGCTCGTCATCTGCTCCTGCCCACGGCCGGCGCCCTGAGCTGCGGCCGCTATGACAGCCGGTGCGTGCGGCAGGTCTCGGGCCCGCTCGACGGAGGTGACGACGATCGCCTGGCCGCCGTCGGTTTCCTGGCAGCAGTCCAGCAGCCGCAGCGGCTCGACGATCCAGCGCGAGGCCGTGTGGTCGGCGAGGGTGATGGGTCTGCCGTGGAAGTAAGCGGCCGGGTTGGTCGCCGCGTACTTGCGGTCCACCACCGCCACATGCCCGAACGCCTCCGGCGTCAGCCCATAGGTGTGCAGATAGCGCTGGGCCGCCATGGCCACCCAGGACGCCGGGGTGAGCAGCCCGAACGGCAGTGACCAGCCGAGCGCCGCGCCCTCCGCCGACGGCTCCCGGTGCTGCACACCCGAGCCGAATCTCCGGCCCGACCGCTCGTTGAAGGCCCGGTAGCAGACCACCACCTCCGCGACCCCCGTCGCCACCGCGAGCGCGGCCTGCTGGACGGTCGCGCAGGCGGCGCCGCCGCCGTAGTGGATCCGGGAGAAGAAGGACAGCTCCCCCATCCCGCACGCCTGCGCCACGGTGATCTCCGGGCTGGTGTCCATCGTGAACGTCACCATCCCGTCCACGTCCCCGGGCGTGAGCCCCGCGTCGTCCAGCGCGGCCCGCACCGCCTCCACGGCCAGCCGGAGCTCGCTGCGTCCGGAGTCCTTGGAGAACTCGGTGGCCCCGATACCGACGATCGCCGCCCGACCGCCCAGGGCGTCCCGCTCCCGCACGCTCATGCCGGGCCCTCCGCGGACGCGGTGGCGGACGGCTCTCCCGCGGACGCAGTGGCGGACGACTCTCCCGCGGGCACGGTCACCGTCACCGTGCCGGTCACGTGCTTGCCGATGCCGTTGGCCCCGACCACCCGTACCGTCGCCGTGTCGCCGTCGACCTCCTCCACCCGGCCCGTCAACACCATGGTGTCGCCCGGGTAGTTGGGCGCCCCCAGTCGTATGGCTACCTTGCGCAGGATGGCCGTCGATCCGAAGTGGTCGGTGATGTAGCGGCCGACCAGGCCGTTCGTCGTCAGGATGTTCATGAAGATGTCGGGAGAGCCCTTCTGGTGGGCCAACTCCGGGTCGTGGTGCACGTCCTGGTAGTCGCAGGAGGCGACGGCCCCGGCGACGATCAGTGTGCGGGTGATCGGGATCTCCAGCGGAGCCAGTTCGTCACCCGCCCTGATTCGGCTCTCCACGGTCCGCTCGTCGCCGCTCATGCGACCGCCTCCTCAGCCTCCGGGGCACGCCAGACCGGCAGCACCAACTCCTCGTCGTACTCGTGGAATTCGAGCCGCACCGGCATCCCGATCCGCACCTTGTCGCACGGCACTCCCAGCACATTGCCGATCATCCGCACGCCCTCGGACAGTTCGATCAGGCCGACCGCGTAGGGCGGGTCGAAGGCGGAGAACGGCGGGTGGTGCATCACGACGTACGAATAGACCGTGCCCTCGCCGCACGCCTCGACCGTGTCCCAGTCCGGGCCCCCGCAGGCGCTGCACCCGGGCAGCCAGGGGTGGCGGAGCGTGCCGCAGTCGGTGCAGCGCTGGATGAGGAGTCTGCGGTGTCGGACGCCTTCCCAGAAGCCGGCGTTGTCGCGGTTGACGACGGGGCGGGGGCGGGCGGGCTTCTGCTGACGGTCGCGGTCGGGCCTCGACCGTCCCGCCGGCGGCCGGGGCGTGTACTTGAGGATGCGGAAGCGGTGGGTGCCCGCCAGGTCGGGTCCGACGTGGATGTCCATACGGGTCGTGACGAAGTAGCCGGTGCCGAGCTTGGTCATCTTCCTCTCCGACACCGACTCGACGACCGAGTCGAAGGTGATCTCGTCCCCGGGACGCAGGGGCCGTAGATACTCCTGCTCACAGTCGGTGGCCACCACCGACGTATAGCCCGCCTCGTCGAGCAGGCCGAGCAGCTCGTCATAGGCGTGTGCGCGGCCCGGGCGGCCGGTGAGGCCGCTCATGGTCCACGCCTGGAGCATGGTGGGCGGTGCGATGGCGTCAGGACCCGAGTACGCCGGATTGGTGTCGCCCATCGCCTCGCACCAGTGCCGGATCATGGCCGCGTTCACGGCATCCCTTCCCGCACGCGTCACCGCGGCGGGCCGGCCCTCGTAGGCCTTCAGCCGCATGTCGAGCTCGTCGTCCGCCGCCACCTGTTGGCTCACCCCCGGCCCGTACCCCACCGTCGCCCCCTCGTCCCCATCGTCCTCATCGCGCCATCGCCCCACGGCGCATCGCACTGACACTTCTGGTACACCGCGACCGCCGATCCGGTTCCCACGAGTTCTCGAGAACTTTCACCTGACCCACCAAGATTTCTGACTGTCCGTCAGATGCGGTTGACTGTCAAGGCCGATGGACTGTCAAGGCCGACGGGACTGTCAAGGCCGATGGACTGTCAAGGCCGACGGGACTGCCAAGGCCGACGGACCGTCAAGGCCGACGGGAGTACCCGCACCGCGGCCCCCGCAGAACCGGCGTCACGACAGCCGAAAACGCCTGCGCGGCGGTACCGAAGCACCGCCGCGCAGACGCGTTACACCCCACAGCACACCCACAGTTCCGAGGGGGCCGATGCCTGAGCACCGGGGCACCGACCCCCTCAGCTCACCACCAGAGCGGAGTGAAGTTGACCGACGTGTTGTCGTTGCCCTGGTTGACGGCCGTGAAGGCGGAGCCGTTGACCTGGGCGGTGTTGCTCTGGTTCGAGGCACCGGAGCCGGTCGCCTGCTGCTGGGTGGTGGACGAGGTGCCCCAGTTGTCGCCACCGACCCCGCTGCCGATGAGGCCCTGAGCGGCCTCCGTCTCCGTGACAGTCGCGCTGGATCCGTTGTCCGCGATGGCGCCGTTGTCCGCCGTCGCGACGCCGGAGAAAAGGGCGACAGCGAGCGGTAGGGCGGAGACGGCTGCGATGACGCGGGCAGTACGGATGCTTGCCATGTTGTTCCTCCAGAACAGGTGCGCCCAGGCTCCCCGCCGGACGCTTTGGTGGTGCATGCAGTACGCATGAAGTACGGCTTGTTCCCAGGCAGTTGGCCGACCGCCCCGGAGTCGTTCACGACGTCGCGAGATCAGAGTTGCCCACCGAATCCCCGGCGAACCACCCCGGAAGCCCTGATTCGCCCTCAAGCGTGATGACAAGTCGATAAACCCCTTTCACCACTCTCAACTCCCGATGCAGGGCAGTACGGACAGTTCCGCCTCAAGCGGCACAAGGGGTGAAAGGTTCCGGCACGCTTCCGGCCAATCTCCGTCCACCGGCGGATCGTCGGCGGGTCGCGACCAATCCCTCTTTCCTTTTTCGAACATCCGTACGAACATGGAGGCATGGCCACCACAGACCGGCAGGCCACGACGCTGGCCCTCGCACACGCCCTGTCAGCCGCCGAGCGCGGACTGGCCGTCATTCCCCTGTCCCGGACGAAGCTCCCGGCCCTGCGTTCCCCCCACCGCGACGACCCCGACCCCGCTCCCTGCCACGGCGAGTGCGGCCGCTTCGGGCACGGCGTCTACGACGCCTCCACCGACCCCGCCCGCATCCGCGAACTCTTCGCTTCCGCCCCCTGGGCGACCGGCTATGGCATCGCCTGTGGGCTGCCCCCGCACCACCTGATCGGCATCGACCTCGACACCAAATCCGGTACGGACTCCTCCGCCGCCCTGCGCGAACTGGCGCTGCGCCATCTGTTCACGATTCCGCCCACAGTGGTCGTCGTGACCCCGAGCGGCGGCCGCCACCTCTGGCTGACCGGCCCGCCCGACGTCGTCGTCCCCAACTCGGCGGGCCGGCTCGCACCGGGCATCGACATCCGGGGCGCGGGCGGCTACCTCGTCGGCCCCGGCTCCCGCACCGACCACGGCGTCTACAGCACCGCCCCCGGCACGGCCCACATCGCCCCCGCGCGCTGCCCGCGCGCCCTCCTGCGCCTCCTGCTCCCCCCACCTCGCACGCACCACCCCGCGCCCCCGTCGACCGGCGGCCACGGCCAGGGCCTCGTCCAGTTCGTACTGGCCGCGCACGAGGGCCAGCGCAACACCCGACTGTTCTGGGCGGCGTGCCGCGCGTACGAGGACGGAATCGGCCCCGCCCTGGTCGCCCCACTCGTCGAGGCGGCCCTCAACACCGGCCTGACCGAACGCGAGGCCCGCGCGACGATCGCGTCGGCGGCACGGTTGACGGGGCATCGGCCCTGATGGACGTGCTTAGGCGCGCATGTCCGTGCGTAGGCGCGCGTGTGCGTGTGTACGGGCGCGTGTGCGTGTGTACGCGAGCAAGTCCGTGCTACGCGGCTTACGCGCGCGTGGACGTGTGTACGCACGCACACTGCCCGCCGCCAGCCCCGCCGATGTACATGCCCGCCCTGCCCCCCGCCGACGTACATGCCCGCCCTGCCGCGCCCCCTACTCGTACGACTGCCACTACGGACGCACGCGAACGACCGCCCTGACGGCATGAGGCTGCCGCCGACCTCGACCGCGTCGGGGCGACTGACCGGCCCTGAAATTCACGGGAGCTCGATGCACCACCGCCCTAGAGTGCCGACCATGTCGCTGACCAGGGTCGTCCTCACGTCCGGCCGCTCGCTCGACCTCTCGGAGCTGCGGCTCTCCTCGACGTACGGCGGCATGTTGGAGGGCTACCCGTGCAAGCCGGTCAACGAGATGAAGATCAAGAGCCTGATCAAGGCCGCGGCACGCGCCCATCCCTCCACACCGGTGCACCTGGTGCCGCCGCCACGCGAGTATCCCGACCAGTACGCCGGCGCGTTCGGCCCGGTCGAGGTGCTGCCTCAGGTGGCCTGCGTGGGCGCGTTCCACTCCACGGCCCTCGACCGCGCCCACGACCCGGTCCTTCACCGCTCCGCCCTGACGATCATCTGGTTCCAGCCCACGACGCATGTGCCGTCCGGCTGCGATGCGGAGGACTCGCTGCGGGAGGTCGACTGGGAGGGGCTGGCGCGGGACTACGAGCTCTAGGGTCGGCGCATGCCGAGGGGGAGGGGCGGGGGGCGGCAGATCGGCGGGGAAATCGGCTTTCCGCGGAGTCCGGCCAGAAGGGGTGCCTCTTCGATGGGGGTCGGGCGAGATCTCCGCTCCCACGCAGGCCAGACCAGCGAAGCCGGGTCGCCGCAGTCGCAGCCTTGCTTGTCGTGCCCTCTACGTGCCCCAGGCGCACGATCGTGCCCGCTCAGCCGCCGGTCACAGCAGGAACGATCACTGCGGCAACAGCCGACAGCAGCCCTCCTATGGCCAGGGCGCCGTTGAACTTCTCTTTGGCCGTTGGAAACACGGAGCGACTCACGTTCCCGACCTTGCTGCGCAGAACGATCATCTTGAGCTTCTGCCATCTGTGCTGACGCTTCGAGCATCCCATCAGTACGCCATAGGCGTTGTTGCGGCAGTAGGTCTGCCCGTCTCGGTTAACCGCTCCACACCAGACCGGTACCTGGAAGGCGGCGTAGGCCGAGACGCCGAGTGACAGAGCCACGATCACCGGCAAGGCCCATTGCTGGCTCCAGGCAACGACTAAGGCAGCAGCCACCATGTATCCCCAGTACAGACGCACTACTTTCCCCATGGGCACGCAGAGTAGCCGTGCATATGCACGGCCCATAGACGCGAATTGGACACCGCCCATGCGTGACAGACGTCATGAGCGATCACTGATGGGATCTCGGAGAACGACCAAGGGCTGCTCCTCGCCTCACTTGGTTGGTTCTTGAAGTAGGTGAGGGCGGTGGGGAGCGAAGAGCACGCCTTGATCACTCATGGGTAGGCTCGGTCCATGAGCGGCGACTGGCGGACGGACCGGATCGGGACTGCTCTGCGGGGCGAGAACCCGACCGTGATGCGGCAACTTGAGTCTGGCTTCGCGGTGATCGGCGACGTTCAGTTCCTGCCCGGGTACTCGGTTCTCCTCACGGACGAACCGGGTGTTCAGCGGCTGTCTGACCTGCCGAGGGCCAAGCGACGGTCGTTCCTGTCCGACATGGACCACCTGGGAGAAGCGGTCGAGCGGGCCTGTGGCCGGATCGACCCCGGCTTCCGCCGGGTCAACCTGGAGATCCTCGGCAACACGGACCCGTTCCTGCATGCGCACGTATGGCCGAGGTTCGACTGGGAGCCGGCCGAACTGGTGGGCAAGCCGGTGTGGCTGTATCCGCGTGACCGCTGGAGTGACGAGCGGTTCAGTCTCGGCTCCCAGCACGATGTGCTGCGGGATGCGATCGGCAGCGAACTGGATCAGCTGAGGTCGATGACCTGACGGTGTGGGCCCGCCGACCGTCAGGTCGGCAGGCCGGGAAACCACGGAGAACAACGATCAATGGCGGGGAGCGAACAAGGCGAGAGCCTCCGACCTTTCCGCGGGTCAGAGGCTCTCATGCTGCGGTGGGTGTGGGATTTGAACCCACGGTGACATCGCTGCCACGACGGTTTTCAAGACCGTTCCCTTAGGCCGCTCGGGCAACCCACCTGTGCTCCGGCCCGCCCGGGGCGGAGCGGGTACAGAGTACCGGCCTTGCGTAGTGCGCGGGGTGTGTGGTCCCTGTGGGCAGTGAGGGCGGGGCGCCCGGGGGGGCAGGGGGTGGGGCAGGGAGGTGGGGCAGGGGCGGTTGTCAGGGCTTGTCGTTGCTGAGGCGGGCGCCGTTGGTGGCGGTCTCGAAGACCGGGCGGTACTCGTGCCACTGCGCGTCCGGCGCGGACAGGTAGATCACGTACTGGGTGCCGTCGTCGCCTGCGAAGGCCAGCTCCGCCGCCCGGAACTTGCGGGCCGTGCCGTCGAAGGTGAACTCCCAGTACCCGGCGGGTCGGCCGCGGAAGGTCGTCGACGCCATCCGCACGCGTTCGTAGCCGGGGTTGTCGCGGCGGGTCTGGTCCTCCTCCGTCTCCCGCCAGTGCTGGACGGGATCGGTGCCGGCGAACTCGACGACGTTGACCCGCAGACCCACCAGGCCGGTCGGGTCGATGTACGCAAGCTCGCCGCCGGGCAGCGTCTTGGGCACCCAGCCGTCCGGCACCGGCACGGACAGACCGCCGCCCGCGTCCTCCAGGTGGTGGCCGGTGGGCACCGGCGGTGGGGTGGTCGGGCCCGAACTCGGAGCGCTCGCCGAGGACGTGGGCGTCTCGGCGCCGGTGCCGGAGCCGGAACCGTGAGCCGACGACTGGTCGGTTCCACCGCCCTTCAGCCACCACAGGGTCCCGCCCGCAAGACAAGCGACCAGTGTCATCGCCACGACCGACCACAGCACCGAACGGCGGCGGTTGCCCCTGCCCGATCGGCCGGTTCGATCACCGGGGCCATGGCCTTCAGAGCCCTCCGCGAGCTCCGTACGAGTCCGCTCACGGCCCGTCGGCTCGTCGGCCCTCTCTCCTCGCACCGTCGTCTCGACGCGAGTCGTGCGTGTGCCGGTCAGGTCCGTCAGGCGGCGTTCGACCTCGTGCACGTCCATGCGTCGGCCGGGTTCCTTGACCAGGAGACCTTCGATCACCGGGGCCAGCTCGCCGGCGCTGCGCGGGGGCTCGTAGGGGTCGGTGGCGATGGCGTACGCGGTTTCGATCGCGGTGGCGCGACGGAACGGGTCCCGGCCCTCGACCGCCTGGTACAGCGTCGCCCCGAGAGCCCACAGGTCACTGGCGGGACCGGTCTCGGGGTGCGCGCCCCTGAGCCGTTCGGGCGCCAGGTAGCGGATGGAGCCGATCAGTTCGCCGGGCTTGGTCAGCGAGGACGTCCCCGACTCCATGGCGATCCCGAAGTCGGTGAGGACGATCCGCCCGCCGTCGCCGAGGAGGACGTTCGCCGGTTTGACGTCCCGGTGCAGGACCCCGGCGTCATGGGCGGCACGCAGCGCGGACGCCATGGCGCGGCCGATCCGGGCGGCCTCCGCCGGCGGCAGAGCGCCCCGCTGCTTCAGTACGTCGCTGAGGGTGAGCGACGGTATGTACTCCATGACGATGCACGGCAGCCCCTCGTCGTCGAGCACGTCGTGCACCACGATCACGTTGGGATGGGCGATCCGGGCGGCGCTGCGGGCCTCCCGGCGGGTGCGCTCGTAGAGGGTCTGCACCTCGTCGTCCTGGAGGTGCGGCGGGATGTGCAGCTTCTTCAGGGCGACATGACGGCCCAGCAGTGTGTCCTCGGCCCGCCACACGGTGCCCATGCCGCCACTGCCCACCCGCTCCACCAGCAGGTACCGGTCGGCGACGAGCCGCCCAAGATCGGACACCGCGAGACCGCCCCCTCTTCCGTATCCCATTCGCGCGCTGCTTCCCATTCGCGAACAGTCCAGGTCGAGAAGGCACGATAGTCCATGCGAGTGAATGGACACCGTCAGCACGCTCGCGGGCGCGGCAAGGAATGAGCGCGGCACGCCACAAGGCGCGGCCCTCATCGAGAGCCGCGCCCACGCGTGCGTGGCCGTCGCCTCAGCTGTCGCCGGTGCGGGAACCCAGGGTCAGTTCGACGGTGTTCGTCTTGCCGCCTCGCTCGTAGGTGATCGTGACCTTGTCGCCGGGCTGGTGGGTCCAGATCTCGCCGATCAGGGTGGGACCGGAGTCGATCACCGTGTCGTCGAGCTTGGTGATGACGTCGCCCGGCTTGAGGCCGGCCTTGGCGGCGGGGCCGCCCGCCTCCACCGCGTCCGAACCGCTGGCGCCCTGCTCGGTGATCTTGGCGCCGTCGCCGGTGTCCTCCAGGGAGACGGAGGCGCCGATCTTGGCGTACACCGGCTTGCCGGTCTTGATCAGCTGCTGGGCGACGTACTTGGCCTGGTTGATCGGGATGGCGAAGCCGAGGCCGATCGAGCCGGACTGGCTGGTGCCGCCCAGGCCGTTGGCGGCGGACTGGATCGCGGAGTTGATGCCGATGACATTGCCCTGCGCGTCCAGCAGCGGGCCGCCGGAGTTGCCGGGGTTGATCGAGGCGTCCGTCTGGAGGGCGCTCATGTAGGAGGCGTTGGAGCCGGTGCCGTCGCTGGAGGCCACCGGGCGGTTCTTGGCGCTGATGATGCCGGTGGTGACCGTGTTGGACAGGCCGAAGGGGGCGCCGATGGCGATCGTCGAGTCGCCTACGGCCACCTTGTCGGAGTCGCCGAGCGTGAGCGGCACGAGGTCCGACGGGGCGCTCTTGAGCTTGACGACCGCCACGTCGTAGCCCTGTGCGTGACCGACGACCTCGGCGTCGTACCTCTTGCCGTTCGGGAACGTCGCCGTGAGCTTGCCGCCGTCGACCGCGTCGGCCACCACGTGGTTGTTGGTGACGATGTGGCCCTCGGTGTCGAAGACGAAGCCGGTGCCGGTACCACCCTCGCCGCTGCTGCTCTCGGCCTGGATCGTGACGGTGCTGGGCAGCGCCTTGCCGGCCACGCCCGCGACGGTGCCCGGGTCGCGCTTGACCGAGCCGCCGCTGTCGGAGGCGGAGACGGTCGTCGAGGAGGTGTTGTCGTCGTTCTTGGCCAGGGTGTAGCCGAGGCCGCCGCCCAGGCCGCCCGCGACCAGCGCGGCGATGAGGACCGCGGCGAGCAGACCGCCGCGCCCGCGACCGGACTTCGGTGCCGGCTGCTGGTAGCCGGCACCCCAGCCGGAGCCCCCACCGGAACCGCCCACACCGCCCGCGCCACCGGCACCACCCGCACCGCTCGCACCGGCACCGCCATCGCCGTACGGCGTGCCGGGCGGCGGCGGAGGCGGCCAGGAGGCGTCGGGGGCCGAGCCCTGGGAGACCGGCGGGTGTCCGCCGTGAGGCGCGGTCGGCGGCTGGGCGCCGTGCGGAGTGGCAGGCGGCTGGGGCCCGTGCCGGGTGGCAGGCGGCTGGGATCCGTCGGCCGGCGGCTGCGCCCCGTTGGCGGCGGCCTGCGCGGCGTACGGATCCGGACCGTACGACTGTGTGCCGTACGACTGTGTGCCGTTCGAGTTCGCCGGCGCGGTGTTCGGCACGGGCGGGAGCGGAGCGGTGGGCTCGGCGTCGGCACGCGGAGCCGGGGAGTCCTGGGATGCCGGAGCAGCAGGAGCATCCGCCGGCACGGGGGGTGCGGACGGGGCCGGGGGTACCGCGGCGCCCTCGTTCTCGGTGCTCACAGCTTCTCTCCTAGATCCACGGCTGGTGTTGTCGGTCGCACTCGGTCACGCCCGTTCACGCTTGTTCATGGCCGGTGCGTTTCAGCTGTGCATGTCTTTTTGTATGCCGTCAGCTTTTCCCACGGGCCGTCAGAGCACCATAAGCGGTGCCTGTGCGTCCGCGGCCACTCTTTATATAGGTCATCCACGACCAAAAGGGCGCAATCCCAGCCCTCCGGAAACCACTCCGGAACCGCTCCGGAAACCAGTCCGGTCGCACGACCACCCCGGTGCGGTGGCACCATGACGCGGTGACCCACGCACGGCAGCACCAGATCCAAGTCGTCGCCCACCGCGGAGCCTCCGAGGACGCTCCCGAGCACACCCTGGCCGCCTACAAGAAGGCGATCGAGGACGGTGCGGACGCCCTCGAGTGCGACGTACGCCTCACCGCGGACGGCCACCTCGTCTGCGTACACGACCGCCGCGTCAACCGTACGTCCAACGGCCGCGGCGCGGTCTCGGCGCTGGAGCTCGCCGAGCTCGCCGCCCTCGACTTCGGCTCACGCAAGAACCGTGACTCGTGGAAGAACCGGGCCGAGGAGCCCGACTGGGAGTTCCGGCCCGAGGACCCCGAGGACACCTCCGTACTGACCCTGGAGCGGCTGCTGGAACTCGTCGCCGACGCCGGGCGGCGCGTGGAGATGGCCATCGAGACCAAGCATCCGACCCGGTGGGCGGGGCAGGTCGAGGAGCGGCTGCTGCTTCTGCTGAAGCGTTTCGGCCTGGATACGCCCGCCTCGATGGCCGAGTCCCCGGTGCGGGTCATGAGCTTCTCGGCGCGCTCGCTGCATCGCGTGCGTGCCGCGTCCCCGACGCTGCCGACGGTCTACCTGATGCAGTTCGTCTCACCGAGGCTGCGCGACGGGCGGCTGCCCGCGGGGGTCCACATCGCCGGTCCCTCGATCCGGATCGTGCGCAGTCATCCGGCCTATGTGCACCGCCTGAAGCAGGCCGGCCACCAGGTGCACGTATGGACCGTGAACGAGCCCGAGGACGTCGACCTCTGCGTCGAGCTGGGCGTCGACGCCATCATCACCAACCGCCCGCGCGCGGTGCTGCACCAACTCGGCCGCTGACCCGCGCGCACTCGCGAAAGGGTCACACAGCGGGCGCAAAGGGGGCACGCAACAACCCGCGAAGCGGGTCACCCAGCGCCCGCGAAACGGGTCACACAGCACCCGCGAAGCGGGCCGCGCAGCGGGTAACCCCTATATCCCCTTGAATCCCTGTACAACCTCTTGACCCCGCTACCCCTCCGGCCCCATCCTCCACTCTCGGCCACACCGAAGAATTCCAGCCATCTTGATTACAGGGAGTGCTCCGGCGCGTTCGGTCCGTATTCGATCGTTGTGAATGCGTCGCCGGACGTTGATTGGCCGGTTTCCGGTACAGGCCAATGGGGCATCCACACCGTGGCGTGGGGCAAAGGAGGTCTCGGGGGTGGCGTTGGTGGTGGCACAGGAGGTGCCCACGTCGTCGAGCATGGCCGTACCCCATGGTCCTGCGGGCGTGGGGGAAGCAAGACACCGGATGCGCAAGCAGCTGCGCACGGGTGGCGTTGCGGAATCGGTCATCGACGATGCCGTACTTATTCTTTCCGAACTCTTGAGCAATGCGTGCAAACACGGCCGACCGCTGGGTGACGCGCTCGCCGGGGACGGCGACGTCCGGGCCGCCTGGCGGGTGGACTCCGGCGGCAGGCTCACGGTGGAGGTGACGGACGGCGGCGGACCCACTCGCCCTGCTCCGGCCACGCCCTCGGTCACCGCACACGGCGGCCGCGGGCTGAACATCATCACCGCTCTCGCCGACGACTGGGGCGTACGGGACGACGCCCGGGGCGAGGTCACGGTCTGGGTGGTGGTCCACGACGACGTACACGATCCTGATGCCGGGCACCGCCGGGACGACTTCGCTACGCGCGTCGCGGCCCCCTCGATCCGCGCGATACCGGGCCTGGACTTCGCGGACGCCTTCGACGACCTCGACTGACGAGGGGCCGGACCGGCTCCGCTCCCGACACGCGGCAACGGCGGTCGGCCCACAGACTCCGAACACGCGGCAACGGCAGTTGGCCCATTGACTCCCGACCCGCGGCAACGGCGGTCCGTCCACTGACTCCCGACGCACGACAACAGCAGTCGGCCCACAGACTCCGGACACGCGGCAACGGCGGTTCGTCCACAGACTCCCGGCGCGACCCGCTGCGTTGTCCACAGCCTCCCGTCGGCCATGGCGTGAACGGCTAGGCTCGCGCCCGTAACAGACGAGCCGTAACCGGGAGACACCCACGATGGCCAAGAAGCGAGTCCAGACCAAGGCCAAGCGCCCGCAGCTCAGCGACGCAGAGATCCCGGTGGTCGGCGCGCGTGAGCCTTGCCCCTGCGGCAGCGGCCGGCGTTACAAGGCCTGTCACGGCCGGGCCGCCGCACACGCGGTGACCGAGCTGGTCCAGCGCCCCTTCGAGGGACTGCCCGGCGAGTGCGACTGGGTGGCCCTGCGTGAGCTGGTGCCGGCCGCCACCGTCGAACTGCCCCTGAAGGACGGCCTGCCGGAAGGTGTCCCGTCCGTCACGCTGGCCACGGTGCTGCCGATGGCCTGGCCGGCCCTGCGCCGCGACGACGGCTCGGTGCTGCTCGGCCTGCAGAACGACACGGCGTCCGGCGACATCAGCCGCGACCTCGCCGACACCCTCCAGCAGGCCCTCGCCGCCAAGCCCGGCACCCCGGTCCAGGGTCGCCGTGCCCCCGCCGACGGTCCCCGGCTCCAGGATCTGCTCGATCCAGAAGGCGCCTTCGAGCCAGTTGTGCACCCGGGCTTCGAGTTCTGGGTCCCGGACGCGGAGAACGCCACTCCGGAAGTGACCGCCTCCCTGGAGCGGGCGAACGCCGCGGCCATTCCGACCGTGAAGCTGACCGGTGTGGACGCCGCCTACTGGTGCGAGACGCCGGACAAGAACCACCTGCGCTGGGTCATGCCGCACCCCGAGGAGCAGCTTCTGGACGCCCTCGCGCGGCTGCACGCCGCGGGCCGGTCCAACCTCGGTGAGGGCACCCGGCTTGTGGGTTCCTTCCGTGCTCACGGCCTGACCGTGCCTGTTTGGGACCTGCCGAGCGGCGTCGGCGCCGAGGACGTGGAGAAGCCGGCGGCCGAGTTCGCCGAGCGCCTCGCCGCGGCCCTGGCCACGGACGCTCCGCTCACGCCGGACGAGCGTCGCGCGCGCGGCGGTCTGACCAACCGGCAGGTCACGCTCAGCTGACACGCGTGGCGAAGACCGGGTTGGGCTGAACGGCCGTTCAGCCCAACCGGGCCGCGCGGGAGGGGTGAATCCGATCACAACTCCCCTGCGGAGCAAGGGAATCCGTGACTTGAAAGCCCGGATCGAATTTGCGAACGGCCGATCTCTTGTTACCGTTCCATTAGCCCGGTTGCTGGTGCATCCCCCGTCGCCAGCAACCGGGTCTTTCCATGTGGCACGTTGCTTTACGGAATGACGTCGACCGTCAACCGTCCGTGGGGGCCCCGGATTTGTCCGGTGCGGAGTTGCTGGCGGAACGCAGCAGCAGCGCCCCGCCACCGGTCCGGTCCGCAAACTCCGTGACCGCGGTGTAGGCGTCCAGTGCCGCGCGTGTGCGCTGCCGGGGCGTCTCACAGGTCCCCGGTTCGTCCTCGGCGCTCACCTCGCAGCGCATCTGCATCGTGCGTCCGCCGGGCCCCATGAGGCTCAGTACGGAGTCCAGCGCACCGCCGGTCGCATTGCGAAAGTAGGTGCGCGCCCAGGTGTCCTCACCCTGGGTGAGGACACAGGTCTGCGCCTCGACGCCCTCGGGCGAGGTGAGCTCGGGACCGCAGCGCACGGCGGTCGAGAGACCCAGATCGAGCAGCACCGGCGAGTCGGTGGGCGTGGCCGAGGGCGCCTTCGCGTCGCCTCGCGGAGTCGAACGTTTCGCGCCGTCCTTCGGGGCGTCCGGGGAGGACCGTACGGCGTCGCGCGTGGGCGCGCCCACGGCGGCGCGGCCCGCCTCGACGACCTGACCGGCGGCGGCCCAGGCGAGCGGCAGCGCGATCGCGGCCGCCGCGACGGACGCGAGGGCGATCAGACGGACTCTTCGCTGGTTCGGCCCGCGGCGATGTGACGACGGTGCCCTTTTTCCCCTGGAATGACGCGGCATATCCGGAAGATAACGACCGCGCGCGCGTACGCCGTTCCGCGCGCGCCGGACACCCCTACAACTCGGGGGCGCTCACACCCGTACGAGTGAGGGCCTCGACCACGGCGTCGACGACGGCCTCCACATCGGGCACCCACGGGGAGGCCGAGCCGGGCAGCGGGGCGCGCTGCCAGCTGATCGGCCCCTGACCCGTCTCGGAGGGGGGCAGTGCGAGATAGCCGCCCTCGCCGTGGAAGCGCAGCGAGCCGGGGACGAAGTCCTTGGCGTAGAGCAGTTCGCCGAGCTGCTCCATGGAGTAGGGCTTCACGAGGATCGCCCAGCGGGCGGGCGAGGCGACGACCGGGCCGAGACGCATGCCCATGCGGTCGAGCGCGGTCAGTGCGTGGGCGGCCGGCAGGGCGGGGAGGCTGACCGCGCAGGGCGCCGCGCCTCCGGTGGCGAGGATGATCGGGGCCGCGGGCCGGTTGGTCCACCACCAGCGCACCATGCGCTCGTCGGTGGTGGCCGCGAGGAGTCCGGGGTCGAAGGGGTGGGCACCGGGAACCGTGCATTCGGGGTCGGGGCAGCCGCAGCGGGAATGCCCCTGCCGGTGCGTCGTCGCTCCTGGGAGTACGGGCCACTGCCATTCCGTCGCGAAGGTCAGGGCCGCGCTGATCAGCTCAGGCCTCCCGTCACCGCGCAGGAGCCTGCGTCGCCTTCCGAGGATCTCGCGCATGAGCGCTCGTTCCTTTCCGTTGCACCGCTGGCAACACCGTGGACCACATCACACCATGTGTCGATCACTTCACTGTGCGTACCTGTTGGCGCATCACACCCCTGCTTCGAGCAGGGGAAACCCCTATGGGCCGAGCGTTGGCTGCTTCCGCGGCAGCCTCGTCCATACTGCGTCTACCAAAAGCATGGGCGTGGCGTGGGGTGGCGAAGTCTGGCGTTTTGCCGTCGCGCGTATTTCTCTTCGCCTCCGCCACGGGAGGATGGGGCACGATCGTCGGTGGCTAAGACGCCCGGGTCCGTCACCAGGTTCCGGGCGGTTGTCAACCACCCCTGGCCTTCACCGAGTACGTACCCATCACGACCGCTGTGACGCTCCGTGGAGCGAAACCAGTCGACCGCAATACCCCGTTCCCTGAGGCAGTTTTAAGCCAACTTTGCCTTTGCGCAAGAGGTCCACGAGGAGTGCTCTGGTTGCTCGCGGACACCAGGAATCCCAGCAGGACAATGCTGGACATCCCCTTACGAGTGCGTGTACATGTGGAGACACTGCTAGCGGCGCAGAATGACATGGGGGTTTGCGATGCTTTTGAGCAATACGCACCGGTCGGAAAGCCGGACGCCATGAACGCTCCTCACCCTCCGAAAGTGGCCGGAATCGATTCGACGGTTCCCTCGCCCGCACACACTGTCGCGCCCGCGCCCGCGTCCTCGGGGGCCTCAGCCGTCACCCCGCCGAGCGCACCCGGCGCACTGCTCCAGGACCGCCTCGCAGGCTGGGTCTCGGACCTCACGACACTCCACGAACTCACCGAACGCCTGGCCCGCACGGCAACCCTCGCCGACGCCCTCGAAGAACTGCTGCGCGCCGGATCCGCCCTCGTCGGCGCCCGGCGCGGACTCGTCGTCCTGGAACCCGCGGACGGCCTCGGCCCCGACACGACCATCGGCCTCGGCCTCGCCCGCGCCGACCTCGGGCACATCGAGACGGTGCCGCGCAGCGCGATGTCGTACGGCAGGATCCTCGACGGGCTGCCCGGCGGCGACGCCGAGATCGCCCAGCCCGACCTGCTCTCCGAGGACGGACTCGACCCCCGGCACCGCGAGGTGGCCGCCCGCCTCGGCTACGCCGCCAGCTACGCCGTGCCGCTGTCCACGGACGCCGCCGGACGTCTCGGCGCCGCCGTCTGGCTGTACGACGAGCCCGCCGAACCGTCCGAGCGCCAGCGCCACCTCATCGGCCTGTACACCCGCTACGCCACCGAACACCTGGCCCGGCTCCTCGAAGTCGAGCGCACGCGCGCGTGCATGCGGACGATGGCCGAGGAACTGCTGCCCTCCCGGCTGCCCCGCATGGCCGGCGTCCAGCTCGCCGCCCGGCACCGCACCGGCCCGCGCGGGGGCGGCGACTGGTACGACGCGCTGCCGCTGCCGGACGCCGCGCTCGGCCTCGCGGTCGGCTCGGTGACCGGATCCGGCCCCAGCGCGGTCGCCGCCATGGGCCGCCTTCGGGCCAGCCTGCGGGCGTACGCCGTGATGGAGGGCGAGGACCCGGTCGCGGTCCTGTCCGACCTGGAGCTGCTGCTGCGGCTCACCGAGCCGGCCCGCTCCGCCACCGCGCTGTTCGCCTACTGCGAGCCCGCCCTGCGCAAGATCACGCTCGCCGGCGCCGGACACACCCCGCCGCTGCTGATCGGCGACCGGCGCACCGAGTTCGTGGAGACCTCCGTCTCCGCCCCGCTCGGCATGCTGGCCTGCTGGGAGGCGCCGAGCGTGGAGATCACCGCCGAAGCCGGAGAGACGGTTCTGCTGTACACCGACGGGCTGCTGCACCGCACCGGCGACGCCACCGACCGTGCCTTCTCCCGGCTGCACGCGGCGGCGGCCGGGGTGCCACGGGCGATCCGGCACGATCCGGACGCCGTCGTCGACCACGTCCTGCGGACCGTGCTGCCCGACGGGGCGGACGAAGCGGACAGCGACGAGGACGTCGTCCTGCTGGCGGCACGCTTCGAGTAATGGCAGCAGGGGCCCGCGTGCGCTGCGGTCACCTCCCGTGGCAGGGGCGTGGTCAGCCATAACAGGCACGTGGTCCGCGCCATAACACCGGCGGGCATGCCGTCCTGCTGCCCTGGGCTCCGTCCTGTACGACCGTACGATGGACGGGGTCCAGTGCCGTATCGAGGAGGATGACCGTGGCCGACGAGCTCACCCCGGCCGAGTCCATTGCTGCTACCGCAGCGGACCCGGAGACTGAGTCCGAGGAGCCGATCAAGCAGCGCAAGAACGGCCTGTACCCGGGCGTGTCCGACGAGCTCGCCGAGAACATGAAGTCCGGCTGGGCCGACACGGAGTTGCACGACCTGCAGCCGATCGCCCAGGCCGCCGAGACCGCCGCACGGCGCGCCGCACTGTCGGCGCGGTTCCCGGGCGAGCGCCTCGTGATCCCCGCGGGCAACCTGAAGACGCGCTCGAACGACACCGAGTACGCCTTCCGCGCCTCCGTCGAGTACGCCTACCTCAGCGGCAACCAGACCGAGGACGGCGTCCTCGTCCTGGAACCCGTCGCGGACGGCCACGAGGCGACGATCTACCTCCTGCCCCGCTCCGACCGGGAGAACGGCGAGTTCTGGCTCTCCGGCCAGGGCGAGCTGTGGGTCGGCCGCCGTCACTCGCTGACCGAGGCGGAGAAGCTGTACGGCATCCCGGCCTCCGACGTGCGCGAGCTGGCGGACAAGCTGCGCGAGGCGACGGGTCCGGTGCGTGTCGTACGGGGCTACGACGCCGCCATCGAGGCCGCGCTGACCGACAAGGTCACCGCCGAGCGCGACGACGAGCTGCGTGTCTTCCTCTCCGAGGCACGGCTGGTCAAGGACGAGTTCGAGATCGGCGAGCTGCAGAAGGCCGTCGACTCCACGGTCCGCGGCTTCGAGGACGTGGTGAAGGTCCTCGACAAGGCGGAGGCGACGAGCGAGCGCTACATCGAGGGCACGTTCTTCCTCCGCGCGCGTGTCGAGGGCAACGACGTCGGTTACGGCTCCATCTGCGCGGCCGGCCCACACGCCTGCACGCTGCACTGGGTGCGCAACGACGGGCCCGTGCGGTCCGGCGACCTGCTCCTGCTGGACGCGGGCGTCGAGACGCACACGTACTACACCGCCGACGTCACGCGCACGCTGCCGATCAACGGCCGCTACAGCGAGATCCAGAAGAAGATCTACGACGCCGTGTACGAGGCCCAGGAGGCCGGGATCGCGGCGGTGCAGCCGGGCGCGAAGTACCGGGACTTCCACGACGCCTCGCAGCGCGTGCTCGCCGAGAAGCTGGTCGAGTGGGGGCTCGTCGAGGGGCCGGTGGAGCGGGTGCTGGAGCTCGGGCTGCAGCGTCGGTGGACGCTGCACGGCACCGGGCACATGCTCGGCATGGACGTCCACGACTGCGCTGCCGCGCGCGTGGAGTCCTACGTCGACGGCACGCTGGAGGCCGGCATGGTCCTCACCGTCGAGCCGGGGCTGTACTTCCAGGCCGACGACCTGACCGTGCCGGAGGAGTACCGGGGCATCGGGGTGCGGATCGAGGACGACATCCTGGTGACGGCGGAGGGGAACCGGAACCTGAGCGCTGGGCTGCCTCGGCGGTCTGATGAGGTCGAGAGCTGGATGGCCTCCTTGAAGGGCTGACGTCGGATCGATGGCCGGGTGCCGAAGGGTGGCCGGCCATCGTTGCGGTCTGCGGGTGGTGGGGGCTTGTCGCGCAGTTCCCCGCGCCCCTACGGGGTTGCAATGACCGGCAATGAGTCCAGAAAGACTGCGCCTGCCAGCAGGCCCGCGCTCCCCCTCGGGCTGCACGCGCGCGCGTGCAGGTCGATGTCGAGGGTGGTCAGCGCCGCCGCGCCCGCCTTCGTCGCCGTGCCACCCGCCTCCATCACGCCCCTGGCGCCCGCCTGGACGTGGCGCAGTCCCATGGGGCCCGCCGTGTAGAGGAGTTCGGTGTCCTGAAGGGTGGACATCACCGTGAGCAGGGCGTCCAGGCGGGCCTGTTCCTCGGTGGCTCCGGCTGCACGGGAGCTAATGAGGGCGTTCAATGCCCGCCGCACGTGCGGGAATCCGGCCCGTGCCTCGCCCCGGGCCCCGGCGGCGCCGTACTTCGCGGACATCGAGGAGCCCCGGGAGGGCCTGCGCGGGGCGCGCTTGTCGGTGTGTGCGGCGATCTGTTTGGCGGTCGCGGCGATGTCCCGCGCGCCTGCCCGGGGGTCGAGCGCGGCCGCGGCGACCAGCAGGCCGAGCGCCCACAGCGCGCCCCGGTGACCGCCGCCCGCGAGGTGCACCGAGTGCTCGGTGCACCTGCCGATCGCGCCCAGTTCGGTGCGGAGCCCCGGGGTCGGCTCGCCCGTGCGGCGGGCGGCCGCGGCCATCGCCGCGAGGCCCGGCGCGAGTGCCTTCGCCGACCAGCGCAGCCTGCAATGGTCCATACGGCTCGCGCGGGCGCCGAGGTCGCGCGGGTCGGGCAGGCCCGGCTTGGGAGCCAGGGCCAGCGCCCCGGTCAGCGCGGTCACGGCCGCCTGCGCCAGCGCCTCGTCCTCACGGCCGCTCATGGCGGTACCCCTCAAGGCCGTACGCCTCATGGCCGTACCTCTCACGGCGGTACCCCTCAAGAGGACGCCGAGGCCGACGGGGTGCCGCTGGGCGCATCCCCGGGCGGCCTGCCGCCCTTGTAGCCCTTGGAGGCGCCCGCGGCGGCCGTGCCACCGGTGGCCGCGAGAGCGCGGCGCCGGGTGATCGAGTGGTTCTTGTGATGTCCCGTCATGGACAGGACGTTAGGGGCGCCACCCATCAGGGGGTTGAGGCGGCGCTGTGCGACGGCTGTGAGTGCCGAGGAAACAGGCGGCGGAGGAAGTCTCCGCCGGTGCTACACCGCCATCAGCGGAGCGTCCTTGCGCCACTTGAGGATCTTGTCGAAGCTGACGATCGCCCCGCCCCGGTCGGGCTTGTTGCCGATCTGGACGTGGTCGGCGAGCTCGTTGATGAGACACAGGCCCCTGCCGTCCTCGGCGTCGAAGGACGCCAGGCGCGGGGCGCGCTGGGGGGCCGTGAATCCCGGGCCCGAGTCGGCGACCTCGATGTGGCACTTCTCGCCGTCCAGATAGGCCGTGACGCGATACGCCTGCGGGGAGCCGTCGGTCGTGCCGCCACCGCCGTGCTCGACGGCGTTGGCGCAGGCCTCGCTGAGGGCGACGGAGAGGTCGTAGGAGATGTCGGGGTCCACGCCCGCCGTCTCCATGGTGCCGAGCAGCAGTCGCCGGGCGAGGGGAACGCTCGCGGCTTCACGGCGCAAATGGAGTGACCACCAGATGCTCATGCTCCAGCCTCCTGGCCGCGGCTCGACATACCGTTACGTATTGCCGCGAGTGCCCGCCTGTAAGCACATCCCTGACGTGATGCCGCCCATATGGTCGATGCGCCCACGTCGGAATCGGTGTATGTGGTGGCGGCCCACACCAGAAGGTGATCTTCCGGTTCTACGGCCGCATATACCCCGTATTTCTCGTTCATCCCCAACCACCCGAACCGCATCTTGCGGACCTGCCGTATGGCGGCCATAAGGCCAGTGCGATGATGAGCCCGCCATGACTGCCCCCCACCCGCGCACGACGCGCTCCGGAAGCGATCTCCGGGTCCTGCGGGCCGCGGTGTTCGCCGCGGTCTGCGTCGTGCTGGCCGGGGTCGGGCATGTCCTCGGCTCCTGCGCCACGGTTCCGATGTGGACGCTGGGCGCCGGGTTCCTCGGAGTCCTGGTCGTCGCCCTGCCGTTCGCGGGGCGTGAGCGCTCGCTGCCCGGCATCGCGGCGTTGCTCGCGGTCGGACAGACCGTTCTGCACTCGCTGTTCGGGCTCGGGCAGCATGTGACGGTGACCGCTGGAGCCGCAGCCTCCGGCACCGCCTCGATGTCCGGCTCCGCGTCGATGTCCGACGCCGCGCTCGTCGAGCGGGCGGCGCGGCTGGTGTGCGGCACCGCCGCGGCGGCCATCAGCCCCGCCCAGGCCCAGCGGATGCTCACCGACGCACGGATCGGTCCGGCCACGGGGGCGCATGCCTCGCACCCGTCGGCGGACGCCGTCTCCGCCGCCACCGGCACCGGCTCGGCCGCCTCGCTGCTGCCGTCCCTGCCGATGGTGCTCGCCCACATACTCGCGGCGGTCGTCGCGGGATGGCTGCTGCGGCGCGGCGACCTGGCCCTGCTGCGGATCGTCGAGATGTCCGCGCTGTCGGCGCACTCGGTCGCCGAGGGGGCTCTCGTACGTTCCCTGCGCGGGGCGCTCGCGCTGGTGCGTGCCCTGCGTTCCGGGCTCCCGGGCGCTCCCGAGGCGGGCCCGCGCTTCCTGCGCACCGAGTCCCTCGCGCGCCGCGCGCCACGTACCGTCACGCTCCAGCACACGGTGATCAGGCGCGGTCCGCCGGCCGACGTGCTCGCCCTCGCCGCCTGACACGACGCGACCTTCGCTCCACCGGATGAAGGGCCGCCGTCGTGCGGCACGCGTGCGTGCGCGAGTTCTCCGGTCCAGGGATCTCTTCTCGCCGGACTTCCCGGTTTCCCGGCCTCCCGGGCTTTCTGCCCTTCCGGCTTCCGGGCCTCCCGGGCTTTCCCTCTGATCGGGCACCACCACGCGCGCGTACTCCTCTTCACCTCCGGAATCCGAATCTCACTCACAGTGGAGTGCTTCGCATGAAGGCCTCTCGTATCGCCGCCGTAGGCGCCCTCGCCGGCACGGCCGTGCTCGCCCTGTCCATGCCCGCCTTCGCCCACGTCAGCGTGCAGCCCGAGGGCACCGCCGCCAAGGGCGGTTACGCGGTCGTCGACTTCAAGGTGCCCAACGAGCGCGACAACGCCTCGACCACCAAGCTCGAGGTCAGCTTCCCGACCGACCACCCGCTGGCCTCCGCCATGCCGGAACCCATGGCCGGCTGGAAGATCGAGGTCACCAAGTCCAAGCTCGACAAGCCGATCGAGTTGCACGGCGAGAAGATCTCCGAGGCGGTCTCCAAGATCACCTGGACCGCCGAGGGCAAGGGCGTCGAGCCGGGCTACTTCCAGAAGTTCCCCGTCTCCATCGGCCAGCTCCCCGAGGACACCGACGAACTCACCTTCAAGGCGATCCAGACGTACTCCAACAAGGAGGTCGTGCGCTGGATCGAGGTCCCTCAGGAGGGAAAGGACGAGCCCGAGAACCCGGCGCCGGTGCTCGCGCTGTCCGCCGCCGAGGAGGGCCACCACGGCTCGTCCTCCGCCGACAAGGCCGCCGACTCCGACGACTCCGAGGCCGCCGCCGCGAAGACCGACGCCGCCGAGCCCGCCGACAGCAGCGACACCACCGCCCGGATCCTGGGCGTGGTCGGCATCGTCGTCGGCGCGCTGGGTGTGGCGTACGGCGTCCTCGCCGGCCGTCGGCGCACCGACGCCTGACGCCCCTTCGGTTCACGGCGCGCACCGGGCACGCCCCCGGTGCGCGCCGGAGCCCTCACCCTGGGCCGACTTGGACAACTAGGACATTTTTCTATGCGTAAGAAGACCTGGCATGCGTAAGAAGACCTTCGCCGCGGCCGCCCTGCTCGCCGCCGCGGCCCTGACCCTGACCGCCTGCGGCAACGGCGACGACAGCGCCTCGCCCGTGACCGTCGTCTCCGAGGAACCCGGCTCGGACAAGGCGGCCATCGTGCTCGACAAGCCGTTCGAGAAGCCGGACCTGGTCCTCACCGACACGAACGGCAAGAAGTACGACCTCCGCAAGGAGACCCAGGGCAAGCCGACGCTGATCTACTTCGGCTACACCAACTGCCCCGACGTCTGCCCGCTGACGATGAACAACATCGCCGTCGCCAAGAAGCAGCTGCCCAAGGCCGAGCAGGACGAGCTGAACATCGTCTTCGTCACCACCGACCCGGAGCGCGACACCGCTCCCGCGCTCGGCAAGTGGCTCAAGGGCATCGACCCGCAGGTCGTGGGCCTGACCGGCTCCTTCGACACCATCCAGGCCGGCGCCCGCACCCTCGGCATCACCATCGAGGCACCGCACAAGGACAAGAACGGCAAGATGGTCTCCACCCACGGCACCCAGGTCGTGGCGTTCTCACCGAAGACCGACGCCGGGTACGTCCTCTACACCGAGCGCGCCACCGTCGACGACTACACCAAGGACCTCCCCAAGCTGATCGAGGGGGAGAAGCCGTGAGGCGTGCGGTCGCGCCCGTCGCGGTACTGACCGGGGCCCTGCTCCTCGCGGGCTGCGGCTCCGACGACGCGCAGGACTCCGCGGCCGAGGTGTCGGTCAGCGGCGCCTACATGCCGCAGCCCGTCTCCGACTCCATGGCGGCCGGCTATCTCACGGTCACCAACAAGGGCGGTACGAAAGACGAGTTGACGTCCGTGACCAGCGACGTCGGCGAGGTGACGGCCCACGAGACCGTCGACTCCTCGATGCAGGAGGTCAAGGACCTCCCCGTCCCCGCGCACGGTCAACTCGTCTTCAAAAGCGGCGGCAACCATCTGATGTTCGAGAAGCTGAAGCGAAAGCCGATGCAGGGCGAGACGGTGACCGTGAAGCTCCACTTCACCGAGTCCGGCACCGTCACGGTCCAGATGCCGGTGAAATCGGCGACGTACAACCCGAAGACCGGACACTGAGGGAGAGATCGCCTTGACCCAGACCATCGCACCCCGCGTCCGGACGCTGGTGCTGCTGCTCCTGGCCGCCACCGGCCTGCTCCTCGCCGGTGCCGGGCCGGTCTCCGCGCACGCCGCGGTGACCGGCAGCGACCCCCGGCAGGGGGCGGTGGTCGAGAAGGCCCCGGCACAGGTCTCGCTGACCTTCTCGGAGAAGGTCGCCCTGTCCGACGACTCCCTGCGGGTGCTCGACCCCAAGGGCAAGCGCGTCGACCGCGGCGACCCGGCCAACCCCAGCGGGACGACGTACTCCGTGAAGCTGCACGGCGGACTGCCCGACGGCACCTACACCGTCACCTACCAGGTGGTGTCCGAGGACAGCCATCCCGTGGCCGGCGCCTTCACCTTCTCCATCGGCGCGCCTTCCCAGACGTCCGTCTCCGTCTCCGGGCAGACCGCGGGCGGCGGAGTCGTCGGCACGCTCTACGGCTTCGGGCGGTACGTGTCGTACGCCGGCTTCATCGTCATGGTCGGCGGCGCCGCCTTCGTGCTCGCCTGCTGGCAGCGCGGGGCGGGCGTGCGGGCGCTGCAGCGGCTCACCGTCGGCGGCTGGGTGGCGCTGACCGCCGCCACGCTCGGCCTGCTGCTCCTGCGCGGCTCGTACACCAGCACGGGCAAGGTCGGGGACATCTTCGACCTGGACCTGCTCGGACAGGTGCTCCAGACCAAGACCGGCGCCGCACTGGTCTCCCGACTGCTGCTGCTCGCCGCGGCGGCGCTGTTCATCGCGGTGCTGTTCGGGGCGTACGAGAAGCGCGAGGACGAGGAGAAGCGGGACCTGACCTTCGGGCTCGCCATCGGCGGGATCGTGGTGTCGGCCGGGCTCGCGGCGAGCTGGGCGATGTCCGAGCACGCCTCGACCGGGCTCCAGGCCGGGATCGCGATGCCGGTCGACATCATCCATCTGCTGGCCGTCGCGGGCTGGCTCGGCGGGCTGGCGGCACTGCTCGTCGCCCTCTACCGGGCGCCCGCGGACACCCCGCTCGACGCCTCGGCCGTACGACGGTTCTCCCGCCTGGCCTTCGGCAGCGTGCTCGCGCTCGTCGCGACCGGGATCTACCAGTCGTGGCGGCAGCTCGGTTCGTGGTCGGCGTTCACCGGCACCCGATACGGGCAGCTGCTGCTGGTCAAGATCGGGCTCGTGGTGGTGCTGGTGGGCATCGCGTGGGTCTCGCGGCGGTGGACGGGGCGACTGGCCGAGGCCGTCGTGGTGAAGCCGCGGAAGGAGTCGGACGCCGTCGAGGGCGCCGAGGAGAGGGAGCCCGCGCGTGCGGGTTCCTCCGGGAAGGGCACCACGGGCTCCAGTCAGAAGGGCACCGCGGGCTCCAGTCAGAAGGGCACCGCGGGCTCCGGCAAGAAGGGCGCCGCGGGCTCCGGCAAGAAGGGCGCCGCGGGCTCCGGCAAGGCGGACGGCGACTCCGAGCGGGCCGCGCAGCTCGCCCGGCAGCAGGCCGCGATGGACACGGCACGGCAGAAGCAGCTGCGGGACGTCGACCCGAACCGGTTCGGACTGCGCCGCTCGGTGCTCGCCGAGGCGGGTGTCGCCGTCGTCCTCCTCGCCGTCACCACCATGCTGACGTCGACCGAACCGGGGCGTACGGAGGAGCAGGCCAAGGCCGCCGCCTCGGCATCTGCGGCGGACGCGTCGTCGGCGGGGGCGCTGACCCTGGACATGTCCTTCGACACCGGCGGCGAGGACGGGAAGGGCGTCGTACGGGTCGACCTCGACCCCGCGCGCGTGGGCGGCAACGAGATGCATGTCTACGTGCAGCGGCCCAACGGCCGTGCCTTCGACATCCCCGAGGTCAAGGTCGCCTTCACCCTCGAGTCGCAGGACATCGGGCCGCTGCCCGTCGTCCCCGACCACATCACCACCGGACACTGGTCGGCGAGCGGGGTGCAGATCCCCATGGCCGGCGAATGGAAGGTCTCCGTAACCGTACGGACCACCGACATCGACCAGACCACCGTCTCCAAGAACGCGCAGATCGGCTGACCCTCACCATGTCTGACCAGTCCATTCCGGAGGCCCGCACGCCGCGGACACCGCGGACGCCGAAAGCGACGTCCACGACGGGGGCCAAGGCAACGTCCGAGGCCGGGGCCAAGCCTGCGTTCAAGGGCGACGCCCCACTTAATGGCGGCGCCTCCGAAAGTGCCTCCCGCGCGGGAGCTCTTTCGCGGCGGCAACTGCTCGGCACCGCCGGTGCCACCGGTCTGGTGCTCGGCGCGGCCGGCGGGGCCGTGGGGTACGCCGCCCGGCCCGCCGGGGCGACGCCGCTCGCCTCGCTGGGGGCCGAACAGGTGATGTTTCACGGGAAACATCAGCCCGGCATCCTCCAGGGACTCCAGGCACGCGGTCACCTCGTCGCCTTCGACCTGGCGGCGGGCGCGGGCCGCAAGGAGGCGGCGGCGTTGCTGCGCCGCTGGTCGGAGACGGCACGGCGGCTGATGGCGGGCGAGGCGGCTCAGCAGGACGACACGGATGTCGCCCGGGACGCCGGGCCCTCGTCGCTGACGATCACCTTCGGCTTCGGGCACAGCTTCTTCGCGCGGACCGGCCTGGAGAAGCAGCGTCCGGTCGCCCTCGACCCGCTGCCCGACTTCTCCTCCGACCAGCTCGACAGGGCGCGCAGCAACGGCGATCTGTGGGTGCAGATCGGTGCGGATGACGCGCTGGTCGCCTTCCACGCCCTGCGCGCGATCCAGAAGGACGCGGGCCGGGCGGCCAAGGTGCGCTGGCAGATGAACGGCTTCAACCGCTCGCCCGGCGCCACCTCGCATCCGATGACGGCCCGCAACCTCATGGGCCAGATGGACGGCACACGCAATCCCAAGCCGGCGGAGGCCGACTTCGACGAGCGGATCTTCGTGCCGCAGTCCGGTTCGAAGGACCCCGCCTGGATGGCGAACGGCTCCTACGCCGTCGTACGCCGTATCCGCATGCTCCTCGACGACTGGGAGCGGCTCTCGGTCAAGGCGCAGGAGGACGTCATCGGGCGCCGCAAGTCCGACGGGGCGCCGCTGTCGGGGGGCACCGAGACGACCGAGATGGACCTGGAGAAGACGGACAAGGCGGGGAATCTGGTCGTCCCCATCAACGCGCATGCCCGTATCACCCGGCCCGACCAGAACGGCGGGGCGGCGATGCTGCGGCGCCCGTTCTCGTACCACGACGGCATCGACACGGACGGCGTGCCCGACGCGGGCCTGCTGTTCATCTGCTGGCAGGCCGACCCGCTGCGCGGCTTCGTCACCATCCAGCGCAAGCTCGACCGGGGCGACGCCCTGTCGAAGTACATCCGCCACGAGTCGAGCGGCCTGTTCGCCGTGCCGGGCGGCGCGTCGGAGGGGGAGTACGTGGGGCAGCGCCTCCTTGAGGGGTGACGGTGCCGGGGTGTGCCGGGGCCGAGAGGAGTGACGGTGCCGGGGCCGGGAGGGCCGTCCGGGTTCGGCACAGTCGTACGCCAGTGAGGTCGCCCTGAGGGGTGGCGCGCGGCCCAGAGACGTGCGCCGGGTTTCACAAGGGCCATTAGGGTGAGGTCATGCCAGCGAGCTATGCCTATCTCGGCCCCGAGGGCACCTTCACCGAGGCCGCCCTGCGCACCCTTCCCGAGGCCGCGACCCGGGAGCTGATCCCCTATGTGTCCGTGCAGTCCGCGCTGGACGCGGTGCGTCTCGGCGAGGCCGAGGCCGCCTTCGTACCGATCGAGAACTCCGTCGAGGGCGGCATCACGACCACGCTCGACGAGCTGGTCGCGGGCGCGCCGCTGATGATCTACCGCGAGGTGCTGCTGTCGATCACCTTCGCGCTGCTGGTCAGGCCCGGCACGAAGCTGTCGGACATCAAGACGGTCTCGGCCCACCCGGCCGCCCAGCCGCAGGTGCGCAACTGGCTCAAGAACAACCTCCCCGACGCCCACTGGGAGTCGGCCGCCTCGAACGCGGACGCCGCCCGTCTGGTCCAGGAGGGCCAGTACGACGCGGCCTTCGCCGGTGAGTTCGCCGCCGCGCTGTACGGCCTCGAGGCCCTGGAGACCGGGATCCACGACGCGGAGAACGCCCAGACCCGGTTCGTACTGGTGGGCCGGCCCGCGCGTCCCGCCGCTCCGTCCGGTGCGGACAAGACGTCCGTCGTGCTGTGGCAGCGCGACGACCATCCCGGTGGGCTGCGCGACCTGCTGGGCGAGTTCGCCACGCGTGGCATCAACCTGATGCTGCTCCAGTCCCGGCCGACCGGCGCGGGCATCGGCAACTACTGCTTCTGCATCGACGCCGAGGGCCATATCTCCGACCGCCGGGTCGCCGAGGCGCTGATGGGGCTCAAGCGGATCTGCCTGGAGGTGCGCTTCCTGGGTTCGTATCCGCGTGCGGACATCAAGCCGGGAGAAGCGGAGCGGCCGCGCCTGGGGACGTCCGACGAGGAGTTCGTGTCGGCGGCGGACTGGGTGGCGCGCTGCCAGGACGGACGCTTCTGAGCAGTTCCCAGCTACTCCGGGGCCGGCTGCCCACGCAGCCGGCCCGGGCAGCCGGCCGGAGCCGTCGGCCGGGCCGCTTCCGTGTGGGTTTCCAGCCAGTACTACCAGCCGATTATCGTTATCCACAGGGGTTATCCACAGGTACTCATCTCGACCTGGGGACAAGTCGATAAGCGGGGGTGAGTCTGTCGACAAATCGCTCCCCAGGCCGCTTCGGAGTCCACCGACGCGCAAGTCACCCTTCGTCCACTCTTTTCCTTTGGGCAATCCTTTGGGGCGACCGTTTTCCACTCGAAAGTGCGGGTGGGACGGGTTTGTCCTGGGAATCCTCGACCTGATCACCGAGTTACGGAGTGATCAATTCCGACATCCACAGTCCGTCCACACACCCTGTGGATAACTCTTCGGAGGCTGGGGATTCCTGTGGACAACCGCGCCCCAAGTCCCGTTCTCCACAAGGGAATCGAGTCAACCGGGGACCGTGCGCCTTACCCGTTCCAGGGAGTGAGACGCCTTTTATTGACACCCCTCGCATTTACCCCATAACTGAATGTAAGCCGCAGTTCGGAATAGCGGGTCGTGGGCTGTCACCCCGCCCCGGTAGCCTTGAGCGCGTGATTGACCTTCGCCTGCTTCGTGAGGACCCCGACCGAGTGCGCGCCTCGCAGCGTGCCCGTGGAGAGGACGTCGCGCTCGTCGACGCCCTCCTGTCTGCCGACGAGCGGCGCAGGTCGTCCGGCGTCCGCTTCGACGAGCTGCGTTCCGAGCAGAAGTCGCTCGGCAAGCTCATCCCCAAGGCCTCCGGGGACGAGAAGGCCGAGCTGCTGAAGAAGGCGAGCCAGCTGGCCGCCGACGTCAAGGCGGCCGACGCCGAGCAGCACGAGGCCGACGAGGAGACCAAGCGCCTCGCCCTCCAGCTCGGCAACCTCGTCCACCCCGACGTGCCCGTCGGCGGCGAGGAGGACTTCGTCGTCCTGGAGACGCACGGCACCATCCGCGACTTCGGCGCCGAGGGCTTCGAGCCCAAGGACCACCTGGAGCTCGGCGAGGCCCTGGGCGCCATCGACGTCGAGCGCGGCGCCAAGGTCTCCGGCTCGCGCTTCTACTACCTCACCGGCGTCGGCGCCCTGCTGGAGCTGGCCCTGGTCAACGCGGCGATCGCCCAGGCCACCGAGGCCGGCTTCATCCCGATGCTGACCCCCGCGCTGGTCCGCCCGCGCGCCATGGAGGGCACCGGCTTCCTCGGCCAGGCCGCGGAGAACGTCTACCACCTGGAGAAGGACGACTACTACCTGGTCGGCACCTCCGAGGTCCCTCTCGCCGCGTACCACATGGACGAGATCCTGGAGGCCGACCAGCTGCCGCTGCGCTACGCCGGCTTCTCGCCGTGCTTCCGCCGCGAGGCCGGCACCTACGGCAAGGACACCCGCGGCATCTTCCGCGTGCACCAGTTCGACAAGGTCGAGATGTTCTCGTACGTCGCCCCCGAGGACGCGGAAAACGAGCACAAGCGGCTCCTGGAGTGGGAGAAGCAGTGGCTGACGGGCCTCGAGCTGCCCTTCCAGGTCATCGACGTGGCCTCCGGCGATCTCGGCGCGTCGGCGTCCCGCAAGTACGACTGCGAGGCGTGGATCCCGACCCAGGGCAAGTACCGCGAGCTGACCTCGGCCTCCAACTGCGACAGCTTCCAGGCCCGCCGCCTGTCCGTACGGCAGCGTGACGGCAAGAAGGTCCAGCCGCTGGCGACGCTCAACGGCACGCTGTGCGCCGTACCGCGCACCATCGTGGCGATCCTGGAGAACCACCAGCAGGCCGACGGCTCCGTCCGGGTCCCCGAGGTGCTGCGCCCGTACCTGGGCGGCCGGGAGGTCCTGGAGCCGGTCGCCAAGTGAGCGAGACGGCAATCGGCGGGGGTTCGTCCACCGGCTTCCCGTACCGGCTGATCGCGACCGACCTCGACGGAACGCTTCTGCGCTCCGACGAGTCGGTCTCCCGGCGCACCCGTGACGCCCTCGCCGCGGCCACGCAGGCCGGTGCCGCGCACATCGTGGTCACCGGCCGCGCGGTCCCCTGGACCCGGCACATCCTCGACGACCTCGGCTACCGGGGCCTCGCCGTGTGCGGCCAGGGGGCGCAGGTGTACGACGTCGGCGAGCACCGCTTGCTGACATCGGTGACCCTGGACCGCCAGCTGGCGGGTGTGGCACTGGCCAAGATCGAGGCGGAGGTCGGCCCGCTGTTCCTCGCGGCGAGCCGTGACGGCCTGGACGGCGATGTCCTGGTGGGGCCCGGGTACGCGGTCACGGGCAGCCTTCCGTCGACCCCGTTCACGGACGCGTCGGATCTGTGGACCGCCCCGCTGAACAAGATCTACATACAGCATCCCGACCTGACGGACGACGAGCTGGTCAAGGCCGCGCGCAAGGCCGCCGGCGGTTTCGTCACGGTGGCGATGGCGGGCGAGGGCATCGTGGAGCTGCTCCCCCTCGGCCTGTCCAAGGCGACCGGCCTGTCCCTGGCGGCCCGCCGCCTGGGCCTGAAGGCGGCGGACACGATCGCCTTCGGCGACATGCCCAACGACATCCCGATGTTCGCCTGGTCGGCGAGGGGCGTGGCCATGGCCAACGCCCACGAGGAACTCAAGTCCGTGGCCGACGAACTGACGACCTCCAACGAGCAGGACGGAATCGCGCTGGTACTGGAGCGTCTGCTGGGCTGAGGTCGTCGCGTGACCACGGGCCTTGTGCTGCTGGTCTCGCCCACGCGGCGGAGCCGCATATCGACACAGCCCCGCGCCCCTTTGGTGGGTTCACTCGCCCCTGGCTTCGAAGTGCTGCGCGGTCGCAGTCACAGCGTCTTGCGGAGGATGCACGAATCGAACGTGCGCGGGCTTGCAGCCCGACCACGGTTTAGCAAACCGGTGCCTTACCACTCGGCCAATCCTCCGGGTGGGCGGCCCACGCGAGAGCGACATCGCGTGCTCGAAGCGGCCGCCCCGGGCAGCTCCCCGTGCGGAACGGACTCTACGGAGGAGTAGGGATTACCCCGAAGTCCGCCGCCGGCTGCCCTGACGGGAGCTGGACGTACTGCCGTGCATGGACATCGTCCGGCTCCTCTCCCAGAACGTGGCGCCGGACTCACCGTCCGGCGATGTGGACATAACCACTGTGCCTGTACGCCGAGTTGGGCGCCACTGATTAAAGGGCCCGGGAAAGCCGCCGTACGCCCCTTATCGGCGCCGCCACTTGCGCCGTCGCGCCTTGCTGAAGAACCACCCGGCGGGCGGTTCGTCGGAGCGCCACGGCTGCGGTTCGGGCTCCTCCCGGCGCCAGCGCTCGGTCAGCATCCGGGCCCGGGCGGAGGGTTCCGCGGTCTCGGCGGCGCGGATGAAGTCGTCGTCCAGGACCAGGTCGTCCCAGGTGTCGTCCCCGGACTGTTCACGATCCTCGTGCGGTGACCTGCCGCCTGCCATCCCCGTCCTCCAGTTCGTGCAGTGCACCCCGTTCGCCCAGTGTGCCCGGACCCGGGTGAAGCCTCCGTCAGGAGCGGGCCCCTGAAGAGGCCCGCTCCTTTACGCTCCGCTTCTTTCTGTGAGCCGGCTCACTCACTCCTCGCCTGCGAGCGTCAGCGACCGCAGCTTCTGGCCCGCGTACCAGGTCGCGAGCACCGTGACCACCGCGAGCAGCACCGTGGCCGTCGTCAGGCCGACGTCGGACGTGACCAGGTCTCCGCCGGCGACCTTCTGCGCCACCGCCAACGACCACTGCTGGACGCTCAGCGTGCGCGCGCCCTCGACCAGGGAGCCGAACAGGGCCTCCCAGACGAGCGCGTAGACGAGACCGAAGACCACCGCGTGCCGGGACACCGTGCCCAGCAGTAGGAAGATCGCGGCGTAGGCGATGGAGGCGACCAGCGCGGCGACCGTGTAGGCGACGGCGATCTGCTGGCCGTTGCCGTTGAGGATGTACCCGGCGATGAAGGTGGGTAGCGCCGAGAACACCATCGTCACGGCGATCGCCACGATCAGCTTGGTGAAGATGATCGTCGGCCGCTTCACCGGCTTGGACAGCAGGTACACCACCGAGCTGTCGTCGATCTCCGGACCGATCGCGCCGGTGCCGGCGATGACGCCGATGATGGGCACCATGGTGGCCAGCGCCAGTCCGCCGAGCAGGTCGGACGCGGTCTGGTCGTCGGCTCCGGCCAGGGCACGCACCGCGATCGAGATCGCGATGAGCAGCAGGGGCAGCGCGCCCAGGATGAGGGCCCGGCGGCGGCCGAGCAGGGCTCGGTAGGTGAGCCGGGCGACTGTGGGGTCGTACATCTTCGGCCTCCTACGCCGCGACCAGATACGAGAAGACGGACTCGAGGGACTCGTCGGACGGCGAGACCGTGAGCAGGCGGATGCCGTGGTCCCGCGCCACCCTCGGCAGCAGCGTGGTGAAGCGGCCGAAGTCGACGGCCTGGATGTGCAGCGCGCCCTCGGCGAGGTCGACCTCGATGCCGGACGTCGACGGGTCGGCGATCAGCGCGGCCGCGAGGGTGCGGTCGTCGCTGGAGCGCACCAGGTAGCGGTGCGGGCGGTCGGTCATCAGGCGGCGGATCTTGCGGAAGTCACCGCTGGCCGCGTGCCGTCCGGCGACCACCACCTCGATGTGCCAGGCGAGTTGCTCGACCTCTTCGAGGATGTGGGACGAGAACAGCACCGTGCGGCCCTCGTCGCCCATCTTCCGCAGCAGGTCCATCAACTGCATGCGCTGGCGCGGGTCCATGCCGTTGAACGGCTCGTCGAGCAGCAGCAGCGAGGGGTTGTGCACGAGGGCACTCGCCATCTTCACGCGCTGGCGCATGCCCTTGGAGTACGTGGAGATCTTCCGGTCCTGCGCATACTCCATCTCGACCGTGGCGAGCGCCTTCTGGGCGGCCTTGTCGCCCAGGCCGTGCAACTCGGCGTTGGCGACGACGAATTCACGGCCGGTGAGGAAGTCGTACATCGCCTCGCGTTCGGGGACGATGCCGATGTGCTTGTAGATGGCCTCATTGCGCCAGGTCGGCTGTCCGTCGAGGGTGACGGTTCCGGTGGAGGGCGCCAGGAAGCCGCCCATCATGTTGATGAGGGTGGACTTTCCCGCGCCGTTGGGGCCGAGGAGGCCGGTGACGCCGGGGCCGATCGTCATGGTGATGTCGTTGACGGCGACCACATTGCCGAACCAGCGGGAGACATGGTCGATCTGGAGCGTGGTCACAGTCCCACCTTCTTGTAGCGGCGCATCAGGAGGCCGTAGCTGGCGGCGATCAGGCCCAGGCTGACGAGGACGTAGACGACGCCCTCACCGTTGCTCGGGCCCACGCCGCCGGGGAACGCGGAGGTCGCGCCCAGGAAGGCGGACTGCACACCGTCGATGAGCGTGACCGGCGAGAAGAGGCCGATCCAGGCGATGGCGCCGGAGCTGCCCCCGCCGTCGATGGCCTGCGCGTCGGCGATGGCCTGGAGCGTGGAGACGGCTCCGTAGGAGATGGTCATCACGGCGATCACCGCGGCGATGCCGAAGCCCCGGCGTGGTGTGACGGACGCGATGACCAGGCCGATGCCGGCGAACAGCAGCGAGAGCAGTGTCACGGACACGAGTCCCTGCGCGAATCCCTTGGTCTGGTCGGCGAAGTCGAGCTTGGCCAGCAGCGCGCCCACGTAGAGCACCAGCAGCGGGGCCGCGGTGAGGATGAACAGCGCGGAGGCCAGCGCGGCGAACTTCGCCCGGACGTAGTCCGCGGTCTCGATCGGCCGCGAGAAGTACAGCGGCACGGTCTTGAAGCGCAGGTCGCGGGAGACGGACTGGGGTGCCTGCGAGGCGACGTACAGGCTGATCACGGCCTGCATGATGATCGCGTAGCGCGTGTAGTCGACGGGCAGGTCCTTGGCCTTGGTGGCGACCGCGACGGCGACCATGATGGCCGCGGGCACGCACATCACCACGAACAGCAGCATCGGCAGCACCTTGGACTTCACCGAGCGGCCGAGGCCGTAGGCGCCGCGCAGGGACTGCGAGTACAGCGAGCGGGTCGCGTACGAGCGGCCGAGGCGGGGGCCGTCGTAGTTGCGGTAGCCGATGTTGTGGATCCGGGTCTGGTCACCCGACTGTGAGGCTACGGGGTGCTCAACCGCCATGGCCGACCGCCTCCTTCCGCTGTGCGCCGGCGTTCTGCCCGCCGTCGGTGAAGACCTCCGAGATGTGGTGCCGGCGCTGCTCCATGCGTACCAGGCCGAGGCCGAGGTCGGCGACCACGTCGCGCACCAGGTCGTAGGTCTCCTCGCCCTGCGCGGTGAGCAGCAGGATGTGACCGGCGCCAGGGAGTCCGCCTGCACCGTCGAGGACGTCCACCCCGCGCGCGTGGAGCGCGTCGCGCACCGCGCGGGTGCCGTCCGGGTGGTCGTCGCTGTCGGTGACCTCGATGGCGAGGGTCGTGGTGGTCTGGGTGAAGTCGGTGGTGGAGCTGGACCGCAGCAGCTTGCCGCCGTCGATGACGACGACGTGGTCGCAGGTGCGCTCCAGTTCGCCCAGCAGGTGCGAGGTGACCAGGACCGAGATGCCGAAGTCGGTGTGGATACGGCGGATCAGGCCGAGCATCTCGTCGCGGCCGACCGGGTCGAGGCCGTTGGTCGGCTCGTCCAGGAACACCAGCTGCGGGTCGTGCACCAGGGCCTGCGCCAGCTTCACGCGCTGCTTCATGCCGGTCGAGTAGCCGCCGATGGGGCGGTAGCGCTCCTCGTACAGGCCGACATGGCGCAGCGTGTCCGCGGTGCGCTCACGCGCGGCGGTGGGCGGCAGTCCGGACATCCGGGCCATGTGCACGACGAACTCGGTGGCCGAGACGTCGGGCGGCAGACAGTCGTGCTCCGGCATGTACCCGACCCGCTCACGGATGGCGCCGCCCTTGGTGGCGACGTCGAGTCCGAGCACTTCGGCACGGCCCTCGGTGGCGGGGGACAGACCCAGCAGGATCTTGATCATGGTGGACTTGCCGGCACCATTGGCTCCGACGAGTCCGGTCACCCCGGGCCCGATGTCCATGGTCAGCCGGTCAAGCGCGGTCACCCTGGGGAACCGCTTGCTCAGGCTTTCGGTCGCGATCACAGTCACACCACGAAGGTAGTGACACGGACCACGCCGGACGTCACCCCGCAGAGCTGTCTTGAAGTCACCCTCCAGGACTACGGGGCCCTAGGGGTCACCCTGAGGTCGAACAACGACGCCCCGGTTTTCCACATCATGAGTGTTTTCCACAGCCTTCGGCAGCCCTATTGACGCAGCCTCTAACAACTGTCACATTCACCGGTGTCAAGTTACGGACACGTACCGCAGTCGGTGTGGACAGGTGGGGCGGTGGCATGACTACGGCGGTTTCAGGCGAGCGCTCGGCGGCATCCGCGGAGTTGCAGGGGTTCAGAAGGGTCCAGCGGCTGGCGTACGAATGCGCCGAGGCCGTCGCGGCGCGGCTGGAGCCTGGCGTCACCGAGCGCGAGGCGGCGCGCATGCAGCGGGAGTGGCTGCGGGAGCGCGGCGTGCGCGACTGGTTCCATCTGCCCTTCGCCTGGTTCGGGGACCGCACGGCGTTCGTGAACTTCCGGATCCCGTTGCAGTTCTTCCCCACCAACCGCCGCCTGGAGCCCGGGATGCCGTTCATCCTGGACATGGCACCCGTGTACGACGGCTATACGGCCGACATCGGCTACTCCGGCTCGCTCGGCATCAACCCGGTCCAGGACAGGCTGATGGCCGACCTGGAGGCGCACCGGGAGCTGATCCTGCGCGAGGTCCGCGAGCGGCGGCCGCTGCGGGAGATCTACGAGGACGTGGACCGCCTCATGGTCCGCCAGGGCTACGCCAACCGGCACCGCGCCTATCCCTTCGGCGTGATCGCGCACAAGGTCGACCGGGTCGCCGAACGCCGCTGGTCGGCGCATGTGTTCGGGTTCGGCACCCAGTCCCTGAAGGGCCTGGCGAGCGACGCGCTGCACGGTCACCGCGAGGGCTGGTCGCCGCTGTGGTCGCCGTACCGCTTCTCCGACCACCCGCCGCAGCCGGGTCTGTGGGCGGTCGAACCCCACCTGGGTTTCCGGGGCACCGGCGCGAAGTTCGAGGAGATCCTGGTCGTCACCGACTCCGCGGACCCCGAGCAGAGCGCCTTCTGGCTGGACGACGATCTGCCGCACGTGCGGCGCTGGGCGGAGGAGAAGTGACGGTGCCGTTGACGCTTCAGGGCGCGCGTGAGCGCGTCGTACGGACCGGCGGCGTCGAGCTGTGCGTCGCCGAGCTGGGCGATGCCGGGCAGCCGACGGTGATGCTGGTGCACGGCTATCCGGACAGCAAGGAGGTGTGGTCCGAGGTCGCCCCACGGCTGGCCGACCGCTTCCACGTCGTGCTGTACGACGTCCGCGGCCACGGCCGGTCCACGGCGCCGAAGCCGCTGCGGGGCGGGTTCACGCTGGAGAAGCTGACGGACGACTTCCTGGCTGTCGCGGACGCGGTCAGCCCGGACCGGCCCGTGCACCTGGTCGGGCACGACTGGGGCTCGGTGCAGTCCTGGGAGTTCGCCACGGTCAAACGCACCGAGGGCCGGATCGCCTCCTTCACCTCGATGTCCGGGCCGTCCCTCGACCACTTCGGCCACTGGATCAACCAGCGCGTCAAGCGCCCGACCCCGCGCCGCGTGGGCCAGCTCCTCGGCCAGGGCGCCAAGTCCTGGTACGTGTACCTGCTGCACACGCCCGTGCTGCCCGAACTGGCCTGGCGAGGCCCCCTCGGCAAGCGCTGGCCGCGCATCCTGGAGCGCGTGGAGCAGGTCCCCGGCGGCGACTACCCGACCCCGTCCCTGCCGACGGACGCGGCCCGCGGAGCATGGCTGTACCGCGACAACGTACGGTCGCGGCTGACCCGGCCGCGCCAGGACGCGTACGCGCACGCGCCCGTGCAGCTCATCACGCCCCTCGGGGACGCGTTCCTGTCGGAGCGGCTCTACGACGACCTGGAGCTGTGGGTTCCGCAGCTGACCCGGCGCACGCTGTCGGCGAAGCACTGGATACCGCGCACCCGGCCCGACCAACTGGTCTCCTGGATCACGGAGTTCGTGACGTCCGTCGAGGGCGGGCGACCGGCAGGGGTGACGGCGACCGGGAAGTACGCCGACCGCTTCGGCGGGCAGCTCGTGCTGGTCACCGGCGCGGGCAGCGGCATCGGGCGGGCGACGGCGTACGCGTTCGCCGAAGCGGGCGCACGCGTGGTGGCCGTCGACCGGGACGCGGAGTCCGCGGGCCGCACCGCCGAGATGTCCCGGCTGATCGGGGCGCCCGAGGCCTGGGCGGAGACGGTGGACGTCTCCGACGAGCAGGCCATGGAGAAGCTCGCCGCGCGCGTGGCCGCCGAGTACGGCGTGGTGGACGTGCTGGTGAACAATGCCGGCATCGGCCTGTCGGGCTCCTTCTTCGACACCACACCCGAGGACTGGAAGAAGGTCCTCGACGTCAATCTGTGGGGTGTCATCCACGGCTGCCGGCTCTTCGGCAAGCAGATGGCCGAACGCGGACAGGGCGGCCACATCGTCAACACCGCGTCGGCGGCGGCCTTCCAGCCCTCCAAGGCGCTGCCCGCGTACAGCACCTCCAAGGCGGCCGTACTGATGCTGAGCGAGTGCCTGCGCGCGGAACTGGCGGGGCAGGGGATCGGCGTCACGGCGATATGCCCGGGCCTGGTCAACACCAACATCACCTCGACCGCGCACTTCGCCGGCGTCGACGCCGAGGAGGAGAAGCGGCGCCAGAAGAAGTCCGCGCGGCTGTACGGGCTGCGGAACTATCCGCCGGAGAAGGTCGCCGACGCGATCCTGCGGGCGGTGGTGCGCGGCGAGGCCGTCGTACCGGTGACGCCGGAGGCGCGCGGGGCGTATTTGATGTCGCGGTTCACGCCGAGGGCCCTGCGCAGGATCGCGCGGCTCGAGCCGCCGTTGTGAGTCCTGGGGGCGGCGGAACTGTGCGCGGAGGTTGAGGGGTTCGCGGGGAGCGGGGCGTCGGGGCTTTCCCGACAGGGCTGTTGAGCTGGATCGGGCCTGCCCGGAAGGGCTGCTGAGCTGGATCGGGCCGTCCCCCGATGAGCTGCCTGGCTGGATCGGGGCTTCCCCGAGATGGCTGTTGAGCTGGGTGGGAGGGTCGGTGCGGTGGCCCTCGGATGCGCGCGGAGGTGGACCGGCGTGGACAAGACCTACCGGATCGAGGACCTGGCGCACCTCAGCGGTGCCACCGTCCGCACCATCCGCGCCTACCAGGACCGTGGCCTGCTCCCCCGCCCCGAGCGCCGAGGCCGCGCCAACCTCTACTCCGACGCCCATCTCGTCCGGCTGCGCCAGATCGCCGACCTCCTGGACCGCGGCTACACCCTGGCCTCCATCAAGGAGCTCCTGGAGGCCTGGGACGCCGGCCGCGGACTGGGCGGAGTGCTCGGGCTGGCGGCCGAGGTGGACGGGCCGTGGACCGACGAGGAGGCGGTGCGGATCTCCCGTGCCGAGTTGGACGAGCGCTTCGGCGGCGCTCCTGACGACGCGGCGGTGGCCGACGCCGTGGAGCTCGGCGTGCTGGAGCCGGTGCCCGGCGACGAGGGCTCGTTCGTCGTGCCGAGCCCTCAAGAGCTGGCCGTGGCCGTCGAGTTGTACGCCGCAGGCGTGCCGCTGTCCGCGATCTCGGGCCATCTACGGGAGTTGAGGGGACAGGTCGAGCACATCGCCGCCCGTTTCCTGGAGTTCACCACCGAGCACGTCTTCGCCCGCTACCTCGACGGACCGCACCGTCCGACGGACGACGAAGCGGCCGAAGCGGCCTCGCTGGTACGACGGCTGCGCCCGCTCGCCCAGCACACGGTGGACGCGGAACTCGCCCGCGCCATGCGTCTGTTGGCGGGCCGGCACCTACGTCAGCATCTGGGCGCGGTCGAGGACCCGCATTCCCGGAAAATTGATCGAAATATAGCGATTCCCGCAAAGACAATGGAGGCTGTGGAAGCCTTGGTTGGCCCGGAGGGTGCCGCCGAGTTCATCACACTGGCCGCCGAACGCGAGGTGCGGGCGCGGGCCTTGGACCGGCTTGCCGCAATTCACAGCCCGTCAGGTGATCTTGACGAAACCCCGTGAAGTGAACGCTCGTTGTCCACAGAATCGCCAATTCCCCTGTGGATAACCGCACTTGGTTGTGGATCAAACATCGAGAGCGAAATCATTCGCGTGATTCCCGTCGCGACCGGCAGGCTATCGGCATGGACGAAAGACGCACCGTGAAGGTGTCGAAGTACCTCTCGAAGCACCTGCGCCATCAGCCCGAGCGCATCGGGCTGACTCTCGACGAGGGCGGCTGGGTCGAGATCGACACGCTGATCGCCGCCGCGACCGCGCACGGATTCCGGTTCACCCGGGAAGAGCTGGACCACGTGGTCGCCGCCAACGACAAGAAGCGCTTCGCGATCGAGGGCACGCGGATCCGGGCCAGTCAGGGCCACAGCGTGGACGTGGACCTCGGACTGCCCCCGGCGACCCCGCCGCCGTACCTCTACCACGGCACCGTGGCCGGCAACCTGGACGCGATCCGCAGCGAGGGGCTCAGGCCGATGAACCGGCACGACGTGCACCTCTCGGCCGACCGCGAGACCGCGACACGGGTCGGCGCCCGACGCGGCCGCCCGGTGGTGCTCTCCGTGGACACCGGCGCCATGCACCGCGACGGCCATGTCTTCCACGTCAGCGCGAACGGGGTGTGGCTGACGAAGGCTGTGCCACCGGAGTACCTGCGCTTCCCCGAGGCGCACTGACCCTCCCGGGAGCGCCACGGTGACTCCCGGCAGGGTGACTCCCGGCCCGGAGACTCCCAGGCGCCGGACTCAGACTCCCGGCCGCCGGCCCAGGGCCCAAGTCCCCGACTCCGAGCCCCCACCCCCGGGCCCCGGCCCCCGCCCCGAATTGCCCGCTTCCCCGCATGAGCTGACCCCCGGTCCGGCATGATCAGTGGTATGGACCAATTTTCCACCACCGAGTCCGCCGTCACCGCGCTCCGCGCCCTCGCCGCCGAGTACGGTCGCGAGATCGAGGTGAGCCATGACATCGGCGCCGACCAGACCTCCCGCCGCAGCGCCGCCGGTGTCGGTATCACCGTGGACCCGGACGGCTCGCTGCCCCATGAGGCGTACGTCGATCTGGGCGGCTCGCCCCGGGTGAGCGTGCGGCTCTTCCCGGAGGACGACGCGCTGATCACCGTCGAGGGCATCGAGTGCCCCGACGTCCCCCGCGACGACGTGCCCGCCTTCGTCCGCTCCGTCTTCGACGGGCTCGCCCACGTCAAGGCGCGCCGTTTCCCTCCGGGCTACTTCCTGATCGTGCCGCTGCCGGGCGACCGGACCCATCGCGAGTTCATGCCGGTGATCACCCTCACTCCGTGGCTGAGCAGCCGCGTGCGGTGACCGTTTCACGTGAAACCCGTTCGGCCGCATACGCTCGGACACATGAGTCTGCGCCTGAGCACCGTGATCCTCCCGTACCGCCGCTGGTCCGAAGGGGGTCGCACGGCATGGCAGCGGGCGGAGCAGCTCGGTTTCCACGCCGCGTACACCTACGACCACCTGTCCTGGCGCAGCTTCCGGGACGGCCCGTGGTTCGGTGCCGTGCCGACCCTGGCCGCCGCTGCGGCCGTCACCGACCAGCTGCGGCTGGGCACCCTGGTGACCTCCCCGAACTTCCGGCACCCGGTGACCCTCGCCAAGGAACTGATCTCCCTCGACGACGTCTCCGGCGGACGGATCACGCTCGGTATCGGTGCCGGTGGCACCGGCTTCGACGCCACCACGCTCGCCCAGGAGCCCTGGACGCCGCGTGAGCGTGCCGACCGTTTCGCCGAGTTCGTCACACTGCTGGACCGGCTGCTCTCCGAGGACTCGGTGTCCTACGAGGGCGACTTCTACTCGGCGCACGAGGCCCGCAACATCCCGGGCTGTGTGCAGCGGCCCCGGCTGCCCTTCGCGGTGGCCGCGACCGGGCCGCGCGGGCTGCGGCTGGCGGCGCAGTACGGGCAGGCCTGGGTGACCACGGGCGACCCGAAGGTGAGTGAGAGCGGCACCCCCGAGCAGTCGTTTCAGGCCATTCGCGGGCAGGTCGAGAAGCTGTCCGACGCGTGCGCCACGATCGGCCGGAACGTGACCGACCTCGACAAGGTGCTGCTCACCGGATTCACCCCGGAACGCAACGGTGTGCTGGAGTCGCTCGACGCGTTCGTGGACTTCGCGGGACGCCATCAGGAGCTCGGGTTCACCGAGATCGTGGTCCACTGGCCGATCCCCGACTCGGACTTCGCGGCCGACGAGAAGGTCTTCGAGCAGATCGCCATGGAAGCGGCGGCACAGCTGCGGTGAGCACGGCGGCCGCATTTGGGCGTGACAGTGCTGGTGAGGGCGGTGCCGACGGTGTTCACAGGGACGGGATCTCCTCAGGGACCGCCTCAGATGTGCGGACTGCCGCACGACCGTGCAGGCATATGCGGGAGAATGACGCGGTGACCTCAGCGACTCGACAGCCCCAGAACCCGGACGCCGCCGTGCGCCCGCGGCTCATCGCCACCGACCTGGACGGCACCCTGCTGCGGGACGACAAGTCCGTCTCCCCGCGCACGGTCGCCGCGCTGGCCGCCGCCGAGGAGGCGGGCATCGAGGTGTTCTTCGTCACCGGCCGCCCCGCCCGCTGGATGAACGTCGTCAGCGACCATGTCCACGGTCATGGCCTGGCGATCTGCGGTAACGGCGCCGCCGTGGTCGACCTGCACGGCGGCCCCGGCGCCCACCGTTTCGTGAAGGTACGGGAGCTGGCGCGGGAGAACGCGCTGGACGCCGTACGGCTGCTGCGGGACTCGGCGCCGGGCACGGTGTACGCGGTGGAGCAGACGTACGGGTTCTACCAGGAGCCGGACTATCCCAAGCTGCACATGGAGATACCGGACAACCTCGCGCCGGCCGAGCAGCTCCTGGCACCGGACGCTCCCGGCGCCGGCGAGCCCGTGCTCAAGATCCTCGCCTATCACCCCACGCTCGACCCCGACGCCTTCCTCACCCTGGCCCGCCTCGCCATCGGCGACCGCGCCAATGTCACCCGCTCCAGCCCCAGCGCCCTGCTGGAGATCAGCGGCCCCGGCGTTTCCAAGGCGAGCACGCTGGCCCTGTGCTGTGCCGAGCGCGGTATCTCGCACGAGGAGGTCGTGGCCTTCGGGGACATGCCCAACGATGTCGAGATGCTGACGTGGGCGGGCCGGTCGTACGCGATGGGCAACGCCCACCCGGACGTCGTCGCCGCCGCGTCGGGACGGACCGTCGACAACAACGAGGACGGGGTCGCGGTGATCATCGAGCGGATGCTGGCCGAGCGCGGCTAGGTCTGCCGCGACGGCCGCATGATCCGCCGGGCAGGCCCTGGCGCTATCCGAGCGGCGCTCCCCGGTCCGCCAGCCACGGCACGGGATCGACCGCCGAGCCCATCTCCGGGGTGATGCGCACCTCGAAGTGCAGATGCGGGCCGGTGGAGTTGCCGCTCGTGCCAGACTGGCCGATCCACTGTCCGGTGTTGACGCGCTCGCCCTGGTCGATGGCGACCGCGGCGAGATGGGCGTACTGCGTGTAGTAGCCGTCCGTGTGCTGGACGACGACCTCCATGCCGAACGCTCCGCCGCACGACACCCTGGCCACGCGTCCGTCCCCGGCCGCACGCACCGGTGTGCCGATCGGCACCGCGAAGTCCTGCCCGGTGTGCCGGTTCGCCCACCGCGACCCGCCGCTGCCGAACGAGGCGGACAGCTCGTACGACTCCACCGGCGTGGTCCACGCGCCGTCGACCTCCTTGTCCTCCTGGTCGAGCCGCACGGCACCGGGGCAGGAGCCGGCGGCCACGGAGGCGTCGGCCTGGCCCTGCAACTCCCAGCGCGCCTCTTCGAGCTTCTCCTCGATACCACTCTTCAGTTCGGCGAGCTCCGTGTTGCGCTTCTCCAGGACCTGCCAGGCGGCCTCGGCCTTGGCCTCGTCCTTGGCGAGCCGGTTCTCGGCGCGACGGCTCTTCTCGATGGCGTTGTTGACGGCCAGGTTCGTCTGCGAGAACACCCGCTGACCGCGCATCAGCTGCTCCGGGCTCGACGCGAGGATGAGCTGCGCGGTCAATGGCATCCCGCCGCTGGTGCGGTACTGGGCACGCGCGATCCGGCCCAGGTCCTCACGCAGGGCGCCGATCTCCCGTCGCTCACGGTCGAGCAGCTTTTCGATCCGCTGCGCGTGCGCCCGTTGCTCCTCCGCCTCCTGCCGCCCCGCCTCGTACCGCTTCGTCGCCCGCGCCACTTCCTCGTACAGCTTCACCACTTGCGCGCTGAGGCCGCGGCCGCTGCCGCTGCCGCCATGCGTGTCCGAGTCGTCGGCGACGGCTTCGGCCGGCCTGGCCACGAGGAGCGCGAGCGCACACAGCAGCGCCGGAACGACCTGAAGGCGACCGCGATATGAGCGCATGTCAGCGATCCTGACCCGCAAGTCGGGTCGGAGCCTGTTCAGGTCGTACACCTGGGGGACGATGTGACGCGGACGGGCCAGTGCGGCAGTTGATGTGATGAGCCGATATGCGGCTAGGGCGCCCCCACCAACAGGTCCGCCGCCTCTTCCCGCTCCACCATCCCCCGCAGCGGCCCCTGCACGGCGGCGAGCTCCGCGAACGTCCCTCGCTGCACCGCGCGCCCCTCGTCCAGCACGACCACCTCGTCCACGGCCTCCAGGCCGGCCAGCCGGTGCGTGATGAGCAGGGTCGTACGGCCCTCGGTCGCCGCCAGCAGGTCGGCGGTGAGAGCGTCGGCGGTCGGAAGGTCCAGATGCTCGGCGGGCTCGTCCAGCACGAGGACGGGGAAGTCGGCGAGCAGCGCGCGTGCCAGCGCCAGCCGCTGCCGCTGCCCGCCCGACAGCCGCGCCCCATGCTCGCCCACGAGCGTGTCCAGCCCGTCGGGCAGACCGTCGACCCAGTCCAGCAGCCGCGCGCGGCCCAGGGCGTCACGCAGGTCGGCCTCGGTGGCGTCCTTCCTGGCGAGGAGCAGGTTCTCGCGCACGGAGCTGTCGAAGAGGTGCGCGTCCTGCGCGCACAGCCCGACGAGCCGCCGCACGTCGTCGCCGTCGAGCGCGTAGGCGTCGACACCGCCCAGCGTGTACGAGCCCGCGTCCGCGTCCAGGAAGCGCAGCAGGGCCTGTGCCAGCGTCGTCTTGCCGGATCCGGACGGTCCGACGACCGCGATCCGGCGGCCCTCCTCCAGGGTCAGGTCGAGCCCGGCGAGCGCGTCCCGTTCCTGCCCCGCGTGACGGGCGGTCAGGCCCCTGACGGCGACCGGGAAGGGCGATGCGGGCGCCTTCCTGGGACGCTCCGGTTCCCGTACGGGCTCGGGTGCGTCCAGGACCTCGTGGACCCGCTCGGCGCTCTTGCGCACCCGCTGGCGGTACTGCACGGCGAGCGGCATCCCGAGGACCGCCTCGAAGGCGGCCAGCGGGGTGAGCACGACCACGGCCGTCGTCACGCCACTCAGCCGCCCGTCCACGACGGCCTGGGCGCCCACGAGGGCGGTTGCGGCGACGGTGATCCCGGAGATCAGCGCGGTGAGCCCGTCCCCGAGCGCGGTCGCGGTGGCGGCGCGCGAGGCGATCCGGGTGAGGGTCCCGTCGGCCCGGCGCGCCTCGGCCGTACGGCTGGGCAGCGCGCCCGCGACGGTCAGTTCCGCGGTGCCGGTGAGGAGGTCCGTCACGCGCGTCGCAAGGACTCCCCGGGCGGGGGCCAGCCTGCGCTCGGCGCGGCGGGCGACGGCACCGGTGACGAGCGGGACGCCGAGCCCGGCCGCCAGCAGCCCCGCCGCGAGGACCGCGCCGGCCTCGGGCAACAGCCAGGCCGTGAAGCCGACGGCCCCCGCGGACACGACCGTCGCGGCGGCGGCGGGCAACAGCCAGCGCAGCCAGTAGTCCTGAAGGGCGTCCACATCGGCGACGAGTCTCGACAGCAGATCGCCCCGCCGGGTGCGACGCAGCCCGGCGGGCGCCAGCCGCTCAAGGCGCCGGTACACGGCGACCCGGGTGTCGGCCAGCATGCGCAGCACCGCGTCGTGCGACACCAGCCGCTCGGCGTACCGGAACACGGCCCGCCCGATGCCGAAGGCCCGCGTCGCCGTCACGGCGACCATCAGATAGAGCACCGGCGGCTGCTGCGAGGCTCGCGAGATGAGCCACCCGGAGGTGGCCATCAGACCGACGGCACTGCCGAGCGCCAGACTGCCCAGCAGCAGCGCCAGGGCGAGCCGGCCGCGTCGGGGGCCGGACATGGCACGGACGCGGGCGAGGACACCGCGCGCGTCCGCGGCGAGCGGTACGTCTTCGGCATCCGCGCCGGCAGGCTCTCCGTGCGCTTCGCCGCCCTCGTTCCGAGGGGTGACGGGCGCTTCGGCCTTGGGCAGGCCATCCGCATTGGACAGGGCATCCGCCCGACCGGGCGCCGCTGGCTCGGCGAGCCGTACCACCCGGTCCGCCACCCCCAGCAGCGCCGGCCGGTGCACGACCAGCAGCACCGTCCGGCCCACGGCGAGGCGTCGCACGGCCCCCACGACCTCGGCCTCGGTGGCGCCGTCGAGCGCGGCCGTCGGCTCGTCCAGCAGCAGGACGGGCCGGTCCGCGAGGAACGCCCGGGCCAGCGCGAGCCGCTGCCGCTGGCCCGCGGACAGCCCGGTCCCGTCCTCGCCCAGCACGGTGTCGACGCCCCCGGGCAGCGCGTCCACGAACTCCAGCGCTCCGGCATCCGCCAGCGCCCGCCGCACGGCCGCGTCGTCGGCGTCGGGACGCGCCAGCCGTACGTTCTCGGCGATGGTCCCGGCGTACAGGTGCGGGCGCTGCGGCACCCAGGCGATGCGCGAGCGCCACTCCGCCAGTTCGAGTCCGGTGAGATCGGCTCCCCCGACCAGCACCCGCCCGTGGGTCGGCCGCACGAACCCCAACAGCACATTGAGGAGCGTCGACTTGCCCGCGCCGCTCGGCCCGACGAGCGCGACCGTCTCGCCGGGCTCGACGGCGAAGGACACGTTCGACACGGCGTCGGCCGTGCGGCCGGGGTAGCGGACGGAGACCTGCTCGAACGACACCCCACCGGTCGGCACCGCCGCGGTCCCGGACGCCTGCACCGGTGTCTCCAGCACCTCGAAGATCTCCTCGGCCGCGGAGAGCCCTTCGGCCGCCGCGTGGTACTGGGCGCCCACCTGGCGCAGCGGGAGATAGGCCTCGGGCGCCAGCACGAGGATGACCAGGCCGTCGTACAGATGCATCTCGCCGTGGACGAGGCGCATGCCGATCGTGACGGCCACCAGCGCCACCGACAGCGTGGAGAGCAGTTCGAGCGCGAAGGAGGAGATGAAGGCGATCCGCAGGGTGCGCATCGTCGCCCTGCGGTACTCACCGGTGATCCGCCGGATCGAGTCGGCCTGTGCCTTGGCCCGGCCGAACACCTTCAGGGTCGGCAGGCCGGCGACGACGTCGAGGAAGTGGCCGGACAGCCGGGAGAGCAACTGCCACTGACGGTCCATCCGTGACTGCGTGGCCCAGCCGATCAGCATCATGAAGATCGGGATGAGCGGCAGGGTGCCGACGATGATGGCCGCCGAGACCCAGTCCTCGGTCACGATCCGCGCCAGCACCGCGATCGGTACGACGACCGCGAGGCCCAACTGCGGCAGATAACGCGAGAAGTAGTCGTCGAGGGCGTCGACCCCCCGGGTGGCGAGGGCGACCAGCGATCCGGTCCGCTGCCCGCTCAGCCACCCGGGACCCAGCTCGGCGGCACGCTCCAGCAGCCGCCCCCGCAGCTCCGACTTCACCGCCGCGCTCGCGCGGTGGGCGGCGAGTTCGGTGAGCCAGGCGACCACCGCACGACCGATCGCGACCGCCACCAACAGCAGTAGGGGAGTGCGCAGTTCAGCGGCCGACATGCCGTGCTGGAACGCCCCCACCACCGTCTCGGCGATGAGCATCGCCTGCGCGATGACCAGTACCGCCCCGACGACGCCCAGACCGACGACCGCGATCAGGAAGAGGCGGGTGGCACGGGCGTATCGCAGGAGACGTGGGTCGATTGGTTTCACGTGAAACACACCTCAGTGCACGGTTTCAGCGATGTGCTGCGTACCGATCCGCTTGCGGAAGACCCAGTAGGTCCAGCCCTGGTAGAGCATCACGATCGGCGTGGCGATCACCGCGCACCAGGTCATGATCTTCAGGGTGTAGGGGCTCGACGAGGCATTGCTGACCGTCAGGCTCCAGTCCTCATTGAGCGAGGACGGCATGACGTTCGGGAAGAGCGTCAGGAAGAGCATCGCCACGGCGGCCACGATGGTGACGCCGGAGAAGGCGAACGACCATCCCTCGCGCCCGGCCTGGTTCGCCGCAAGCGCCGCGACCAGCGCCACGACGGCCACGATCAGCGCGGCCAGGCTCTGGCCGTCGCCGTTGTCGATCTGCGTCCAGAGCAGGAAGACCGCGGCCAGCACGGCGGTCGCGAGTCCGAGCCACAGCGCCAGCTTCCGCGCCCGCTCCCGGATCTCCCCCACGGTCTTGAGCGCGGTGAACACCGCACCGTGGAAGGTGAAGAGCGAGAGCGTCACCAGGCCGCCGAGGAGCGCGTACGGGTTGAGCAGATCGGGGACGGTACCGACGTACTCATGGCTCGCGTCGATCTTCACGCCCCGCACGATGTTGGCGAAGGCCACGCCCCACAGGAACGCCGGGAGCAGCGAGCACCAGAAGATGGCCTGCTCCCAGTTGCGCTGCCACTTCTCCTCGGGCCGCTTCGCCCGGTACTCGAAGGCGACACCCCGGACGATCAGGCAGACCAGGATGAGCAGCAGCGGCAGATAGAAGCCGGAGAAGAGCGTCGCGTACCACTCGGGGAAGGCCGCGAAGGTGGCGCCGCCCGCCGAGAGCAGCCACACCTCGTTGCCGTCCCAGACGGGGCCGATGGTGTTGATCAGCACCCGCCGCTCGGGCCGGTTGCGGGCCAGCAGCCTGGTGAGGACGCCGACCCCGAAGTCGAAGCCCTCCAGGAAGAAGTAGCCGATCCACAGGACCGCGATCAGGACGAACCAGACGTCGTGAAGTTCCATGACTGTGCAGCTCCCTCTGCCTAGTACGAGAAGGCCATCGGCTTGTCGGCGTCAGGGGAGTCGCCGCCGATCTTCTTGGGCGGGTTCAGGTCGGCTTCCGTCAGCTCGGGCGGGCCGGCCTTGACGTACTTCGCTAGGAGCTTGACCTCGACGACGGCGAGGATGGCGTAGAGCGTGGTGAAGACGATCATCGAGGTGAGGACCTCGCCCTGGGAGACACCGGGGGAGACCGCGTCGCGGGTGCGCAGGACGCCGTAGACGACCCAGGGCTGGCGGCCCATCTCGGTGAAGATCCAGCCCCAGGAGTTGGCGATCAGCGGGAAGGCCAGGGTCCAGATCGCGATGCGCCAGTACCACTTGGTCAGCTTCGGGCCGAGCGCCTTGTTCGGGAGCAGCACCAGATGCGGCACTTCGTCCTCACCGACCCTGAGGTGCTGCGGCAGCATGAACTTCTTGCGGGTCAGCCAGAGTCCGGCCACTCCGACGGCGAGCGATGCCATACCGAAGCCGATCATCCAGCGGAAGCCCCAGTAGGCGACGGGGATGTTGGGCCGGTAGTCGCCGGGGCCGTACTTCTCCTGCTCGGCCTTGTTGACGTCGTTGATACCGGGGACGTACGAGGTGAAGTCGTCCTTGGCCAGGAAGGACAGCAGACCGGGGATCTCTATGGCGACCTTGTTGTGGCCCTTGTCGACGTCACCGACGGCGAAGATCGAGAAGGGGGCCGGCTTCTCGCCGTCCCACAGGGCCTCGGCCGCGGCCATCTTCATCGGCTGCTGCTCATACATGATCTTGCCGAGCGTGTCACCGCTGACGGCGGTGAGCAGGCCGCCGATGGCGACGGTGACCAGGCCGAGCCTGAGCGAGGTCTTCATCTCGCGGATGTGCTTCTTGCGCAGCAGGTGGAAGGCGGAGATGCCGACCATGAACGCGCCGCCGGTGAGGAAGGCCGCCGACAGGGTGTGGAAGGCCTGCGCGAGCGCGGTGTTCTGGGTCAGCACGAGCCAGAAGTCGGTGAGCTCGGCCCGTCCCCTGGCCTCGTTGATCTTGTAGCCGACAGGGTGCTGCATCCAGGAGTTGGCCGCCAGGATGAAGTACGCCGACAGGATCGTGCCGATGGAGACCATCCACATACAGGCCAGGTGGATCTTCTTCGGCAACTTGTCCCAGCCGAAGATCCACAGCCCGATGAACGTGGACTCGAAGAAGAAGGCGATCAGCGCCTCGAAGGCGAGTGGAGCACCGAAGACGTCTCCGACGAAGCGGGAGTAGTCGGACCAGTTCATGCCGAACTGGAACTCCTGGACGATGCCGGTGACGACGCCCATCGCGATGTTGATCAGGAAGAGCTTGCCCCAGAACTTCGTCAGCCTGAGGTACTTCTCCTTCTCCGTGCGCACCCAGGCGGTCTGCAGCCCGGCCGTGAGGGCGGCCAGCGAGATCGTCAGAGGGACGAACAGGAAGTGGTAGACGGTGGTGATGCCGAACTGCCACCGCGCCAGGGTCTCCGGCGCCAAAGCCAGGTCCACGTCGCTGCTCCTTACCTACGCTTGTGAAAGCGTTCACATTCACAAGCAATTATGCAGCACCGGCCTTCCAGGCCCCCAAGGGGGGTCCCTCGTTCAGCGCAACCCCTTGGCGAGAACTTCAACATATTGTTGAATCGCCAGCATGCAGACCCAGACACCGCTTCAAATACGAATCTCCTGGCCCTCGGGGCACCTCACCGCGACCCTCGACGACACCGCAACCTCGCAAGCCCTCAGCAAGGCCCTCCCACTCAGCTCCACTGCTCGCACTTGGGGCGAGGAGGTGTACTTCGACACAGGCGTGTCCGTTTCACGTGAAACGGACGCCCGACAGGTGGTCGAGCCTGGCACAGTCGCCTTCTGGACGGACGGCGACGCGCTCGCGCTCCCCTACGGACCGACACCGATCTCGCGAGGCGCCGAGTGCCGCCTCGCGAGCCCGTGCAACATCCTGGGCCGCCTCGACGGCGACGCCCGCCTGCTGGCGACGGTCCGCGACGGCGACCCCGTGCGCGTGGAACTGGTGGACGCGTGACCGTGCCGACGTAGCACCCGCGGCCGACCGTGGCCGCGGAGCCCCTAGAGCTCCTTCCGGAACCCTTCCGCCACCTTCAGGAAGATGTCGTTCGCCTCGGCCTCTCCGATCGTCACCCGCACACCCTCGCCCGGGAACGGCCGGATCACCACGCCCGCCTGCTCACACGCCTGGGCGAAGGCCACCGTGCGCTCCCCCAGCCGCAGCCACACGAAGTTGGCCTGGGTCTCGGGCACCGTCCAGCCCTGGGCCCGTAGCCCCTCGCCCACACGGTTGCGCTCACACACCAGCGACCCGACCCGGCCGAGCAGTTCGTCCTCGGCACGCAGCGAGACGATGGCCGCGTCCTGCGCGAGCTGGCTCACCCCGAAGGGCACGGCCGTCTTGCGCAGGGCCGCCGCGACCGGCTCCTGGGCGATCGCGAAACCGACGCGCAGACCGGCTAGGCCGTAGGCCTTGGAGAAGGTCCGCAGCACACAGACGTTCGGCCGCTCGCGGTAGATCTCCACGCCGTCCGGCACCTCGGGGTCACGGATGAACTCGCGGTACGCCTCGTCCAGCACCACCAGGACATCGCTCGGCACCCGGTCGAGGAACCGCTCCAGCTCGGCCCGCTTCACGACCGTGCCCGTCGGGTTGTTCGGGTTGCAGACGAAGATCAGCCTGGTGCGGTCGGTGATGGCGGCGGCCATCGCGTCCAGGTCGTGCACCTCACCCGCCGTCAGCGGCACCTGCACGGAGGCGGCACCGCTGATCTGCGTGATGATCGGGTACGCCTCGAAGGACCGCCAGGCGTAGATGACCTCGTCGCCAGGGCCGGCGGTGGCCTGGATCAGCTGCTGGGCGACACCGACCGAGCCGGTGCCGGTGGCCAGGTGGGAGAGCGGGACACCGAAGCGCTCGGACAGCTCGTTCATCAGCCCCGTGCACATCATGTCCGGGTAGCGGTTGAAGGACGAGGCGGTGGCGAGCACGGTCTCCATCACGCCGGGCAGCGGCGGATAGGGGTTCTCGTTGGAGGACAGCTTGTAGGCCACCGGGCCACCGGCCGCGGCAGGCTTGCCCGGCTTGTAGGTGGGGATTCCCTCCAGCTCGGCGCGCAGCTTGGGGCTCGTCTCGCTCACCGCAGTCCTCCTCGCGACCACCGGCGGCCCATCACCACCGCCGGCTCCAATACTTCTCACCTTATGAGGATTCCGCGCCGATGCGTACAGGTGAGGAAGAGCCCGATCTCCACCGGTGGGGCAGACCCGTCCGCTGATCACATCTGTCACACCAGCATCAGGGGCATCGTCGTACGAAGGCGCACGAATCAGGGGGCGCGCCACACATATATCTACGCGCCGGTGGCTCGCTCCGTGGCGCGCATCCCCCGTGCAGGTGAGTTGAGACCTCTTCGAAACATCGGACACTTGGCAGGCCCATGCGCGCCGACAAGCCACGTCTTGCCATTGGATCGTTCAACTCCCTTGCTTTCAAAGGAATCTGACGGTCTATGACCTTGCAGAAACGTGCCTGTCAACGATTGCATATGCGTCCGCACTACCCCACCGCATGAGCCCTACTATCGGCTCGCCATGACAGCAGCAGGGAAGCACCAGGTGAGCCGCGCGGAAACCTCACGTCGAGGCAGTCGGCCCGGTCGAGCGGGCATCAGAGACGTGGCTGCCGCCGCCGGAGTCTCCATCACGACCGTCTCCGACGCCCTCAACGGCAAGGGCCGGCTCCCCGACGCCACCCGACGCCATGTCCGCGAGGTCGCCGACCGGCTGGGCTACCGGCCCTCGGCGGCGGCCCGAACACTCCGTACCGGCAAGTCGGGACTCATCGGCCTGACCGTGACGACGTACGGGGATGAACCTTTCACCTTCACCGAGTTCGCGTACTTCGCCGAGATGGCCCGCGCGGCCACCTCGGCCGCGCTCGCCCGCGGCTACGCCCTCGTGATCCTCCCCGCGACCTCGCGCCACGACGTGTGGTCGAACGTCGCCCTCGACGGCACGGTCGTCATCGACCCGTCCGACCAGGACCCGGTCGTCAGCGAACTGGTCAGACAGGGCCTCCCGGTCGTCTCCGACGGGCGCCCCGCCGGTTCGCTTCCGGTCACGGCGTGGGTCGACAACGACCACGAGGCCGCCGTGATGGGCATCCTCGACCACCTGGCCGACGCGGGCGCCCGCCGGATCGGTCTGCTGACCGGAACCACGACGGACACGTACACCCATCTGTCGACCACGGCGTATCTGCGCTGGTGCGAACGGGTCGGGCAGGACCCGGTGTACGAGGCCTACCCGGCGCACGACCCGTGCGCGGGCGCCGTCGCCGCCGACCGGCTGCTCGCCAGGCCCGACCGGCCCGACGCCGTCTACGGACTGTTCGACCCGAACGGCACGGACCTGCTCGCCGCCGCCCGCCGATACGGCCTGCGCGTACCGGACGACCTGCTTCTGGTGTGCTGCAGCGAGTCCACGGTGTACGCCAACACCGAGCCGCCCATCACCACGCTCTCGCTCAAGCCCCGCCGCATCGGAACGGCGGTGGTCCAGCTCCTCATCGACGCCATCGAGGGGGTCGAGTCGGACCAGCCGGTCGAGCAGGTGATACCGACGGAGTTGATCGTGCGTACCTCGTCCCAGCGACGCCCGCCGCGTACGACAGTCAGTCCGCCGCGGTCACCCGAGGAACCCTAGGCGCGCGCCGAAGCACGGCAAAGGCAGGTCGGGGGCGGGCAGGGCGCATTCGTCGAGTGGTAGAAGCCCTGCCCAATCGGGGCGAAAGCCGCGGTGAACAGGAGTCCTGCTCCGATTCACCACCCCTGGGTCATCACATGGCGCGATCGGCATTCCTATGATGGGCCCACGACACTCGCGGGCCGCTGCGACCAGGCAGTCCGATGTGGTGCAGATGCGGCGCGATGGTGGAGGGGTCTGATGACTCAGGGGGCCGGTCAGGGACCCGAGGTGGAGCGCACGGCGACGTTGCGCGACTTCCGGGTGCCCGCTTACGTCCACGAGACCGGTCCGTACGCCCACAGCACACACACCGGCGAGGTCGCCCCGCCCCTCGAGGAGACGTATCCCGAGGGCTACACGCCCACACAGCGCGACCTGCCGGTCATCAACCGCGGCGACACTGTCCAGGTGCATGTCGACCCCGCCTCCCTGCCGGCCCAGCAGTCGACGATCGGCGCCGGTGCCCTGTTCGTCGTCGGTGACGTGCACGGCTATCTCGACGAGCTGGTGGCCGCTCTCCAGGAGAAGGGCCTGATCGACTCGGCGGGGAACTGGTGCGCGGGCACCGCACGGCTGTGGTTCCTCGGCGACTTCACCGACCGCGGCCCGGACGGCATCGGCGTCATCGACCTCGTGATGCGGCTGTCCGCCGAGGCCGCGGCGGCCGGCGGCTACTGCAAGGCCCTCATGGGCAACCACGAACTGCTGCTGATCGGCGCCAAGCGCTTCGGCGACACCCCCGTCAACTCCGGCGCGGGCACCGCCACCTTCCAGGCGGCCTGGTTGCTCAACGGCGGCCAGAAGACCGACATGGACCGCCTCCAGGACCACCATCTGCAGTGGATGTCCCGGCTTGACGCCATGGAAGAGGTCGACGGGCATCTGCTCGTGCACTCGGACACCACGGCCTATCTCGACTACGGCGACTCGATCGAAGCGGTCAACGACACGGTCCGCGAGACACTCACACGCAACGACGCCGACGAGGTCTGGGATCTCTTCCGCAAGTTCACCAGACGCTTCTCCTTCCGCGACGAGGGCGGCCCGGACCATGTCCGCTCGCTGCTCGATACGTACGGCGGCACCCGCATCGTTCACGGCCACAGCCCCATTCCGTATCTGCTGGGCGAGGTCGGCTCCGAGGACGGCGAGGACAGCACCAGGCCCCTGGTGGAGGGACCGCACGTCTACGCCGAAGGGCTCGCCATCGCGATGGACGGCGGTGTGACCATGGCCGGAAAGCTGCTGGTCCAGCAACTTCCCCTGGATATCTGAACGTTCACCGGGCAGGCGTCCCCCCACCACGCAGGAACGGAGTACGGCGCAGGCCAGGGCCCAATTTTGGCAAACCCCCTGTCACCCTGTGCCGTCACCGCTCTACCATCGGCTTATCCGTAGCAGGCTCCCCTCCGTTTCTGCCCGACGGCTCGTTGGCATGCGAGCCCCAAGCCCTACGGAGCATCGGGGGATGCACATGAACAGCGTTCCGCAGTACCTGCACAGTGAGGACCGCCAAGAGTACGAGCGGATCCTCGACGAGGCGCTGCGCTCCGCACCACACCGCCCGGAACTGGCCGCTGTGGGACAGCGGCTCAACCCCGAACAGCTGCGCACCATGGCGCTGAACGCCACCGCACTCATCACGGCGGCCGCGGCGACCGAGTACCAGCACTACGTGAAGGTCCGCGAGGAACTGCGCCAGCCGGCGCCGTCCACCCCGTCGTCCTCCCGTGAGTCCGGCTCCACCGAGTCGGGCACGGGCGCGATGGGGCTCGCCACCACCATGGGAGAAGTCGCCGAGACGGCCGGCCCCGGAGTCGTTGCCGTGCTCGCCGTCCTGGCACCCGTCCTCGCGGGCACCGCCGCGGCGATATTCCTGCTCGTCGGCTACATCCTGAAGATGTTCGACCCCGAGCCGGCGTTCGCCCAGACGATGCTCACCACCGGATGGGTGTTCGGCGCCATCGCGGCGGCCGCGATCCTGGTCGCCGCCGTCGGACTCCTGCTCACCGCCCTGCGCAACCGGCCGGCCTTCGACTCGGGGCCGTACGGCGAACTGAGCGAAGAGGTGGCCCGGGCCAGGGAAGCCTGGCGCGAAGCCCTGCTGGAGCGCGGTGTCCTGCCTTTCCTACGGGAGGCACTCGCCGACCCCGGCACGGCGGCGGCACTGCACCGCACGCCACCGACGACACCGGCCGGCCGTATCCCGAACCTCGGCTACGACCGTCCGGGTTTCAGCAGCCCGGACAACGGTGCCGTCCCTGGCCCGCGTCCGAGCTACACGAGCCCGGACTACACGAGCCCGGACTTCGGAGGGCCGGAACACCAGCCGGAGTAGCCCCTCGGCTTGCGCCCCCGCCGTGAGAAAGCCCCGCCAGGGGACCTCCTCGACGGAACCCCGGGGACAACTCCTCGGGGAGGCGCAAGCCGAACAGCCGGCAGAGGCGGGTCGCGACGTCGTTCGAGACGTCGGCCGAGACATCGGTCCGCGATCGCATCAGGCCCGAAGCAGCACAGAGGACCCGCTGACCTGCCGGCTAGAGGTCTGGAAGCCGTTCACCGGCTGTGGGAGAGCGGCCCTCCTCCAGCCAAAAGAGGTAGATCCGCAAGTCCGCGGCCAAGGGCCCGGCCAGGTAGGACTCATAGTCGCGAACGGCACCGGCCAGACCTTGCTGTGGCCAGTCGACGGCTTCCCAGTCCTCGGTGGAGAGGTACTGCGTGATCCGTCCGCGGTCGCGCCACCACTCCCGAACCGCACCGGGTGTCCACCGCGAGTCGCCGTCGCAGCCGTACCCGAGACACGGATCACAATCAGCCGCTTCCACCAGCCGAGTTGTCTCTGCGCGCGTCCGCGGCTGCCGGTAGACGTACTCGGTCAAGTACGTGCCGCCGTAGAGGACGTGGTGGGGAGCGGAGAGCCGACCCGTACGACACGTGTCGGTCTCGCCGCCGTAAAAGGGCCCCGGAACGTTGAGCCAGAGCCGGTCCTCCCAACGGCCTCGAAAGACCTCACGGTCCCTGCCGAGCCGCGCAACGGGGTCGTAGTACAGCGTCACCGGCCAAGAGTAGAAGTCCTGTTCAAACGTCCCCGTCCTGCGGCCGCCCGAAGCGCTGCCCTGTGAAGCCCCTTCCTCTCCAGAGCAGCGCGTTCGTACCGGCGGTCAGTCAGCGATCGGCAGATACACCCGATTACCCGCCGCGGCGAACTCCTGCGACTTCTGAGCCATACCCTCCTCGATCTCCTCCCGGGATCCGCCATGGGTACGGCGGATGTCCTGGGAGATCTTCATCGAGCAGAACTTCGGCCCGCACATGGAGCAGAAGTGGGCCGTCTTGGCGGGCTCGGCCGGCAGGGTCTCGTCGTGGAACTCCCGTGCCGTGTCCGGGTCCAGGGCGAGGTTGAACTGGTCCTCCCACCGGAACTCGAAGCGGGCGTCGGACAACGCGTCGTCCCAGTCCTGCGCACCCGGGTGGCCCTTGGCGAGATCCGCCGCGTGGGCTGCGATCTTGTAGGTGATGACGCCGGTCTTGACGTCGTCACGGTTGGGCAGGCCCAGGTGCTCCTTGGGCGTGACGTAGCAGAGCATGGCCGTGCCCCACCAGGCGATCATCGCGGCACCGATGCCGGAAGTGATGTGGTCGTACGCCGGCGCGACGTCCGTGGTCAGCGGGCCGAGCGTATAGAACGGAGCTTCATCGCAGATCTCCTGTTGAAGGTCGATGTTCTCCTTGATCTTGTGCATCGGGACATGTCCCGGGCCCTCGATCATGGTCTGTACGTTGAAACGCTTGGCGATCTGGTTGAGTTCCCCGAGCGTCCTCAACTCGGCGAACTGCGCCTCGTCGTTGGCGTCCGCGATCGAGCCGGGCCGCAGGCCGTCGCCGAGCGAGTACGTGACGTCGTACGTCGCGAGGATCTCGCAGAGCTCCTCGAAGTTCTCGTACAGGAAGCTCTCCTTGTGGTGCGCCAGGCACCACGCCGCCATGATCGAGCCGCCGCGCGAGACGATGCCGGTCTTGCGGTTGGCCGTGAGCGGGACGTACGGCAGGCGCACACCCGCGTGGACGGTCATGTAGTCCACGCCCTGCTCGGCCTGCTCGATGACCGTGTCCTTGTAGATCTCCCAGGTCAGCTCCTCGGCGCGGCCGTCGACCTTCTCCAGCGCCTGGTAGAGCGGCACCGTGCCGATCGGCACGGGGGAGTTGCGCAGCACCCACTCGCGGGTGGTGTGGATGTTCCGGCCGGTCGACAGGTCCATGACCGTGTCGGCGCCCCAGCGGGTCGCCCAGGTCATCTTCTCGACCTCCTCCTCGATGGAGGAGGTGACCGCGGAGTTGCCGATGTTGGCGTTGACCTTCACCAGGAACCGCTTGCCGATGATCATCGGCTCGATCTCCGGGTGATTTACGTTGGCGGGCAGCACCGCCCGGCCCGCGGCGATCTCTTCACGGACCACCTCGGGAGAGACGTTTTCCCGGATGGCCACGAACTCCATCTCGGGTGTGATCTCGCCCCGGCGGGCGTAGGCGAGCTGCGTGACCGCCTTGCCGTCACGGCTGCGACGGGGCTGGCGCGGACGTCCCGGGAAGACGGCGTCGAGGTTGCGCAGGCCGCCGCGCGGCGAGGTGTGCTTGATCCCGTCGTCCTCCGGACGGACAGGACGACCCGCGTACTCCGCGGTGTCACCGCGAGCGATGATCCAGTTCTCCCGCAACGGGGTGAGCCCCCTGCGGACGTCGGTCTCGGTCAAGGGATCGGTGTACGGGCCGGACGTGTCGTACAGCGTGACCGACTGCCCGTTGGTGAGGTGCACCTGGCGGACCGGCACCCGCAGATCGGGGCGTGAGCCCTCGACGTACGCCTTGTGCCAGCCGATGGACTTCCCGGCCTCCGTGGACGTTTCACCCTGAATGGGCTGTTCGTCCTGGCTGGAGGCAGGCGTGCGCGCGTCCTTGATGGTCATGAGACCTACTCCCTACGCCGGCATTACCCGGTAACAGGTTCGGCGGTCGACGCAGCGGTATCCGTCTGCCGACGTTTCGTGTGAAACATCACTCGCGATGGGTGATGTTTCATGTGAAACATCGCTGGGACGGAGGTCAGCGCCCTCTCAGCCCGGTGCTCCGAGCTCCCGCGTGTACAAAGGTGGCACCACGCTAGCGTCAATTCGGGCGCGCTGAACAGAGGGCCCCCACCGTTCTTGCGATGATCGGGCGGTGACCACGACGCATGAACCTCCGTACCCACCGCCCGATCCGCCCCGCGGTTCGGGCTCCGGAAATGGCCCCGCACGGGGTAACGGCCGTACGGATGGCCGAGGTTCGGGCGTACCCGGAGGCCGCTACGACGGTGGATTCGGCGGTGGCTCCACGGACGGCCCCGACCGTCGCACGGCTGAAACCGGCGGTTGGCACGAGCACGACCTTCGCCCTGGCGGGATGCGGGAGGATCGGGGTGAAGCAGGCAATTGGCATGAATCGGGACCTCGGCCCGGTGGAGCACGGGAGCCTGGGGGCCGAGCTGGTGGCCCGCAGAATCGTGGACGCAGCTCCGGTGGCCCGTACGGGGAGGGAGCTGGTCCGAACAGTGGCTCGTTTGGGCAGGAAACTGGTCCGGGCAGCGGTCCGTACGGACAGGGGACAGGTCCGGGCAGCGGTCCGTACGGACAGGGGACAGGTCCGGACAGTGGTCCGCACGGACCGGGGGCAGGTCCGGTCGGTGGCCCGTACCGGCAAGGCCCCGGCCCAGGTGGCAGCCCGCACGGGCAGGGACCCGGTCCGGGCGATCGTCCCGGTCCCGATGCCGGTGGAGGCCATGGTCACGGTCCCGGATCCGGCGGCAGGCGAGGCGGTGGTGACGGCGGCGGTGACGGTGCCGGCGACGGTCACAGTCACGGGCATGGAGATGGCCCCGGGCACGGACACTCGCACAGCCACGCTCACGGTCCCGCGACTCCCGTCTCCCGGCATCTGCGCAAGGTCATCGCGGCCGTTCTGATCCCGTTCGCCGCCGCGGTGGTGGTGGGTCTCGCGGTGCTGTGGCCGGGCGGTGCCCCGGGGCACGAGCGCACCGGTGTCGGCTTCGACCGGCAGACGCAGCAGGCCACGGTCACCAAGGTCGTCGAGCTGAGCTGCAAGGACGTCAATGCCTCGGGTGTGCCGCCGACCGGCGACACCTCCACCGCAGAGGGCTCCTCCGCCGCGCAGCAGGAGAGCGGCACCTGCAAGAAGGCGACGATCCGGGTCGACACCGGCAAGGACAAGGGCCGTACGTTCACGGAGATCGTGCAGCCCGACCAGTCGCGCCAGTTGCACGAGGGCCAGGAGGTCGTGGTCGCCTACGAACCCTCCGCGCCCAAGGACCTCCAGTACGCCGTCACCGATGTGAACCGTCGCGTTCCGCTGTCGGTGCTCGCCGGCATCTTCGCCATCGCCGTCGTGGTCGTCGGCCGGCTGCGGGGCCTCATGGCCCTGATCTCGCTGGCCATCAGCTTCCTGGTGCTCAACTTCTTCATCCTGCCCGCGATCCTCCAGGGCTCGAACCCGCTGGTCGTGGCAGTGGTCGGGTCGAGCGCGATCATGCTGGTCGCGCTCTATCTGTGCCACGGCCTCTCGGCGAGAACATCGGTCGCGGTGCTCGGCACGCTGATCTCACTGCTGCTGATCGGCATCCTCGGCTCGGTGTTCATCGACTGGGCCGCACTCACCGGCAACACCGACGACAACACCGGCCTCATCCACGGGCTCTATCCGTCGATCGACATGAGCGGTCTGCTGCTCGCGGGCATCATCATCGGTTCGCTCGGTGTGCTCGACGACGTGACGGTCACCCAGACCTCCGCGGTCTGGGAACTGCACGAAGCCAACCCCACGATGGGCTGGCGCGGGCTGTACCGGGCGGGCATCCGCATCGGCCGCGACCACATCGCCTCCGTCGTAAACACCCTCGTCCTCGCCTACGCGGGCGCCGCGCTTCCACTGCTGCTGCTCTTCTCGATCGCGCAGAGCGGCGTGGGTACGGTCGCCAACAGCGAGCTGGTCGCGGAGGAGATCGTGCGCACTCTGGTGGGCTCCATCGGTCTGGTCGCGTCGGTGCCGGTGACCACCGCCCTCGCGGCCCTGGTGGTCTCGGCCGACCGGCCGGAGACGGGCTCGGTGCCGGTCGGTGCCGTGCCGGTGCCCGCGGGCGGCCCGCCGGCCACGGGAAGCGCTCAGCCGGGCCCCGGGAGGGGAGGACGGGGCCGCCGGAGGAAGCGGTGACGCAGGGGTGCTGTGACAACGGAAGCCGTGACTACGGAAGCCGTGTCGGCGGAAACCGTGACCACGGAAGCCACGTCGGCGGAACCGTGACTACGGAAGTCGGCGGAAACCGTGTCAGTGGAAACCCCGCCCTCAAACAGCGTCCCCGGAGTAGGCAGAAGCGGCGCCGGCGACGGGCGGCCAGCCGAGACGTGGCCACCTGAAGGGCGCCGATCCGCTGCGGCCGACTTCACCCATCCGGCGGAGCGCAAAGTACACCCGGCGACAAAGGAGCGCTCCCACGCGCCCCTTGTGCGCCGCTGAAGCGTTACGCCACCCCGCCCCACACCGACGTAACGCTTCAGCCGGCGCTCTGCTCTTCCGCGAGGATGCGGTCCAGGGCCTCGTCGAGATGGGCGTCGAAGTCGGCGAGCGCGCCCTCCTGGCCGAGCGGCACCAGCTTGTCTGTGCGGTCGAGGAAGGCCACCAGAGGCGCCACCGAGGAACGGAACAGCGCCTGGTCGGCACCGACCTGAAGCCGGATCAGAACATCGCCCAGGGTCTCGGAACCGGCAGGTGAGACGCGTACGTCACCCTCCCCGCACGGCCGGCCCACCCCGTCCACCAGCAGCTCCCGACCGAAGGCCCAGGTCACCGGGGCATCCCCGGGCAGGTGGAAGGTCAGCCGCACCGCATAGGGATCGCACGTCTCGTAGCGCAGCTCCACCGGGATGCGGAAAGAGAGCTCCTCGGACACGAGAAAGCTCATCATGACCTCTGCCTGTACGGACTCTCGCATCGCCTACCCCGTCGGTTGCCTTCGACTGGCCGGGACCGGACCCCAGGCCTGGTGGAATCTTGCTGAACGTACACGAGAGATCACAAGGAGTGAGTTTTCAGATACTGATAGAGATCGCCAGTGACCCCAGGAGGCGCCCGACCTCCTCCTGGAGTTGCCGTGCCACCGACAGCAGCCGGTCGGACTGTTGGACGGGCAGGGAAATGGCCATCGTCGCGGCCGTGGTGCCGAGCGTGATCGGGATCGCCGCGCACACCGTGCCCAGCGCGTACTCCTGACGTTCGATCACCGGCTCCATCCGGCTCGTTCGTTCGAGGCGGCGGAGCAGCGAGTTGCTGTCGCGCACCGTGTACGGGGTGATCGACTGCACGGGATGGCGTTCGAGGTGGTCGCGCCGGGCGTCCTCGTCAAGCTGGGACAGCAGGCACTGGCCGATGGCGTGGGCGTGGCCGGTCTCGCGGAAGTCGGCCCATTCCTCGACCGCCGGGTTGCCGGGGGTGTCGGAGACGCACACGACCTCGATCTCACCGTCGCGGTAGTGGGCGTAGTACACGGGCACACCGATGGCGTCGCGGCACTGCGCGAGCGTGTCGGCGACCGTGCTGCGACGTTTCTGCTCGGCTCCGCTGCTGCTCAGCCGTACGGCCGCCTCACCGAGGAAGAACAGCCCTTTGTCGCGCCGCAGATAGCCCTCGTGCACCAGCGTGCGCAGGAGGTGGTACGCCGTCGGCAGTGCCAGGCCCGTCTCGCGGGCGAGTTGCTTGGCGGGGGCGCCGTACTCGTGCTCGGCGACGCGTTCCAGCAGGCGCATCGCGCGCTGGACGGATCCGATGAGGGTCGCGGAGTTCGACGGCTCGGAGGGTTCCGGGGAGGCCTGCCGCGGCACCTGGGGTACGGAGGAGCGCGGCCGGGCCGGGGGTGCGTGGGGGTCTGAGGGTGCGGTGTCTACCTTGGCCAAGGGTCACTCCCGAAGCGCGAGGGGGGCAGCCCGTGCGGGAACACGGGTGGGGTGTACGCCGCTCGCGGGGTCGGTCCCCGCGTCGATTTCCGGACTCTATTGGCCCGCCACCGCCCGCGGACGGCCCGCCCGGGAAACTTCCCTCGCCCGAGGGAACCGGTGATTCCTGTTACCGCCTCCCGGTTCCCACAGTCCTCACCAGTCGCTGCGAGACGACGAACTCGACATGAACTTCCGTACGACGTAGATCAGTCCACCGACCAGTGCCACGAAGACCAGCACCTTGAAGAGCAGTCCGATCACGAATCCGACCACACTGGCTATCAGCCCGCCGAACACGACCAGGGCGATGACCGGCACCGCGATCCACTTCACCCACCACGGCAGTCCTGCGAAGATTTCACGCATCGCCCTTGTCCTTACCTCTCCGCCCGTCCTGTGCCGGGTCCTGATTTCCGTGAATCTGCTGATTCCCTGCACTCGATGCTAGGACGGGCAGGTGCCCCCGCGGGGACCGCACAGCCCTTGTCCTCCCCTGATCGAACCCCTAGGGAACCCCGAGGCCGAAGGTCAGCTCCCGGGCGGAGAGAACACCACGAGCACCCGCAGGTCCTCGCTGATGTGGTGGAACTTGTGGGCGACTCCGGCCGGCACATAGACGACACTGCCGCGTGCCACGTTCGTGGTCTCCATGCCGACGGTGATCTGGGCGCGGCCGCTCACAACGAAGTAGACCTCGTCCTGGTTGTGCGGCTTCTGTGGATCGTGGTCGCCGGCGTTGAGCGCGTACAGGCCGACCGACATGTTCCGCTCTCGCAGAAACTGCAGGTAGGCGCCCTCATTGGCGGCGCGCTCCGCCTCCAGTTCATCCAGCCGGAATGCCTTCATCGCTGTCGTCCGCCCTCATCCCCGTGCTCATGGCCGATCTCGTCTGCCACGATCAGACACATGAAGAATTTCGTAGTCAAGACGATCGCCAACGCGGGCGCCCTGGCGGTCGCCGTCTGGCTGCTCGACAAGATCACCCTCACCGGTGACAGCACGGGCAAGAAGATAGGCACCCTGCTCCTCGTCGCGCTGATCTTCGGCTTGGTGAACTTCCTGGTCAAGCCGATAGTCAAGCTGTTCAGCCTGCCTCTGCTCATTCTGACGCTCGGCCTGTTCACGCTGGTCGTCAACGCGCTGATGCTGCTGCTGACCTCGTGGTTCGCCGACAAGCTCGACCTGAGCTTCCATGTCGACGGCTTCTGGACGGCCGTGCTCGGCGGCCTGATCATCTCGATCGTCTCCTGGGCGCTCAACCTCGCCCTGCCCGACGGGGACTGAACACCCGATGACCTACCGCGTCTGCTTCGTCTGCACCGGCAACATCTGCCGCTCGCCGATGGCCGAGTCCGTCTTCCGCGCCCGCGTCGAGGAAGCCGGGCTCGACGACCGGGTCGAGGTCGACAGCGCCGGCACCGGCGGCTGGCACGAGGGCGACCCGGCCGACCCGCGCACCGTCTCCGTCCTGGAGGAGCACGGCTACGACGGCGGCCACACGGCCCGTCAGTTCCAGCCGTCCTGGTTCGCGCGCCTCGACCTCGTCATCGCCCTCGACACCGGTCATCTCAAGGCCCTGCGGCGCCTCGCTCCGTCGCCGGAGGACGCGGCGAAGGTACGGATGCTGCGTTCTTATGACGCCGCGGCGGGCGACGACCTCGATGTGCCGGACCCGTACTACGGCGGCAGGGACGGTTTCGAGGAGTGCCTCGACATGGTGGAGGCGGCGAGCACGGGCCTGCTCGCCGCGGTCCGCGAGCAAGTGGAGGGACACGCGGCATGAGCGACACGAGCCCCCAGGGGCCGCCTTCCGGCGGCGACGGCACGCGCGCGGTGCGGGCGGGCCTGCCCGAGCCGGTCAAGTACGAGCCGACCCTGCCGGGCCCGGTGTTCGCCGCCCACTATCACCTGCCGGGCGAGCCGACGGGGCCGTACACCTACGGCCGGGACGAGAACCCGACCTGGACCCATCTGGAGCGCGCCATCGGCGAGCTGGAGGCGCCCGGGGAGGACGGCGTCGAGACGCTGGCCTTCGCCTCAGGCATGGCCGCCATCTCGTCGGTGCTCTTCTCCCAGCTGCGGTCCGGCGACACGGTCGTCCTGCCGAACGACGGCTATCAGGCGCTGCCTCTGGCGCGGGTGCAGCTGGAGGCGTACGGCATCGAGGTGCGCACCGCGCCGACCGGCGGGGACGCCCAGCTCCGCGTCCTGGACGGCGCGAAGCTGCTGTGGATCGAGACGCCGTCCAACCCCGGCCTCGATGTGTGCGACATCCGGCGGCTCGCCGCGGAGGCTCATGCGCGCGGCGCTCTCGTCGCCGTCGACAACACCCTCGCGACGCCGCTCGGGCAGCGTCCGCTGGAGCTCGGCGCGGACTTCTCGGTGGCCAGCGGCACCAAGCAGCTGACAGGGCACGGCGACCTGCTCCTGGGGTACGTCACGGGCCGCGACGCCGAGGCCATGTCGGCGGTCCGGCGCTGGCGGAAGATCGTCGGGGCGATTCCGGGCCCCATGGAGGCCTGGCTCGCCCACCGTTCCCTCGCCACGCTCCAACTGCGCGTGGAGCGGCAGAGCGCCAATGCCCTCGCTGTCGCCGAGGCGTTGCGCGACGGGCCGGAGGAGCTCGGGGTGCGCTATCCGGGGCTGCCCGGTGACCCGTCGCACGAGATCGCCTCGCGGCAGATGCGGCGCCATGGCTGCGTGGTGTCCTTCACGCTGCCCACGCGGGCGCGTGCCGAGCGCTTCCTGGACGCCCTGCGGCTCGTCGACGACGCGACCAGCTTCGGCGGGGTGCGTTCCACGGCCGAGCGGCGCGGACGCTGGGGCGGTGACGCCGTACCGGAGGGCTTCATCCGGATGTCCGTGGGCGCGGAGGATCCGCAGGATCTGGTGGCGGATGTGCTGCGCGCGCTGGACGAATCGGCTGGGTGACCGGGGCTGCCGCCCTCGTCCGTCGATGGCTTGATACGTAGAACGGGCGGTCCGAGCCTCCCCCCTCGTGGCTCGGACCGCCCTCGGTTCCGCGCGCGAAGAACCGCGCGAACAAGGCTAGTTGACTCTCTGTCAGTGTCCAATCACAGTAGCGACAGCGACCTATCGACTTATTTATAGTTGGGCCCTGCCCTGGGGGTGGGGAGAAGGGCGGGGAAGGGGAGCGTCGGGTATGGATCTGGCCTTGTTGCGCACCTTTGTGACCGTGCACCGGGCCGGCTCCTTCACCCGGGCCGCCGCGCTGCTGGGACTGTCGCAACCGGCCGTGACCTCGCAGATCCGCACCCTGGAGCGGCAGTTGGGCCGCCCTCTGTTTCTACGGCAGGCCCGCGGCGTGACACCCACGACCATCGGCGACGAGCTCGCCCACAAGGCCGCGCCGCATCTGGACGCCCTGGTGGAGATCACCGAGACCGGTGTCGACGACGAGTCCTCCCTACGAACCCTGCACCTCGCCGGGCCTCCTGAGTTCACGGCCGAGCGTGCGCTGCCCGCGCTCACCGAGCTGACCGGCGAGGACGGCCAGGGCTTCGCGTTACGCGCGTCCTTCGGGAACGCCGAGGAGGCCCTGGAAGGGCTGGCCGCCGGGCATCACGATCTGGCCATCAGTACGGCCCGTCCGCGCGGTGCTCTGCTCACGGCGACTCCGCTCTGCGACGAGGAACACATGCTCGTCGCCGCTCCCCACTGGGTCGACCGGATCGGCGCGGGTCAGCTGCGCCACAAGGGCGCGCATGCCCTGGAGGACGTGCCGGTGGTGGAGGTGCACGAGTCGCTCCCCTTCGTCTCCCGTTACTGGGCTGCGGTCTACGACTCCCGTCCCGCGGCCCCGGGCACGGTGATCGTCCCTGACCTGCGTGCGGTCCTTGCCTGTGCCGTCGCGGGGGCCGGGCTCGCGGTGCTGCCCCGCTATCTGTGTGCCACCGCCCTGGAGCGCGGCGAGGTCGTCGCCCTGCATGATCCGCCGGTGCCGCCGTTGCGGACGTATTTCCTGGTCGTCCGCACCGGCACGCTGGCGATGCCGCATATCGCGCGGGCTCATGAGTGGCTGCTTCGAGCGGCCTCGGACTGGGCGTGAGCAGAGCCTTTCCGGGACATCACCCGGTGAGCTCGACGGGTGACGTTTCGCGATGTTTCACGTGGAACCAGCCGGGCCACATTTCTCCCATGACCGTCCGACCCGTGGTCAAGCGCACCGCACGCGCCGTTCTGCTGGACGGCAACGACTTGATCCTGATCAAGCGCACCAAGCCCGGCATGGATCCGTACTGGCTCACGCCCGGTGGCGGCGTCGAGCCGACGGACTCGACCGTCGTGGACGCCTTGCACCGCGAGGTCTACGAGGAACTCGGCGCCAAGATCACCGATGTGGTGCCCTGCTTCGTCGACACGGTGGAGCACATCGGCGAGGACGGCGGAGCGACCGGTGTAAAGGTGCAGCACTTCTTCGTCTGCCGCCTGGGGACCATGGACCCGTCCTTGCGGCATGGCCCGGAGGTGGACGAGCCGGTCGGCGAGTACGAGATCGTGCGGGTGCCGTTCACCCGGGTCGGGATCGCGTCCGTCCATCTCGTGCCGTTGTCCCTGCGCCACTACCTCGACGGGAACATCGAGGGCGTGCGCGCGATGCACGCGCCCGACCTGGGCTGACATCAGATCGCGGCGACGAGCTCCTCCACCGAGTCATGGCGTATGCGACTGACCGGGATGCCGATGTCTCTCAGTACGTCGACTCCGCTGCGGATCATGCCGGGCGGCCCGGAGACATAGGCGTCGTACTCGGTCCAGGGCCCGTACTCGCGTATGGCTTCGGGAAGCTGGAGCAGTCCCTGCCGGTCCACCACGGGGCGGACCTCCAGCCAGGGGTGGGACTGCTTGAGCCTGAGCATCGTGTCGATGTCGTACAGGTCCTGGTCGGTCCGGGCGCCGTAGAAGACCTCGACCGGTCGCCGATCGCCGTGCTCGGCGACGTCCTCGACCAGTGCCTTGATGGGCGCTATGCCGGTGCCGCCGCCCAGGCAGAGCAGCCCGCTGTCGGTGGTGTGGTCGACGGTCATCGAGCCGCCCGGCGGACCGAGCCGGATGATGTCGCCGGGGCGGGCGCGGTGCACCAGCGCGTTGGAGACCCAGCCCGCGGGCACGGCCTTCACATGGAAGGTCAGCAGGCCGTCCGAGCGGGGCGCGGAGGCGAACGAGTAGTGCCGCCAGACCCTGGGCCACCAGGGCGTCTCCACGCTCGTGTACTGCCCGGCGAGAAAGGGATAGGGCTGGTCGGGGCGGACGGTGAGGACGGCGACGTCCGACGTCCTCAGCTCGTGCGACACGACCTCCGCGTACCACCAGGCGGGGGCGCGCAGTTCGTCGGCCGCCGCGGCGTCGATCATGACCTGCGAGATCGTCGTGTACGCCCGGACCCAGGCGGCCTCCATCTCGCCGCTCCAGACGTCGGGCGCGTACTTGCTGAGCGAACCGATGAGGCACTCTCCGACGGCCGGGTAGTGCTCGGGCCTGGTGCCGTACTTGCGGTGTCCTCGGCCGAGGTTCTGCAGGTAGTCGACGAGGACGGGCTTGTTGTCGATGTGCTCGGCCGCGGTGAGCAGGGCCTTCAGCAGCCGGTCGCGCTGGGTGTCCATCGCGGCGGGGAACAGGGAGCGCAGATCGGGGTGGCGTACGAAGAGCAGCGCATAGAAGTACGAGGTGACCTTGTCGGCCACGGGGCCCACCTCGGCCATCGTCCGGCGGATCAGTACGGCGTCCGGGGAGGCGGGTTGAGCGGGTGCGGGGCGCTGAGCCGGGACGTGCAGCTGGTCCGAGGCCGTCGGCTGCGTGAGGGACGTCGGCTGCGCTAGGGATGTCGGTTGCGCGAGGGAGGTGGGCGCCGTGAGGGGTTCGGACGCCGCGAAAGGGCTGGGGCCCGGCGCTTGGGCCCGTGTTGTGGCCGCCTGAGCGACGGCGTACGGGACTTGGTCTGCGGCCGGAGCGGTGGACGGCGTCGGATGCGGGGGCGGTATGTGGCCCGCCATGGGCGGTTCGGGGGTCGGCGTCGCGGGCGGTGCCCCCGGTTGTGGGGCCGCCGCCCCGTCACCCGCGTGGTGCGGGCGGTCAGGGCCTGACTGGTGGGCGTCGTCGGAGCCGGGGTCACGATCCTGGCCGGCCGGTGGAACCGTGCCGTCGGCGGTCGAGGTCCTGCCCACCGGTCGCATGGCGGCAAGTCGTCGGCCCTCGGTGGGTTCCTGTTCAGTGCCCGGAGTCGTCGCCGGCTGCTTGCGCGGCGTGAACCAGCCGCCCCCGCCGCCGGAAGTGCCGTTGTCGGCCGACGTGGTGGTCGGAGCGTCCATGGTGTGCCTCGCCTCGAACATCTTTCGGTCGGTCTGCGCACTTCCTGATCGGAAGGTGCCTGTTCCCCCGTGACGTCTTGCATTCCCCGTTCGTTGCCGCGATCCGATGCGGCGACATTCAACCCGTATTCACACCCAGTACGGACAAGTAAGTCGAGAGTGTGACATTGGCCGCAGTGCTCTCACCGCAGCATCCCACCGAGCGTCAGCGCCTTGGCTCCATAACCGAGAATGTGGGTCTTCGATCTCTCCGTCCCATTACGCTGCTCTGTCTTGCACTCGGTCCACACCGGGAGTCTGGATCACAGCTCGGACACGAACCGGAGTCGACCCTACCGGCCGAGGCCCCGATCACAAGTCCCCCCTTGCGCCCTCACGAAATGGGCGAGGGGACGAACGGTCAATTCCTTCAATTACCGGCCGCTGCGCACCAATTCATAGGCTTCCCACAGATCCATCCCCATGTAGGTATGGGTCGCGAGGCCGGCCAGATGACGGTCCGCGTTGATCGCGACGGACACCGGGACAGCCCCGAACAGGTCTTTGTCCGACAGCGAGTCGCCATAGGCGACGCATTCGGCGCGCGTCACACCGAACTCCTCGCAGAGCCGGTCGGCGATGCGGACCTTTGCCTCGGCACTGAGCACTCCGGCCGGGTCGACGGGCTCGGTGAACGGCACGGCCGGAAAACGCGAGCCATACGCCGCGTGCGCGCCCCAGCCCGTCAGCCGCTCCACGAAGAATGAGGGCGAAAGCGATATCACGGCACAGTAGTCGCCCTGTCCCCTGATCTCGGTCCAGACCTCCCGGATCCGGGCCATCCAAGGCGCGCCCTCGAAAGCGGCCGTCACATGGACATCCGTGAGATCGGCCCAGAGCGCGTGCACCCGCTGCGCATACTCCGGAGGGCCGATCAACCCTGCCTGGATCTCCCGATCGAGCGCGACTGTCTCCACTTCCAGCCCGAGCTGCCGTGAGATCTCCACGGGTGCAGAGGTGCCACGCAGAAGCGTGCCGTCCAGGTCGAAGAGGTGAAGTCTCGCCATGAGCCATGAGCCATGAGGCTAATGGCGAATGCCTTCAGCCCCTTGGCTGTCTTGGAAGGCCCTTTGGCGGATGCTCGGCGTTCGCCCATGTTTCACGTGAAACACCCAGCGGCTATCGACATCCTGTGCGGGCGCCCATGACATGGCCAAAAGGTCGCGCCTCTCTCCGGAAACGGGTGGACGATCAGGGCGGTTGTCAGACAGCCTGACCTGCGTGCCGACTCCTTCCCTCGCCGCTCTGCCCATCCGCCGTCTGACGCCTCGCGACCTCACCGCCTGCGCCGACTTGTCCGAGGATCGGGGCTGGCCCCGAGAGGAACACAAGTGGGGGTTCCTGCTCACAGCCGGAAGGGGCTACGGCATCGACGACCCCGACGGCGGGCTCGTCGGCGCGTGCGTCGTCACGGAGTACGGTCCGCGGGAGCGCCCAGACCTGGGAGCCATCGGCATGGTCCTGGTCGCCGAGCGGCATGCCCGCCGGGGCGTCGGGCGCCGGCTCATGCGTCACATCGTCGACTTGATGGGCACGACACCACTGACGCTGCACGCGACACCGAACGGCCGTCCGCTGTACGAGGAGCTCGGTTTCAAGGTCACTGGTCGGGCGGAGATGCTGCGCGGCCGGTTCACGCCCGGTGGGGCGGTGCCCTCGGTCTCCACGCGTGCCGCCACCGCCGAGGACCTCAGCGCCATCGTGCGGCTCGACGAGGAGGTGTTCGGCGCCGATCGCACGCACATCATCACGCGGCTGCCCGCCTTCGCCGACCAGCTGCGCGTCGCCGAGGACAAGGGCCGGATCATCGGTTACACAGGCGCCTGGCCCAACATGGACACTCAGGTCGTGGGCCCGCTGATCGCCCGCGACACCGAGACCGCGAAGGCACTCATCGCCTCCCTCGCCGCCCACACCGACCGACCCTTGCGCACGGACATCGACGTACGCCATGAGGAGCTGGTGGCCTGGCTGAAGGAGCACGGCCTGGCCTCGGTCGCCTTCAACTCGGTCATGACATACGGCATCTCCGAGCTGCCCGGCGACTGGACCCGGCGCTTCGCTCCCCTGACCGTCGCCGCGGGCTGAGGCTCGACCGCGGGCTGCCCCACGCATGGAAACGCCGGTCCCATCGGGGACCGGCGCTTCCTTTTCGATGTGCGGGTGCTGTCAGGCGAGTTCGATGTGTGGGCGCTGTCAGGCGAGTTCGATGCGAGGCTGCCGTCAGGCGAGCGCCTCGATCGCGGCCGTCGCGAAGCCATGGTCCTGGTCGGGCGCGCCGCCGCCGACACCGATCGCGCCGATCAGTCGGCCGTCCCGGTGGACCGGCACACCGCCCGCGATGAACAGCAGCGGACGGTCGAGTGCGGTGGGCAGGGTGTGGAAGAGCCCTCCGGGCTGTACGGCATCGACGAGGTCGGCGGTGGGGGCGTTGAGCTGGAGTGCCGTGTAGGCCTTGCGGGTGCTGGTCTCCCCGGCGATCAGAACGGCCCGGTCGTCACGGCGGAAGGCGAGCAGATGTCCCCCGGCGTCCAGGACGGTGACACTGACGCTCACTCCGGCCTCTTCGGCCGCGCGGTGAGCGGCGGCGATGAGGAGGTCGGCGTCCTGGGTGGTCAGGGGGGCGACTGCGGTGGTGGTGCTCATGAGGGGGTTCTCCTTGCTGTGGGTACTGCGGTGGGGCGGTGTGGTGCTGTGCACGGAGCCGGGAGTGCGGGGCGGCCCTGACCCCGCACTCGGGTCGGCTCAGTGGTGAACGGCGGCTCGCTGCTCGACGGGCGTGCTGCCCGCGACAACCTGGCTGCCGGCGGCCCCGTCGCGGCGTTCCAGTGCGGCCGAGAGGAACGCGAGCAGCAGCGCGGACGCGGCGAGGGCGGCGCCGACCCAGTTGGGCGACGTGTAGCCGTAGCCGCCCGCGATGACCATCCCGCCGAGCCAGGCGGCGAGGGCGTTACCGAGGTTGAAGGCGCCGATGTTGACCGCCGAGGCCAGCGTCGGGGCGCCGTGCGCCTGGTCGAGGACACGCTTCTGCAGCGGTGGAACGGTGGCGAAGCCGAGGGCGCCGATCAGCGCGATGGTGGCGGCCGCGAGGACCTTGTTGTGTGCCGTGAGCGTGAACAGCGCGAGCACGACGGCGAGGGCGCCCAGGGAGACGTACAGCATGGGCATCAGCGCGCGGTCGGCGTACTTGCCGCCGATCAGGTTGCCGCCGACCATGCCGAGCCCGAAGAGGACCAGCAGCCAGGTGACGGAGCCGTCGGCGAAACCGGCGACGTGGGTCATCATCGGCGCGATGTAGGTGATGGCCGCGAAGACCCCGCCGAAGCCGAGGACCGTCATCGCCATGGCGAGCAGGACCTGGGCGTTCTTGAACGCGGCGAGCTCATGGCGCAGACGTACGCCTTCGGCCTTGGGCAAGTCGGGGACGAGCTTGGCGATGCCGATCAGGCCGATCACGCCGAGGGCGGCGACGATGCCGAAGGTGACGCGCCAGCCGGCGGACTGTCCCACGAAGGTGCCCAGCGGGACGCCGACCACGTTGGCGACGGTCAGACCGGTGAACATCATCGCGATGGCTCCGGCCTTCTTGTCCGGGGCGACCAGGTCGGCCGCGACGACCGAGCCGATGCCGAAGAAGGCACCGTGGGCGAGCGAGGCGACCACACGGCCGATCAGCATGATCGCGAAGGCGGGGGCGACGGCGGACAGCAGGTTGCCGACGATGAAGAGGCCCATCAGCAGCATCAGCATCCGCTTGCGGGAGACCTTGGTGCCGAGCACGGTCATCAGCGGGGCGCCGAGGACGACGCCCAGCGCGTATCCGGTCACCAGCAGCCCGGCGGTGGGGATGGAGACGCCGAAGTCACCCGCGACCTCGGGCAGCAAGCCCATGATCACGAACTCGGTCGTTCCGATTCCGAAGGCCCCGATCGCGAGGGCCAGAAGCGCGAGAGGCATAGAGGGGTACACCTTCCGGAAGATTGCAGGAGCGCTTTACGTTCGAAGACAATACTTGCAGGCGCGGCATACTTGCAAGCGCAGGCTATTGCGATCCTGCTCTACCCTGACTTCAGCCGCTCCGGGACGGAGGAACCGCCATGACAGCGACAGACCCCGCACTCACCGCCCTCGCCCAGGGCTGGTGCGCCCTCTCCCTGCTCCACGGCAGGATCGAGACGCACATCGAACGCGCCCTGCAGACCCGCCACGACCTCAGCGTGCGCGAGTACTCCCTGCTCGACGTCCTCAGCCGCCAGCACAGCGGCGAAGGCGGCCACCTCCAGATGAAGCAGGTCGCCGACGCCGTCGTCCTCAGCCAGAGCGCCACCACCCGCCTCGTCACCCGCCTCGAGGACCGGGGCCTCCTCTCCCGCTACCTCTGCCCCACCGACCGCCGCGGCATCTACACCGACGTCACCGAAGCCGGCCTCGCACTCCTCGCCGAGGCCCGCCCCACCAACGACAAGGCCCTGCGTGAGGCCCTGGACGAGGCGGCGAAGAACCCTGAGCTGGTTCCGCTGGTACGGGTCGTGGAGTCGCTCCCGGCGCCCGCATAGGGTGCGAGCATGGGAGATCTTGAGATACGCCCCGCTGTCACCGAGGACATCCCCGCGATCGTCGACATGCTCGCGGACGATCCGCTCGGCGCACAGCGCGAATCGCTCGACGACCCGACCCCGTACCTCGCCGCGTTCGAGCGGCTCACCGCCGACCCGAACCAGCACCTGGTCGTCGCCGTCCGCGAGGGACGCGTCATCGGCACGCTCCAGCTCACGGTCATCCCCGGACTGTCCCGACGTGGCGCGACCAGGTCGATCATCGAAGCCGTACGCATCCACTCCGACGAGCGCGGCAGCGGCCTGGGCACGCGGCTCATCGAGTGGGCGATCGATGAATCCCGGCGTCAGAACTGCCAGTTGGTGCAGCTGACCTCCGACAAGAGCCGTACGGACGCCCACCGCTTCTATGAGCGGCTCGGCTTCGCGTCCTCGCACATGGGCTTCAAGCTCGAGCTGTGAAACGGACTGGCGCCTGTTTCACGTGAAACAGGTGCCAGCCGGTCGAGCGCCACGCGGCACAGGCACGGCACCCGATGCACTCCGATCCGAACAGTCAGAGCTCGCCGATCCCCCGCCATCCGTCGGGGTCCACTCCACCCGGCACAGCGGCCCCCTCTCCGTACGGCTGACGCGTGAACACGAACGACCCGAGGTCCAGGTGGTCCACGGACCCGTCCGGCCGTCGTACGGCCTGCAGGAGCTCGCCGGCGTAATAGCCGTCCAGTCCTGTCCATGTGCCGTCGCCGTTGGACCGGAACCGCGCGCTGCGTCCCTTGCCGGACAGCGGCTCCAAGGAGGGTCCGTCGGCCGTCAAGCGCAGCGCGAAGGCATGTGTGCCCCAGTACCACTGCCCGGCCAGCTCCAGGACTGACGGGTCGAAGTCCCGCATGGGACGCCACGGTTCGGGAATCCTCGGCTCGGCCTCGGCGACGATCCGGACGAGATCCGCGGCCACCGTGAACAGCAGCGGCCCAGAGGTGCAGTTGGCCAGGACGACAGCGGCGAGATCGTCCTCCATGCTGACGGTGAGGCACGCGACGAAGCCGGGCAGCGAGCCCGAGTGACCGAGAAGGGCCCTGCCATCTTGGTGGCGGAGCTCCAGGCCCAGGCAGTAGGCATAGCCGCCCGACACGTCCGCGACCTCCATCGGAGCCGCGGGCGTCCTCATGTCCCGCAGCGACTCGGCACTGAGCACCCGGTCGTCTCCCTTGATCAGGAAGGCCGCGAACCGCGCCAAGTCATCGGTGGTCGACCAGAGTTGACCGGCGGACGCCATACGACCGAGGTCCTCGACCGGCTCGGGAAGCATCACATCGGCCCAGGGATGCACGGCCCAGCCTCCGGCGTGCGGCGCCTGCGGCCGCGCACTCGTGCGGCTCAGTCCCAGGGGTTCGAGCACTTCCCGCCGGAGTACGTCCTCCCAGGAGGCTCCGCGCAGCTTCTCGATCAGCGCGCCCAGCAACGTGTAACCGGGGTTCGAGTAGTGGAACCGGCGGCCCGACGGATGCCGGAACGGCTGTTCGCCGAGGACGTCGGACAGCTCGGGCCGCAGCGATCCGGGGGTCCGCTCCCACCAGGGCGCGGGCGACTCGGCCGCCAGCCCGCTCGCGTGCGCGAGCAGTTCGGCGATGGTGGCCTCCCCCGCACCGGTGCCCGGCAGATGCTTCTCCAGCGGGTCCCCGAGGGCAAGCAGGCCCTCGTCACGCAGACGCAGAACGAGAACGGCGGTGAAGGTCTTGGTGATCGAGCCGATGCGGTACTGCACATGCTCGTCCGGCCCGTGCCCGTCCACCGAGGTACGCGAGCCGTGCCACACCGCCCGGCCGTCCCGCACGACCGCGGCCACCATCGAGGGCGCCCGCCCCTCGGACTGGGCCGTGGCGATGCGGTGCAACAGCGCACGGCGCGTGGTGGGAAGCAACTCGTCCTGAGATGTCGTCATGCCCCCCAGTCCACCCTGCCGACCGCTCGGGAGTCGAGCGCATTCCGGCAGGGACGCGGATCAGGTCTGCGCCATGTCCACGAACCGCGAGTAGTGGCCCTGGAAGGCGACCGTGATCGTCGCCGTCGGACCGTTACGGTGCTTGCCCACGATGATGTCGGCCTCGCCGGCGCGCGGCGACTCCTTCTCGTAGGCGTCCTCGCGGTGCAGCAGGATCACCATGTCGGCGTCCTGCTCGATGGAGCCGGACTCGCGCAGGTCGGACACCATCGGCTTCTTGTCCGTACGCTGCTCGGGACCACGGTTGAGCTGCGAGAGCGCGATGACCGGGACTTCCAGCTCCTTGGCGAGGAGCTTGAGGTTACGGGACATGTCCGAGACTTCCTGCTGACGGCTCTCGGAACGCTTCGAGCCACCGGACTGCATCAGCTGGAGGTAGTCGATGATCACGAGCTTGATGTCGTTGCGCTGCTTCAGCCGACGGCACTTCGCACGGATCTCCATCATCGACAGGTTCGGGGAGTCGTCGATGTAGAGCGGCGCCGCCGACACCTCGGGCATCCGTCGCGCCAGCCGGGTCCAGTCCTCGTCCGTCATCGTCCCGGAACGCATGTGGTGCAGGGCCACGCGTGCCTCGGCCGACAGCAGACGCATCGCGATCTCGTTGCGCCCCATTTCCAGGGAGAAGATGACACTCGCCAGGTTGTGCTTGATCGATGCCGCGCGTGCGAAGTCCAGGGCGAGCGTGGACTTACCCATCGCGGGGCGGGCCGCGATGACGACCATCTGGCCCGGGTGCAGACCGTTGGTGAGGGAGTCGAGGTCCGTGAACCCGGTGGGCACACCGGTCATCTCGCCGGTGCGTGAGCCGATCGCCTCGATCTCGTCGAGCGCGCCCTCCATGATGTCGCCGAGCGGGAGGTAGTCCTCGCTGGTGCGCTGCTCGGTGACGGCGTAGATCTCGGCCTGGGCGCGATTGACGATCTCGTCGACGTCGTCGTCGGCCGCGTATCCCATCTGTGTGATGCGCGTCCCGGCCTCGACCAGGCGGCGCAGCACGGCCCGCTCGTGGACGATTTCCGCGTAGTACTCGGCGTTGGCCGCCGTCGGCACCGTCTGGACGAGCGTGTGCAGATACGAGGCGCCGCCGACCTTGTTGATCTCACCACGCTTGGTGAGCTCGGCGGCGATGGTGATCGGGTCGGCCGGCTCGCCCTTGGCGTAGACGTCGAGGATCGCCTGGAAGATCGTCTCGTGCGCCGGCTTGTAGAAGTCATGGCCCTTGAGGACCTCGACCACATCGGCGATGGCGTCCTTGGACAGGAGCATGCCGCCGAGGACGGACTGTTCGGCGTCGAGGTCCTGCGGCGGCACCCGCTCGAAGGTCGAACCGCCGCCCTCCCACTCGCCATTGTCACGGCCGCGATCATGCTGCTCGTCGCGCCCTCGACCACCGTCGCCACGTCGGCGGGAGGCGGGCAGACGATCACTGGGACCGCTGTCGGCCCACGGGTCGTCCAAGGGCTCGGAAATGCTCACCGAGCCACCTCCTCCCGTCCGCCGAGCGGACCTCGCCGTGCCTCTCTGTTCTACGGCACGCCACTGACAAATAAGAGGCCCAACTCCGGTTCAGGCACGTCGGTTTTGTGACGCTTTCACGGCCGACGGACGGAGCGGGCGCCGGACCACGGTAGGCCCGCGGGCACCGTCAGCCAATCTGGTTATCCACAGGCCATGTGGACGACGGCCCGGATGCTGTGGAGAACTCCTCAAAACCTGTGCACGACCCGGTGGACAGCCCTGTGAACAAGCTCCGAAGGATTCCCGACACCCCCACCTGACCTGCTGGTTTACCGTCCACCGGCTGTGCAGAAGAAAAACTTCCCCAGTCGGACCAAGATCGCTTCGAACGGTGCGCGATAGCACACAACGCGAGACGAGAAGTAAGGGTCACTACTCAGTTGCATCTCTTACCTGTGGACGATTAGATTGATGGCCATGACACAGGCCCCCGCGAGACCCAAGGCTGCCCGGCGACAGCACGATCGAGAGATCGTCGCACTGGCCGTCCCGGCCTTCGGCGCACTCGTCGCCGAGCCCCTCTTCGTCATGGCCGACAGTGCGATCGTCGGCCATCTCGGCACGGCCCAGCTCGCCGGTCTCGGGGTCGCCTCCGCCCTCCTCATGACCGCCGTCAGCGTCTTCGTCTTCCTCGCCTATGCCACCACGGCAGCCGTAGCCCGACGCGTAGGCGCCGGCGACCTTCAGGCCGCGATACGCCAGGGCATGGACGGCATCTGGCTGGCCATCCTCCTGGGAGTCGCCGTCATCGCCGTCGTCCTGCCCACAGCACCGTTTCTCGTGGAACTCTTCGGTGCCTCGGACACCGCGGCTCCTTACGCGACCACCTATCTACGGATCTCGGCACTCGGCATACCGGCCATGCTCGTCGTGCTCGCCGCCACCGGCGTCCTGCGCGGCCTCCAGGACACGAGAACACCGCTCTATGTCGCCGTGGCAGGGTTCGTCGCCAACGCCGCCCTCAACGTCGGCCTCGTCTATGGCGCCGACCTCGGCATCGCAGGATCAGCCTGGGGCACCGTCATCGCCCAGTTCGGCATGGCCGCGGTCTATCTCGTGGTCGTGGTTCGCGGAGCCCGCAAGCACGGTGCAGCCCTGCGTCCCGAAGCGGCCGGGATCAGGGCGTCCGCACAGGCCGGAGTGCCTCTGCTGGTCCGTACGCTCTCGCTGAGGGCGATCCTCATGATCGCGACGGCCGTCGCAGCCCGTCTCGGGGATGCGGACATCGCGGCACACCAGATCATCCTTTCGCTGTGGAGCCTGCTCGCTTTCGCACTGGACGCCATCGCCATCGCCGGCCAGGCCATCATCGGCAGATATCTCGGCGCCGGCGACGTGGAGGGTGCCCGTGCCACCTGCCGCCGCATGGTGGAGTGGGGCATCGCAGCAGGCGTCGCCCTGGGCCTGCTCGTGCTGATCTCCCGGCCACTCTTCCTGCCGTTGTTCACCAGCGACGCAGTCGTCAAGGAGGCTGCCCTGCCCGCCCTTGTCGTGGTGGCCCTCTCGCAGCCGATCTGCGGCGTCGTCTTCGTACTGGACGGCGTCCTGATGGGAGCGGGGGATGGCCCCTACCTCGCCTGGGCCATGGTGCTCACGCTGGCCGTGTTCACTCCGGTCGCGCTGCTCGTCCCCGTGGTCGGTGGCGGTCTCACAGCGGTCTGGGCGGCCATGACGCTGATGATGGCAGTGCGCATGCTGACGCTCTGGCTACGGGCCCGTTCGGGACGCTGGATCGTCACCGGCGCGACGCGCTGACTGTTTCACGTGAAACACGTGGTTTCGCGGTTTCACGTGAAACACAGTGAAGGGGCCGTACCTCAGCAGGTACGGCCCCTTCATTCAGCTGTTCAAGCCGAGCGCAGCGATCAGGCCGCGATGACCTCGATGTTGACCTTGGCGGCAACCTCGGGGTGCAGACGCACGGACGTCTCGTGGGCGCCCAGGGTCTTGATCGGGGAGCCCAGCTCGATGCGGCGCTTGTCGACCTCGGGGCCACCGGCAGCCTTGATCGCGGAAGCGATGTCGGCCGGGGTGACGGAACCGAAGAGACGGCCGGCGTCGCCCGAGCGGACGGCCAGACGGACCTTCACACCCTCGAGCTGGGCCTTGACAGCGTTGGCCTGCTCGATGGTCTGGATCTCGTGGATCTTGCGAGCGCGACGGATCTGCTCGACGTCCTTCTCGCCACCCTTGGTCCAGCGGATAGCGAACTTCCGCGGGATCAGGTAGTTGCGAGCGTAACCGTCCTTGACGTCGACGACGTCGCCCGCGGCGCCGAGGCCGGAGACCTCGTGGGTGAGGATGATCTTCATGTTTCGGTCACCCTTCCCTTATCGCGCGGTGGAGGTGTAGGGCAGCAGCGCCATCTCACGGCTGTTCTTGACGGCCGTGGCGACGTCACGCTGGTGCTGCGTGCAGTTGCCGGTCACGCGGCGGGCACGGATCTTGCCGCGGTCGGAAATGAACTTCCGCAGCATGTTCGTGTCCTTGTAGTCCACGTACGTGACCTTGTCCTTGCAGAAAGCGCAGACCTTCTTCTTCGGCTTGCGCACAGGCGGCTTCGCCATGGTGTTTCTCCTGTGTGATCAAGAAGTTTGGGGTACGGCCCGCCCCAGACCCGAGGGTCTAGAAGGGGGGCTCGTCCGAGTAGCCGCCGCCACCGCCGCCGGAGTTTCCACCCCAGCCGCCACCGCCGCCGCCCTGCTGGCCACCGGCGGGAGCGCCGGTCGCCCACGGGTCGTCGGCGGGAGCACCGCCACCACCCTGCTGGCCGCCGCCGGAGTTTCCACCCCAGCCGCCGCCACCCTGGCCGCCACCGCCGCCGTAACCACCCTGGCCACCACGGGCGCCACCGGAGGTCTTGGTGACCTTCGCCGTGGCGTTCCGCAGGCTGGCGCCGACTTCCTCGACGTCCAGTTCGTAGACCGTGCGCTTGACGCCCTCACGGTCCTCGTAGGACCGCTGCTTCAGCCGGCCCTGCACGATGACGCGCATGCCTCGCTGGAGCGACTCGGCGACGTTCTCCGCCGCCTGACGCCAGACCGAGCAGGTCAGGAACAGGCTCTCGCCGTCCTTCCACTCGTTCGTCTGACGGTCGAAGGTGCGGGGGGTGGACGCGACACGGAACTTCGCGACCGCCGCACCGGACGGGGTGAAGCGCAGCTCGGGGTCATCGACAAGATTGCCGACGACCGTGATGACGGTCTCGCCTGCCATGGGGGAACCTCTCGGCGGGTTTGCTGCTGGCTGCTTGTGCTGCTACTCGAATCCCGAGATCAGCTGAGCGGGAGAGCTCAGTGGGTCTCGGGGCGGAGGACCTTGGTCCGGAGGACCGACTCGTTCAGGTTCATCTGGCGGTCGAGCTCCTTGACGACCGCAGGCTCGGCCTGCAGGTCGATGACCGAGTAGATGCCCTCGGGCTTCTTCTTGATCTCGTACGAGAGACGACGACGGCCCCAGGTGTCGACCTTCTCGACCTTGCCGTTGCCCTCACGGACGACGGAGAGGAAGTTCTCGATCAGGGGGGCGACAGCGCGCTCCTCCAGATCGGGGTCGAGGATGACCATCACCTCGTAGTGACGCATGTGGAACCCACCTCCTTTGGACTCAGCGGCCACGGTCGTTCCGTGGCAGGAGGGTTGTGATGCGTACGCAACGGTATCGGCGGGCACTGACAATCGGGGTGACCTCGCGGTTTCCCCGAGCAGGCCCGGGCAGACATCGGTGCAGACGGTACACAGTACCCGCACACCTGCTTCCGGTTGAAATCCGGCCGCCGTCGCCCACAATCTGTACACATCGGGTGTGTATGGCGCTACGATGCGCCGTCTTCCGCAGGAGGTGCCCTATGGCACAGGCATTGCGACCCAACACCGTCGGAGGCCTTTTCGCCACGGACGGACAGTCCCATCCCATCCAGGACACCCTGCTCGTGGTGACCCTGGTGCTCGGCATCACGTCGTTCATCACGGCCCAGTTCCACTTCTTGCACCTGCTCAGCTCCTGGACCGGTCTGGTGGGCATCCTCACGGGTGCGTACGGCCAGTGGATCTCGGAGACGACCCGTGAGCGCTTCGGCCTGATCGTGGGTCTCGGTGCCTCCGGACTCGGCTTCTTCCTCGGCATGGCGCACGGGGGGCTCTTCGGCGGCTTCTGACGCCGGGGGCAGAGCCCTTCTCGCACCGGCCGGGGCGACCGTCCCCCGAACACCGGTAGAACACCGCATAGAACACTCTCGAACGCCTCGGCGAAGCGGAAGCCGGGGCGAAGCTTCCGTACGCCCAGTCGAGGCGCTCCGAAGGCGCAGTAGGCTTCGGCGCGAGAGCCGGAGCCCCTGTACCCATGGGGACACACCAGCCCGAGGAGCGCCCCGAATGAGCCTGACCCTGAGGACGATCAGTCGCGAGCAGCATCTGGCCTACATCCAGAGCCTGCCCGCGGCCAGCCACATGCAGGTCCCGGCCTGGGCTGACGTCAAGGCTGAGTGGCGTTCGGAGAGCCTCGGATGGTTCGACCGGAGCGGCGAGCTGGTCGGCGCGGGCCTCGTCCTCTACCGCCAGCTTCCCAAGATCAAGCGCTACCTCGCGTATCTGCCCGAGGGACCGGTCATCAACTGGTTCGCGCCGAATCTGACCGAGTGGCTGGAACCGATGCTGGCGCACCTGAAGCAGCAGGGCGCCTTCTCCGTGAAGATGGGCCCGCCGGTGATCATCCGGCGCTGGGAGGCCACGTCCATCAAGGCGGGCATCCAGAGCCCGGACGTGAAGCGGCTGCGCGACATCGAGGCCGACTTCATCGAGCCGCGCGCCTTCGAGGTCGCCGACAAGCTGCGTCGTATGGGCTGGCAGCAGGGCGAGGACGGCGGGGCCGGCTTCGGCGACGTACAGCCTCGCTACGTCTACCAGGTGCCGCTGGCCAACCGGTCCCTGGAAGAGGTCCACAAGAACTTCAACCAGCTGTGGCGACGCAACATCAAGAAGGCCGAGAAGGCCGGCGTCGAGGTCGTCCAGGGCGGTTACCAGGACCTCGCGGAGTGGCAGCGCCTGTACGAGATCACCGCCGTGCGCGACCACTTCCGGCCGCGTCCGCTGTCGTACTTCCAGCGCATGTGGACGGCCCTCAACACCGAGGACCCCAACCGGATGCGGCTGTACTTCGCCCGGCACAACGGGGTGAACCTGTCGGCGGCGACCATGCTGATCGTCGGCGGGCACGTCTGGTACTCCTACGGCGCCTCCGACAACATCGGCCGTGAGGTCCGGCCCTCGAACGCGATGCAGTGGCGGATGCTGCGCGACGCCTATGCGCTCGGCGCCACCGTCTACGACCTGCGCGGCATCTCCGACTCGCTGGACGAGACCGACCACCTCTTCGGCCTGATCCAGTTCAAGGTGGGCACGGGCGGCCAGGCCGCCGAGTACCTGGGCGAGTGGGACTTCCCGCTGAACAAGCTGCTCCACAAGGCCCTCGACATCTACATGTCGCGTCGCTGACCTTGCGATCTCTGCTTCGATACCGTCAACAGCTGCACCGTCGATAGTTTCCATATCTCTGATACACCGCAGCCACGAGAAAGGTTCCAGGTCCGGCCATGGCGCTCACCCTCTACGTCGACACCGCGCGCTGGCGGGCGCACCACAAGCACGTGCAGGAGCAGTTCCCGGGTCTCGTCCCGGTCTGCAAGGGCAACGGCTACGGGTTCGGGCACGAGCGGCTCGCGGAGGAGGCCACGCGGCTGGGCTCGGACATACTCGCCGTCGGCACGACGTACGAGGCCGCGCGCATCAAGGACTACTTCGGCGGTGACCTGCTGGTGCTGACGCCGTACCGGCGCGGCGAGGAACCCGTCCCGCTGCCGGACCGGGTCATCCGCTCGGTGTCCTCGGTGGACGGCGTGTACGGCCTGGTCGGCGCCCGTGTCGTCATCGAGGTGATGTCCTCGATGAAGCGGCACGGCGTCAACGAGCACGATCTGCCGCAGCTGCACGCCGCCATAGAGAACGTCCGGCTGGAGGGCTTCGCCATCCACCTGCCGCTGGACCGCACCGACGGCTCCGACGCCGTCGAGGAGGTCATCGGCTGGATGGACCGGTTGCGCGCGGCCCGGCTGCCGCTGCACACGATGTTCGTCAGCCATCTCAAGGCCGAGGAACTCGCCCGCCTCCAGCAGCAGTTCCCGCAGACCCGCTTCCGCGCGCGTATCGGCACGCGGCTGTGGCTGGGGGACCACGACGCCACCGAGTACCGCGGCGCGGTCCTGGACGTCACGCGCGTCTCCAAGGGCGACCGCTTCGGCTACCGGCAGCAGAAGGCGGCCTCTGACGGCTTCCTGGTGGTCGTGGCGGGCGGTACGTCGCACGGGGTGGGTCTTGAGGCCCCGAAGGCCCTGCACGGCGTCATGCCGCGTGCCAAGGGCGTCGCACGGGCCGGCCTCGCCACGGTCAACCGGAACCTTTCTCCCTTCGTGTGGGGAGGCAAGCAGCGCTGGTTCGCTGAGCCGCCGCACATGCAGGTCTCGATCCTGTTCGTCCCCTCGGACGCCCCGGAGCCGAAGGTCGGCGACGAGCTGGTCGCCCATCTGCGGCACACCACCACGCAGTTCGACCGCATCGTCGACCGCTGATCCGGCGTCACCGGGCCGCTGAGCGACTGCGCCCGGCACCGCGGTAACCACGAAAGGCCGTACACGGGCTGCTCCGTGTACGGCCTTCTCGCTTTCGGGCCCGCCTCGCGTCTGTCCTTGGGCGTGCCCTCTCTTATGTCCTTGGACGTGCCCTCTCTACGGGCTGTTCGCTCAGAGCGAACTTCCGGTCGCCCCGCTCTTGCCCCACTCCACCTGGGGCCCCTCGAAGTGGGCCGCATGCCGGGGTGGATGCGTCGCGGCACCGAGCACGAACGCGTCCTCCGCCCTGTCGAGGACGCCGCCCGAGGGGTCGTCCTCACCGGTTCGCCGGACCGGATCGCGCTCCGGCATCAGGATGTCCCGTACGACGACGGCGCACAGGTACAGCGTGCCGAGCAGGTGCGCGCCGATCGCCCAGTGGTAGCCGTCCGGCGGCAGTCCCTTGTGGGCGTCTCCGCTGGTCGTGTACGCGAGGTACAGCCAGATCCCGAGGAAGTAGGCGACCTCGCACGCCTGCCAGATGAGGAAGTCCCGCCAGCGCGGCCGGGCCAGGACGGCCAGGGGCACCAGCCAGAGGACGTACTGCGGCGAGTAGACCTTGTTGGTGAGGATGAACGCCGCGACGATCAGAAAGGCCAGCTGGGCAAAGCGCGGGCGCCTGGGCGCGGTGAGGGTGAGCGCCGCGATGCCGACGCAGCACAGCAGCATCAGCAGCGTGGCAAGCGTGTTGACGGTCTCGGTGCTCAGCGGGTCGGAGGAGTTCTGGGCCAGGATCAGCCAGAAGGATCCGAAGTCGACGCCGCGCTCCTGGCTGAACCGGTAGAACTGCGACCAGCCGTCCCAGGCGAGCAGCATCACCGGCAGGTTCACGACCAGCCAGGCGAGTACGGTGCCGCCCAGCGCCCTGCCGAAGTCACGCCACTTGCCCGCACGCCAGCACAGGACGAACAACGGGCCGAGCAGGAAGACGGGATAGAGCTTCGCGGCCGTAGCGAGCCCCAGGAGGATCCCGAAGGCGAGGGAACGGCCTCGGGACCACATCAGCATCGCCGCGGCCGTCAGAGCGACGGCCAGCAGGTCCCAGTTAATGGTCGCGGTCAGCGCGAAGGCCGGCGCCAGGGCGACCAGCAGACCGTCCCAGGGGCGTCGGGTGTGCGTGCGGCTCACACAGACGGCGATCACGGCCGCGCACACCATCAGCATCCCGGCATTGACCATCCAGTACCACTGTTCCTGGTCCTGGATGCTGCCGCTGCCCGGCGTGAGCCAGGAGGCGACCTCCATGAAGACTCCGGTCAGCACCGGGTACTCGAGGTACTCCATGTCGCCGGGGAGCTGGTCGAAGTACGGCACCAGCCCTTCTGCGAAGCCGCGGCCCTGGTAGAGGTGCGGAATGTCCGAGTAGCAGGCATGCGTGTACTGCGAGCTGGCGCCGAAGAACCAGGCACCGTTGTAGCAGGGCGCCTTCTGGACCAGCCCGAGGGCGAACATGCCGATCGCCACGAGCGCGACGATCCGCACGGGAGTCCACCAGGACGTCCCGAGCAGGGCACGTCGTCCGATGGGACCGCCGATCAGCTCGCTCCCGTTCGCGGCGACCTCGTCCTCCTTGGTCGGCCGCACCGGGTCGGGCTCGTGCACGCTCGTGGGCGTCGTCTCTGCACTGGGCATGGGGCACATCCTGCCGTACCAGTCTGAGAACGGTGCGAGAGAGAAGGGGGTGCGGCGTTCGAGTGTTTCACGTGAAACCGACGTTTCACGTGAAACAGCCCGCCGCCAGAGCCCACGTACGAGCGACAAAAGCCGGTGGCCGGCACCCGCCTCATGGGTGCCGGCCACCGGCCTTCCAGCGTCAGATGAGCCCTCGGTCAGCCTGACGGTCCACCGAAGATGCCTCCGTTGCCGTTGGCATTGCCTCCGCTGTTGTCCGTCTCTGTTTCCGTTGGCGTCGGCGACGAGGTTGTGCCGCCGTCCGAGCCGCCGTTCTGTCCACCGTTGCTGTTGTCACACTGCCAGTCGAACTCACTGCAGGTGCCCGTGGGTGTCGGCGTCGGCGATGTCTCCGTCTCCGTCGGCGTCGGGGTCGGCGTCGGACTCTCCTCGACCGTCTCGGTGGGCGACGGCGCCACAGTCGGCGTGGGAGTCTCCTCGATGATCTCGCCGATGGGCTCTGCCTCCGGGAACTCCTCGTAGTCGATGCCCTTCATGGCCTCGGCCATGTAGTCCTTCCAAACCTGCGCCGGGATGTCACCACCATGGATGGAGGGCACGCCACCGGTTCCATTCATGGAGAGCAGCTTGCCCTTGCCGGGGTCCGTCCGGAACAGCGTGACGGCTGTGGACAGCTCCCTGGTGTAGCCGACGAACCAGGCCGACTTGTTCTCGTCGGTCGTACCCGTCTTGCCGGCCACCGGGAACCCGATGTCCGCGACCTTCTTGCCGGTGCCGTTCTTGACCACGTTCTCCAGGACGTCCGTCACGTTGTTCGCGACGTTCTCGTCCATGGCGATCTGCTTCTCGGGCTTGTCGAATCCTTCGAGCGGTTCGCCGTCCTTGAGCACCTTGGTGACCGAGTAGGGCTCGAAGTGCTCACCCGACGCCGCGAAGGTGCCGTACGCGTCGGCCATGCGGATGGCGCTGGGGGTCGACGTACCGAGCGAGAAGGACACGTTCCTGATGTTGGCCTTGTCGAAGAAGCTGGACGAGATACCCATCTTCTCGGCCATGTCCTGGGTCTTGGTCAGGCCGACATCGATACCCAGCTGCGCGAACGGGCTGTTGATCGACTGCTCCATGGCCTTCCGGAGCGTCACCTCGCCCCAAGGCGTGGTTCCCTCGTTCTTCTGCCGGAACGGCTTGCCGTTGTCGCCCATGATCGGGTCGCCGTTCTGGTCCTTGATCTCCAGAAGGTCATTGCCGTTGTACTTGGCCAGCGGCGAGAGCGGCTCTCCGTCGGTCTCGTAGGTTCCGTACTCCATCGCGGCGGCCAGCACGATGGGCTTCCAGGTCGAGCCGACCGGCACACCCAGCGTGTTGGCGTTGTTGGAGTAGTGCCCCTTGTCGTAGCCCTCGCCGCCGTACAGCGCGACGATCGCTCCGGACTTGGGATCGACCGACGCCCCACCGAACTGGACGTACTTGTCCTTCTCCCGCTTCTTGGTGTTGAGGAAGCTCTTGCGCGTCTTCTCGACGGCGGTCGCCATCTGGTTGACCTTCTCCTTGTCGAAGGTCGTGTAGATCCGGTAGCCGCCCTTCTCCAGATCCTCGGGAGAGAGGTTCGCCTTCTTGGCGACGTACTCCTTGGCGATGTCGATCAGATAGCCGGACTGCCCGGAGAGGTTCGAGTTCTGCTTCTTCAGCGTGGGGAAGTCGCCGACCTTGGCCCGCTCCGAGGGCGTCATGCGTCCGACCTCGACCATGCGGCCCAGGATCCACGACCAGCGGTCCTTGGCCCGCTTGGTGTTCTCGCCCTGCGAGGCACCCGCTCCCACACCGCCGTCGGGGTTGTAGAAGTTCGGACCCTTCAGAACGGAGGCGAGGAAGGCGCACTGCGTGGTGGTGAGCTTGGTGGCGTCGACACCGAAGTACGCCTGAGCCGCCGCCTGGATGCCGTAGGCGTTACGGCCGTAGTAGGCGGTGTTCAGATAGCCGGCAAGGATCTCGTCCTTGGACAGCTTCTGGCCGACCTTGATGGAGATGAACAGTTCCTTGAACTTGCGGGAGAGCGTCTGCTCCTGGCTCAGGTAGGTGTTCTTGACGAACTGCTGGGTGATCGTCGAACCACCCTGCGTCTCGCCGCCCCGCGCCATGTTGAGCAGAGCACGCCCGATACCCGCCGGGTCGATGCCCTTGTCGTCGTAGAAGGACGCGTTCTCGGCGGAGACCACCGCGTCCTTCATCTCCTTCGGGATCTCCGCATCACTCACGAGCTGGCGGTTCGTCTGACCGCCGGTCGCCGCCATCTGCTTGCCGTTGGACCAGTAGAAGACGTTGTTCTGCGCCAGGGCGGTGTCCTGGGCCTTCGGGATCCCGACCATGGCGTACCCGATGCCCGCGGCGGCGATCAGACCGCCCATGAACGCGAGGAAGGCTCCGGTCACGAGCCGCCACGACGGCACCCAGCGCGCGAGGCCGTCCTTGCCCGCACGCGGATAGTCGATGAACCGCTTCTTGGGGGGCGGTCCTGGACGTCCTCTGCCACGCCCGGGGCCGCTCGGCCCCCCGGGAGCGGCGCGACGGCCGCCTCTGCCCGGTTCAGGCGCCCTGCGCCGGCCACCGGCGCTTCTCTGGGCCGCGCGTCGTGCTTCGGCGCGGCCGCCGTACGGACGTTCCTCGCTCACCGAACCGGTGGGACCCGACCCGTACGAGTCGGAGGGAGATCCGGTGGCGCCTCGCGGTGCCGCTCGGCGGCCGGAGGACGAGCCGGCCTGACCGCGTCGGGCCGCGGCACGTCCGCCTCCCTGCGGCTGCGGCGGTTTGCGACGGTGCTCGCTCATCGAACGACTACTCCTCGGGCAGGCGCACCCCTGGGCGCCTGGCAACGACGGCGGTTTTCCGGTCCCCCCGGAGTACGGATGTGGTCCGTTCCTCATTCATCCGTACTGCACCAAGGATGGCGACGCCCTCAGGTGTCACTCGGTTCCCGGTGTTATGCATGGCGCACAGACTACGCACCGTCAAAGTCCTCCTAGCCCCGAACTTCACCCCAAATCAGGCAACTCGCTCCACATGAATCGTTGATGTGATCCCGTTCACCGTTCCCCCACTTGTCGCGTGCGGAAGGCCGTTCTATCGTCTTGATGTATCGAGTCGATACATCAGCGCGAGATACGACGAGGAGGCGAGGGGTGAGCCGACGTTCCGGGATCCTCGAGTTCGCCGTACTCGGACTGCTGCGCGAGTCCCCGATGCACGGCTATGAGCTGCGCAAACGACTCAATACGTCGCTGGGCGTGTTCCGTGCGTTCAGCTACGGCACGCTCTATCCCTGCCTCAAGACGCTGGTCGCCAACGGCTGGTTGATCGAGGAACCGGGGAACACCACCGAGGACGCGCTCGCCGCACCCCTCGCGGGCCGTCGCGCCAAGATCGTCTATCGATTGACGGCGGAAGGTAAGGAGCACTTCGAGGAGCTGCTCTCCCAGACCGGACCCGATGCGTACGAGGACGAGCATTTCGCTGCCCGATTCGCTTTCTTCGGACGTACACCCCAGGACGTGCGCATGCGCGTGCTGGAGGGCCGTCGCAGTCGGCTGGAGGAGCGCCTGGAGAAGATGAGCGCCTCTCTGGCGCGCACCCGGGAGCGCCTCGACGACTACACGCTTGAGCTTCAGCGCCACGGGATGGAGTCCGTGGAGCGCGAGGTGCGCTGGCTGAACGAGCTCATCGAGAGCGAGCGGGCCGGACGGGACCTGAGGGGTTCCGCCTCCGGGGGGCCCGACTCGCAGGACAACACCACTGGAGCGCCGGGCGGCCTGCCCCGGCCGGGGGACGACCCCCGGCCGGATACGCCCGGCGACACCGCCACGTGAGTTCCACTCAGGAACTCACTCGTACACACAGGGAGCAACCGGAATGGGTTCGGTTCGCGTAGCCATCGTCGGCGTGGGCAACTGTGCCGCGTCGCTGGTTCAGGGAGTCGAGTACTACAAGGACGCCGACCCGGCGTCGAAGGTCCCCGGCCTCATGCACGTGCAGTTCGGCGACTACCACGTCAAGGACGTCGAGTTCGTCGCCGCGTTCGATGTCGACGCGAAGAAGGTCGGCCTCGACCTCGCGGACGCCATCGGCGCGAGCGAGAACAACACGATCAAGATCTGCGACGTGCCCCGTTCCGGCGTGACCGTCCAGCGCGGTCACACCCTCGACGGTCTCGGCAAGTACTACCGAGAGACCATCGAGGAGTCCGCCGAGGCCCCGGTCGACGTCGTCCAGGTCCTCAAGGACAAGCAGGTCGACGTCCTCGTCTGCTACCTGCCCGTCGGTTCCGAGGACGCGGCGAAGTTCTATGCCCAGTGCGCCATCGACGCCAAGGTCGCCTTCGTCAACGCGCTGCCGGTCTTCATCGCCGGTACGAAGGAATGGGCGGACAAGTTCACCGAGGCGGGCGTCCCGATCGTCGGCGACGACATCAAGTCCCAGGTCGGCGCGACCATCACGCACCGCGTGATGGCGAAGCTCTTCGAGGACCGCGGTGTCGTCCTGGACCGCACGATGCAGCTGAACGTCGGCGGCAACATGGACTTCAAGAACATGCTCGAGCGTGACCGCCTCGAGTCCAAGAAGATCTCCAAGACGCAGGCCGTCACCTCGCAGATCCCCGACCGGGAGCTCGGCGAGAAGAACGTCCACATCGGCCCGTCCGACTACGTGGCCTGGCTCGACGACCGCAAGTGGGCCTACGTCCGCCTCGAGGGCCGTGCCTTCGGCGACGTCCCGCTGAACCTGGAGTACAAGCTCGAGGTCTGGGACTCCCCGAACTCCGCCGGCGTCATCATCGACGCCCTGCGCGCCGCGAAGATCGCCAAGGACCGGGGCATCGGCGGCCCGATCCTGTCGGCGTCCAGCTACTTCATGAAGTCCCCGCCGGTCCAGTACTTCGACGACGAGGCCCGCGAGAACGTCGAGAAGTTCATCAAGGGCGAGGTCGAGCGCTAAGCAGACGGCGCTGCATCGAAACGCTCCTGCCAGGGCTGTGGAGGGTCCCCGGGTTGTACCGCCCGGGGACCCTCCCGTATGTGAGGCTGTGCCCCATGTCCGTCGTACGCGACCTGCGGGTCCTGCTGCGTTTCCGGGACTTCCGGCGCCTGCTCTCCGTACGCCTGCTCTCCCAGGGCGCCGACGGCGTCTACCAGACCGCGCTCGCCACCTACGTCGTCTTCTCCCCGGAGAAGCAGACCTCGGCCACCGCGATCGCCTCCGCCATGGCGGTGCTGCTCCTGCCGTACTCCCTGGTGGGCCCCTTCTCGGGCGTTCTGCTTGACCGCTGGCGCCGCCGCCAGGTCCTGCTGTACGGCAGCCTGCTGCGCACCCTGCTCGCCTCGGCGACCGCCGCCCTGATCGTCACCGAGGTCCCGGACTGGCTGTTCTACGCCTCCGCCCTGTGCGTCACCGCCGTCAACCGCTTCGTTCTGTCCGGCCTGTCCGCCGCGCTGCCACGTGTGGTCGACGGAGAGCGGCTCGTCATCGCCAACTCGCTCTCCCCGACCGCCGGAACGCTCGCCGCGACTGCGGGAGCCGGCCTGGCCTTCGTCGTACGGCTGGTGGTCTGGGACTCCGATGCCGCCGTGGTGCTGCTGGGAGCCGCGCTGTATCTGTGCGCCGGGCTGGCCGCACTGCGTATGGCGCCGGAACTGCTCGGCCCCGATCGCGAGTTGGTGCAGCCAGATCTCGGGGCAGCGCTCTCCGGCACCGCCCGCGACCTGGCGGCAGGCGTACGCCATCTCTCCGCTCCGCCGCGCCGCGAGGCCGCCTGGGCGCTCTTCACGATGACGCTGATGCGCTTCTGCTACGGCGCTCTGCTCGTCATGCTGCTGATGCTGTGCCGGTACGCCTTCTCCTCCAACGCCGATGACGGACTCGCCCTGCTGGGGCTGGCGTTGGCCCTCTCCGGCGCCGGCTTCTTCGCGGCGGCCGTGGTGACCCCCTGGGCCGCCGCGCGGCTCGGCCCCGGCCGCTGGATCGCCGTATGCGCGGGCATCGCCGCCGTCCTGGTGACCGCCCTCGGCCTGCCCTTCGCCGCAACTCCCATGCTGGTGGCGGCCTTCGTGCTCGGCCTGACGACACAGGGCGCGAAGATCTCGACGGACACGATCGTGCAGTCCTCGGTCGAGGACGGCTTCCGGGGCCGAACCTTTTCCGTCTATGACGTGCTGTTCAACGTCGCCTTCGTGGGAGCGGCCGGAGTGGCGGCTCTGATGCTTCCGCCGGACGGCCGTTCAGCCCCCCTCATTGTCACAGTCGCCGTTATCTACGCGGCAGTTGCTGCGGCTATGGCCCGCTTTGAGCATCGGTCTGTGTCACATCAATGACACAGAGGCACTCCCGAGTACAGAGTTGTCAGCGGGGCCCGGTAGCTTACGTCCGTCTTACATCGCGCCATTGTTCGCGATCACGCACCCATGTTCTAGGGGGACCCCCAAGTGACAACGCCGCCGCAGGGCAATCCATTCGCTCAGGGCCAGAACCCGTACGCCCAGGGTCAGCCGCCGCAGGGCCAGGCCCCGTACCCGCAGCAGCCGGGTCAGCCGGGGTTCCCTCAGCAGGGGGCGCCGTACGCGCCGGTTCCGCCGCAGCCCGAGCGCAAGTGGACCTTCAAGAAGATCAAGAACATCGTCGTGGCCGTGGTCGTCGCCGGTGTGGTCATCGGCGGCTTCATAGCCAGCCGGGACGACGCCAACACGGCGGAGGTTGGCGACTGCATGAGCATCGGCAACCCGAACAGCGTCACCGACCCCGACCTCGAGGTCGTGGAATGCGGCGACTCCAAGGCCGCGTACAAGGTCGCCGACAAGAAGGACGGCAGCGGCGGCGGATGCGACCGCACGAAGTACGCCGAGTACACGCAGAGTGGTGACGGAGACAACTTCACCCTGTGCCTCGAGGAACTCGCGTCCTCCAAGTAAGTCTTTTCCCAGACGCCGAGGGGCGATGTTTCACGTGAAACATCGCCCCTCGGCGTATCCGGGTGCGGCATGTTTCACGTGAAACATGCCGCACTTCCCAGGGCTCAGCTCTGCTCGGCCCACCACTCCTTGAGCGCCGCCACCGCATCGTCATGCCCCATCGGCCCATGCTCCAGCCGAAGCTCCAGCATGTGCTTGTACGCGCTGCCGATCACCGGCCCCGGCCCGACGCCGAGGATCTCCATGATCTGGTTGCCGTCGAGGTCGGGGCGGATGGAATCGAGTTCCTCCTGCTCCTGCAGTTGAGCGATCCGCTCCTCCAGGCCGTCGTAGGCGCGGGACAGAGCCGCCGCCTTGCGCTTGTTACGCGTCGTGCAGTCCGAGCGTGTCAGCTTGTGCAGACGGTCCAGGAGCGGGCCGGCGTCGCGGACGTAGCGTCGCACGGCGGAGTCCGTCCATTCCCCGGTGCCATAGCCGTGGAAGCGCAGGTGGAGTTCGACCAGACGTGAGACGTCCTTCACCAGCTCGTTGGAGTACTTGAGCGCCGTCATGCGCTTCTTCGTCATCTTCGCGCCGACCACCTCATGGTGATGGAACGAGACCCGGCCGTCCTTCTCGAAGCGACGCGTGCGCGGCTTGCCGATGTCGTGCAGCAGAGCGGACAGCCGGAGGGCCAGGTCGGGACCGTTCTCCTCCAGCGCCATCGCCTGCTCCAGGACGATCAGCGTGTGCTCGTACACGTCCTTGTGACGGTGATGCTCGTCGCTCTCGAGCCGCAGCGCCGGCAGCTCGGGCAGCACATGGTCGGCGAGACCGGTGTCGACCAGCAACGTCAGACCCTTGCGCGGGTGGGCGGAGAGAATCAGCTTGTTCAGCTCGTCCCGAACCCGCTCGGCCGAGACGATCTCGATCCGCTCGGCCATCTCCTTCATGGCCGTCACCACCTCGGGGGCCACGTCGAAGTCGAGCTGGGCCGCGAAGCGCGCCGCACGCATCATGCGCAGCGGGTCGTCGGAGAAGGACGCCTCCGGCGTACCCGGGGTGCGCAGCACACGCGCCGCGAGGTCCTCCAGCCCACCGTGCGGGTCGACGAACTGCTTCTCCGGCAGGGCGACCGCCATCGCGTTGACCGTGAAGTCACGCCGGACGAGGTCCTCCTCGATCGAGTCGCCGTACGACACCTCGGGCTTGCGTGAAGTCCGGTCGTACGCCTCCGAGCGGTAGGTCGTCACCTCGATCTGAAAGCGTCGATCAGCGTCTCCGACGCGGGCATCCTTCTGTGCACCGACCGTGCCGAAGGCGATCCCCACCTCCCACACCGCGTCCGCCCAGGGGCGCACGATCTTCAGCACGTCCTGGGGACGAGCGTCGGTGGTGAAGTCCAGATCGTTGCCGAGCCGACCGAGGAGCGCGTCCCGGACCGATCCGCCGACCAGCGCGAGTGAGAACCCGGCGTCCTTGAAACGGCGGGCGAGGTCGTCGGCGACAGGCGCGACCCGCAGCAGTTCACTCACCGCGCGGTGCTGCACCTGACTCAGGGCACTGGACTTGTCTTCGTTGGCGTTCGGCACAACAGAAGAGGGTACGTGGCCCGGGCATGCGCGGGCGCCTCCATTAAACGTGCACTCGGCGCACACAGGCGCCTCCGCCGAGGCGACCGAGGGGCTGCCGGTCACTACCTTTACGACTTGGTGACGGCCCTCCCCTTATAAATGCACATACGGGACAGGCCGGCTCCTCGGGCCGATCTTGGGGGGCAGTCCGCGGCACTTCCCCTCAGCGCGCATCGTTACCATGCGTGGACGCACATTCCGACGACCACTGACGACGACGAGGGACGGGCGAGCGCGTGGCCGAGGCGGCAGACTTCCTGGGGATGAGTCCCTCACCTGCCCGCCGCTGGGTGCGGCGCACCGGAGCACTGTTCGCCGGGGCGCCACTTCTGGCCGGCCTGCTCCAGCTGCCCGCCGCGGCGCCCTCACACGCGGTCGGACAGGACTCCCTGAAGGCCGCTTCCGGCTCGAACACCGTCGACGTCGCTGTGGACTCGCTCACTCCGACGGTGCCCGGTGAGGACGACACCGTCACCGTGTCCGGCACGGTGACCAACAAGGGCAAGCAGCCCGTCACCGACGCGCAGGTGGACCTGCGGCTCGGGGGCCTCCTGAACACCCGCTCGGACGTCGACACGGTCGTCGGGCGCACCGACTACCAGCAGGGGCTCGACGGATCCCCGGTGGGCGGGAAGTACGTCAAGGAGTTCGCGAAGCTCACCCCGGGGGTCTCCCAGAACTTCAGCATCTCGGTGCCGGTCGACAAGCTCGACCTCGGCGGCGACGGGGTCTACCAGTTCTCCGTTTCCCTGTCCGGTGAGACGGCGGCGCGGCCCTGGAACCAGGTGCTGGGCATCGAGCGGACGTTCCTGCCGTGGCAGCCGGACGGAGCGGACACCAAGACGAAGACGACGGTTCTGTGGCCGCTCATCTCCACGTCCCACATGACGGCACAGACGGGATCCGACGAGTCCCAGACGCCCGTCTTCCGCGACGACGACCTCGCCAAGGAGATCTCCCCCGGTGGGCGCCTCCAGCAGATGGTGTCGCTCGGCAAGGAACTCGACGTCACCTGGGTGATCGATCCCGACCTGCTGGCTTCCGTGGACGCGATGACGGAGAGCTACCGCGTCCAGGGCGACGGCGACACGACGACGGCGGGCACCCACCAGGGTGTCGCCAACCAGTGGCTGTCCGAGCTCCAGGAGGCGGTGCAGGACAAGGAGGTCGTCGCCCTGCCCTTCGCCGACCCGGACCTGGCCTCCCTCGCGCACAACGGCACGAACGTCACCGGCTCCCTGAGCCACCTCAAGGAGGCCACCGACGTCGCAGCCGACACCGTCGAATCGGTGCTCCATGTGGAACCGACGACCGACTTCGCCTGGCCTGTGAACGGCGCCGTCGATCCGTCCATCGTCAAGGTCGCCACCTCCGCCGGCGCGGACAAGGTGATCGCCCGCAGCGACAGCCTCATCGAGACGGGCGGCCTGCCCTACACGCCCTCCGCGGCCCGCCCCATCGGCGGCGGCACGACGGCGGTCGTCGCGGACGCACGCATGTCGACGGTGTTCCAGGGCAACCTGACCAGAGCCTCCAGCTCCACGCTGGCCGTCCAGAGGTTCCTCGCACAGAGCCTGGCCCTGAACCTCCAGTCGGACAAGCAGCGCAGCATCGTCTTCGCCCCCCAGCGGATGCCGACGGCGAGCCAGGCCCAGGCGATGGCCGCGGCGGTGACCGCGCTCCAGGGCGGGTCCTGGTCCCAGTCCCAGGAGCTCACGGCCGCGGCCACGGCCAAGCCGGACTCCGGCGCCACCACGAAGGTGCCGCCGGCCTCCAGGTACCCCTCCTCGCTGCGCAAGCAGGAGCTGCCGCGCGCCGCCTTCGAGCAGATCGCGACGACGCAGAACAAGCTCGACAACTTCAAGGTCATCCTCAGCGACCCGTCCCGCGTCGTGACCCCCTTCGGCCGGGCCATGAACCGCGAGATGTCCACCTCCTGGCGCGGCCGCTCTGCGGAGGCGGCCGACTCCCGCAACGCCATCGAGGCGTACATCAACTCCCTGGCCGATCAGGTCACCCTGATCGAGAAGTCCGAGATCAAGCTCTCGGGACGCAGCGCCACGATCCCCGTGACCGTGCAGAACAACCTGGTCCAGGGCGTGGAGCACCTGGTGCTGCGGCTCACCTCCACGAGCCCGAGGCGTCTGGAGATCGGCAGCGACGCCTACGACGAGCAGGACGTCTCGGTCTCCGGCGGACACAGCCAGACGGTGAAGTTCACCACCTCGGCCCAGGCCAACGGCCAGGCCAGGGTGATCGCCCAGCTGTACACGGAGGACGGCCAGGCGTACGGTCTGCCCGTCACCTTCGAGGTGAAGGTCACCGAGTTCACAGCCACCGTGATGCTGGTCATCGGCGGCGGCTTCCTGTTGCTGGTCCTCGCCGGGTTCCGGATGTACACGCAGCGCAAGCGCGCCGCGGCCCGTGACGCGGAGGAGGACGGCCCGCAGGAGACGGGCGCGGACGACGATCCGGAGAACCCGGAAACCCCCGCGGACCGTCTCACACCCGAGGACGTTCTCAAGGAGGAGTCCCGCACCGGTGACGGGGAAGGCGCCCCGGAGCAGCCGAGTGACCCGACACCGGACACCGCAGCGGAAAGCGCCGACCCGTCCGGCACGGGTGAGAGAGTGGACCGTTGAGCGATGTCGTGGCCGGTGGGCCCGGGACGATGAGGTGGGGTAGCCATGAACGCGCCGTACGACGGTGACCGCGGCCAGGCTGCGGGCAGCTCGGGGCACCCCGAGGGCCCGCCGCCCGAGCCCGGCCAGGTGCCGCCGCAGCAGCCCGCGGACATGTACCTCCAGGACGCCTACGACCAGGACCCCTACCGGGGCCAGGAGCTCTCCGCCCAGGACCCGGTCGCCGAGGCGCTGTACGACCGTGCCGCGCACCCGCCGCCCCCGCCGGGCACATACCCGCCCCAGCAGCCCCTCTATTCCCAGCCGCCCCAGTCGCCCTACGCCCCCGACCCGCACGTGTGGGCCCAGACCCCGGCGCCGGAGCCGGAGGGCCCGACCCAGTACCTGCCGTACGGTGACGACCCCCGGACGACCCAGTACGTGGGCGTCGACGACCTCGTCTCACACTCCGGCGGGGAACAGCAGGAGCACGACGCCTTCGCGCACCTCTTCCGCGACCAGCAGCAGGGCGGCCACCCGCAGTACCAGGCACAGCCCACGGTCCCGGCACCTTCTCCCGCCCCCGCCGCGGTCCCTGCGCCCCCCGCGGGCGCCGAGACGGCCCCTCCTACGCCCGCACCTGCGCCCGCGCCCACCGGGAAGAAGGCCGGCCGGGCCGGAGGTCTGCTGAAGTCGAGCGCCGTGATGGCGGCGGGGACGATGGTCTCCCGGCTCACCGGCTTCGTCCGGTCCATGCTGATCGTCTCGGCACTGGGCCTCGGCCTGCTCGGCGACTCCTTCCAGGTCGCCTACCAGCTGCCGACGATGATCTACATCCTGACCGTCGGCGGCGGCCTCAACTCCGTCTTCGTGCCGCAGCTCGTGCGCGCCATGAAGGACGACGAGGACGGCGGCGAGGCCTACGCGAACCGTCTGCTGACGCTGGTGATGGTGGCGCTCGCCGCCCTGACCGCGCTCGCGATGTACGCCGCGCCGATGCTCGTCAGCGCGCTGTCCACCAAGGTCGCCAACGACCCCGCCGCCAACGACGTCGCGGTCACCTTCACCCGCTACTTCCTGCCCTCGATCTTCTTCATGGGCGTCCATGTGGTGATGGGCCAGATCCTCAACGCGCGCGGCCGCTTCGGCGCGATGATGTGGACCCCGGTCCTGAACAACATCGTCATCATCGTGACGCTCGGCATGTTCCTGTGGGTGTACGGCACCGCCGAGCACTCCGGCATGGCGGTCACGAACATCCCGGCGGAGGGCCAGCGGCTCCTCGGCATCGGCGTCCTGCTCGGACTGGTCGTCCAGGCGCTGGCGATGATCCCGTATCTGCGCGAGACCGGCTTCCGGCTGCGGCTGCGCTTCGACTGGCGGGGCCACGGCCTCGGCAAAGCGGCCGTGCTCGCCAAGTGGACCATCCTGTTCGTCCTGGCCAACCAGGCGGGCGCGCTCGTGGTCACCCAGCTCTCCACGGCCGCCGGCATCGCCTCCGACGAAGACGGCACCGGCTTCGCCGCCTACGCCAACGCCCAGCTGATCTGGGGCCTGCCGCAGGCCATCATCACCGTGTCCCTGATGGCGGCCCTGCTGCCGCGCATCTCGCGCTCGGCCGCCGAGGACGACCCTGGCGCCGTCCGGGACGACATCTCCCAGGGCCTGCGGACGACAGCCGTGGCGATCGTGCCGCTCGCCTTCGGATTCGTGTCGCTCGGCATCCCGATGTGCACCCTGATGTTCGGCTCCTCGGGCACGAGCGAGGCCACCAACATGGGCTTCATGCTGATGGCCTTCGGCCTCGGCCTGATCCCCTACTCGGTGCAGTACGTCGTACTGCGCGCCTTCTACGCCTACGAGGACACCCGCACCCCCTTCTACAACACGGTCATCGTGGCCGCGGGCAACGCGGGGGCGTCGGTGCTCTGCTATCTCGTGCTGCCGGCCCGCTGGGCCGTGGTCGGCATGGCCGCCTCGTACGGCCTGGCCTACGCGATCGGCGTCGGTGTCGCCTGGAGCCGGCTGCGCAAGCGGCTCGGCGGCGACCTCGACGGCACCCGGGTGATGCGGACGTACACCAGGCTGTGCATCGCCTCGGTACCCGCGGCGCTGCTGAGCGGCGCGGCCTGCTACGGAGTCACCCGGACGCTCGGCCAGGGCGCGCTGGGTTCCTTCGCCGCTCTCCTGGCCGGTGGAGCGGTACTGCTCGGAGTCTTCTTCGTCGCTGCGCGCAGGATGCGGATCGACGAGCTCAACTCACTGGTCGGCATGGTTCGCGGGCGTCTGGGTCGCTGAACCGGGGTACGCGCACAACCATCGTCCGCCATCGTGTGTCGTGCATAGCGGCGGACTGTGGGCACAATTGGTTTCGGCGTCGGACGGCGCGCACGAGGTCCAACGGCGCGCAATGGATGGGGAGGCAGGAACGACGGTGGCGGAACGGAGCACGGCTGCCGTCGACGTGGCAGACAACAGCGGCGACGAGCCGCTGACCGCCCAGGCGGACCAGTCCACGGCCGACGGGGTGGCCAAGAATCGGGAGCGGGACACGGACATCGACGAGGCACAGGGGAGTGGCGGGACCGAGGGTCCCGGGAAGGTCTCACCGCCCGAACTGCACAGCGGCCACAAACTCGCCAGACGGTACCGCCTCGAGGAGTGCGTCACCCGTCTGGACGGTTTCAGCAGCTGGCGTGCGGTCGACGAGAAACTCCGTCGCGCCGTCGGCGTGCACATCCTGCCCGCGGACCACGCACGGGCGCGTTCCGTTCTGGCCGCGGCCCGCTCCTCCGCGTTGCTCGGTGATCCGCGCTTCGTCCAGGTGCTCGACGCCGTGGAGGAGAACGACCTCGTCTACGTCGTCCACGAATGGCTCCCTGACGCCACGGAATTGACGACCCTTCTCGCCTCCGGTCCGCTGGAGGTGTACGACGCCTACCAGATGGTCACCCAGGTGTCCGCGGCCATGGCCGCCGCCCACCGCGAGGGTCTCGCCCATCTGCGGCTCAACCCGAATGCCGTGCTGCGCACCTCCACCGGCCAGTGGCGCATCCGCGGCCTCGCCGTGAACGCCGCGCTTCGGGGCATCAGCTCCGACACCCCGCAGCGCACCGACACGGAGGCCATCGGCGCCCTGCTGTACGCCGCGCTCGCCCAGCGCTGGCCGTACGAGAGCGACGCCTACGGCCTGTCCGGGCTGCCCAAGGACGTCGGGCTGATCGCGCCCGACCAGGTGCGTGCCGGTGTCCACCGTGGGCTGTCCGAGCTCGCCATGCGGGCGCTGGCCAACGACGGTGCGACCGCCTCCCGCCACGAGTCCGCGTGCACCACGCCGGAGGAACTGGTGAAGGCGATCGGCGAGATGCCCCGCATCCGCCCGCCGGAGCCCTCGTTCACGGCCCCGCCGGACTATCAGCGCACGACGTACCAGCAGGGCACCTACGGCCGCCAAACGCGTCCCGGCGCCACCCAGCAGATGCCGGCTCCGCCGCCCCCGCTGCAGAGCCGCACCGGCAAGGCCCTGAAGTGGGCCGTCTCGGCCCTCCTCATCGCAGCTCTGGGCCTGGGCAGCTGGCAGTTGGCGGACGCGCTGATGGATCAGGGCGGCAAGTCCGAGGACTCCAACCAGACGCAGACGACGGACGACGGCGACAAGGGCAGCGACGCGAACAAGCCGGCCAAGCCGGTCAAGGTCGAGGGAGCTCAGGAGTACGTCGTGAGCGGCGATGCCCAGGCGCCGGGCGACGTCGACAACACCTACGACGGTGACAGTTCGACCTACTGGCGCACCAAGCGCTACAACGCCGGCCCGACACTCGCCCCGTACAAGCCGGGCGTGGGCATCGTCTACGAACTCGGCTCGTCCGAGAAGATCTCCACCGCGTCGATAGGGCTCAAGTACGCCGGGGATCGCACGACCGTCGTCCTGTACGCCACCGACTCGTTGTCCCCCTCGACAGGGATCGACGGGATGACGCAGATCGGAACCGCCACGACGGACGGTACCTCTCTCACCGTGAAAGCCTCGAAGGCGGTGAAGACGCAGTACGTACTTCTGTGGATCACAGCCGTGCCGAACGCTCCTTCGGACGGCTACAGCAGTGCCGGTTACAAGCAGGCCGTCACCGACGTGAAGTTCACCGGCTGACGACTGACCGCAGGCGAAGGGAGGGGGGTCCGATGGCCGATGGCAGCGCATACGGTGACGCAAGCGATCAGGACCTCCTCGCCCTGCATGTAGAGGGAGACCCCGACGCCTTCGGGGAGATCGTGCGGCGTCACCGCGACCGCCTCTGGGCCGTGGCGCTGCGGACGCTGGGTGACCGCGAGGAGGCCGCTGACGCCGTCCAGGACGCCCTCGTCTCCGCCTACCGGGCCGCCCACACCTTCAGGGGCCAGTCGGCCGTCACCACGTGGCTGCACCGCATCACGGTGAACGCCTGCCTGGACCGCGCCCGCAAGGCGGCCTCCCGGAAGACGTCCCCGGTCGACGACACAGAGCGCCTGGAGCAGCTCCTGGAGCCGCACGAATCCGCCTCGGCTCCCGCGGAGCGCAACGATCTGCACCGCCAGCTACTGGAAGCGCTCGGCACGCTCCCGCCCGACCAGCGGGCGGCCCTCGTCCTGGTCGACATGCAGGGCTACCCCGTCGCCGAGGCCGCTCGGGTTCTCGACGTCCCGACGGGCACGATCAAGAGTCGGTGTGCACGGGGCAGAGCCAGACTTCTGCCTCTCCTCACCCATCTGCGGCCGGAAAGCGCCGGTGGCGGCAAGGATCCCGACGAGAGGCGGAACCGGACGCACGGGACATCCGTCCCACCGGCAGCGGGTCCGAAGGCGAGTAGGTCACAGGACACGGATCCGCGCGATACAGGGCCGAGTGATTCAGCCGCAGTGAAGGGCGGAGGTGGGCGAGCGTGACATCCACGACAGACATGGCCGGGCACCCGGACGTCGCCGAGATCTCCGACCTCACCGAGGGCCTCCTCCCTCCGTCCAGGACCGCCGATCTACGCCGGCACCTGGACGAGTGCGAGCTGTGCGCGGACGTCCACGCCTCGCTGGAAGAGATCCGGGGACTGCTCGGCACGCTGCCCGGCCCGGCACGGATGCCCTCGGATGTCGCGGAGCGCATCGACGCCGCGCTCGCCGCGGAGGCCCTGCTGAACGCGACGACGCCGCATGAGGCCGACGCGCCTGCGCCCGCCGGCGGCCCCCGTGCGGTCTCCGCTGCCGACGGCGGCAGGTCCACTGAGGACGACGGCACGCATGTTTCACGTGAAACATCGGCAGCAGCGGATCGCCCGGCAGGCCACGCCCGCTCCTCCACCACCGGCCCCGGCCGCAAGGACCGCAAGAGGACGGGACGCCGCAAGGTCGCCGTCCTGAGTGCCGCGTTCACGGCCGCCGCCCTGGGCCTCGGCACCGTACTGCTGACCTCACTGATGGGTGGCGGAGGATCCGGTCCCACGGCCGAGGGCGGGCAGACCGCCGCCGACACCTTCTCGGCGGCGAAACTGGAGAAGCAGGTCGACCACCTCCTCGCCACGAGCGGCAACAACATCGGCAAGTCCCGCGGCCCGGACGAGAGCATGGGCGTGAGGGGCGGGCCCGACACCGAGAGCCCGAAGATCCTGCGGGAGATCACCGTGCCCGAGTGCATCCAGAAGGGCATCGGTCGCGATGACCCGGCGCTCGCCGCACAGGAGGGCACCTTCCAGGGCAAGGACGTTCTGCTCGTCGTCCTCACCGATGCCTCTGACACCAGCAAGGTCACCGCTTATCTCGTCGACGCGAACTGTGTGACACACCCGTCGACCACCAGTGCCAAGGTTCTCCTGACGGAGTCCTACGCGCGTCCCTGAGAGGCCGGCGGTTCGTCTTCGTCAAGCGTGGCAACCCCTACGGTGAGGCCTCACCGTGTGCCCGGACACAGTGGGAATGCGCGCCCCTTAGGATCCGTTGGGTGGGGTGAGAGTTCTGAAAGGGGCTCCCACCGGTCCGACGACGTATTCCAGAGACGAGGAATCAAGCCGTGAGCGACGTCCGAAACGTGATCATCATCGGCTCCGGGCCCGCCGGCTACACGGCGGCGCTCTATACCGCGCGCGCGTCGCTGAAGCCGCTGGTGTTCGAGGGCGCCGTCACCGCCGGCGGTGCGCTCATGAACACGACCGACGTGGAGAACTTCCCGGGCTTCCAGGACGGCATCATGGGCCCCGAGCTCATGGACAACATGCGCTCCCAGGCCGAGCGCTTCGGAGCCGAGCTCGTCCCGGACGACATCGTCAACGTCGACCTGAGCGGTGAGATCAAGACCGTCACCGACACCGCGGGAACGGTCCACCGTGCGAAGGCCGTCATCGTCGCGACCGGCTCGCAGCACCGCAAGCTCGGCCTGCCGAACGAGGACGCCCTCTCCGGTCGTGGCGTCTCGTGGTGTGCCACCTGTGACGGCTTCTTCTTCAAGGACCAGGACATCGCCGTGATCGGCGGCGGTGACACCGCGATGGAGGAGGCGACCTTCCTCTCGCGCTTCGCCAAGTCCGTGACGATCGTCCACCGCCGGGACACCCTGCGCGCCTCCAAGGCGATGCAGGAGCGCGCCTTCGCCGACCCGAAGATCAAGTTCGTCTGGGACAGCGAGGTGGCCGAGGTCCAGGGCGAGCAGAAGCTCTCCGGGCTGAAGCTGCGCAACATCAAGACCGGCGAGCTCTCGGACCTCGCGGTCACCGGCCTGTTCATCGCGATCGGCCACGACCCGCGCACCGAGCTGTTCAAGGGCCAGCTGGAGCTGGACGAGGAGGGCTACCTCAAGGTCAGCGCCCCCTCGACCCGCACCAACCTCACCGGCGTCTTCGGTGCCGGTGATGTGGTCGACCACACCTACCGCCAGGCCATCACCGCGGCCGGCACCGGCTGTTCCGCCGCCCTCGACGCCGAGCGCTTCCTCGCCGCCCTCGCGGACGAGGAGAAGGCCGAGCCCGAGAAGACCTCTGTCTGACCCCCATCCTCCCCACGCACCCCATCAGTTAAGGAGCCCGCCGTGGCCGGCACCCTGAAGAACGTGACCGACGACTCCTTCGACCAGGACGTCCTCAAGAGCGACAAGCCCGTCCTGGTGGACTTCTGGGCCGCCTGGTGCGGTCCGTGCCGCCAGATCGCGCCGTCGCTGGAGGCCATCGCCGCCGAGCACGGCGACAAGATCGAGATCGTCAAGCTCAACATCGACGAGAACCCGGGTACGGCCGCCAAGTACGGCGTCATGTCCATCCCGACGCTGAACGTCTACCACAACGGCGAGGTCGCCAAGACCATCGTTGGCGCGAAGCCGAAGGCCGCGATCCTCCGCGACCTCGAGGACTTCATCGCCGAGTGATGTTTCACGTGAAACACGAATGGGCCAACCCGAGCGGGTTGGCCCATTTGCTTTAGAGGGGGCGCAGTACCGGTTCCTTCTGCACCGCGCCCAGCAGCCGGTCGATCGCCATCTCCACGTCTTCCTTCCAGGACAGCGTCGTCCGCAGCTCCAGCCGCAGCCGCGGGGAGGTGGGGTGAGGACGGACCGTCTTGAAGCCCACGGCCAGGAGATGGTCTGCGGGCAGAACACACGCCGGCTCTTTCCACCGAGCGTCACCGAAGGCCTCGATCGCCTTGAAGCCCCGCCGCAGCAGATCCTTGGCGACCGTCTGGACCATCACTCTGCCCAGCCCCTGGCCCTGATAGCCCGGCATGATGAACGCGGTCATCAACTGCACCGCGTCCGGCGAGACAGGGCTCGTGGGGAAAGCCGTCGCACGAGGGACGTAAGCCGGAGGCGCGTACAGCACAAAGCCGACCAGCACTTCATCGACGTAGACGACTCGACCGCAGGAGCCCCAGTCCAACAGGACGGCGGAGATCCAGGCTTCCTTCTCCAGTGCGGACGTGCCGGCCTTTACCGCTGCCTCACCGCTGACCGGGTCCAACTCCCAGAAGACACACGAGCGGCAGCGCTTGGGAAGGTCCGGAAGGTTGTCCAGCGTGAGCGGTACGAGCCGACGCCCCATGAAGGCTGTTCCTCGCTTCCTTCGCCCGCGGCATCGCGAGCGGCTGTCAGGGCGCTTCGTTCCCTGAGCAGGCTGCCGACGAATCCGCCGACCGCGCCCAGCCCAAGACCCGCGCTCACCAGTCCGGTGCGGCTCACCGTTCGCATGGACCCCGCCTCCCCTAAGAGGTCTGCCAGGTGGATGCGCCATACCCGATCGCATCGTATCCACGTTGGGATTCCATCGATACCGCCAGAAAGCAAAGTGCGGGCCGTGTTCCGGTACACACCGGACACGGCCCGCATGAACGAGTCGGACAGCTGACCCGCCCGGCCGTGAGCCTCAGCCCTCGATGTCCTCGTCGCCGTCGTCAGCGAGGAGGCTCTTCTGCAGGGCGAGCTTCTCGCCCGGAGCAAGCGTGCTGAGGATGCGCTCGAGGTCCTCCGGCGAGGCGAACTCGACGGTGATCTTGCCCTTCTTCTGACCCAGCTCGACCTTCACTCGCGTCTCGAAGCGATCCGAGAGCCGCGTCGCGAGGTCGGACAGCGCCGGCGAAGGAACGGAGCCCGCCCGGGGCCCCCTGGCCCGCGGGGTCTTCTGCGGCCGGGAGCCCATCAGGGTCACGATCTCTTCGACGGACCGTACGGAGAGGCCTTCGGCCACCACCCGGTAGGCCAGCCGCTCCTGCTCCTCCGGGTCTTCGACAGAGAGGAGGGCTCGCGCGTGGCCTGCGGAGAGCACTCCGGCCGCCACCCGGTTCTGGACCTTGGGCGAGAGCTTCAGCAGACGCAGGGTGTTGGAGACCTGAGGCCGGGAACGGCCGATCCGGTCAGCCAACTGGTCATGCGTGCAGTTGAAGTCCTTCAGCAGCTGATCGTAGGCAGCCGCCTCTTCGATCGGGTTCAGCTGAGCGCGGTGCAGGTTCTCCAGCAGCGCGTCCAGGAGAAGCTTCTCGTCATCCGTGGCCCGCACGATCGCCGGGATCGCTTCGAGGCCGGCCTCACGACAGGCCCGCCAGCGGCGCTCGCCCATGATGAGCTCGTAGCGCGAGGGAGCGATCTGCCGCACGACGATCGGCTGGAGGAGACCGACCTCCTGGATGGAGGTAACCAGTTCCTGAAGCGCGTCCTCGTCGAAGATCTCACGCGGCTGACGCGGGTTCGGCGTGATCTCGTCGAGGGGGATCTCCGCGAAGTGAGCACCCATGGGAGCGGCGGGCGCCTCCACGACGAGGCTCGGCGGATGCTCCTCTGTTTCATGTGAAACAGGCGGCAGCGTAGCCACCTTGGCCGCGGCCACCCCGCGGTCGGTCAGCACCGGCACAGCGGCCGGGGAGGCGGAAGCAGATCCCCCCACCGCAGCCGGGGGCACCGTCTTCTCCGTCGGTGCCGCGGGGATCAGTGCGCCGAGTCCACGGCCCAAACCCCTCCGTCGCTCGCTCACTGGATCCCCTCCACCATGCTCGGATTGTTCTGGGCGCCGAAGTGGCCGTTCGTCGGGTCGTAGCTGACACCGACGCCCTTCAGCGCGATTTCTCGTGCGGCCTCAAGGTAGGACAAGGCACCGCTCGATCCTGGATCGTAAGTCAGCACCGTCTGCCCATAACTAGGCGCCTCGGAGATACGGACCGAGCGAGGAATGCTCGTCCGCAGCACCTCGTCGCCGAAGTGGTTGCGTACCTCATCCGCGACCTGGGACGCGAGCCGCGTCCGGCCGTCGTACATGGTGAGCAGGATCGTCGAGACATGCAGGGCGGGGTTGAGGTGGCCCCGCACCAGGTCGACGTTGCGCAGCAGCTGCCCCAGACCCTCCAGCGCGTAGTACTCGCACTGGATCGGGATCAGGACCTCCTGCCCGGCCACCAGCGCGTTGACCGTCAGCAGACCGAGCGAGGGCGGGCAGTCGATGAGGACGTAGTCGAGTGGCTGCTCGTAAGCCTGAATCGCCCGCTCGAGCCGGCTCTCACGTGCCACCAGGGACACCAGCTCGATCTCCGCACCGGCGAGATCGATCGTGGCGGGGGCACAGAAGAGACCCTCGACATCGGGGACCGGCTGGACGACTTCGGCGAGCGGCTTGCTCTCGACCAACACGTCATAGATCGAAGGAACTTCGGCGTGGTGGTCGATCCCCAGGGCAGTGGACGCGTTGCCCTGAGGGTCGAGGTCGATGACCAGTACGCGGCCGCCATGCAGGGCGAGCGACGCGGCAAGGTTGACGGTGGTCGTCGTCTTGCCCACGCCCCCCTTCTGATTGGCGACCACAATGACACGGGTCTGCTCGGGCCGTGGCAGGCCCTCGCCGGCGCGGCCCAGAGCTTCCACCGCCAGTTGGGCAGCACGACCGATGGGAGTGTCGTCCATCGGGGGCGGTGTTTCACGTGAAACATCGTCCCCCATCGACTCGGTACGGGGACCGGGGACCGGATCGGTCATCGGTCCCGCGATGTTGGCGTCGGACCGCAAGGATTCACTCTCCTCGACTTCAGGCTCGCTATGAACAGAGCCTCCCATGTCTTCGGGGTCGTGAACCAGTGAGGCCTGTTGTTCTGTGGAGAAATCCACCACTGTGGAAACCTCCGTACCCCTCTCGGGGGACGGAGAGTTGTCGGAAGCACCCTCTCTCAGGGAACCGAGGGGCTTTCGGTCACGCGGTTCGGCGGCGCGGCCGCGGCTGATGATGCCGTGCAGCAGTGAGCGACGTTTCACGTGAAACACGATGCACAGCAGCCGAGGCCGAACTGTCGCGACACTCCGGCATGGGTAGGTTTGCCAGCTTGTGTGGAGTACGTCTCGTCGTCAGGACGGATCAGCGTCGTCGACGGGCACGTCCCGTCCTGGCCGCCTTGGCCCGCTTCGCCGCGAAGCGCACACCGCCCGGGCTCTCCCCGACCTCAACGCGCACGACCGTGGACATCGGATCCACTACGCCCTCGCCCACATGGAGGATCGAGGTCTCCACCGCACCGAGCTTGCTCAGAGCGGTCGCCGCACTCTTCAGCTCCTCCTCCGCGGTGTCGCCCTTGAGCGCCAGCATCTCGCCGTACGGGCGCAGCAGAGGGATGCCCCAGGTGGCCAACCGGTCCAGCGGAGCCACGGCACGAGCGGTCACCACATGCACGGGCGGCAGCTTCCCCATGACTTCCTCGGCACGACCACGGACGACCGTCACATGATCGAGCCCCAGCAGCTCCACGACCTCCGTCAGGAAGTTCGTCCGCCGCAGGAGAGGCTCCAGGAGAGTGATCTTCAGGTCCTCCCGGACCAGTGCCAGAGGGATGCCGGGCAGACCGGCCCCCGAGCCGACGTCGCACACCGTCACACCCTCGGGAACGACCTCCGAAAGCACCGCGCAGTTCAGCAGATGGCGCTCCCACAGACGGGGCACCTCTCGCGGGCCGATCAGGCCACGCTGCACACCCGCCTCAGCGAGCAGTTCGGCGTAGCGGACCGCATCAGCGTAGCGATCGCCGAACACCTCACGTGCCTGTTCGGGCACAGGGGGGAGCTCCGCTGCCTCCGTCACGGGGACCGTCCTTCCGTACCGCGCCGGCGCTCCGGGCGCCGATCACCAGAACCACCAGAACTAACAGGCTGACAAAGTTCGGCCCCGCCTGCGCACAGACGGGGCCGGAGAAACGTAGAGACCGATCAGGCGGGAAGTACGACGACGAACCGCTGCGGCTCCTCGCCCTCGGACTCGCTCCGCAGGCCCGCCGACTTCACCGCATCGTGCACGACCTTGCGCTCGAACGGCGTCATCGGCTTCATCTTCACGGGCTCGCCTGTGCTCTTGACCTCGGCGGCGGCCTTGGCGCCCAGCTCGGAGAGCTCGGCCCGCTTCTTGGCCCGGTAGCCCGCGATGTCCAGCATCAGCCTGCTGCGGTCCCCGGTCTCCCGGTGCACGGCCAGGCGCGTGAGCTCCTGAAGCGCCTCCAGCACCTCGCCCTCACGCCCGACCAGCTTCTGCAGGTCTCGGCTGCCCGCGTCGCTGATGATCGACACAGCGGCGCGGTCGGCCTCGACATCCATGTCGATGTCGCCGTCGAGATCGGCGATGTCGAGCAGACCCTCGAGGTAGTCCGCCGCGATCTCGCCCTCCTGCTCCAGGCGAGTCAGGGTGTCTGCACCCTCGGCAGCGGCGGAGGTGGTGCCTTCCGTCACGGGATGGGCTCCTTCTTACTTCTTGGACGGGGACTTGGGGCGCTGCGGACCGCCCTTGCGCTGCCCGGACTGGGCCTTGCTGCGGCCGCTGCTGCCGGACTTGGGCGCGGCCTTCTTGGCGGTGTCGGGCTTGGCGTCCTGAGGCTCGGACTTCTCCAGCGAGGTCGGCTCGCCGGCCTGCTTCGGACCACCGGACTGACGCTGAGACTTGCTCTGCCGCTTCGGCTGCTGACGCTTGGGCGTCGCCGTGGTCGGCGTACCGTCCTCGGTCACGGTGGCGACGGCGCCCTCGCTCTTCACCACGGTGCCGTCGGCCTGCGCCGCGAGGCCGGCCTTGGTCAGACCGTTGATGAACTTGCGCTCGAACTCGTTGCGGTCGCGGCCCTTGGCGACGATGGCCTTGACGATGGCGCGCTCGCCCCGGCGGCGGGTCTTGCCGTGGTTCGTGACGTGCTTGGTCAAGCGCTCCAGGTACGCGGCCTGGGCCTTGGAACCCGGGGTCGGGTTGTTGTGGATGACGTACATCTGCTGGCCCATGGTCCACACGTTGGTGGTCAGCCAGTAGACGAGGACACCGACGGGGAAGTTGATGCCGAAGACGGCGAACATGACCGGGAAGATGTACATCAGCATCTTCTGCTGCTGCATGAACGGCGTCTTCACCGTGGTGTCGACGTTCTTCGTCATCAGCTGGCGCTGCGTGTAGAACTGCGACGCCGACATCAGGACGATCATGACCGCGGTGACGATGCGGACGGTGGTCAGCGAGGCGTCGAGCGCGGCGACCTCAGCAGAGCTGTCGGTGAACTTCGCGGCCAGCGGGGCACCGAAGATGTGCGCCTTCTGCGCGCTCTCCAGCAGGCTCTGGTTGATGACACCGACGGTGTCATTGTTCGCGATGCTGTTGAGCACGTGGTACAGGGCGAAGAAGAACGGCGACTGCGCCAGGATGGGAAGGCACGAGGAGAGCGGGTTGGTGCCCGTCTCCTTGTACAGCTTCATCATCTCTTCGGACTGACGCTGCTTGTCGTTCTTGTAGCGCTCCTGGATCTTCTTCATCTCGGGCTGGAGCGTCTGCATGGCCCGGGTCGCCTTGATCTGCTTCACGAAGAGCGGGATCAGGCAGATACGGATCAGAATCACCAGGGACACGATGGACAGGCCCCAGGCCCACCCGGTGTCAGGGCCGAAGATGGCGCCGTACACGGTGTGGAACTGGACGATGACCCAGGAAACGGGTGTCGTGATGAAGCTGAAGAGGCTGGCAATCGTGTCCACTAATCATGCTCCTTGGACATGGGACGGGGTCTCTGCGGCCGGGCTTGAAGGAACTTCACCTTCGATGGCCGTTTCGGCGGCGGAGGGCCCGCCCTTCCGTGCGCGCCACGCGTTGCGCACCATTTCGTGCCACCGTGGTCGCTTGCGCGGCGGGACATGATCCACACCGCCCAGTGACCACGGGTTGCACCGCAGGATGCGCCAGGCGGTGAGCGCCGTGCCCTTGATCGCACCGTGCCGGTCGATGGCCGTGTACCCGTAGTGGGAGCACGACGGGTAGTACTTGCACACCGGCCCGAGCAGCGGACTGATCGTCCACTGGTACAGCTTGATCAGAGCCAGCAGTGGGTACTTCATCGCGCGCCCCCTCCCAGCAGCCGCTGCAGAGCGGCATCCAGGTCTCGGGCCAGCTGTGCATGGTCGGCATCACCCGAACCGGGCAACGCTCGTACGACTACCAGGCTACCGGGGGGCAGCCGGTCGACTCGGTCGCGCATCAGATGGCGAAGCCTGCGCTTCACCTTGTTCCGTACGACCGCGCCACCCACTGCCTTGCTCACGACGAAACCCGCACGCGTCGGGGGAGCGCTCTCCCCAGGCGCGTGCGGGTCCGTGGCACCGCTACGAAGGTGGACGACGAGTGTCGGGCGGCCTGCCCGGCGACCCCGTCGTACCGCGGTCGCGAAGTCCTCGCGCCGCCTCAGCCGGTTCTCGGTGGGCAGCACGACGTCATGACCTGATCAGGATCAGGCGGACAGGCTGGCGCGACCCTTGGCACGACGGTTCGCGAGAATCGCGCGGCCGGCGCGGGTGCGCATCCGCAGGCGGAAGCCGTGGGTCTTCGCGCGACGACGGTTGTTCGGCTGGAAGGTGCGCTTGCTCACTCGGGGGCTCCAGAGATAAATCGGTGTTTGGCGGGTGCCGTCCTGGCTGTCACCGTGCGCCCACGAGTAGCTCGCAGTTACGCCCGAGTGCACCGCTTCCCGATCACCTGACGCGATCTGTGCCCATCGGAGGCAGGCGGCAGCAGCCATCGACAACTCGACCTGGTTACGGTACGCGCGGCTACGCCATCCGGTCAAACCAGGGGTCACTGGGAGACACTATCCACAGGCTGGGGACAACAACTTGAACCGCACCCACCGCCCTGACTACCGTGGCTGGACTCCGATTCGTTCCCTTGTCCCCTTGATTCTGGCTCCACCCGATTGAATCCCGACCCGTCCCACAATCACACGTTCGTGGGACCTGTGAGAGAGCGTGCCCTGTGGCTGACGTACCTGCCGATCTTGCCGCAGTGTGGCCACGAGTACTGGAGCAACTTCTCGGCGGTGAAGGCCGCGGGCAGGGAGTGGAGACCAAGGACGAGCACTGGATCCGGCGCTGCCAGCCCCTCGCGCTGGTCGCGGACACCGCCCTGCTCGCCGTACCGAACGAATTTGCGAAAGGCGTACTGGAGGGCCGTCTCGCCCCGATCGTCAGCGACACCCTGAGCCGCGAGTGCGGCCGGCCGATCCGCATCGCGATCACCGTCGACGACTCCGCCGGCGAACCCCCGGCCCCGCCTGCGCCCCAGCCCCCGCCGCAGCCCCGCTACGAGGAGCCCGAGCTCCCGTCGTACGAGAGCTACGGCCGCCACCGCGCCGACGACCAGATGTCCGGCCCCGCCGACCCGCTGCCCACCGCACGCCCGGCCTACCCGGGCGAGTACCAGCGCCCCGAGCACACCCCCGGCAGCTGGCCGCGTCCGACACAGGACGAGTACAGCTGGCAGCAGCAGCGGCTCGGCTTCCCCGAGCGGGACCCCTATGCCTCCCCGTCGCAGGACTCCTACCAGCAGGACCCGTACCAGCAGGACTCCTACGGCGGCCCCTCCCAGGACTACCGCCCGCAGCCGATGGAACGGCCGCCGTACGACGGTCACCGCTCGGAGTACGAGCAGCACCGCTCCGACTACGACAAGCACCGCTCCGAATATGAGCAGCAGCGGCCCGACTACGACCAGCCGCGCGCCGACTACGACCGCGACGGCCGCCGTGAGCTGCCCGAGCCGCCCGTCGGCTCCGGCCATGTGCACCGCGGCGGCCCCGTCGGCCCCGGCCTGCCCGCCACCGGCGCCCCCGGTCCGCTGGCCGCGCAGCCCGCGCCGGCGCCCGGCCCCGGCGAGCCGACGGCACGTCTGAACCCGAAGTACCTCTTCGACACCTTCGTCATCGGCGCCTCCAACCGCTTCGCGCACGCGGCCGCCGTCGCCGTCGCCGAGGCGCCCGCGAAGGCCTACAACCCCCTCTTCATCTACGGGGAGTCGGGACTCGGCAAGACGCACCTGCTGCACGCGATCGGGCACTACGCGCGCAGCCTCTACCCGGGCACGCGCGTGCGGTACGTGAGCTCGGAGGAGTTCACCAACGAGTTCATCAACTCCATCCGCGACGGCAAGGGCGACAGCTTCCGCAAGCGCTACCGCGAGATGGACATCCTGCTCGTCGACGACATCCAGTTCCTCGCGGACAAGGAGTCGACGCAGGAGGAGTTCTTCCACACCTTCAACACGCTCCACAACGCCAACAAGCAGATCGTGCTCTCCAGCGACCGGCCGCCCAAGCAGCTGGTCACTCTGGAGGACCGGCTGCGGAACCGTTTCGAGTGGGGTCTGATCACCGACGTCCAGCCGCCCGAGCTGGAGACGCGTATCGCGATCCTGCGCAAGAAGGCGGTCCAGGAGCAGCTCAACGCCCCGCCGGAGGTACTGGAGTTCATCGCCTCCCGCATCTCGCGCAACATCCGCGAGCTGGAGGGCGCGCTGATCCGTGTGACCGCTTTCGCCTCGCTCAACCGGCAGCCGGTGGACCTGGGCCTGACGGAGATCGTCCTCAAGGACCTGATCCCCGGCGGCGACGACGCGACCCCGGAGATCACCTCCACGGCGATCATGAGCGCCACCGCCGACTACTTCGGCCTCACGGTCGAGGACCTGTGCGGCAGCTCGCGCGGCCGCCAGCTGGTCACCGCCCGGCAGATCGCCATGTACCTGTGCCGCGAGCTGACGGACCTGTCCCTGCCGAAGATCGGCGCGCTGTTCGGCGGCCGCGACCACACCACGGTGATGCACGCGGACCGCAAGATCCGCAATCTGATGGCCGAGCGGCGCTCCATCTACAACCAGGTCACCGAGCTCACCAACCGCATCAAGAACGGCTGACGGAGCCGGCCTCGGGCGGGCCGCGAGGGCCGCTCGTACGTCACTGAGGGCGCTTCGGGACGAGATCCCGGGGCGCCCTTCGTCATGTCGCGGACCTCGGCTGTTCGAATACCTGCCGGGTTACGGCCACTCTCCACAGATTCGGTGACTTTCTGGCGTCCACACCCTGGGGACTGGGAAGTTGTCCAGACTGTGTCCACAGCGGGCCCTGTTGAAAGACGATCGGACCAGGTCAACTGCATGTGGATTCGTGGACGAACGATCTCCACAGACTGTGGACAGCGAGAAGATCCACAGGCTGTGCATGAAGTTGTCCACCGACAACCCACAGGCTGGGGCGAGTTGTCCCCAGCGATCCCCAGCTTCTCCACACCGCTGTCCACTGTTCGGCAACGCGACGCGCCTCCTCACCGGGTCGAGTGAAAGGCGTCACACAAAGGTGCCGGGTCGGGCTGTGGGAAAGGTGAGCAAAGCTGGGGACGGGGCTGGGGAGAAGTCGCCCCAGGCTGTGCATGGGGTGTGCAGAACTTTCCGTTCTCCACAGAAACGCTCGGTTGTCCACTGCCTCCGCCCACAGGGCCCGTGGACAAAATCTCTGCTCTGAACTGGGAAAACGTGGTTATCCACGGTATCCACAGGCCCTACTACTACTCCCAACTAGAGAGAGCTGGGAATCCGTTTCGAAGAGGGCCCTGTGCACAACTCGCTGTCCGGCTCCCGGCTGCCCCTCGTCACGACTTGACCCCGAGAGGCACCTACTGTCAGTGGGGTGCGTCAGACTGTTCCCGGTGTCCTTCCCCTCACTGGGGCCGACGACACCACGACAGACGACGAAGCCAGGCAGGGCGAGAAGCGCCGGCAACAGCAGGAGGCGGCAACAGTGAAGATCCGGGTGGAACGCGACGTACTCGCGGAGGCCGTGGCCTGGGCGGCGCGCAGCCTCCCGGCCCGTCCGCCGGCGCCTGTCCTCGCCGGCCTCCTGCTGAAGGCCGAGGACGGTCAGCTGAGCCTGTCGAGCTTCGACTACGAGGTCTCCGCTCGTGTCAGCGTCGAGGCCGAGGTCGAGGAGGAGGGCACGGTCCTCGTCTCCGGCCGGCTGCTCGCCGACATCTGCCGCGCTCTGCCCAACCGCCCGGTGGAGATTTCCACAGACGGTGTACGGGCGACCGTGGTCTGCGGCTCCTCGCGATTCACACTCCACACCCTGCCTGTGGAGGAGTACCCGGCCCTGCCGCAGATGCCGACCGCCACGGGCACCGTCCCCGGCGAGGTCTTCGCCTCCGCGGCCTCCCAGGTCGCCATCGCCGCCGGCCGTGACGACACGCTGCCCGTCCTGACCGGTGTGCGCATCGAGATCGAGGGCGACACCGTCACGCTGGCCTCCACCGACCGCTACCGTTTCGCGGTCCGCGAGTTCCTGTGGAAGCCGGAGAACCCGGAGGCCTCGGCGGTCGCCCTGGTCCCCGCCAAGACGCTCCTGGACACCGCCAAGGCGCTGACCAGCGGCGACAGCGTCACGTTGGCGCTCTCGGGCTCGGGTGCGGGCGAGGGTCTGATCGGTTTCGAGGGCGCGGGTCGCCGGACGACGACCCGTCTGCTGGAGGGCGACCTCCCGAAGTACCGCACGCTGTTCCCGACCGAGTTCAACTCCGTCGCCGTGATCGAGACCGCCCCCTTCGTGGAGGCCGTCAAGCGTGTGGCCCTGGTCGCCGAGCGGAACACCCCGGTGCGGCTCAGCTTCGAGCAGGGCGTGCTGATCCTGGAGGCCGGTTCCAGCGATGACGCACAGGCTGTGGAAAGGGTTGACGCCCAGCTGGACGGCGACGACATCTCGATCGCCTTCAACCCGACGTTCCTGCTGGACGGCCTGAGCGCGATCGACTCCCCGGTGGCGCAGCTGTCGTTCACGACGTCCACCAAGCCCGCGCTGCTGAGCGGCAAGCCGGCGCTGGACGCCGAGGCGGACGAGGCCTACAAGTACCTGATCATGCCGGTGCGTCTGAGCGGCTGACGTTGTCCACAGCGGCCGGGGAATCAGTGGATTTCCCGGCCGTCGGCTCGTCCGGAGACGGGTACTCGGCGCGGATCTTCCTCCACAGTCCCGGCACGGCTGTGGATCACCGGCCCGTTCGGGAGGTCCTCTGAGAAGCCGCAGGTGAGGGCGTACGTATGAGCGCGTATGCCCACGGATGTGCGCGTGCGTCCGGGTTTAGGCTCTGGCGTGGGCATGAAGGTGCCTCATACGCCACAGCAACCTAAGGAACAACTGATGGAGCTCGGTCTCGTCGGCCTCGGCAAGATGGGCGGCAACATGCGCGAGCGGATACGCCGCGCGGGCCACACCGTCGTCGGATACGACCGCAACCAGGACCTCGCGGATGTCCACAGCCTGGAAGAGCTTGTGGGTAAGCTCCCCGGCCCGCGCGTGATCTGGGTGATGGTCCCGGCCGGTGCCGCGACCCAGTCGACGATCGACGAGCTCGCCGAGCTCCTGGAGCCCGGTGACGTCGTGGTGGACGGTGGGAACTCCCGCTGGACGGACGACGAGCGGCACGCGCGGGAGCTGGCGGCCAAGGGCATCGGATTCGTCGACTGCGGCGTCTCCGGCGGCGTCTGGGGCCTGGAGAACGGTTATGCGCTGATGTACGGCGGGGACGCGGAGGACGTCGCCAAGGTGCAGCCGTTCTTCGACGCGCTGAAGCCCGAGGGCGACTTCGGCGCGATGCACGCCGGCAAGGTGGGCGCGGGCCACTTCGCGAAGATGGTCCACAACGGCATCGAGTACGCGATGATGCAGGCCTACGCGGAGGGCTGGGAGCTGCTGGAGAAGGTCGACTCCGTGACCGACGTCCGGGAGGTCTTCCGCTCCTGGCAGGAGGGCACGGTCATCCGGTCCTGGCTGCTGGACCTTGCGGTGAACGCCCTCGACGAGGACGAGCACCTCGACAGGCTCAAGGGTTTTGCACAGGACTCCGGTGAGGGACGCTGGACTGTGGAAGCCGCGATCGACCACGCGGTGCCGCTGCCGGCGATCACGGCGTCGCTGTTCGCGCGGTTCGCGTCCCGCCAGGACGATTTGCCGCAGATGAAGATGATCGCGGCGTTGCGGAACCAGTTCGGCGGCCACGCGGTGGAGAAGAAGTAGCCCGCCGGGCGCCGTACGACCGAGCACGACAAGACCGAGAAACGAGAACAAGTAATCCACACCCTGGGGATGCCGGCCTGGCACCCTCGGGGGTGGCCCGGTTGTCCACAACTGGGGACGGTTCAACCACATGTTGGGGGAGGTCGGCGAACGACCATGCACGTCACGCATCTGTCGCTGGCCGACTTCCGCTCGTACGCCAGGGTCGAGGTCCCGCTCGATGCGGGCGTCACCGCCTTCGTCGGTCCCAACGGCCAGGGCAAGACGAACCTCGTGGAGGCCGTCGGCTATCTCGCCACCCTCGGCAGCCACCGTGTCGCCTCCGACGCGCCCCTGGTGCGCATGGGTGCCGACCGGGCGGTCATCCGGGCGCAGGTGCGGCAGGGGGACCGGCAGCAGCTGGTCGAGCTGGAGCTGAACCCGGGCAAGGCCAACCGCGCCAGGATCAACAGGTCCTCGCAGGTCAGGCCACGTGATGTGCTCGGCATCGTCCGTACCGTGCTGTTCGCGCCGGAGGATCTCGCGCTGGTCAAGGGCGACCCCGGCGAGCGGCGACGCTTCCTCGACGAGCTGATCACCGCCCGCTCGCCGCGCATGGCGGGCGTGCGCTCCGACTACGAGCGGGTCCTCAAGCAGCGCAACACCCTTCTGAAGTCGGCCGCGCTGGCCCGCAGGCACGGCGGCCGCTCGATGGATCTGTCGACCCTCGACGTCTGGGACCAGCACCTCGCGCGTGCCGGCGCCGAGCTGCTAGCCCAGCGCCTGGACCTGATCGCGACGATCCAACCGCTGGCCGACAAGGCGTACGAGCAGCTGGCCCCCGGCGGCGGCCCGGTCGCGCTGGACTACAAGCCGTCGGCTCCCGGTGAGGCGCACACGCGCGAGGATCTCTTCGAGCAGCTGATGGCGGCGCTCGCCGAGGCCCGTAAGCAGGAGATCGAGCGGGGCGTCACGCTCGTAGGGCCTCATCGGGACGATTTGCTTCTCAAACTCGGTCAGTTGCCCGCCAAGGGCTACGCCTCGCACGGCGAGTCCTGGTCGTATGCGCTGGCGCTGCGCCTGGCGTCGTACGACCTGCTCAGGGCCGAGGGCAACGAGCCGGTGCTGGTCCTCGACGACGTGTTCGCCGAGCTGGACGCCAGGCGGCGTGAGCGGCTGGCGGAGCTGGTCGCGCCCGGCGAGCAGGTCCTGGTGACGGCCGCGGTCGACGACGATGTGCCGCCCGTTCTGGCGGGGGCGCGGTACACGGTGGCTGAGGGGACGGTGGAGCGCGTATGAGCGAGAACCCGTCCGGGAATCCGTCCGAGAGCGTCCCTGACGGCCCTGGAGCTCCCAAGCAGGCTCCGGAGCCTTCCGGCGTCGACCTCGCGCGTGTGGCGCTGAGGGCAGCCAAGGAGCAGGCACGCGCGCGTGGGGACGCGGCGCAGCAGAGGAAGCAGGCGCGGCGCGGGGGCGGCCTGCGCTCCGGTGCGCGGGCCGACGGACGCGACCCTCTGGCGCTCGGCGCCGCCATTAACCGCTTGATCACCGAGCGGGGCTGGGAGACCCCGGCCGCGGTGGGCGGTGTGATGGGCCGCTGGCCGCAGATCGTCGGCGACGACGTCGCCAAGCACTGTGTGCCGGAGAGGTACGACGAGGACGAGCGGGTCCTGGTCGTGCGCTGCGACTCGACGGCCTGGGCGACGAACCTGCGGCTGCTCGCCCCGACGCTGGTCGCCCGCCTCAACGAGGACCTCGGGCATGGCGCGGTCCGCCAGATCAAGGTGAACGGCCCCGGCGGCCCGGCCCGCCGTTACGGCCCGCTGCGCGCCCCCGGCAGCACGGGTCCCGGCGACACATACGGGTGAGTGCACTGGCCGGCGGCGTCCGATCGGCCTGCGGAACCCCCGTAACAGCAGCCTCTACAGCCCCGTCGGGCACAGGTGACCGACATCACATCAGTAGCCGGCGCCGGTTACGGAACGACGTCTGTGACCTCGTCCTCGTACGACCGCACGCGGTTGCGAATCGCGACCTGACTCCTAAGTAGCAAAGGGTTGACGGCCGGAAGCGCTGAGTGGCTCTGTGAGCCTCTTGGAGCCCCCATCCGCATATCGGGAGTCGGAAGAGGCGGGTTCAGGGCGGCACATGCGGACTCAGGTACCGGCAAACCCCCATCACTGTCGGCGCTACCGGTAGACTGGAGCGCAATCCCGCCCCACTCGTGGGGACCGTCCGGGAAAAGCTGAGCAACGCTGATCAAGGCTTACCAACGCAACATGCCGCAGCCGCTCCGGCAACCCGCCGACGAGCCCGGCTCGTGCTGTGCCAGAAAGGGCGCTTCGTGGCCGATTCCGGCAACCCCAACGAGAACATCCCGTCCACCGAGGCCGCGGCCCCAGGCGCCGAGGCCTCCGTCACGGCGTCCTACGACGCGAGTGCCATCACCGTCCTCGAGGGTCTGGACGCGGTTCGCAAGCGACCCGGTATGTACATCGGTTCGACCGGCGAGCGCGGTCTGCACCATCTCGTCTACGAGGTGGTGGACAACTCCGTCGACGAGGCGCTGGCCGGTCACGCGGACACGATCGAGGTCACGATCCTCGCCGACGGTGGCGTGCGCGTCGTCGACAACGGCCGTGGCATCCCGGTGGGCATCGTCCCCTCCGAGAACAAGCCGGCGCTCGAGGTCGTGCTGACCGTGCTGCACGCGGGCGGCAAGTTCGGCGGCGGCGGCTACGCGGTCTCCGGTGGTCTGCACGGCGTGGGCGTGTCCGTCGTGAACGCGCTGTCCTCGAAGGTCGCCGTCGAGGTCAGGACCGACGGCCACCGCTGGACGCAGGACTACAAGATGGGCGTCCCCACGGCTCCGCTGGCTCAGCACGAGGCCACCGAGGAGACGGGCACGTCGGTCACCTTCTGGGCCGACGCCGACATCTTCGAGACCACCGACTACTCCTTCGAGACGCTCTCGCGGCGCTTCCAGGAGATGGCGTTCCTCAACAAGGGTTTGACGATCAAACTCACTGATGAGCGCGAGTCGGCGAAGGCCACCTCCGGTGCGGACGAGGCCGGTGCGGACGAGAAGGCCGAGGTCAAGGCCGTCACGTACCACTACGAGGGCGGCATCGTCGACTTCGTGAAGTACCTCAACTCCCGCAAGGGCGATGTGGTGCACCCGTCGGTGATCGACCTCGAGGCCGAGGACAAGGACAAGGCCCTCTCCCTCGAAGTCGCCATGCAGTGGAACAGCGGTTACAGCGAGGGCGTGTACTCCTTCGCCAACATCATCCACACGCATGAGGGCGGTACGCACGAAGAGGGCTTCCGCGCGGCCCTGACCAACCTGATCAACAAGTACGCGCGCGACAAGAAGCTGCTGCGCGAGAAGGACGACAACCTCACGGGTGACGACATCCGCGAGGGCCTGACGGCGATCATCTCGGTGAAGCTGAGCGAGCCGCAGTTCGAGGGCCAGACGAAGACCAAGCTGGGCAACACGGAGGCGAAGACCTTTGTGCAGAAGGCGGTCTACGAGCACCTCAACGACTGGCTGGACCGCAACCCGAACGAGGCCGCGGACATCGTCCGCAAGGGCATCCAGGCGGCCACCGCGCGCGTGGCGGCCCGCAAGGCCCGCGACCTGACCCGTCGCAAGGGACTGCTGGAGAGCGCCTCGCTGCCGGGCAAGCTCTCCGACTGTCAGTCGAACGACCCCACCAAGTGCGAGATCTTCATCGTCGAGGGTGACTCCGCCGGCGGCTCGGCCAAGTCCGGCCGCAACCCGCAGTACCAGGCGATCCTCCCGATCCGGGGCAAGATCCTCAACGTCGAGAAGGCGCGGATCGACAAGATCCTGCAGAACCAGGAGATCCAGGCGCTGATCTCGGCCTTCGGCACGGGTGTGCACGAGGACTTCGACATCGAGAAGCTCCGCTATCACAAGATCATCCTGATGGCGGACGCCGACGTCGACGGCCAGCACATCAACACCCTGCTGCTGACCTTCCTGTTCCGCTTCATGCGGCCGCTGGTCGAGGCCGGGCACGTGTTCCTGTCCCGTCCCCCGCTCTACAAGATCAAGTGGGGCCGGGACGAGGTCGAGTACGCCTACTCCGACCGTGAGCGCGACGCCCTCCTGGAGATGGGCCGTCAGCGCGGCAAGCGCGTCCGCGAGGACTCGATCCAGCGCTTCAAGGGTCTCGGCGAGATGAACGCCGAGGAACTGCGTGTGACGACCATGGACCAGGAGCACCGCGTCCTCGGCCAGGTCACCCTCGACGACGCCGCCCAGGCCGACGACCTGTTCTCGGTCCTCATGGGCGAGGACGTCGAGGCCCGCCGCCAGTTCATCCAGCGCAATGCCAAGGACGTCCGCTTCCTCGACATCTGAGTCGGTCTCAGCTGACCGCACCAGGAAGGACTTTCACCAGCAATGACCGACGAGAACACTCCCGTCACGCCTGACGAGGGACAGATCCTGCGTGTCGAGCCCGTCGGGCTCGAGACGGAGATGCAGCGCTCGTACCTCGACTACGCGATGTCCGTCATCGTCTCCCGCGCGCTGCCGGACGTCCGCGACGGCCTCAAGCCCGTCCACCGCCGCGTCCTGTACGCCATGTACGACGGCGGCTACCGCCCCGAGCGCGGCTTCTACAAGTGCGCCCGTGTCGTCGGCGACGTCATGGGCAACTACCACCCCCACGGCGACTCCTCGATCTACGACGCCCTGGTCCGTCTCGCCCAGCCGTGGTCGATGCGCATGCCGCTCGTCGACTCCAACGGCAACTTCGGCTCTCCGGGCAACGACCCGGCGGCGGCCATGCGCTACACCGAGTGCAAGATGGCGCCGCTGTCGATGGAGATGGTCCGTGACATCGACGAGGAGACCGTCGACTTCACGGACAACTACGACGGCCGCTCGCAGGAGCCGACCGTCCTGCCGTCCCGCTTCCCGAACCTGCTGATCAACGGCTCCGCCGGTATCGCGGTCGGCATGGCGACCAACATCCCGCCGCACAACCTGCGCGAGGTCGCGGCCGGCGCCCAGTGGTGCCTGGAGAACCCGGAGGCCTCGCACGAGGAGCTCCTGGACGCCCTCATCGAGCGCATCAAGGGCCCCGATTTCCCGACGGGCGCCCTTGTGGTGGGCCGTAAGGGCATCGAGGAGGCGTACCGCACCGGCCGCGGCTCCATCACCATGCGCGCGGTCGTCGAGGTCGAGGAGATCCAGAACCGCCAGTGCCTGGTGGTCACGGAGCTGCCGTACCAGGTAAACCCGGACAACCTCGCGCAGAAGATCGCCGACCTGGTGAAGGACGGCAAGATCGGCGGTATCGCCGACGTCCGTGACGAGACGTCGTCCCGCACGGGCCAGCGGCTGGTCATCGTGCTCAAGAGGGACGCGGTCGCCAAGGTCGTACTCAACAACCTCTACAAGCACACGGACCTGCAGACGAACTTCGGCGCCAACATGCTGGCGCTGGTCGACGGCGTCCCGCGCACGCTCTCCCTGGACGCGTTCATCCGCCACTGGGTGACGCACCAGATCGAGGTCGTCGTCCGCCGTACGCGCTTCAGGCTGCGCAAGGCCGAGGAGCGCGCGCACATCCTGCGCGGCCTGCTGAAGGCCCTGGACGCCATCGACGAGGTCATCGCGCTGATCCGGGCCAGCGACACGGTCGAGATCGCGCGTACGGGCCTGATGGAGCTCCTGGAGATCGACGAGATCCAGGCGAACGCCATCCTCGAGATGCAGCTGCGCCGACTGGCCGCCCTGGAGCGCCGGAAGATCATCCAGGAGCACGACGAGCTCCAGGCGAAGATCACCGAGTACAACGAGATCCTCGCCTCGCCGGTCCGCCAGCGCGGCATCGTCAGCGAGGAGCTGGCGGCGATCGTCGAGAAGTACGGCGACGACCGCAAGACCATGCTGGTGCCCTACGACGGCGACATGTCCATCGAGGACCTCATCGCCGAAGAGGACATCGTCGTCACCGTCTCGCGCGGCGGCTACGTCAAGCGCACCAAGACGGACGACTACCGGGCGCAGAAGCGCGGCGGCAAGGGGGTACGCGGCACGAAGCTGAAGGAAGACGACATCGTCGACCACTTCTTCGTCTCGACCACCCACCACTGGCTGCTGTTCTTCACCAACAAGGGCCGGGTGTACCGGGCGAAGGCGTACGAGCTTCCGGACGCCGGCCGGGACGCGCGCGGGCAGCACGTGGCGAACCTGCTGGCCTTCCAGCCGGACGAGGCGATCGCCGAGATCCTCGCGATCCGCGACTACGAGGCGGCTCCCTACCTCGTGCTCGCCACCAAGGCCGGTCTGGTGAAGAAGACGCCTCTGAAGGATTACGATTCGCCGCGCTCCGGCGGTGTCATCGCGATCAACCTCCGTGAGATGGAGGACGGATCCGATGACGAACTGATCGGCGCCGAGCTCGTGTCGCCCGACGACGATCTTCTTCTGATCAGCAAGAAGGCGCAGTCGATCAGGTTCACCGCTACGGACGAGTCGCTGCGCCCCATGGGCCGCGCCACCTCGGGCGTCAAGGGCATGAGCTTCCGCGAGGGAGACGAGCTGCTCTCGATGAATGTTGTTCGACCCGGTACGTTCGTGTTCACTGCCACCGACGGCGGGTACGCGAAGCGGACCGCGGTCGACGAGTACCGCGTCCAGGGTCGCGGCGGCCTCGGTATCAAGGCCGCCAAGATCGTCGAGGACCGCGGCTCCCTCGTCGGCGCGCTGGTGGTCGAGGAGACCGATGAGATCCTCGCCATCACGCTGGGCGGCGGTGTGATTCGTACGCGAGTCAACGAGATCAGGGAGACGGGCCGTGACACCATGGGCGTCCAACTGATCAACCTGGGCAAGCGCGATGCCGTCGTGGGTATCGCACGCAACGCCGAGGCGGGACGCGAGGCGGAGGAAGTCGACGGCGACGTGGTCGTCGACGAGACCGCCGAGGGAGCCGCCACGACCATCGGCACGGACGAGGACGCACCCTCGGCCGAGTAGCACGAGGAGAGAGTCATCGTGAGCGGAGCCACGGGCGCCGGATCGTCCGGTACCTCGACCGGTTCTACGGCCGGTACGGAGACGGGCGGCGGCCGTGGCTCCGCCGCGCCTGCGACGGACACGCACACCACCCAGCTGAAAGCGATCAAGTCGCCGGCGAAAGGGTCTCCCTCGCCCGACGCACCCGGATCCCAGGGGGGAACCGTGACGGACACCCGAGGCCCGCAGGCCCAGCAGTACGCGGCCGGGGCGCCGGGCGCCCAGCCGCAGCCCCAGCCCGCGGGCGCGCACCAGGCGGCCCCGGGCTCGCCGCTTCCCGGGGAACGGCAGCCGCAGCAGGCCGCCGGGCCCTACCACCCGCCGCAGGCGTACCAGACGGGCGCTCCGGCGGGCGCGGTGCGTCGGCCCCGCACGGGGGCGCGTACGACGCCGCGCACCCGTAAGGCGCGCCTGCGGGTGGCCAAGGCCGACCCGTGGTCGGTGATGAAGGTCAGCTTCCTGCTCTCCATCGCGCTGGGCCTCTGCACGATCGTGGCGTCCGCGGTGCTGTGGATGGTCATGGACGCCATGGGTGTCTTCTCGACGGTCGGCGGCACGATCTCCGAGGCGACCGGCTCGAACGAGTCGAACGGCTTCGACCTCCAGTCGTTCCTGTCGCTGCCGCACGTGCTGATGTTCACGTCGATCATCGCGGTCATCGACGTCGTCCTGGCGACGGCGCTGGCGACGCTCGGCGCGTTCATCTACAACCTCTCCGCCGGCTTCGTGGGCGGCGTCGAGCTGACGCTCGCCGAGGACGAGTGACCTGGCGCTGAACCGCCGCTGACGGTCCTCCGACAACCGATTTTGGGACTGCCCCGGTCGTGCGCTAATCTTCAGGAGTCAGCGCGCGGGATACACCGCAGAGCGCGGCGGGGCTATAGCTCAGTTGGTTAGAGCGCATCCCTGATAAGGATGAGGCCACAGGTTCAAATCCTGTTAGCCCCACAGCGAGAAACCCCCAGTCGATACGGCTGGGGGTTTTCGCATGTCCGATTGTCAGTGCCGGATGAGAGCCTTTCGACATGATCGTCGAACGGGCATACGCGCATGTCGCCGAGGACGAGCGGGGGGAGGGCGACGGCTGGCCGTGGTCGGTGCCGTGTGTGCGGCAGCTCCTGGAGGACGGTCTGAGATTCACCGCGCCCGTCACGTTCCTGGTGGGGGAGAACGGCTCGGGGAAGTCGACCCTCGTCGAGGCGCTGGCGGAGGGCTTCGGCCTGGACTCCTGGGGCGGATCCGCGGGCTACAAGTACGCGACCTGGCGGGAGCCGTCGGCCCTGGGCGGGCGGATGAAGTTCGAGGCGACAGCAGCCGGTCGTCGTATGTTGCGTGGGCCTCGGACGCGCCGCAGAGGATTCTTCCTGCGGGCGGAGACGGCGCTCGACGCGCTGGACCGGGAGCAGAAGTCGGGAAGGCTGTCCGGCGCCGCGGACGAGATGAGCCACGGCGAGGGCTTTCTGATGGCCTTCCGCGAGCGGTTTCAGGAGCCTGGGCTGTACGTCCTGGACGAGCCGGAGGCTGCGCTGTCCTTCGCTTCTTGTCTTCAACTCGTGGGTCTGCTGCACGAACTGGGGCGTTCCGGCGCACAGATCATCTGCGCGACGCACTCACCCGTGCTGACGGCGCTTCCGGGCGCCGAGATCATCGAGGTGGGTGACCACGGAATGCGTCCCGCCGGTTGGCGGGATCTGGAACTCGTCGATCATTGGCGGCGGTACCTCGACGACCCGTGGACCTATCTCCGGCACATCGTCGATACGCGATGAGTCGGGGACGAGCAGGGGCGAAGCAGTTCGCCTGGGTGTTGCTGTGGAGCAGGTTCAGGAACAGCACTTGGAACAGGTGTGGCAACAGGCTTTGAGGCAGAGGGTCACAGCTCGGGTCGAGCCGGGGTTCAGCGCTGGTGCGGGACCAGTGGTTGCGCCGGTTCCGCGGAGTGGGCGCATTCCCGGGTGGTCGAGCCCGTGGTGGCCGCTTCCGTCTCGGTGAGCGGGCGGTGGCGGCAGCTGGGGGTCTTGCCGTGTGCCTCGGCTCGGATGCGCTGCTTCATCGTGGGGGGCAGTGCTCTGGCGTAGGACCAGGCCCATTGGGGCATCGCCGGCACCGGCAGCTCGGCGCTGCGGTTGTTGTCGTCGCCGTTGCTCCGGCGGCTGGTCTCGGTGTGCGGCACGGCCGCCGCGGCGGTGTTGGTGACGAATCCGAGCGCCGTGCACAGCGCGAGGAAGGCGGTGACGATGGCGGTCCACAGGTTCATGACCTTGTTCCTGGTCATGGCCCCTCACTTTCGGGTTGGGCGATTTGCGTACTTTCCCAATGATGTGTATGGGGGCTGAGAAGTCATGGACCGACGCCCGTGGCGCGTCGATCTTCAGATGAACAGCACTCGAATGGATGCATGGCATTCGATGAGTGAGCGAAGATGGAGGAAAGGGGCCAAAGGTCACCGTCCGTCGGGGTGTGATCACCCTCCGATCGGAGCGGCGGCATCCGCTTCTACTGGGGTGCGGCGACGGGCAGTTGAGCCCGGACTCAGGTCACCGATTGATATCGACCGGTGTGTATAGTCGGGCGCCAGAGGTCCCCTACGTCAAGGAAAGACGAGGTCGCGCGGTGAAGAAGCTTCTCCTGGTCGCACTGGCCGCCATCGGCGGGCTCCTCGTGTACCGCCAGATCCAGGCGGATCGCGCCGAGCAGGATCTGTGGACGGAGGCGACTGACTCCGTGCCCACAGGTTCGTGAGTCACGACATCGGATCGCACACACACCCCGGTCGCCCACGCGGCCGGGGTTTTGTGTACCCACCGGGGCGTACGGCGCCGCCGCCTCGAGTCGCGCCGCCGCTTCGAGTTGCGCGGGCGGACCGGAGGCCGTAGAGCCGGGCTTTTCGGACGGCCGTACGGATTGTGGGGGTGACGCGCGGCCGGGCTGGGCAGGATGGGCGAGTCCAAGGTCCGGTTGTGGTGACGAGGGGTGGCGCGTGATGAGGCGGCGTACGGCGTGGTGGCGTCCCGCGAGGAAGTGGCGCGGTTCTACGCCGGTACGCGCGCGTGCGGCCATCGTGGCGGCGCTGCTGCTGTGCGCGACGGCCGCCCTGCCCAACGGGCCCGCCCTCGCCGCCGGAACACCTGATCCGTACGTCTTCGCGCCGGACGCCCGCCCCGTCACCGGAGGCGCGAGCACCGCGGACGCCGCACCTCTCGCCCCGGGCACGACCTACAAGAGCTCCCTGCCCGGCGACGGGGAGATCCACTATCGCCTCGACCTCGACGACACCTCGGACGCGTATGTCGCCGTGACCGCCGTCCCCGCCTCCGGCAGCACGCTCTACGCGGGCGACGGCATCGAGGTGACCGTACGGGACGCCACAGGCCACTCCTGCTCCCAGGACACCGAGACCTTCGGCGTCGCCCACAGCCCCCGCCCGATCGCGGTATGGGGCACGCGCGACATCTCGGCCGCCCGGACCCGCTGCGAGACCGCGGGCGCCTACGACGTGATCGTCGAGCGCGTCTCCACGGCGGAGTCCGCGCCGGACACCTGGGCCCTGGAACTCTTCGCCGTCACCGAACCGCCCTTGAAGCAGGCCGGCGAGACCAGCGCCCCCGAGACCTGGGACTCCGCCACACCCGACCCCCTCACCGGCGAGGGCGAGCGCCGCAAGGGCGGCTCCGGCTTCGCCTCGGCGGTACCGGTCGGCGAGGGCGCGTGGACCTCCGACATCGAGCCCGGGCGGACCCTCTTCTACAAGGTGCCGCTCGACTGGGGTCGCCAGCTGCACGCCACCGCCGAACTGGGCGCCTCGAAGAGCCGTGACGGCTACGCGGTCGGGGCCCTGAACCTCGCCCTCTACAACCCCGCACGTGGATTCGTCGACGACGCCGGCGCCAACTACGACGGCAGCGAGAAGTCCGCCGAACTCGACCCCCTGCCGCCGGTCGCCTACGAGAACCGGTACGCCCGCACGTCCCGGCTCAGCGCCATGCGGTTCGCGGGCTCCTACTACCTCGTGGTGCATCTGTCGGTGGTGGTGGCCGAGAGGTACGGCGACGGGCCGTTCGAGCTGACGCTGCGCGTGCGGGAGGAACATTCGGCCGAGGCCGGGCCCGGTTATGCGGGGGAGTCCGAGCCGAGGGACGTGTTCCAGGTCTCGGAGAGCGACCGGGAGGCGGCTGCGGCCGGCGGAGTCGGGGGCGGGGCCGGAGGCGGCGGGGATGCCGCGCTGACCGTGCTCGCGGTCAGCGGCCTCGGGGCCGGGACCTTGGTGCTGGTGGTGTTGGGGGTGTGGATGGTGGTGGCCCGGCGGAGGGTCGGGGCCTTGTAGGCGGCGGGCTTCGGGATCAGGCGGCGGGCTTTGGGGTCAGGCGGCGGGCTTTGGGGTCAGGCGGCGGGCTTTGGGGTCAGGCGAGGGCTTGGGGTCAGGCGGCGTGCTTTGCGATCAGGCGGGCGGCTTGGAGTCAGGCGGGAGGGCTTTGGGGTCCTCTGGGCCAGGGCACCCGCCATCCGGTTCTCAGAGCTGGGCCAGGGCCCAGAAACCCACGGCGTAACAGGCCAGCGCCAGCAGCAGGAGTGGCACTGCCACCTTGGCGGGCGGGCCGGGGCGGCGGGCGGGGCCGCGGTCCGCTCGGCGGACGGCTCGGTGACCGCCGCGACGGCGTGGCTGCGGAACTGGGGGAGCCGAAGGTGGAACCTGCGGGCTCTGAGCGGTGTACGAAGCAGTAGAGGCATCGACGCGCTGGTGCTGGGGCGGCGTCGTCGGAGGCTGATGCGGGTACTGCGGCGTGTGTGGTTGGGGGGAGGACAGGACGTGAGTGGTGTCGTAGGGGGAGCTGGTGACCGGGGGAATGCCGGTCTGGGGGTTCTGGGTCGGGGGATTGCCGGTCTGCTGGTCGTGGCGGTGGTCGGCCGGGTGATGCTGGGCGCCCTGGTGGCTGGTGCCGCCTCTGCGTACTTCGCCGTGTGCAACCGGTCCCTGCGTCGGGACCTGCGGCTGCGGCTGCGGCTGCGGCTGGGGCTGCGGCTGGGGCTGCGACTGGGGCTGGAAAGGTGCCTGTGCCGCGTACGGCTGTCGCGAGGGCGTTTGTTCCTGCGGGGAGGAGCCTGTGGGCTGCGGGAGCGGCAGATGGAAGCTGCCGGTGTCCGACATGTTGACGGAGCCGCTGCTGTCGCCCGCCTGTGGGGAGGCGGAGGGCTCGCGCGGTGTCTGCCCAGCCGGCAGGTGACCCGGATCGCCGGAAACGGAGCCGGAGCCGGTTCCGGTGCCGGATGCGTCCCGCCCGTTGTCGGCCGTGCCTCGCCCGGTGCCGGCTGCCCCGAGCCCGGTGCCGGCGGCCCCGAACCCGGTGCCGCTCGGTACGGAGCCGATGCTCCTCGGGTCAGGTCCGACACCGTTCACCGAGCCCGACGTCCCGACCGAACGCTCGCCGGCCTGGAACTGGCCGGAGCCGGTCCGCTCCCCTTCGATCCCCGGCGCCCGCTTGAGCGGACCCTCCGGCGCGAACCCCGATGGCAGCGGCCCGAGTTGGTCGAAGATCTCGATGATCTCGTCGTCGGGTCCGGGCTCCGGCAGGAGCTCGACGGCCGCGGCGAGGGCCTTGCGCGCACCCGTCGCCGTGCGGAACCGCGCGTGCGGATCCGGTTGCAGCAGAGAGGCCACCACCTGCCACAGCGGTTCCGGAATGCCCTTGGGCGCACCCGGCGTCCCGTGCGTGGTGAAGTACTGGACGAGCGCCTTGGCGTCCGGCTTGGCCCCCTCCAGCAGATACAGCGCGACCAGCCCTACGGCGAACAGGTCGGCGGGGAAGTCCGGCTCCGCGCCCATGAGTTGCTCGGGTGCGAGGTAACCGGGCGTTCCCACCACGAGGTTGGTCTCGGTCAGGCGGGGCTCGCCGAGCCGCATGGCGATTCCGAAGTCGGAGAGCCTGAGCCTTGGGCGACCCGTGCCGGTGGCTTCGAGGAGCAGGTTGGCGGGCTTGATATCGCGGTGGACGACACCTTCCGAGTGCACCGCGGTCAGCCCCGCGAGGAGCTGGTCGAGAAGGGTGCAGACAAACGAGGGCGGCAAGGGGCCGTAGTCCCCGATGAGATGGACCAACGAGCCGCCGGCGACCAGGTCCATGGTGAACAGGACCTTGTCGTCGTCGGCGGCCCAGCTGGCGGGCGCGAGCACATGGGGGTGATCGATCCGCAGTGCCTGTTCGCGGACGAAGCGCAGCAGCGAGTGCGCGTCGCTCTGCTGCAGCACCTTGGCGGCCACATAGCGTCGGCGGCGGTGGTCGAAGGCGCGCCAGACGGCGCCGACGCCACCGCGTCCGATCGGGTCGACCAGTTCGTAGCGCCCGGCGAAGACCTCACCCATGGCTGTGCGTCGCTCCTCCCCCTCCGGTTACCCCCCTTGCTTCCCCCACGACGAGCGATACGACTCCCCCTCGCTGACCGTCCTTCGCGGACTCCCCCGCACGACCCCCGTCGTGCCCGCTCAGGACGCACACCGTCGGCCCGGCTGCCGAACCCCCTCGGCGACCGGGCCAGGGGGTCAGTTCTGGTGGGACTGGTAGTGCGCGACCGCGTCGGAGGTGCGGCCGGCGCCGTACACCCGGAGGAACTCTGCCAGTTCCGGGTGGGTGGGGGCGAGGGTCTCCGCGGCCTCGATGATGTCGCCCGCGGCGGCCACCGAGCGCAGCAGCGACTGAATCTCGCGCACGACCCGCTTGACCGTCGGCGCGCCCGAACTGTTCGTCGTCTGTGTGGTGTTGCTGAGCACCGAGCCCCCCTGCGACTTCTTGATCTCCTCCATGCGTTCGGTGGCCTCGGCCGCACTCACGCTGCCGTCCGCGACCTGCCCCGCCAGGTCCTGCAGCAGCTGCACCCGCTGGACCACGGCGGGATTGCCGATCTTTGCCCGCTGTCCGCTCATCAGCTGCGACAGCATCGGTGCGGACAGTCCCAGTACCCCCGCGAGACGAGCCTGGTTGAGACCAAGATCGTCGATGAGCTTACGGAAGAGCGTCCCCAGCGGCTCCCCGTACCAGTTCCGCTGCAGATCCCGCGCTCTTGCGGTGGCTTCCTGCTGTGCGGCGTCCATTGCGTCTCCCCATCGCTTCCCCAGAACCGCGGTTCGCTGTCGCGAACCACGCCGAGCATCTTACGGAGAGTGGTCGTTTACCGGGACCCCCAATCCTTTTGCGGGATCCGGGGGGCGACCGGGTACTCTGGTCTGGGCGCCCGCCGGTATGGGTTTTCCTCCGGCCGGACGTCTCTTTTTGAGGGGCCTTAGCTCAGTTGGTAGAGCGCTGTCTTTGCATGGCAGATGTCAGGGGTTCGACTCCCCTAGGCTCCACTCGCATACACCCCTCTGACCTGCGGAGACGCGGTCGGAGGGGTGTTTTTTGTCCTGATCGGCGGACGAGGGCCGCGGCCCGCAACGCAACACCTCGCACGCGATCAGCTCGCACACGATCAGTCCGAGTGGAGCAGGTCATTGCTCCGCGTCCCGGACCAGGAGCGCGATCTGGACCCGGTTGTGGACCGCGAGCTTGGCGAAGAGGCTGCTGGTGTGGGCTTTGACGGTGGCGATGCCGATGTTGAGCCGCCGGGCGATGTCCGGGTTGTCCAGGCCGTCCGCGATGGCTTGGGCGGTTTCGAGTTCTCGTCCGGTCAGTGCGGACAGCTTCCTGCGTGCGGCATCACGGGACGAGTCGCGGGAGTGCGGGGACTGCGGTGCGGTGGCCGCGGCGATCACCCGTGCTGTGGCCGCCGGAGAGAGCACGGGGTTGCCTTCCGCGACGGTCCGCACCGCGTCGAGGATCTGCGGCGGCTGGGTGTCCTTGAGGACGAACCCGAGTGCCCCGGCGCGCAGTGCGCCGAGCACCAGGTCGTCGGAGTCGAAGGTCGTCAGCATGAGCACCCGTGGCGGCATCGGCCGGGCGAGGAGTTCACGGGTCGTGCTGAGGCCGTCACGGCCGGGCATCCTCACGTCCATCAGTACGACGTCCGGGCGCTGCTCGTCCACCACGGTGAGCGCGGCGTCCCCGTCGGCCGCCTCCGCGACGACGGTCAGGTCCGGTTCGCCGTCGATGACGAGCCGCAGTGCCATCCGCACCAGTTGTTCGTCGTCGACGATGACGACGCGCACCGGCTCCCGTTGGCTGTCCACTTATGGTCTCTTCTCGCTGTGGTGGTGGTTCGGCCAGGGCAGTTGTGCGGTGAGGAGGTATCCGTTCTCGGGTGTGGGGCCGTGGTCGAGGTGCCCGTCGGCGAGGGCGACGCGTTCGGTGAGGCCGAGCAGGCCGAATCCCGATGCGGGTGGCGGTGCGCTTCTCGTGGTGGCCGTGGTGGCTGTGTTGGCCCGGGAATTGTGGACGTCGACCCGCAGTATGTCGCCCGCTGTTCCTTCGAGGGTGATGTGGACGCGCGCGCCTGGGGCGTGTTTTGCGGCGTTGGTGAGTCCTTCTTGCACGATCCGGTAGCAAGTGCGCCCGAGAGTGTCGGACGGATGTCCCGTCATGGTGGTGGCGAGCGTGACGTCCAGCCCCGATGAGCGGGCGTCGGCGACCAGTTCGGGGATGCGGTCGAGGGTGGGTTGTGGTGGTTCCGGCCGGTCCGGATCGGCTCGGAGCACGCCGAGGACGTCTCGTAGTTCTTCCAGTGCCTGGTGGGAACCGTCGGCGATGCCGCGGATCAGCATGCGGCGCTCCTCGGCCGCCAGGTCGCCGCGGTGGTCGAGGACTCCGGCCTGCATGGCGACCAGGGAGATCCGGTGCGCGAGCACGTCGTGCATCTCACGGGCGATCCGGTTGCGTTCCAGGGCCCGTTCCTGCGCCGCGAGGGCGCTCTTCTCGCGTTCCGCGCTCTGTGCCCGGGCCCGCAGGGACCGTACCTCCGCGCGCCGTGCGCCGATGGCCGTACCCACGGCCACCGCGATGCCCGCGGTCAGTGCCGGGAACATCAGCTGCAGCCACCACGAGGGCGCCGGACCCTGGATCGGGTAGAGCCCGCCGCTGAACTGCGACCCGGTCACGTAGGCCAGCACGACGGCCCCGATCTCCACCGGACGGCGACGGGTGGAGATCGAGACGAGCGCCAGAAGTACCGCACCCGTGGCGGCTGTTGAGGCGGTCGAGGCGATCGCGACCGTCATGGCGATGGCGAGCGGGAACCGCCGCCGCCACGCGAGCGCGGTCAGGCAGCCGAGAGCCACCAGCGGATCAGCGATGAAGAACCAGGAGCCCGGCTCGACCCCCTGCCCCCGCAGCAGCACACCGGTGGAGAACCAGACCGGTACGCCCGCGGCCGCGGCCGCCGCCAGCCGCCAGGTCTGCTGCCATCCGTCGTGGCGTGGCGCGACGTCCGTGTTCACCCGGTCATTATCGCGAGGCCCTGGGCCCGGCGGGTCGGTCCAGAGGCTGATGCGTCTTCGACCGGAGTCGAATGTCCGCCTCGACCTCGGTCGGCTGTCCGCCTCTACCGCGGTCGAAGACGGTTCGGACCACTGGGCTGATGTGCCAAGTGGGCCGACGGAACAGTGTTGTTCACGTGCCGGAACCACCTGGGCGAGACGAAGCCGGACACAGGACTCGGACACGAAGCCGGGCACGGGACGGAGGCTTGCACACACCCGGCAGGCAATGGCCCTCGTGCGCCCCCTTGGAGAGGACATCGGATGCATCGGATGCGCAGGAAGACCTTGGCCCTCGCCCTCACCGCCACCGCGGTCGCGGTCGCCGCGAGCGCGACCGGCGTGGTGGCGAGGGCGACGACTCCGGAGACGGTGACAGCTGTCCCGGACTCCCTGCGGTGGGGCCCGTGCCCACAGAAGGATGCGTCACAGAAAGACGCGTCGCAGAAAGATCCGGCACAGGAGGATCCGGCACAGGAGGATCCGGTGCAGAAAGCCGACCCGCCCCGTCTTGAGTGCGCGACGCTCCACGTCCCGCTGGACTACCGCAGCCCCGAGGGCCGGCAGATCGACATCGCGGTCTCCCGCCTGGCGAGCAAGGACCCGTCGAAGCGCCGCGGTGTGCTGCTGACCAACCCGGGCGGCCCCGGCGGCTCGGGACTCGACTACCCGGCGCTCCTGGCCGCCGCGAGGATACCGAAGGACGTCCTCGACTCCTACGACGTGATCGGCTTCGACCCGCGTGGCGTCGGCCGCAGCACGCCGGTCACCTGCGACCTGACACCGCGGCAGCAGGAACGCGGCAACTTCCCGCCGTACGCGCACACCGCGGCCGATGTCGCCCGCGAGGCGAACAACGCGCGGACCATCGCCCGGCAGTGCGCCACCTCGAAGACGGCGTGGATGCTGCCGCACACCACCACCGCGAACACCGCGCGCGACATGGACCGGATCAGGGCGGCGCTGGGCGAGCCGAGGGTCTCCTATTTCGGCTCCTCCTACGGCAGCTACCTCGGCGCGGTGTACACGACGATGTTCCCCGAGCGCAGCGACCGGATCGTGCTCGACAGCAACATGGGCCCAGGCGGCTACGACGTCACGGATTTCCGGTTGCTCGGCCGCGGAATGGAGGACCGGTTCCCGGACTTCGCGGCGTTCGCGGCGGCGCACCCCGAGTACGGTCTGGGCAGCACGCCGAAGCAGGTGAGGGCCAAGTTCTTCGAACTCGCCGAGCGCCTCGACGCCGAACCGGTTGCCGGCATCGACGGGACGCTGTTTCGCGGGCTGACGTTCGACCGCCTCTACGTCGAGGGCCTCATGCCCACGCTGGCCGAGAACTGGCAGGCGCTCGACAAGGGCAGGCCCGTGCCGCCTCCACCACCGGTCCCGGAGAACCTCCTTGCCAGTCACCTCCACGTGATCTGCGGTGACTCGCGTTGGCCCACGAAGGTCCGGGACTACCAGCGCAATGCCGCCGTCGACCGGTTGAGGTACCCGATGCTGGGCGGGATCACCGGAAGCATCAAACCGTGCGCGTACTGGCCGGACGAGCGGGTCGAGCCGCCGGTGCACATCGGTGACCGGGGCCCGTCGAACGTGCTCATGGTGCAGAACGAACGTGACCCGGGGACGCCGCTGGCCGGCGCGAGGAAGCTGCGGCAGGCATTCGGCGAGCGGGCCAGGATGGTCACCGCCGACCAGGGCGGGCACGGCGTCTACCCGTTCGGCGGCAACACCTGCGCGAACGACACGGTGACGGCGTTCCTGACCACCGGACAGCGCCCGGCCGAGGACCTGGCCTGCGCGGCCGAGCCGAGCAAGTAGCCGGGGCCCAGCCATGATCGACGGACAGTGTTCCTGGGCGCGCCGCACCCAGGAACACCTCAGCGGGCGGCCGCCAGGTCGAGGGCGATGTCGACGATCATGTCTTCCTGGCCGCCGATCAGGCGGCGTCGGCCGCATTCCGTCAGGATGTCGCGGACGTCGACGTCGTAGCGTCGCGCGGCGGTCTCCGCGTGGCGCAGGAAGCTGGAGTAGACGCCGGCGTAGCCGAGTGTGAGGGTCTCGCGGTCGACGCGGACCGGGCGGTCCTGCAGGGGGCGGACGATGTCGTCGGCGGCGTCCTGGAGTTTGAACAGGTCGCAGTTGTGCTGGAAGCCGGACAGGTTCGCGACGGCGACGAAGGCCTCGATGGGGCAGTTGCCGGCGCCCGCGCCGTGTCCGGCGAGCGAGGCATCGACGCGGTAGACGCCGTTGTCGACCGCGACCACGGAGTTGGCGACGGAGAGCGAGAGGTTCTCGTGGGCGTGGATGCCGATCTCCGTGGCCGGGTCGAGGACGTCACGGTAGGCGCGGACCCGGGCGGCGACGTCGTTCATCGTCAGCCGGCCGCCGGAGTCGGTGACGTAGACGCACCGGGCGCCGTAGGACTCCATCAACTTGGCCTGCCGGGCGAGCTGTTCGGGCCCGGCCATGTGGGAGAGCATCAGGAAGCCGGAGACGTCCATGCCCAGCTCGCGGGCGGCGGCGATGTGCTGCGCGGAGATGTCGGCCTCCGTGCAGTGGGTGGCCACCCGCACCGAGCGGACGCCGAGGTCGTAGGCGTGCTTCAGTTCGTGGACGGTGCCCACACCCGGCAGCAGCAGGGTGGTGAGGCGGGCGTTGGTCAGGACGGACGCGGCCGCCTCGATCCACTCCCAGTCGGTGTTCGATCCGGGGCCGTAGTTGAGCGAGCCGCCGGCGAGGCCGTCGCCGTGCGCGACCTCGATCGCGTCGACGCCGGCCTCCTCCAGAGCCACCACGATGCGCTTGACGTCGTCGGGTGTGATGCGGTGCTGGACGGCGTGCATTCCATCGCGGAGGGTGACGTCCTGGACGAAGATCGGGGTGCTCACTTCGCGGTCTCCTTCGAGGCGGCGATCTTCTCGGCCATCTGCACCGCGGCCGAGGTCATGATGTCGAGGTTCCCGGCGTACGCCGGGAGGTACATGCCCGCGCCCTCGACCTTGAGGAAGACCGACACCTGGTGCGTCGGCCGTGCGGTGGCGCCGTCCGCCAGGAGCGTCCCGACCGGCTGGAGCGCCGGGATCGGGGTGATCTGGACGTCCTGGACCATCCGGTAGCCCGGGACGTACGCCGAGACCTCGGCGACCATCTTGCGGACCGACTCGGTGATCTGCGCCTTCGCCGTCTCACCGTCCTCGCCCTCGGGCAGGGTGACCAGCGCGAAGACCGTGTCACGCATCATCAGCGGCGGCTCGGCCGGGTTGAGGATGATGATCGCCTTGCCCCGCCGGGCGCCCCCGACCCGCACGATCGCCGAGGAGGTCGTCTCGGTGAACTCGTCGATGTTGGCCCGGGTGCCGGGACCGGCCGACCTGGCGGCGATCGAGGCGACGATCTCCGCGTACGCCACCGGGACGACCCGGCTGATCGCGGCCACGACCGGGATCGTGGCCTGGCCGCCACAGGTGACCATGTTGACGTTGGGCGCGTCGAGGTGCTCTTCGAGGTTGACCGCCGGGACGACGTACGGGCCGATCGCGGCCGGCGTCAGGTCGATCATGCGGATGCCGAGCGGACGCAGCTTCTCGTCGTTGTATGTGTGCGCTCCGGCCGAAGTGGCGTCGAAGACGATGCCGATCTCGTCGATCCGCGGCGACTTCAGCAGCCCGTCCACGCCCTCGGCGGTGGTCTCGAACCCGAGGCGGGCGGCGCGGGCCAGACCGTCGGAGGCCGGGTCGATCCCGACCATGACGCCCATCTCCAGGTGCTGCGCGGTGCGCATGATCTTGATCATCAGGTCGGTGCCGATATTGCCCGACCCGATGACGGCGACCTTGGTCTTGCTCATCGTCGCTCCTTGGCGGAGAAGGTGACGGACACCGTGCCGAGGCCGGCGACGGTGGCGTGGACGGCGGCGCCCGGCGTCACCGGACGCATCGGGCCGAGGGCGCCGGAGAGGACGACCTGGCCCGCGCGGAGCGGTTCGCCCAGGTCGCGGGCCTGGCGGGCGAGCCACACGACGGCGGCCACCGGGTCACCGAGGCAGGCGGCGCCGCTGCCGGTGGAGACGGTCTCGCCGTCGACGGTCATGGCCATCTCGGCCGCGACGGGGTCGAACCCGGTGAGCGGGACGCGCCGCGCGCCAAGGACGTAGCCGCCGGCCGAGGCGTTGTCGGCGACCGTGTCACCGAAGCTGATGTCCCAGTCGGCCACCCGGCTGCCGCAGATCTCGATCGCGGCGACGGCGTGGTCGATGGCCCCGCGCACCTGGGCGTCGTCGAGCACTCCCTCGGCCAGGTCGGCCCCGAGCACGAAAGCGATCTCGGCCTCGACCCGCGGCTGGAGGACCGCGTCGGCCGGTACGACGGAGCCGTCGGCGTACTCCATGTCGTCGAAGAGGAACCCGAAGTCGGGCTGGTCCACGCCGAGCTGCCGCTGTACGGCCGCGGAGGTCAGGCCGATCTTCCGGCCGACGACCGTGGCACCGGCCGCGATCCGCTCGGCGGCGAGCCGCTGCTGCACGGCGTACGCGGCGTTGACGTCGTCGCGGCCGATCAGGTCGCGCACGGGGGCGGCGGGGAGGCCGGTGGCGGCGGCCCGACGGAGCCGGGCCGCCGCGGCGGCGATGCTGTCGATGCCGACAGCGGGGTGGTTGCGGGGCATGTCATCCAATCTGCGGGAAGGGGTGCGGCGAGCTCGAAGGCGGCGTTCCACTCAGCGGTACGCTCTTTTCCATGGACGACAGCGACACCGTCCTGGGCAAGGCATTGGCGATCCTGCGGGCGTTCGGTCCGGCCGACTCCGTGCTGCCGCTCGCCGAGCTGGTGCGGCGTACCGGTCTGGCGAAGGGCACCGCCCATCGCATCGCCGGGGACCTGGTCCACCATCGGCTGCTCGACCGGACCGACCACGGCTACCGGCTCTCCGGTGGTCTCTTCGAGCTCGGTCTGCGTGCCGCCGCCGAACGCACCCTGCTGGAGCTGGCGATGCCGTTTCTGCAGGATCTGTACGAACGCACCCACGAAACGGTGCACCTCGGAGTCCGCGAGGGCCATGAGGTGGTCTACGTCGCCAAGATCGGCGGGCACCGCCAGGCCAAGGCGCCCTCCCGCACCGGCGGTCGGATGCCGCTGCACTGCACGGCGATCGGCAAGGTCCTGCTGGCCCACGCCGACGAGGACGAGCGGGTCGCCGTTCTCACCGCCCCGCTGGAGCGCCGTACCCCGCACACCGTGATCGCCCCGGGCCTGTTGCGCCGGCAGCTGGTGAAGGCGGTCGAGACGGGCGTGGCCTACGAGCACGAGGAGTCGACACCGGGCCTGCTGTGCGTGGCAGCGCCGGTCCTCGCGCCCGACGGCCGGACGGCGGTCGCCGCCATCAGCGTGACCGGCCCGGCCGGACGCTTCCGTCCCGAGGCCCATGCGAACGCCGTACGCGCCGCGGCCACGGGCCTGGGCACCACCCTCGCCCGCCGACGCCCCTGAACACGTACGACCGCTCAGCCCACCGGCTCCTGGACGGCCGCCGAGGAGAGCGGGATCGGTGTGAACATCGCGGGCTCCTCGTCCGGCGTCAGCGCGGTCGGACTGTACACCCAGTCGGTGAAGGAGTAGTCGTAGGTGTCGCGCGCCCGCATGACCGCGTTGCGCCGCAGCCGCGCGGAACCGTCGAGGTGCCACAGCTCGCCCCAGGCGCGGGCCGTCGTCTGCACCCGCCGGCAGTGCTCCACACGGACCGCCTCGTACGCGGCCAGGGCGCCGTCCCAGTCCGGCTCGGCACCGGCCGGGGCGGCCGCGGCCAGCCGGGCGTAGTGCCCGGCGAGCACCCAGCCGTCCTCGATCGCCATGATCGCGCCCTGTGCCATGTACTGCAGCGGCGGGTGCGCGGCGTCGCCGAGCAGGGCGATCCGGCCGTGCACCCAGGTCTCGATCGGGTCGCGGTCGAACATCCGCCACCAGCGGTCCCGCCACATCAGCGGAATGCCCTTGCGGACGGTGTCGCAGGTGTCCTCGAAGGCCGCGTCGAGCTCGTCGGGGGTGCCCCAGTCCTCCCGGCCGGCCAGCGCCTTCGGCGATTCGAACACGGCGACCTGGTTGAACATGTCGCCGCCGCGCAGGGCGTACTGGACGAAGTGGCAGTGCGGGCCGATGTAGACGGTGACGTCCCTCTCCGCGATGCCGTTGTCCTTGACCTGCTGGATCGGGACGGCCGCGCGGTAGGCGACGTAGGAGGAGCTGACCACGTCGTCGCCGATCAACTGGCGGCGGGCCACGGAGTGCAGCCCGTCGGCCGCGACGACCAGCGGCGCGGACTCCACCCGGCCGTCCTCCAGCAGGACCCGGGCGCCGCCCTCGACGTTCTCGTAGCCGACGACGACCTGGTCGTTCAACAACTCGACACCGGCCCGCTCGCAGGCGCGCAGGAAGATGCCGTGCAGGTCGCTGCGGTGGATGACCATGTACGGGAAGCCGTAGCGGCGTTCGAGGTCGCCGAGGTCGAGCCGGGTCAGCTCCCGGGAGTCGAGCGCGTCCCGCATCACCATGTTCTCGGGGACGACGCCCAGCGACTTGGCCTCGTCCAGCAGGCCGTACTCGGCGAGGATGCGGGTGCAGTTGGGGGCGATCTGCAGGCCGGCGCCGACCTCGCCGTACTTCGGGGCCTGTTCCAGGACGCGTACCCGCAGACCGTGGCGGGACAGGGCGTAGGCGGTGCTGAGGCCTCCGATGCCGCCGCCGACCACCAGGACGTCGGGGGTGGGTTCAGGGTTCATGTGCGCTTCCTTGGGAGTGCGGGGCCGGCCCCGGATCAGAGCCAGGCGCCCAGCGTGGGGGCGGGTGAGCCGTCGGTGGCACGCAGGCCGGTGTCCCGTCCGGTGAGGTAGGCGGCGATGTCGTGCGGTTCGCCGGTGACCGGGACGGGCTCGCCGTCGCCCGGCAGCTTCCAGGTGGCGCCGATGGCCGCGGCCCGCAGGGTCACGGCCGGGCCGGGGGCCGCGGCGCGCTTGCCGGTGACGTCGTCGCACAGGGCGGCGAGGAAGTCGGCCGGCAGGTCGGCGAAGGAGACACCCCTCGCCAGGTCGACGGCGTGGACGCACACCTCACGGGAACGCATCCACGGCAGTTCGGTGGCGGGGACGGTCCGGCCCTGGGCGGTGACGACCTCGTGGCGCCACTGCTCCTCGGTGAGCCGGTCCATCCCTGCCTCAAGGCTGTCCGCCGAGCGGCGCAGCCACGCCGTCAGCCGGGCGGCCGGCAGCACACGGCCCCGCTCGATGCCGGCGGCGCGCTCGTCCGCGGAGGCGTACATCGGGGTGGCCTCGCCGGTGGCGGCCCAGTGGACGAGGTTCGACAGTGCCTCGGCGTTGGCGGCGACATGGGCGGCGACGTGGGCCCGCGTCCAGCCGGGCAGGGCGCTGGGCGCGGCGTAGCCGGTGTCGTCGAGTCCGGCGACGGCCTCGAAGGTCAGCTCGGAGCCGATCAGGGCCCAGCGGCGGGCGTCGGCGAAGGTGCGGGGGCCGCTGGTCATGCCGCGACGACCTTGTTGGTGCAGGCGCCCAGGCCGGTGATCTCGGTGACCACGCTCTGCCCGGGCAGCAGGAAGACCTTGGGGTCACGGGCGTTGCCGACGCCGGCCGGGGTGCCGGTGGCGATGATGTCGCCCGGGCGCAGGGTGATCACGGTGGAGATGTACCGCACGAGGAAGACCGGGTCGAACAGCAGCGTGCCGGTGTCGTCCTGCTGCATGACCTGGCCGTCGACGACGGTCCTGACCTTCAGGGCGGGGCGGACGCCGCCGACCTCGTCGGGGGTGACGACGTACGGGCCGACCGGGGTGGTCGCCTCCCAGATCTTGCCCTGGGTCCATTCGATGGTCCGGAACTGCCAGTCGCGCACCGAGATGTCGTTCATGACGGTGAAGCCGGCGATGGCTTCGGCGGCCTGCCGTTCGTCTGCGCGGCGCACCTGCTCGCCGATGACGACGGCCAGTTCGACCTCCCAGTCGAGGGCGTCGGTCTCGGCCGGTCTGACGATGTCGTCGCCCGCGCCCAGCAGGGTGTCGGCGAACTTGGGGAAGAGCGTCGGGTGGCTGGGCAGCTCCCGGCCCATCTCCTTGATGTGGTTCGTGTAGTTGTGGCCGACGCAGATGACCTTGGAGGGGTTCGGGACGACCGGTGCGAAGTGGGCGCCCTCGGCCGGGTAGGCGGTGCCGCGGGCGGCGGCGGCCTTGGCCTGCCAGTCGGCCTCGGCGAACAGTTCGCCCAGGTCGGCGTGGTCGAGGTCGATGTGGACGTCGCCGTCGAGGCGGACCGCCCGGGTGCCGTCGGCGGTGCGGATGGTGGCGAGCTTCATGGTCAGGCGTCCTTCTGGGTGCGGTTGAGCCCGAGCGCCTCGAAGACGGGCGCGTCGGAGAAGCGGAAGAGGTCCAGGGCGCCGGAGTCGGAGTCGCCCGCCCCGGCCTCGGAGCGGGCGGAGAACGCTTCCCAGGACGGGACGACGAACAGGTCGCCGCGGCTGACCGTGAAGGACCTCTCCCCGACGCTCACCACGCCGGACCCGTCGAAGACCTGGTAGACCGAGGATCCGGTCTCGCGCACGGGCGCGGTCTCGGCGCCGCGGGCGATGCGGTGGAACTCGGCGCGGATGGTCGGCAGCACGTCGCAGCCGTCGTGCGGGTTGGCGTAGCGCACCGCGGCGTGACCGGGCTCGACGGTGCCGCCGTAGCCCTCCCGCTCCAGCAGCAGCTGGTCGCGCAGGGCGGCGTCGGTGTACTCCCACTTGTAGGAGAGCAGCGGGCTGCCCGGGGTGCTCGGGGCGGCCGACAGCGGGCGCAGACCCGGGTGGGCCCACAGGCGCTCGGAACGCGAGCGTTCGGGGGTGATCCGTTCGGCGTCGGTGATCTCGTCGCGGCCGAACTCGAAGAACTGCGCCTCGGTGACGTACTGGAAGGGGATGTCCAGGCCGTCGATCCAGGCCATCGGCTCGCGGGTGGCGTTGTGGTGGGCGTGCCAGTTCCAGCCGGCCTGCGGGAGGAAGTCACCGCGGTTCATCGGCACCGGGTCGCCGCCGACGACCGTCCACACGCCCGAGCCCTCGACGACGAAGCGGAAGGCGTGCTGGGTGTGGCGGTGCTCGGGGGCGTCCTCACCGGGCATCAGGTACTGGACGGCCGCCCACAGCGTCGGGGTCGCGAACGGCCGGCCGCCGAGCGCGGGGTTGGCCAGCGCGATGGCACGGCGCTCGCCGCCACGGCCGACCGGGACGAGGCCGCCGGCCCGCGCGGCCAGCTCACGCAGCCGCTCCCAGCGCCACAGGTGCGCCGCGGCGCGTGAGCGCGGGTGGGCCGGCATCAGGTCGCCGATCTCGGTCCACAGCGGGACGAGCAGCTCGTTCTCGAAGCCCCGGTACAGCTCTTCGAGAGCAGGGGTGACCTCGGGCTGCCCCTGCGCGGCGACGGCCTGCAGCCGCACCGGAGAACCGGAGGCGATGTCGTGGGCGAAGGAGGAGTGCGTCACAAGCCTCAGCGTGCGCGGTTTCTCTCTGGAGAACAGAGATATTCTGGATAGCAGAACAATGAGAGAGGGGTGGCGGCAGCGACCGGCGTCGCCGACCCGCCACCGGGCGCCGGGGAGCACCACATGGACAAGCCGCTGAAGACACCGCCGCCCTACCCCATCGCCAGCGTGGACCACGCACTGCGGGCGGCGGCCATCCTGCAACTGGAGGGCGGCGCGAGCGTGTCGCAGATCGCCGAACGGCTGGGCGTCGCGAGATCGACCGCCCACCGGATCCTGGCGATGCTGGTCTACCGGGACTTCGCCGTGCGGGGGGAGGACCGCGTATACCGCGCCGGCCCGGTCCTGGAACTCGCCTCGCACTCCCAGTCCCTGGTCTCCCGGCTGCGGGCCGCGGCCCTCCCGCATCTGCACCGCGTCGTCGACCTGCTGGACGAGACCGCGAACCTGATAGTGCGCACCGGCGACACGGTGCGATTCATCGCCAGCGTCGAATGCCGGCAGGCCCTGCGGGTCGGCTCCCGCGAGGGCATGGTGTTCCCGGCCCACCGCACCACGGCGGGGCTGCTGCTGCTCGCCGACCTCCCCGACGAGGAACTGGACCAGGTGTACGACGCCGAGCGGTACCGCGAGCGCCCGGCCGACCGCCCCGATCCGGACCGGCTGCGGGCCGAACTACGGCGGCTGCGCAGCAACGGGTTCGCCGTCAACCGGGGGCGGTCCGAACGCGGTCTGACCGCCGTCGGCGTACCGGTGCGCGACCGGGACGGCACCGCACTGGCCGGCCTGTCCGTCTCCATGCCCAGCGTGCGCTACGACCCGCTGCGCCTGCGGTCCCTGGTCGCCACCCTGGACGCCGCGGCGCGTGCCCTGGAACAGGACCTCGCCGAGGAAAGCTCCTGACAGACGAACGGGCCCGTACGACACCGCCGGCGCGGCGGCGTCGTACGGGCCCGCTCATGGACGGTCGGCCCGTGGCTCAGTCGGCCCGTGGCTCAGTTGTTGGCGACGAAGTCGGTGACCAGCCGGTTGAACTCCTCGGCGTGCTCGATCATCGCCCAGTGACCGCAGCGGTTCAGCACCACCAGACGACTGTCGGGGATGTTCGCCAGCAGGAACAGCGACGTCTCGTAGGAGACCACGCGGTCGTCACGCCCATGGATCAGCAGGGTCGGCACCTGGATCGTCGGCAGCAGCTCGGGCTTGACCCACTTGGGCAGCGGGGCACCCTTGGGCAGGCCCTCCACGTAGTTGCGCAGATGCTCCGGCCGGGCGAGAGCGGCGTCCGAACGGGCCTTGCACAGCTCGGGGGTGGCGAACCGTGCCTTGTCGTAGACCATGATCTCGACGAGCCGGCGCATGTTCTCCGGGCTCGCGTCCCGGTACGCCTCGATCAGGACCTTCAAACCCTCGGACGGGCCGTCGCCGGCGCCGAAGAGAGTGGGCAGCCGCATCCCCACCGGCGGTCCCATGGTGACCAGGTGGGAGATCCGCTCGGGGTGCTCGGTGGCGAGGCGGATCGAGGTCTGCCCGCCCATCGAGTTACCGACGAAGGCGGCCCTGTCGATGCCGAGGACGTCCATGAACTGGATCACGGCCTCGACGTGGTCGAGCCGGTCGACGGTGGCGGCGTCCGACTCGCCCCAGCCCGGCATGTCGACGGCGTACACATGGAAGTGCTCGGACAGGGCCTCGATGTTGCCGGAGAAGTTGCTCCAGCCGGTGGCTCCGGGACCGCTGCCGTGCAGGAGGATGACCGGGTGGCCGGAGCCCGCCTCGTAATAGCGCAGCCTCCAGTCGGCGGTCTCGACGGTGCGGGCGATGTCCTGCGGGTCGAGGGGCATCAGTGGTTCTCTTCCATCGGGTTCGGCGCGGCGGCGAGCAGACCGGCGACGACGCCCGGGGGGCGGTGACCCCAGCTGTGCAGCCGGTCGAGCGTCTTCACCTCCCAGGTCTCCTCGTCGATGATCAGCCCGCCCCAGCCGTACTCGATGCTGAAACCGGACGGCGTGAAGACGTAGAAACTGAACATGTGGTCATTGGGGTGCATGCCGAGCGTCATCTCGAACGGCTGCTTGGCGTCCATGCACCGGTCGTAGGCCAGACCCACGTCACGGATGTCATCGACCTCGACCATGAAGTGGTGCGTCTTCTTCGGCGACGGCAGATCCCCGAAAGCCACGGTGTGATGGCGGCCGTTGCAGTGCAGGAAGATCAGATCGGCGACGACACCCGGGGCCAGCTCCTCGACGATGATGTCGCTGATCCTGAAGCCGAGCAGGTCCAGGTAGAAGCCCAGGTAGGTCTCGCGGGACACGCCGTGCGCCAGCAGGACCTGATGTCCCGCACCGCCGGCGCCGGTCACGAAACCACCGAGCAGCGACGCGGACACGAACGGCGTGGCGGCCTCGGCCAGGCCCTCGACCAGCTCGATCCGATTGCCCATCGGGTCGGCGGTGAGGAAGATCCGGTCCACCTTCCGCGCGGCGGCCAGAGCCTCGTCGCCCTCGGTGACCTCGACACCGGCCGCACGCAGCTTCACGACCAGCGCATCGAGCGCGCCCGCACCCTCGACCTCGTAACCGGTGGCCACCAGATCGTCGGCCGGGCCCTCCGTGACGACCCAGCGGTGCGCCTTCTCATCGGTACGCAGCGTGAAACCGTCCCCGGTCCGCTCGCCGAGCTGCATGCCGAGCAGGTCGACACCGAAGTGCTCCCAGTCGGCGAGGCCGCTCACCTCGTAGACGACGTAACCGAGTTCCTTGACACCGGACAACTCTCTACTCCTCACTCTCAGAACTCTCCGACGGCGGGCACGGCGAGGCCGTGGGTGTCGGCGGCAGCCACGAACCGGTCCGGACGGACCGCGATGACACGGGCCCCGTAACGGCGCATCCAGGGCAGGACGACCTCGTCCAGATCGACCAGCTCGTCCGGCCCCTCGGTGTGCGAGGTCTTCGGACGCACCGCGCGGTAGTGGGCCCCGAGCGCGTCCCAGCCGGCCCTCTCCTCGGCCGACAGCAGCGTCGCCGGGTCGACGTCGTCGCCGAGCAGCACGAAGTGGTGGCCCAGATGATCGTCCAGGCGGGCCATCCGGCCGGCGGTGTCACCGGTGATCGGCTGCGGGATCATTCGGCCGATGACGCTGGCGTCACCGGTCTCACCACGCATCCAGCCGCCCGCGAGGACCGGCGGAGCGGTCAGCGGCGGCTCGAACGGGGTGACCGTGTTCTCGGGCACCGCGTTCATCGCGGCCTGCTCCTCCTCGGAGAGCTCCTGCTTGATCACCTGGCCCAGGCCGATCGCGAGACCCGTGTAGAAGGCGGCACTCGGGCGCCGCTCCGCCTCGTAGGTGTCCAGCCAGCTCTCGGGCAGCTCGCCCTTGAGCACACGGGCCAGCTTCCAGCCCAGGTTGTGCGCGTCGCGCATGCCGGTCTGCATGCCCGCGCCGGCCCACGGCGGCATCAGATGCGCCGCGTCACCGGCCAGGAAGACCCGCCCCTGGCGGAAGGTGTCGGCCATCCGCACGTGATGCTGGTAGAAGGCGTGCTGGTGGATCTCGACATCGTCCTCGGACACGCCGAGCGCCTTCAGCAGAGGCCACACCTCGGCGGCGGTCGGATAGTCCGCCGGGGTCTCGTCGGGCTTGAGCGGGATCTCCCACCGGTGATGGCCCGCGGACAAGGCGATGTCGACGACGGGGCGCTCCTTGTCGGACCAGAAGGTCAGGAAGTCGCGGTCCGGCCACCACCGCTTCACATGGCAGTCGACGACCACCCAGGTGACGTTGTCGGTGTCGCCGAGCAGCTTGCAGCCGATACGGCCACGGGTCGCGCTGCTGCCGCCGTCCGCACCGATGGCATACCGGGCCCGTATGGTGCGGGTCGCACCGTCGGCCACCGAGGTGACGGTGACACCGTCGGCGTCCTGCTCGATGCCGGTGACCTCGTCGCCGTAGTGGACGGTGACCAGGTCGTCGTAGCGCTCCCGCACGGCCGCGCGCAGCTCGGCCTCCATCGTCGGCTGGTAGATGTTGTAGAAGCGCGGAGCGCGGCCCAGGGTGGACGGCGGATGCTCGATCCGCATGATCTCCGTACGGTCGTAGGTCACCCAGCGCAGCGCCCGCTGCGGGTCGATCACCTTCTCGACGCGCTCGTCGATGCCGAGGTCCTGGAAGATCCGCATCGTCCAGTCGTTCACCGTCACGGCACGCGCCCGGGGGTAGATGTCCCGGTCCCGTTCGAAGGCGACGGCGGAGATGCCGTATCGGGCGAGGGTGAGTGCGGCGATCACACCGGTCGGGCCGTAGCCGACAATCGCGACATCCGCGTATCTCTTGGTCATGCGCTGGCTCCGTGGGTCAGGCCCGGACGCGAGGGAGGAAGAAGAGAACCGATCCACCAAGTATTGGACCGATCGGTCGGTACATTCCGAAGGTAACAACGCCCCTCCGTAACCCGTCAAGAGATTCCGGCCACCGATTTCCCGCACACGGCGAGCACCAGCCCCGCCCACAGCCCCGTCGCCACGGCGTCCCACCGCGAAAGCACACTCCGGCGTCGCCTAAACTCCGGAAAGTGGACACGATCGAGACGCCCGCGCCGGAACCACGCAGCAACCGCCGCGGCCGCCGGTCACGGCAGGAGATCCTGGACGCGGCCGCCCGCGTGATGTCCCTACGCGGCTACGCCGGCACATCCATGTCGGCACTCGTCAAAGAGACCGGCCTGCCCAAGAGCGCCTTCTACCACCACTTCTCATCCAAAGCCGGACTGCTCTCCGCCGTCATGGAACAGGGCGCCCACCACTTCTTCGCCGCCATGCGCGACGCCCACCGCGACCCCCCACAAGACGGCACCCCCCGCGAACGGCTCCACTGGTACCTCCGCCGAACCGGCGAAGTCATGGAAGACGGCGAGGAATTCCTACGCCTGCTCCTCGTCCTGGTCATGAGCCGCGAAGCGGCAGAAGCGCCCGAAGCACTGCAGACCGTCATCGCCGTCCGCGACGAAGGACGCGCCTACATGGCCCACATGATCCGCTCGTCCTTCCAGAGCGTCGGCGAAGAGACCGCCGACAAGATCGCCGAGACCCTCGCCCCCTTCGGAATGGCCGGCTACGACGGCGCCTTCGTCGCCCTCCAATCCGAGGGCGGCAGACCCGTCTCCGCGTGGATGGACCAACTCGCCGACTCCATGGCCGCCCTCGGCGAGGCGATCATCGCCGACACCTGACAGCGCGGCAACGAACGACAAAGTGGTGCACGCCCGCCGCACGGGTCGCACACCACTCGTCGATGAAGATGAAAGGGAAAACCCTCAGGTCACCGGCCCTGGTCCATCACCGGGCCCTGGTCCATCACCGGCCCTCGTCCCGCCGCGCAGCCTCCTCCTCGGCCTCCTTCGCCTGGACCTCCGGGTCCAAGCCGTCCTGACCGCTGCCGTCCACGGACGTCAGACGGTTCGACTCAGGCACCTCGGTCGCAGCAGGCGGCTCGACCAGCCAATCCGGGTTGGCCTGCTTGTCCCACCACTTCCACGCCGCCACGGCACCGCCCGCCAGGACACCCAGCACAGCCAGCACCTTCACCACACGGCCGGCCCTCGCCCGCCGCTCATGCCTACGGACCAGCCGCTGAATCTCCTGCGGCGAAACCTGACCGCGCAACGCGGCCAACGCCGCCGCACCACGCGCGGCGGCCTCGTCACGCACAGGCCCGGCCGCGGCGACCGCCTGCTCGATCCTCGGCCGTGAGTAGTCGGCCGCCTGCCGGGCAGCCTTGCGAGTACGGACAGCAGCCTCATGAGCGGCCAGGTCGACCTTCGGCGGCACATGCGTAAGAGCCTGCTCCAGCCGCGGCGCGAGATGCGCGTCGTACTGCAGACGAGCCTGGGCGCGGGCCTGATCGGTGGCCTGCGACACCATCGGCGCCAGCCGTACGCGTGCCTCGTGCGCATACAGTGCGGCCCTGTCCTTGGCGGTGTCGGCGTAGGGCGCCACCACTTCCGCGGCGTGCAGCACGCTGTCCTTCGCCGAGCCGGTCGCGGCGCGCACGCTGTCGATGCGGGTCACGGGATCCTCCTCCTCGGTGGCGTACGGTATTTCGACTTTCCACCCTTTTACGGATCATGCCTGCCGGAGCGCTCCGCGGCATGTGCGGGCGGGCATATGGGTGCCGATAGGCTTGATCAAACCCAATACCGGACCAATGCGATTCAACGGTGGCTTGTCGTCGACAATGCCACGGTTCGCCGCCGCGCGCCCCCGCCAAGGACCCACTCACCCACATTTCTGCCGCAGAAGCCCCCGGTTGCGCGCCCGTGAACGAGTGGCGGGCGACGGATCCCGCAGACCGTGCGAGGATCGGGGGGTCACAGGAAGACAACGGAAGGCAGATCGTGGCTGAGCAGCTTTACGCCACCCTGAAGACCAACCAAGGCGACATCGAGGTCCGGCTCCTCCCGAACCACGCGCCGATCACGGTCAAGAACTTCGTCGAACTCGCCCAGGGTGAGCGTGAGTGGACGAACCCCGCCACCGGAGAGAAGTCCACGGCCAAGCTCTACGACGGCACGGTCTTCCACCGGGTCATCAGCGGCTTCATGATCCAGGGCGGCGACCCGCTGGGCAACGGCACCGGCGGCCCCGGTTACCAGTTCCAGGACGAGTTCCACCCGGACCTCTCGTTCGACAAGCCCTACCTGCTGGCCATGGCCAACGCCGGCCCGGGCACCAACGGCTCGCAGTTCTTCATCACCGTCGCCCCCACGACGTGGCTGAACCGCAAGCACACCATCTTCGGCGAGGTCAACGACGGCGCCAGCCAGAAGGTCATCGACGCCATCGCGACCGCGCAGACGAACCCGCGCACCGACCGTCCCGTGAACGACGTCGTCATCGAGTCGGTCGTCGTGGAGACCCGCGAGGGCTGAGTCCGACACCTCCCACAGGGAACCAAACGCCCCGCTCGTCCGTAAGGATGAGCGGGGCGGTGCATGAGGACGTGCATCGCGTACGACGACCTAGGGGACCTCATGGACCAGTCGGCCGGCAGCCCACAGGACGCGCAGAACCTGCCCGGCTGCTACCGCCACCCGGACCGCGAGACCGGCATCCGCTGCACCCGCTGCGAACGGCCCATCTGCCCCGAATGCATGGTCAGCGCCTCCGTCGGCTTCCAATGCCCCGACTGCGTCCGCGACGGCTCCGGCACCGGTCACGCCCCCACCGCCGCCCAGCCCCGCACGATCGCCGGCGGCACCATCGCCGCCGACCCCCGGCTCCTCACCAAGATCCTCATCGGGATCAACCTCGCCGTCTTCATCGCCGTCCAGACGAGCGATGCCCTGCTCTACGACCTCGTCCTGCGAGGCGAGTGGCCACCGGCCCCCTTCACACCCGCCGAGGGCGTCGCCACAGGCGAGTGGTACCGCCTGGTGACCTCGATGTTCACCCACGAGGAAATCTGGCACATCGCCTTCAACATGCTCAGCCTCTGGTGGCTCGGCGGACCCCTGGAAGCCGCCCTCGGCCGCGCCCGCTATCTCACGCTCTACATCTGCTCCGGCCTGGCCGGCAGCGCACTCACCTATCTGCTCGCCGCCCCCACCCAGGCATCCCTCGGCGCCTCCGGCGCCATCTTCGGTCTCTTCGGCGCGACCGCCGTGCTGATGCGCCGGCTCCAGTACGACATGCGCCCGATCATCGCCCTGCTGGTGATCAACCTCATCTTCACCTTCGGCTGGAGCAACATCGCCTGGCAGGCCCACATCGGCGGCCTCGTGGCCGGCGTCGTCATCGGCTACGCCATGGTCCACGCCCCGCGTGAGCACCGAGCCCTGGTGCAGTACGGCACATGTGCGCTGGTCCTGGCCGCGGTGGCGCTGATGACCGTGCTGAGGACGGTCCAGCTCACCTGAGCCAGGACGTTATCCACGTGAGCGGCCCTGTTGTCCACAGCGTGTGGCGGATCTTGTGCGTACGGTGTGGGGATACTCACGCCCCCTGCCTTTGACCCATGTTCTCGCAGGTCAGACAGGGGGCGTACAAGTGTTCGGAGTGCTCTCGGGTGGCCGGTGTGGCAGTCATACCGGCGTCAACGTCCGATGGGTTATCCACAGATCGTCTTTCTTTTCCCCAGCCGACTTGTGGAAATTGCTGCAAGCTGTGGATAACTCAGCGGATAGCCCTGGGCAGAGCTGCGTTCACCGCGAGGTGGCCGACGGTTCGGGCGCTACTTCCACTGGGTGGAGACGCCGAATCCGGCGGCGATGAAGCCGAAGCCCACCACGATGTTCCAGTTGCCCAGCGCCTCGATGGGCAGCGAACCGTTCGTCACGTAGAAGACGACGATCCATGCCAGGCCGAGGACGAACATGGCCAGCATCACGGGCGCGACCCAGGAGCGGCTGTTCAGCTTGATGGCGGCCGCCTGCTTCGACGGCGGCGGCGTGTAGTCGGCCTTCTTGCGGATACGTGACTTCGGCACGAGGGTCTCTCCTGTCGATGCGCTGCGTGGCCGCGCAGGGAACTGGTCGGGCTCGGGGGGTGTACAAGGGGACTCTGATGGCTCCCCCGGGCGTCCGTTAGCGTAGTGCTTCCGCGGCGCCGAAGGAGATAAGGGTACGTTGAGCAATTCTGCCGACTCTCCCCCAACGGGATCCAGCCCTGCCCGTAGCCGTTTCCGGCCGGTGCGGGTGCTCACGGCGGCGGTCTTCGCTCTCGCCGGGCTGATCTTCTTCACCAGTTTCAATACTGCCAAAGGCACTGATATCCGTACGGATGCCTCGCTGCTGAAGCTTTCGGACCTGATCCATGAGCGCAGTCGTGAGAACGGTGAGCTCGATGATGTGAACGCGTCGCTGCGTGATGACGTGGAGGCGCTGGCGGAGCGGGACGATGGCAGTACCAAGGCCGAGGACGACAAGCTCGCGGCGCTGGAGCACAACGCGGGCACTCAGAAGCTGACGGGTGAGGCCATTTCGGTCACGCTGAATGACGCCCCGCCGGATGCCACGGCCAAGCTTCCGGGGTATCCCGAGCCGCAGCCCGACTATTTGGTGATCCATCAGCAGGACCTGCAGGCCGTGGTCAACGCGTTGTGGCAGAGCGGTGCCAAGGGCATCAAGGTCATGGATCAGCGGCTGATCTCCACCAGCGCCGTGCGCTGTGTGGGTAACACGCTGATCCTCCAGGGGCGGGTCTACTCGCCGCCGTACAAGATCACTGCGGTGGGTGACCCGGAGAAGATGCAGCAGGCGCTCGCTGCGTCGACGGCGATCCAGAACTACATGGTCTACGTGAATGTGTACGGCCTCGGTTGGAAAGTCACGGAGGACGGGACGGTGACTCTGCCGGGCTACTCGGGCACAGTGGATCTGCAATACGCCAAGCCCGTGGAGTGATCTTCCCTGGAGCTGCCGGTGCGCGTCGTCGTGAGGACCGTCAGCGAACTGTGTATCACCGTCGGCACCGTGATCGTCCTTTTCGTCGTCTATGTACTTTTCTGGACGGGTGTGAAGGCCGACAACGTCATGGACGACCAGATCGACCAGTTGCAGGAGCAGTGGGCGCGGGGTGCGGTGCGCCCGACGGACACGGTTCCCGGCGGTGCGGCGGCGAGTCCGGGTGCGACCGTGAGCCCGCCGAAACCGGCGCCGTACGCGGCGGACAGGGCCTTCGCGATCATGTACATCCCGCGGCTTGGTTTCACGTGGAACAAGCCGGTGCTCGAAGGCACCGCGACCAAGACCCTGAAGAAGGGTCTCGGCCACTACGCGAACACCGCCCAGCTCGGTCAGAGGGGCAACTTCTCCGTCGCGGGTCATCGGCGCACGTACGGCGATCCGTTCAAGGACTTTCCCCGGCTGCGGGCCGGTGACGCGGTGGTGCTGACGGACGGGACGACCTGGTTCACGTATCGGATCGACAAAGGCCCCTACAAAACCCTGCCCTCCGACGTTGAGGTGATTGACCCTGTGCCCCGTAAGTCGGGGTACACGCGTGAAGGCCGCTATCTGACGCTGACCACGTGCGATCCCGAGTGGGGGCACAGTCATCGGCTGATCGTGTGGGCTCACCTGGACTCCACGCAGCCTGTGGAGGCTGGGAAACCGGAGGCGTTGCGCCGTTAGTCTGTTGGCTGTACGGCGTGAGTCTGAGTGCCGTGGTGCGACGGAAGGGACGGCATGTACGGCTGGATCTGGCGGCATCTGCCGGGGAATGCGTGGCTGAAGGCGCTGCTCTCGCTCGCGCTGGTCATGGCCGTGGTCTACGTCCTGTTCAACTACGTCTTCCCGTGGGCCGAACCGCTCCTGCCCTTCAACGATGTGACGGTGGACAACCAGTGAGCGCGCGCATTCTTGTCGTGGACAACTACGACAGCTTCGTCTTCAACCTGGTCCAGTACCTCTATCAGCTGGGCGCCGAGTGTGAGGTGCTGCGCAACGACGAGGTGTCGACCACGCATGCCCAGGACGGCTTCGACGGCGTTCTGCTGTCGCCGGGCCCCGGTACGCCCGAGGAGGCCGGAGTCTGCGTCGAGATGGTGCGGCACTGCGCCTCGACGGGGGTGCCGGTCTTCGGTGTGTGTCTCGGTATGCAGTCGATGCAGGTGGCGTACGGCGGTGTGGTGGACCGTGCGCCGGAGCTGCTGCACGGCAAGACCTCGTTGGTGGAGCACGGGGGCAAGGGTGTCTTCGCCGGTCTGCCGTCGCCTTTCACGGCGACTCGCTATCACTCTCTGGCGGCGGAGCCGGTCACGGTGCCGGCTGACCTGGAGGTCACCGCGCGCACCCACGACGGCATCATCATGGGGCTGCGGCACCGTGAACTTCCGGTCGAGGGTGTCCAGTTCCATCCGGAGTCGGTGCTGACCGAGCACGGGCATCGGATGCTGGCCAACTGGCTGGTGGAGTGCGGTGACGAGGGCGCGGTGGCGAGGTCGGTGGGGCTCGCCCCGGTGGTGGGCAGGGCATCGGCGTGACCGCCCTGCGCCCTGAGCGCGAGTCCGGCGCCGCGTACGGGGAGTCCTTCACGGATTCCTACGGCGACGCCGGCGACCAGGGGACCTCGTACGGGCAGCAGCCGTACGAGGGTTCTGGTGCGCTTGGGGAGTGGTACGGCGGGGAGAGTTACGTCACACAGGCTTACGGTCAGCAGGCTTATGGCGATCAGTCCTATGGCGAGCAGCCGTATGCCGAGCCGTATGCCGAGCCGTACATACCCCCGGCGGACGACGAGACCGTAGCCCTGCGGGTTTCGGCCCCACCGTCCGCCGGCGAGTCCATGAGGCCTTCTGCCGCCTCCTCCGCCGCTTCGGCCGCTGGATCCCCGACGGGTGGCCGTGCGGCCCGGAGAAAGGCCGCCAAGCGGCGTCACGGGCGTCATGGGGGCACCCGTCAAGCGTCGGAGGCTGCCGAGTCGGGCTCGGAGGAGCAGTCCGCTGCTCCCCTCTCCCGCGTGGAGGCCCGCAGGCAGGCCAGGGCGCGCAAGGCCAGCCCGGCCACCGTCGCCAGCCGGGCGATCGGTGAGGTGTTCATCACGACCGGCGTGCTGATGCTGCTGTTCGTGAGTTACCAGCTGTGGTGGACCAATGTCCGGGCGCATGCGCAGGCGGACAAGGAGGCCAGCAGCCTCCAGGACGACTGGGCCAACGGCAAGCGCAACCCGGGGACGTTCGAGCCGGGGCAGGGTTTCGCGATCCTGCACATTCCGAAGCTGGATGTCGTGGTGCCGATCGCGGAGGGCATCAGCAACAAGAAGGTGCTCGACCGGGGGATGGTCGGTCACTACGGCGAGGGCAAGCTGAAGACGGCGATGCCGGGTGACAAGACCGGGAACTTCGGTCTGGCCGGGCATCGCAACACACACGGTGAACCGTTCCGCTACATCAACCGGCTCGCCCAGGGCGACGAGATCGTGGTGGAGACGCAGGACAAGTACTTCGTGTACAAGATGGCGTCGATTCTTCCGGTGACGTCGCCGAGCAATGTGAGTGTGCTGGAGCCGGTTCCGCCGGGGTCGGGTTTCACCAAGGCGGGCCGCTACATCACACTCACCACGTGCACGCCGGAGTTCACCAGTAAGTACCGGTTGATCGTCTGGGGCAAGATGGTCGAGGAACGGCCGCGCAGCAAGGGCAAGCCGGATGCGCTCGTCAGTTAAGGGCAGATGAAAAGTGGCAGCGACCACCGAGGGCACGGAAGACCACACGGCCGCGCCCGCCTCACGACGTCCCCCGGTGCGCCGTCGGCGCATGGGCCGGATCGCGATGGCCGTCAGCGTCTTCGGCGAACTCCTCATCACGGCGGGCCTGGTGCTGGGCCTGTTCGTCGTGTACTCGCTGTGGTGGACGAACGTGATCGCCGACCGGGCGGCGGACAAACAGGCGGACAAGGTCCGTGACATCTGGGCCCACCAGGACGGGGACTCCGGTCGTCCCGCCGAGTACGACGCCAAGAACGGCATCGGGTTCCTGCATGTCCCCGCGATGACCAAGGGCGACATTCTGGTGGAGAAGGGCACGACGTCGTCGATCCTCAACGACGGTGTCGCCGGCTACTACACCGACCCGGTCAAGGCGACCCTTCCGGCCTCGGACAAGAAGGGGAACTTCTCCCTCGCGGCGCACCGGGACGGCCATGGGGCGAAGTTCCACAACATCCACAAGCTCAAGAAGGGCGACCCGATCGTCTTCGAGACGAAGGACAAGTGGTACGTCTACAAGGTCTACGCCGTCCTTCCCGAGACGTCGAAGTACAACGTCCAGGTCCTCTCGGACATCCCGAAGGAATCGGGCAGGACGAAGGCGGGCCACTACATCACCCTGACGACGTGCACGCCGGTGTACACGAGCCGCTACCGATACGTCGTGTGGGGCGAACTGGAGCGGGTGGACAAGGTGGACGAGGAACGGACGCTGCCGGAGGAGCTGCGCGGCTAACATGACGGAGGCCCGAAGCCGCAACCAACCTTTGCGGCTTCGGGCCTCTGTGCGTCTGGTCGTGATTACTCCAGGACCGTCAGCGGTTCCCCTGCGCTCCAGCCCTCGAGCAGTCCACGGTGCACCGCGGTGATGCCGGCTTGGGCGGCGATGGTCAGGGCCTCCGGGGTGAAGGGGCACGTCGCCACGTAGAGCGCCACTTCCGCGTTGTGCAGAACCTTCCCCGCCCCGATGAACTTCTGGACCTCGGGGCTGGTGATGTTCAGGTAGGGCGCGAACCTTTTGCATTGGGCGACGAGTCGTCGTCCGTCGGCCGTGAGCGCGATGATGTCGACGCCCCGGTCTCCGTGGCCGCCCTGCACGACGACGTTGGTGCAGCCGTCGCGGCGGAGGAGTTTGGCGATGTGGTGCTCGAAGGTGCGGCCGTGCATGGCGTCCATGGCGGCCATGACTCCGACGGCGGGCCGGTCGTCTCGTACCCCTTCGAGCCTCTGCAGTCGGGCGTGGTGCTGGTGGAGGCGTCGCTCGATGCGCTGGACGCCCGCCCGGAGGGCGATCAGTTCCTTGCGGTGCTCGCCCGACGTTTCGATCAGGGCGTTGAACATGGGGACGACGGTCTTGCCGAGGATGTGGGTGATGCGTTGGTCGATGCGGTCGTCGAGGGACGTGTCGTCGGTGGGGGCTGAGTTTTCCACAGGCTGTGTGCGGGCCAGGTACTCCATGTCGAGGAGGTACACACGCACCTGACGTGCGACTTCGCTGTCGCGGAGGAGCATGGCGACGTTGAGGACGGCGCGGCGGGACCAGATGGCCAGGCTGGAGCGGGGCTGTGGATAACCGCTCCGATAGAAACTCAAGTTGAGTTCCTTAAACTCTCGCAGCTCAGGCCCACGAAGTACTCGCAGTCCATTGGCCTCGAGCTCCTGCCGGTGGCGGTTCAGCAGGTTGTTGATGACTTCTCGGCGACTTCGAAGTACGTCGCCACCATCGCCGTCGTCACATGCATCCCGTCCGGCAGCAGTGACAGGGCCTTCACTCTGTCGAGCACATCGGTTCGTTCCAGCACGCTGTCGCGCAGGCTCTTGGATTCCAGCAGTGCCGATTCGTTGATCACGTTCTGCCCCTCGATCGCGGTGTGGCCGTATGGCCGGGGCGGGGTTCTGAGCCCCCACCCCACCCGATCAACGAGTCATGAAATGTGAAGACACGATCGGCATGCGCACAGTTATCCGGCGTAGTGGACGAAGTGTTGGGCGTTCAGGGCCGGGTCCGTGCGCATGCCCGTGGTGTTGCTAGGCCAGGCCGGACTGGCCGGTGCCGCAGCTTCCCTGGATGATCGTCTTGGTGCTCCAGTTGCCTTCGCAGGCGTAGAAGTAGACGTCGTAGAGCTCGGGGAAGTCCTTGTTCATGTAGCGGACGGTGTCGTTGCCGGAGGTGTTCCAGATGTATCCGGAGCGAACGGCGGGGCCGTTGTAGGAGGTGCTGATCTTCCACTTGACGACTGCGGAGTGGCCGTCCTTGTCGCGGTCCTCGATCGAGAACCAGTCGCCGTCGTGGAAGAAGCAGGCGCGAGCGCCGACGGCGTCGTCGCACATGAATTCATCCCAGTCGGGACCGGCGACGGCGGTGGCGTGCTGGTGGCCGTCGGCGGCGGAGGCTGTGGTGATGGTGAGCATGGTGGCTGCGGCGATGGTGCCGAGGACGGTGGCTGTGCGGGTCTTGAGCATCTGCGGTTTTTCTCCCCGTGTGAAAGGTGATGCGCATGGGATGATGTGGACCTGACAATAGCACAAACACTCGATGAACTTGGGGTGTGTACAGGTCCCGGGCCCACAGCGAAAGGTAAGGGCCCCGGTGCCCTGCTCAGGACACCGGGGCCTCACTCATGAGGTTCGGGGTCAGTCCTCCGTGCGGGCCGATGTTCCGGTCACGCCGCCGAAGATCTGTCCGCCGTTGTCGCCGCCGCCGTTGTTGTTGCCGCCCTGGCCGAAGGCGACCAGGTTGACCGCGGTGCCCTGGGCGACCTGGGTGTTCGGCTGCGGGTCCTGGCTGAGGACCACGGCGTTGTCGTCCTGGGAACCGCTGATCTGACCGACCGAGAGGCCCGCCTGCTCCAAGGCCTTCTTGGCGTCCTTGAGCGACAGCTGGGTCACGGTCGGGACCGTGACTTGCTGCTGCTGGGCCTGCTTGCCGATCTGGATGGTCACCGTGTCGCCCTTGTCGGCTTGGGTGCCGGCCGACGGCGTGGTCGCGATGACCTTGCCGACCTGGTTCGGGTCCTGGGTGTCCACCTCGGTGCAGGTGCCGACCAGATCATTGGCCTCCATCTGCGCCGTCGCCTCGTCACAGGACTTGCCGAGGACGTCCGGCACCGTGGCCTTCTCCTCCTCCTTGGCGATGGTGAGGGTGATGGTCGAGCCCTTCTCCACTTCCTCGCCACGGCTCGGGTCCTGGTCGAGGACGGTGCCCGGTTCGTCGGAGGAGACCTCACGTGTCTCCGTCTTGACCTCGAACTCGTAGTCGCCGGCTTCCAGCTTCGACTTGGCCTCGTCCAGGCTCAGGCCGATCACGCTCGGCACCGTCACCTTCGGCGCGCCCGTGGACACCACGATGTCGACGGTGGAGCCCTTGTCGACCTTGGACTTGGCCGCGGGGGTCTGCTCGCAGATCTTGTCCTTGGGCTGGTTCGCGCACTCCTTCGGAGTGATCTCGCCCAGCTTGAGATCGATGTTGCTGAGCAGGTCCTGTGCGCTTTCCTTCGTCTCACCGACCAGGCTCGGCACAGCCACCTGGCTGTTGCTGGCGTTGTTCCCGTCGAAGACCCACTTGCCGATGAGGATCGCGCCGACGAGGACCAGGATGGCCGCGACCGCCAACAGGATGGTGGAGGTGTTGGACTTCTTCTGGCGGCGTCGGTCCGGGCGGTCGTCGTAGCCGTAGCCGCCGTCGTCCGGGTTCATGGGCGGCAGCATCGACGTGGCGCCGGCGTCCTGGGCGCGCAGGGCCGTGGTCGGCTGGTCGTCCGGGTAGCCGCCGTAGCCCACCGAACCCATGGCCGCGGTGGCGGCGACGGGCTGGCCGTCGAGGCATGCCTCGATGTCGGCGCGCATCTCGTCGGCCGACTGGTAGCGGTAGTTGGGGTCCTTCGTCAGGGCCTTCAGTACGATCGCGTCCATTTCGGGCGTGATCTCGGGGTCGAAGACCGACGGGGCCTGGGCCTCCTCGCGGACGTGCTGGTAGGCCACGGCCACCGGAGAGTCGCCGACGAAGGGGGGCCGTACGGTCAGGAGCTCGTAGAGCAGACAGCCGGTCGAGTAGAGGTCGGACCTCGCGTCCACCTGCTCGCCCTTCGCCTGCTCCGGCGACAGGTACTGCGCGGTGCCGATGACCGCCGCGGTCTGCGTCATCGTCATGCCGGAGTCGCCCATGGCGCGGGCGATGCCGAAGTCCATCACCTTGACCTGGCCGTTGCGGGTCAGCATGACGTTCGCGGGCTTGATGTCGCGGTGGACGATGCCGCTGCGGTGGGCGTACTCCAGACCCTGGAGGATGCCGATCGTCATCTCCATGGCGCGCTCCGGCAGCAGCTTGCGGCCGGAGTGAAGCAGCTCACGGAGCGTCGAGCCGTCCACGTACTCCATGACGATGTACGGGATCGACACGTTGTCGATGTAGTCCTCGCCCGTGTCGTAGACCGCCACGATCGCGGGATGGTTGAGCGAGGCGGCCGACTGGGCCTCCCGGCGGAACCGGGCCTGGAAGGACGGGTCGCGAGCGAGGTCCGCGCGCAGCGTCTTCACCGCCACGGTGCGGCCGAGCCGGGTGTCATGCGCGAGGTAGACCTCCGCCATGCCACCACGGCCGAGCACCTGGCCCAGCTCGTACCGGCCGCCGAGGCGACGCGGCTCTTCCATAGCTACCTACCAGCCCTCTCCGTCGGTCCCGACCTCACCCTTGTGGGTGGGTCGGTGTGCCGTCCGGGCATACCGTACCCGGCTCATCTTGTGTGACCTGGCCAAGCCCGTAACCCGATACAGGACCGGTATCGCAACGTGCACCGATGTGAAGGGGACGTGAGCAGGTTCACTTCTTGCTCTTGATGACCGCCTCCATCACGCTCTTGGCGATGGGTGCGGCGAGGCCGCCACCGGAGATGTCGTCGCGGACCGCGTTCTGGTCCTCCACCACGACGGCCACGGCAACCGGCGAGCTGCCGTCGCCGAGCTTGGCGTAGGAGATGAACCACGCGTAGGGGTTCTCGCTGTTGTCCACGCCGTGCTGGGCGGTACCGGTCTTGCCGCCCACCTTCGCGCCGCTGATCTGGGCGTTCTTGCCCGTGCCGTCCTCGACGACCGTCTCCATCATGGACTGGAGCTTCTGAGCGTTCTCCGCCGACAGCGGCTTGCTCATCTCCTCCGGGTCGGTCTTCTCGATGGCGTCGAGGTTGTTGGTCTGGAGCTCGTCGACCATGTACGGCTTCATCAGCGTGCCGTTGTTGGCGACGGCCGAGGCGACCATGGCCATCTGGAGCGGCGTCGCGGCGGTGTTGAACTGGCCGATGGAGGACAGTGCCGTCTGCGAGGGGTTCATGTCGTCGGAGAAGACCGACGCGCTGGCGCGGGTCGGGGTGAACTGCTCCTCGGTGAAGCCGAACTTCTTGGCCGTCTCCAGCATCTTGTCGTTGCCGAGGTCGGAGCCGACCTTGCCGAAGACGGTGTTGCAGGAGTACTGCAGGGCGACGCGCAGGGTCGCGTTCTTGCAGGGGATGTTGCCCTCGTTCGGCAGCTTGGTGGTGGTGCCTTCCATGACCCACGGGTCCGGCGAGTCCGTCTTCGCGTCGGCGTCCGTGTACAGCCCGTGCTCCAGGGCTGCGGCGGCGGTGACGACCTTGAAGGTCGAGCCGGGCGGGTAGACCTCACGCAGCGCCCGGTTGAGCATCGGGTCGTCGGGGTTGTTCTTCTTCTGGAGCGCCGTCCACGCCTTGGAGTCGGTCGTGGTGGAGTTGCCGGCGAAGGACGAGGGGTCGTACGACGGGAAGGACGCCAGCGCCAGGATCTTGCCGGTGGAGGGCTCCAGTGCCACGACCGCGCCCTTGCCGCGGTCCTTCAGACCCTCGTACGCGGCCTTCTGCGCGGCGGCGTTGAGGGTGGTGACGACGTTGCCGCCCTCCTTCTCCTTGCCGGTGAGCATGTCGAGGGTGTTGCGGAAGAACAGCCGGTCGTCGTTGCCGGTGAGGATGCCGTCCTCGATGGACTCCAGCTGGTTGGCGCCGAAGGCCTGCGAGGCGTATCCGGTGACGGGGGCCCACATGGGTCCGTTGGTGTAGGTGCGCTTGTACTTGAAGTCGCTGCCCGAGGTCTCGGCGAAGCCGGTGATGGCCTTGCCGTCGACGATGATGTTGCCGCGCGGGGTGCCGTAGCGCTCGATGGTGACGCGGCGGTTGGCCTTGTCCGTCCTGAGCTCGTCCGCCTGGACGTACTGGATCCAGTTGTCGCGGATGAGCAGGGCCAGGACGAGCAGCCCGCAGAAGATCGCGATCCGGCGTAGGGGCTTGTTCACGGACGGACCACCTGGGTCATCTCGGCGTCGGGGTTGGGCGCGGGTGCGGGCGCGGGGCGGCGTGCGGTGTCGCTGATGCGGAGCAGGATGCCGATCAGTGCCCAGTTGGCGATGACGGAGGAACCGCCGTACGCCACGAAGGGCAGCGTCATACCGGTCAGCGGGATGAGGCCCATGACACCGCCGGCCACGACGAAGACCTGGAGGGCGAAGGCGCCGGACAGGCCGACGGCGAGCAGCTTGCCGAAGGGGTCGCGGGCCGCGAGGGCCGTGCGCACGCCGCGTTCGACGATCAGCCCGTAGAGCAGCAGGATCGCCATGACGCCCGCCAGGCCGAGTTCCTCGCCGAAGGTGGCGAGGATGAAGTCGGAGTTGGCGGCGAAGCCGATGAGGTCGGAGTTGCCCTGGCCGAGGCCGGTGCCGAGGGTGCCGCCGGAGCCGAAGGCCCACAGGGCCTGCATGGCCTGCTCGGAGTGGACGAGGCCGTCGCCGTTGGGGGTGCGGCTGAGCGTGTACTCGCGCATCGGGTCGAGCCAGGCCGACACACGCGTCTGGATGTGCGACTCGAAGCTCGCCACACCGACGGCGCCGACCGCGGACATCAGCAGACCGAACACGATCCAGCTGGTCCGCTCGGTGGCGACGTACAGCATGATGACGAACATCCCGAAGAACAGCAGGGATGTACCGAGGTCGGTCTCGAAGATCAGGATGAGGATCGAGATCATCCAGACGACGATGATCGGGCCGAGGTCGCGTCCGCGCGGCAGGTACAGGCCCATGAAGCGGCGGCTGGCCAGGGCCAGGGCGTCTCTCTTGACCATGAGGTAGCCGGCGAAGAAGACGGCGAGGACGATCTTGGCGAACTCACCGGGCTGGACCGTGCCGAGGCCGGGGATCTTGATCCAGATCTTGGCCCCGAAGACGTTGGCGCCGAGCCCGGGGACGAGCGGCAGCAGGAGCAGGACCAGCGCGGTGGCCATGGAGATGTAGGTGTAGCGCTGCAGGACGCGGTGGTCCTTGAGGAAGATCAGCACCGCCACCAGCAGGCCGACACCCAGGGCGGAGTACAGCAACTGGCGCGGGGCCGCCTCGACGAAGGTCTTGCTCGCCTGCAGCTTCTCCGACTGGTCGAGGCGCCAGATCACGACCAGGCCGAGGCCGTTGAGCAGGGTGGCCAGGGGCAGCATCAGCGGGTCGGCGTACGGCGCGAATTTCCGTACGGCGAGATGGCCGATGCCCGCGAGCAGGCCGAGCCCGATTCCGTAGCCCAGCAGGCCGGCCGGTACCTGGTCGTTGAGCGCCAGGCCGACGTTGGCGTAGGCGAAGACCGGGATGACGACCGCGAACACCAGCAGCGCGAGCTCGGTGTTGCGCCTGCTCGGCGCGCCGATCGCGCCGATCGTGGAAGTGTGATGCGTCGGCGAGTTCGTAGTACTGCTCATGGTGTGACGGGGCCTCTCGCGGCTTGCCTACTGCGTACCGCAGTTCGAAACGACCTTCTGCTCTTCCTCCGAGAGTGTGGGGCCGGGGCTTGGCGTCGCAGTCGGTGTCGGGGAGGTGGAGGGGGACGAGGACGGGGGCTTGCCCGACGCCGAGGGATTCGGCGTCGACGTCGCCTTGGACGTAAGAGAGGTACGGGTGGTTCCCGTGGTGCCTCCGGCCTCGCCCTCGCCGGTCTTGGCGTTCTGCTCGCTCTGCGCGGCCTGCTGCTCGGCCCGCTTCTTGCACGCGGTGGCCTGGAGCTGGAGTTCGTCGATCTTCGCCTGGGCGTCCTTCAGACCGCCCTCGGCGATGGTCGCCTCGACGAGCTTCTGCTGGTAGGGCGGCAGGTACTTGAGTTCGATCTCGGGGTGGTCCTTCTCCACCTTCGAGAGCGAGACCCAGGCCAGGTCCTGGCTGATCCCGCGGTACAGGGCGACGTGTTCCTCGTTCGTGCCGACGTAGTACTGCGTCTGCGTCCAGCGCCAGCCGCCGTACAGTCCGCCGCCGATGACGGCGAGCGCGAGGACCGAGTAGAAGGACCTCTTGAGCCACTTGCGGCCGGTGCGGGGCTTGATGAAGTCGTCGTCGGTGTAGTCGCCGAAGCTGCCCGACGGGGCGTAGCCGGTGGTGTCGCCGGAGCCGGGCGGGCCGAACTCGCCGCCCCCGCCGCCCTGTCCGGGCACCTGGCGGCCGAGCCCGGAGGCGCGTCCGGCCGGGGTCTGCATGATGCCGTTGTCGTGCGGGTGGTGCTGCTGGTTCTCGGCGACCGCGCCGACCACGACCGGGGTGTCGGACAGCTGCCCGGCGAGGGTGTCGCCGGTGTCCAGGTCGAGGACGTCCGCGACGATCACGGTGATGTTGTCGGGGCCGCCGCCGCGCAGCGCGAGCTGGATGAGCTCCTGCACGGTCTCCTGCGGGCCCTGGTAGCTGGCGAGGGTGTCCTCCAGGGTCTGGTGGGACACGACGCCGGACAGGCCGTCGGAGCAGATCAAGTACCGGTCGCCGGCGCGGACTTCACGGATCGACAGGTCGGGCTCGACGTGGTCGCCGCTGCCCAGGGCGCGCATCAGCAGTGAGCGCTGCGGATGCGTGGTCGCCTCCTCCTCGGTGATGCGGCCCTCGTCGACGAGCCGCTGCACCCAGGTGTGGTCCTGCGTGATCTGGGTGAGGACACCGTCGCGCAGGAGGTAGGCGCGGGAGTCGCCGACGTGGACGAGGCCGAGGCGCTGCCCGGTCCACAGCAGGGCGGTGAGCGTGGTGCCCATGCCCTCCAGCTGCGGGTCCTCCTCGACCATCGAGCGCAGCTGGTCGTTGGCGCGCTGCACGGCCGTGCCGAGCGAGGTGAGGATGTCCGAGCCGGGGACGTCGTCGTCGAGGGCGACGATGGTGGAGATCGCCTCGGAGGAGGCGACCTCGCCCGCGGCCGCGCCGCCCATGCCGTCGGCGATGGCGAGCAGGCGGGGTCCGGCGTATCCGGAGTCCTCGTTGCCCTCCCGGATCATGCCTTTGTGCGATCCGGCGGCGAAGCGCAGTGACAGACTCATGCGCACCTCGCCCGTCGGCTCCGGGTACATCCGCACGGTGCCCACCCTCCGGTCGGGAGCGCGCCGGGGCCCGTGGTGTGAGCCACCGCTGCGTGCTCGCTCCGCTCGCGCTCATTCATGATGTAGCACTACTTCCGCAGCTCGATGACGGTCTTGCCGATGCGGATCGGCGCGCCCAGCGGAATCGGCGTCGGGGTCGTCAGCCGCGTTCGGTCGAGGTATGTGCCGTTGGTGGAGCCCAGGTCCTCGACGATCCACTGGCCGTCGCGGTCCGGGTAGATCCTGGCATGCCTGCTGGAGGCGTAGTCGTCGTCCAGCACGATCGTGCTGTCGTGCGCCCGGCCCAGGGTGATCGTCTGGCCCTGGAGCGCGACGGTGGTGCCGGTGAGGGTGCCCTCGGACACGACCAGCTTCGAGGGAGCGTTACGGCGCTGGCGGCCGCCGCCCTGCTGGCCGCGCTGCTGCGGAGGCGCGGCCGCCTGCCGGGCGGCCTGCTGCTGGCGTCCGGCCTCGCGCCTGGACCCGCGCTGGGTGACACGCGTACCGAACAGGTCGCTGCGGATGACCTGCACGGCCACGATCACGAACAGCCACAGTACGGCCAGGAAACCCAGCCGCATGACCGTGAGGGTCAGCTCTGACATTGCCCCCGCTTCACCCTTCGGCTTGCCGGTAAATGATGGTGGTGCTGCCCACGACGATCCGCGAGCCGTCGCGGAGCGTAGCGCGGGTGGTGTGCTGCCCGTCCACCACGATGCCGTTGGTGGACCCGAGATCCTGGATCGTCGAGGGCGTTCCGGTCCGGATCTCGCAGTGCCGGCGGGAGACGCCGGGGTCGTCGATCCGCACGTCGGCGTCGGTGCTGCGGCCCAGCACGAGCGTGGCGCGGGAGATCTGATGGCGGGTGCCGTTGATCTCGATCCAGTAGCGGGTGCGTCCGCCTGCCGCGGGTGCGGCGGGAGGACGCTGGCCGCCCGCGGGCTGCGGGTAGCCGTAGCCGCCGGGACGTCCGCCGGGCGGCGGCGCGGGCGGCATGGGCGGGGCGCCGGCGGGCGCGGCGGCCGGCGGATAGCCGTAGCCGCCCTGGCCCTGGGGGCCACCGGGCCGCCCGGCCGGGGCGGCGGGTGCGGGCGCCGGCCGGCCGCCGGCCTGCTGGTCGGTGGAGCCGGCGAGGGTGCGGCTGCGCACGCGGTACAGGCCGGTGTCGAGATCGTCGGCCTTCTCCAGGTGCACCTTGATCGGGCCCATGAAGGTGTAGCGCTGCTGCTTGGCGTAGTCGCGGACCATGCCGGCGAGCTCGTCGCCGAGCTGGCCGGAGTAGGGGCTCAGCCGCTCGAAGTCCGGTGTGCTCAGCTCCACGATGAAGTCATTGGGTACGACGGTCCGGTCGCGGTTCCAGATCGTCGCGTTGTTGTCGCACTCGCGCTGGAGCGCTCCGGCGATCTCCACCGGCTGGACCTCGGACTTGAACACCTTGGCGAAGGTGCCGTTGACCAGACCTTCGAGACGCTGCTCGAACTTCTTCAGGACTCCCATGGGGCACCTCCTCCGTAGCCTGCTTCGTCCTGCATCCCGCCGGGCGGGCACTGCCTTACCTGGTACTGCTTACTGATCGTATCCACGCGCCGGTAAATCGGCTGGTTCCCCCTGTCGGCCCGGTCGACGGGTGTCGACGCCCTCGAAGTTCCCTCCGGAGCTGTGCTTCGAACTCCTTCGGCACACAGTCTTGCCATGGATCGTAGAGGCGGCCGCAAACCAGTGTCCCGCACCTGACTGTGGACCCCGACCGGCTTCTGGGGAGATGCCCAGGACCGGTACGAGGTTGATACGTGAACAGGTACTCCCTGATACGGAGCGCGGGGCGCCGCGGATCGGTCACTGTGCGGGGGCGGCCGCCGACTGCGCTGGTGGGCCCCAGCTCGGGCCTGGGCGGGCGGCTGCCTGCGGATAAGGGATGTGAACCCACCCTGGCCGCCGTGCTAATGTTCTGGGTGTCGGAAGGCGCCGGACCGCAAGGGAAGGCCCCGAGGACACACCCAATGCGCGGGTGGCGGAATAGGCAGACGCGCTGGATTCAGGTTCCAGTGCCCGCAAGGGCGTGGGGGTTCAACTCCCCCCTCGCGCACTCTGAGAAACCGACGAAACGGGTCTCTGTAGGTGACAGAAGTCACCGCAGGGGCCCGCTTCTCGTTTCCATGATCGTTGTGAGTCATCACACAGCCTGATCAGGGCATACGGCAGGCCCCGCGCGTGAGCTATCTCACGGGTGGGGCCTGTCTCAGTGGTGGTGGAAGTGCCGGGCGAAGCGATCTATGCCGCTGGTGCCAGGTGGCCTGTCGGGGTCCAGCTCTTCGGTACTTTCGTCTGCCGGCGGTGGTGGGTGCGCCTGCGTGGGCGCTCGCCGCCTAGCGACAACGTGTCCAGCCATTTCCTGATCTTGCGCCTGTTTGCGTGGGCCAGTTGGAAGGCGAGCAGGATCGTTTGTGCCGCGACGCCGCGGATGCGGCGGGACCCGGCGGACTCGATGCCCTCAGCGAGGGGGTTCTTGGCGTAGCCGTTGTAGCCCTCGACGCTGTTGCGGAGGCGGAAGTAGACCCGCTGCCATTCAGGGCCGCCGTAGTCCAGGGCCTGCCACTGCTTGGCGCCGGCCTCGGGGCTCACAGTGATCGTGCGCTGGCGGCAGACCTTGAGCGGGCCGGTGGGGCTGGGCTCCGGGTCGATGAGGGGCAGGTGGATGCCGCGACCCATGGTGTGGGGCTTGATGGGGCACTGGGCCTTGCCCGCCTGAGCGGGGCACATCATCCGCTGGTAGCCGTCGGAGTCGGCGTTCTCTTTCGGCATGATGCGGTAGCTGCGACGGGCGGCGATCAATCGGACCCACGTCTCCCGGTCGATGCGATCGGCGTGCAGGTCGATGGTGGCCTGGATGAGTGGCTCGGGCATGGAGGGGCAGTACCAGCGGCCCTCGACGAGGATCGCGCCCTGTGCGCCCGCCTGCTTGCCGAGCTGGTCTGCGCGGTAGTCGTAGACGGGCTTGAAGCCCATGGCCCGGACGGGGAGCTGCCACTCGTCGGGCTCGGAGTTGTTGTAGGCGCGGTCGCCGGCAAGGTAGCCAGGTTTGTATCCACGCTCCCGGAGTCGGTTGAGGACCTTCAGACCGTTGTAGGCCGGGCGCTGACCGGGCTTGTCGAGTGCGACCCCGAGGACCAGGGCCGGGAGCACGTTGGGGTTGGGGGTCCCGTCGTCGAGGAGTACGGCGTCATGCTCGGCGTCTCGGGTCACGATCAGGTGGGCGTCGTAGCCGAAGAGGTACTTCTTCTTGAGCGAGGTCTTTCGCCTGTCTTGGGAAGGCTTGAGCTTTCCCTTCTTGGAGGGCGGCGGAGACGGGCGCATGGACTCGGCGACCGGTGCGTCGGGATCCCTGTGGTCGCCCTCCCGCACGTACCAGCCGGCGTCCGGGTCGGTGGCGAGCTCTGGTCCGTTCGTGCGGCGGCCGCGAGAGAACGTTCGGACAGGGGTGGCGTCCACACCCAGAGAGACCTCCGCCAGCTCCGTCAGCAGGCTGTGGAGAGGGCGTACGGATGCGTCCAGGACGAACTCTGTGAACAGGGCCAGGCGGCGCTCGCGCTCTTCCAGGTCTTCGACGTCTGCCGCAGTGGTCAGGGCGTTGGCTTGGCCGCGGGAGAGGTGTCCGTTGGGTGGCAGCGGGGACGGGTTCATCGCGTTCTTCATCGCGTGGAAGAGCCGGCGGACGACCGCGTAGGCAGCTTCGAAGCCCTGGTCGCTGTCGCCGTAATCGGGGATGCCCAGCATCTCGCGCACCCGTGGGGAGACGCGGAAGTACAGGATGTCGGTGACTCGTTCCAGGACGATCTTTCCCCCGGTGTCCTGCGTGCACAGGTAGAGGCCGATGAGGAGGCTTCTGAGGTGCAGACTGCGACGCCGGCCCCGCGGTAGGTGTACGAACTCCTCGAGCAGTGCGACGAGTTCGCTGCCGTCCACCTCCTCGATTGCGGTTTCGACGTCGGCATCGCTGATGTGTCGGCGCTCCGCGCGCATGTCCAACAGTCGCTCGTGCCGGTCGCTGGGCAGCCCGTGGGAGACCGTCATCGGCTGCCCCGCAGCAGGCGGGCCGCTTCGTTGGCGGAGACGGCGGGCAGGTACGGGAGGATGCGCGAAAGACCGTGGAGGGTGTCCACGCCGGCAGCCGCCACGACGACGGTGATGGGGAGCCGCTCTTCGAAGAGTTCGACAAGCCAGGTGGATCTCAGGCGGCCCATCACCAGGCGGGGGACGTTCGCGCTCGGTTGGGTGCGTGCCAGGAAGTTCGTGACGGTGTTGGTGCCGCGGCTGCCGCAGTTGGGGCGGAACAGGTAGCGGGCGGTGCCGGTGGTGTCCACCCGGTCGGCAGCGGATGCCAGGACGCCTTCCCAGGGACGGCGGCAGAGGATCTCGCGCTTGCGGGTTCCGCGAGTGGCCACGACGACTGGACCGGTGCCACTGGAGGTCCTGCGGACATCATGGACGCGTACGGGGATGACCTCTGGTGAATCGAGGCCGACTCCCAGACCGAGTGCCATGAGCGTCTTGCACCCCCAGCGAAGCTCCTCGGTGGGTTGCCCACCGGCCCAGCCCCACAGATCCGCGAGTTCAGTGCGGCTGTACGGGCTGTTGGCGACGGAGGGCGACAGCTTGGACGGCTGCCCAGTCCGGCATTCGCCGCCGATCACGACTTCGCGCAGACGAACGAGCCGGGTGCGGTAGTTGCCCCGAGTGCTGTCGCCGACCTGGGGACAGCCGACGGCGATGAACCTTTCGATCGCTTCGCGGGAGAGCCATACCTCGGCGTTGGCGGGCAGTCCTTCTCCGTCGCAGAAGAGCGCCAACTGGGCCAGTGCAGTGAGTAGTTCACGGGCCTTGTAGGGCAGGAGAGGGTCCGCGAGACGGACCACACGGCGCACTTCATCGCCGACGCGGCTCCACCCCGCGGGGGAGCCGGCCGGGCGATAGGAATCAATGCGCTGACTCATCACATGCCGCCACACCAGCACCCCAGCAGGAGGGGTGCTATTCGAATAACATGTAGCGGCGGCAGCAGTCCCGCGCGACCGGGGAGGACCGGATGGGTCAGACTTCACCTCATGCCCCAAGGAGATGCCCGTCGACTGCCGCCGCGCGCGTACTGCGCCAGCGGCGCGTGGCCTGAGGCCGTCATGGAGGAGCATCACGGGGCGCGTGTCGCCCAGGCGCTGGCCGGCAGGCTCCACGCGGCGATCGCCGAGAAAGGTTGGTCGGCCGCGGAGCTGTCCCGGCGCAGCGGGGTCGCCCGTTACACGATTGCCAAGGCCCTGGCCGGTGAGGCCTGGCCCGATCTGCTCACCATCGCCAATCTGGAAAAGGCGCTGGAAGTGGACCTGTGGCCGGGGCGGGAAGTGTGACGACCGAGGCCGTTGAGGTCGAAAGAAGGGCTGTTCGAGGCTGAACACGAAGCGGTCATCCCTTCGAGCGAAGGGCAGGACCATATTTCGCAACGCGCTACCGGCGGCGCGGAGCCGTCCGTAAAATACAGCGTGGCACGAACTGATCCGGCACTGTGGAAGGTTCTCGGGAGGTTCGTTGCTGTAGGCCGCCACCACGGAAGTAATTCCAGGTGGCGGCCGCCTTTTGGCTCGATAGAGGCTGAGTGATCGAGTTTTGTTCTAAGATGTCGTCCGGACTCCGGAGGCGTGCTGGTAATTGGAACCCGGGTGCTTCACGAGTTCGCCGGCACGCACAAGCTCATCCATGGTCACGCGGACGCTCTTCCCCTTGGCGGGCTCGCCCAGGGCCTGAGCCATGGAGCCTGCCTTCCAATGGCGCATTGGATCCTGAAGCATGATCTCCCGGATGCGATCCTTGCGGGTCTGGCCTTGGGCGTTGGCTGCTGTCATGTCATCGTCTTCGTCGTCGTCCGCCGACGACTGTCGCTGATCCGGGATGCCGTTCCGCCTCCACTCGTCCGCGGTGTCCTTGTGCTTCTTCAACTGACGGGCCAGGCGCAGCTCCTGACGCACCTTGTAGATGTCCTTTTGTAGACCCTCCTCCTTCTCCTCGAGCTTTGCGATGTGCGTGTCAGGGTCACCGGCAAATTCTTCCCAGGGAAGGTCCTCAACCATTGGTGAACCGTATCTATGACAGGGCATCGGCAACCCTCTCCGCAAGGGGTATTTCACTCGAACTGGCGACGTGATCAATTACCCTTGTCAGCCAGGTTCGAAGATGCTCGAAAAGGGTGCAAATTTCCCCTGTACTGTTTACTGATCTGGTGGAACGTTTCTCTCGCCTGCGTTTCTGGTGGTTTCCCTGCTCTATTCCGTCTGGTCGATTACCCGGCCTATGTTTCAGGGGTAATTTCGATCGGATCCCAGAATTGCGCTTCGTGGTAACTGGGTATCTGTATTCCCCTGTCTTTGTAGGTAGCTGGGCCTACCCGGAGGGGACAGGCCCTCGCCTGAGCATCGTGGAGTCCTGCTTCCTCGGGCATGCCTGACCCGGTCCTGGTTATGCCTGAGGGGTAAGGCGCACAGGTAAGTGGCGCTGTCCTGCGCCGCAATGAGCCGACTCATTGAGTTTGCCGGGCTACGTGCGTGTCATGGGGTTCCAGTGCTGTACGGGGTGTCGTCGCTGGCATAGGGCGTGACGGCCCGCATGCACATGTCTCCTTGCCCTACCGGTGGCGGTCTGCGCAAGCCCCCTGAGTGAGCCGACAACATGGGGCGGATATGTGGGCCAGCCCATCCGACGGGGGCCTGTGTACAGAACACAGGGGGAGGACAGGTAGCTCAGCGGGACAAGAAGACCTGAAGAACAGGCAACGCCACTTCCCATGGCTTGCGTTGTGCCCGCACACCTCCTCCAACGGCGCGGGAGCCTCGTCCGTTGCGCGCACCGCGAGCGTCACCCGATCAGGGCCCGGGCTGAAATGGCTCGATGATTCCCTGATTGCGAGGATGCGCACGTCACGCACGTCGGGCCTGTCTGGTCCTCAGACCTGCGCCGGTCCGGACATGCGCGGGGTCGTACTCCTCGTGGGTGCCCTCCAGCCAGAGGTTGGCGTGGTTGGCCGGGGCGCCGTGGGCCGGGACCGGGCACCGACAGCCCATCGGCGTCCCGCTCACGGACGAGCGTGTTGAGCGGCGCGTACGCCCTGGTGATCCCCGGGCACCAGAGCCCCAGTGGCCTAGCTGCCTCGTGCTTGATGTGTTCCGGCGGCAGCGGCTCACGTAGCAGCAAGTAGCCGCGCAGGAAGATCACTGATGCGGCCATGTAGTCGGCCGCTCGCCGGTAGGGCGCGCCTTCCTCGTGTGCCGAGCTCATCCGGTGGGCCTCCGTTTCCTACGAGGTCAGGCGGGTACCCGGCTGCCTCGGCACACGCGCCGAGCCGTTGCGGGCACAGCCGCGCGACGCGGTCCGGGACCGCGGGGAAGGAGCACCGTGTCGGCAGGAAACATCGGCCCTGTCCTGGTGGCCGCCGCAGGCTCGTCCAGTTTGAGGCTGACCGTGTTCGGCGACGACGGGAAGGCCCTGGCCGAAGACCACAGCGCCTCCGCACCCGGCGAAGATGTGTCCGGCTCTCTGCGGCAACTGCTGGCTCAAACGCCATCGCCCGCTGCCGTGGGTCACCGCATCGTCCACGGCGGACCCGGACTGCGCAGACACGTCCTGGTCGACGACGAGGTCCGGGCCGCCCTCGGGAATGTGGCCGACCTGGCACCGCTGCACGTCCCGCCGGCCCTCACTGTCCTGGATACCGCCCGGAACTTGCTACCGGACGTCCCGCACGCCGTCTGCTTCGACACCGTCTTCCACGCCGGCCTGCCCGCCGCCGCCCGCGAGTACGCGGTGCCCGCCACTTGGCGCGAGGAGTACGGGGTGCGCCGCTACGGCTTCCACGGGCTGTCCTACGCGTGGGCACTCGGCCGAGCGGCCGAGCTGCTCGGTCAGCGCCCCCAGCAGCTCCACCTGGTGATCGCCCACCTCGGCGGCGGCTGCTCCGCCTGTGCGGTGCGCAACGGGACGAGCGTAGACACCACCATGGGCTTCACACCGCTGGAGGGGTTGGTGATGAGCCACCGCAGCGGAAGCGTGGACCCCGGCGCCCTGACCTGGCTGCAGACGCGGCACCGTCTGTCCGCTGAGGACATCGAGGACGTACTGAATCACCATTGCGGTCTGCTCGGCCTCTCCGGTACCTCCGACGACACTCGCGACCTCGTCCGCAGCCGGGCAGCGGGCGACGAGCGCGCCGCTCTCGCCCTGGACGTCTTCACTCATCACTGTCGTCGCGGCATCGCTGCGATGGCCGCGTCCCTCGACCGGCTCGACGCCCTGGTGTTCACCGGGGAGATCGGCGAAGACCAGCCCGAGGTCCGCGAAGAGGTATGCACCCGGCTCACCGCCCTCGGCCTGACCGGCGGCCTGCGCACGCCTGACGACGCGAGCCGTCCGGCGATCGTCAGCGGGCGGGGGGCGGTAATACCGATCGTGGTCGTACCCACCGGAGAGGCCCAGCAGATCGACCACGAGACCCGAACCCTTCTCCGCGGCCCGTGAGGCGCATGCGCGTCTCCGACACGTGGGCCGACGGGATGGGAACGGCGCCACTGCGCGCCGGGCCAGTAGGAGCGGTAGCGGTGCGGTACCGGCCGGTCACGACCTTCTCGCACTTCTCCTGCGAACGCGACGAGGCGGCAGCCAGGCTCACCCGCTGCGCCGCCCCACCGGGTCTGCGCGGTCAGCGCCCCCGCCCGCCCAGGATGATCTTCCAGACGCGCGTTGCCACCTGCAGATTGAGCCGGGTATCCACATCCGCCAGGTCGCGGTCGCTGATCTCACGGATGCGCTGCAGCCGGTAGCGCAATGTGCTGCGGTGGACGGTCAGCGTGGCGGCCGCATCGTCGTAGTTGCCTCCGCAGTCGAAGTAGCACGAGAGCGTCTCCACCAACTCCGTGTCGTGCCCTGCGTCGTAGTCGATCAGCTGGCCGAGCCACTCTCGCACGAAGTCTTCGAGTTCCCGGAGATCGTTACCGGGCCCCAGGATCCGGTACAGCCCGAGGTCCTCGAAGAACGTCGTCCCGCTGCGCTGGCGGGAGTTCTGCCGCACCTCCAGGGCCCGCAGTGCCTCCTGATAACAGCGGGGAATGCCGTCCGGGGAGTCGCAGCGGGTGCTCACCCCGATCGCTCCGTCGGGGGTCCCCAGCTCGCGGGCCAGCGCCGCGTACACGGCATCGTCGTCGGGCCTCGCTTCGGTCAGCAGGACCATCCGGTCGCCGCGACGGGTGATCAGCGGCCGCGTCGCCGTGGTGGCCGTCGCCTGCTCGACGGCACGGGTGAAGGAGCTGGTCGCGGCGTGGCCCGGCCAGTGCACCACGACCACGTAGTGGGTACGTTGCAGGTCGTGGCCGACGGCTTCGGCTCGGGCATAGGCGCTCGTCTCGTCGGTTCCCTCCAACAGGTCGTCGATCAGCTGGCGGCGCAGCCGCAGTTCGACCTCGGTGAGTTCGCGCATATGTACGAGCTCCTGGGCAAGCGACCGCTGGGCATGATCCAAGGCGAACATGGTGTGCTCGTCAGCCGTCGCCTCGGGGTCCTCGACGGCGAGTACGCCGAGGACCTCGCCGCGTGGCCGGGCCAGAGCGATCAGCCGGCCCTTGACTCTGACCGGGCCCGCCTCGCGCGCGACCTGGCCCAGCATCTCTTCCTGGGAGGTCGAGGACCGTACCGGATAGGGGTCGGGCCGGTCGGGACCGGCCCAGGACCTCAGATTGCCGAACCGGTCCTCGATGAGCGCTGACAACCCGGTGAGCTCGTACAGCGCTTGAGTGATGGCGTCCTCGCCGCCGCCCCGGGCAGCGACACGGGCGAGGGTCTCGTGCACGGTGTTCTGCAGGTGCAGCTCGGAGCGCACTGTGTCCAGTTGCCGCAGTGCGGTGTCCCGCTCGGTGCGGAGGCGGCTCCGTTCGCCGCCGTCGTCGTGCTGCGGGGCGCGCGTGACCGTCAGTGACAGGGCCGCTGATGTGAGCCCCACGAGGGTCGAGAGGAGGAAGTGCCCCTGCTCATCGGGCTCGGAGTGAGAGGAGACCACGAGGTAGCCGAGCAGACCGCCGGTCCCGCGCAGGCCGAACGCCCAGGTCCAGGACCGTTCAGGAACGGATACGGAACCGTCAGCCTCGCCCAGCTCCTTCACCCCCGTGTTGTCGACCATCCCCGTGTCGTCGACCGTTGGCGCTCCCACTTCGTGTCCGGGGACGCGGGACAAACCGTCGTCCTTCGCGAGGTATCCGGCCTCGGCGTGGTAGGGACCAAGGGCACTGACGTGCCGCATGGCCAACCGCACGATCTCACTCTGCTCCGCGCAGTTGAGCAGGACGTGGGACAGCACCAGCAGCCCGTGTGGGTCCAGCGCCGCGAGCGGACGGGGGCCGTGCCGTTCGGTGCTCGCGGTGTTACTCGGGTGGCGGTTCACCTTCTGGTCGGAGACGTGAGGGGAAAGCGTCCGTGACGGATGGGAGGCCATGGTCACTCCGTTCTCCTCGGGTCATCGGCGGCGATCGAGCGAGTCGTGGGATCCACGCCGGTGCGACCCCCGCGTACCCAGCCTGGGCACGGTCATCCGGCTTGTCAGGATTTGGCCTTGTTCTCGTGGACCGACCGACCGCGTCGATTTCTGACCTGCCGGGCGCAGGCGAAGCGCGCTGCTCCGTTGCAACTCTGGGGCTTGTCAGGGATCACCGGGCGCACCGGTGGCCGTGGCAGGAAGGACTGGCTGATGAACGAGCAGGCCCGCAGGACCATCGCCTCGTACACGACTTACCAGGAGGCGGAACGCGCCGTCGATCACCTGTCCGATCACGGTTTCCCGTCGAGAGGGTGGCCATCATCGGGCAGGACGTGCGTCTGGTCGAGCAGGTGACCGGCCGCATGGGACATGGCGGGGCCGCGCTGCAGGGCGCGGCGAGCGGTGCCCTGCCCGGTGCACTGATCGGGTGGATCTTCGGACTGCTGAACTGGCTGGACCCGGTCGTGTCGGGGCTGCTCCTCGCGTTGTACGGGTTGGTTTTCGGAGCACTCGTCGGTGCTCTGCTCAACCTGCTGGTGCACTCGGCCCAGCGTGGCCGCCGGGATTTCGCCTCGGTGAGCTTCATGCGGCCCAGCCGGTACGACGTCGTCGCGGATGAAGCGGTCGCTGACGAGGCGGTGCAGATGCTGGCCAGGCTGCCCAGCGGGACCGGCACCAGCACAAGAAGTGGCGCTTGGAAGAGCAGCCGCCCGCGGGGCGGTCCCGCCGTCACCTGAGCGAGTGTGGAAGACCGGGCGCGACTCCGAGGCGAACGGGGCCGCCCGTCGCGGAAGGAGTTCCTCATGGCGAAGGCAGTAGGCATCGACCTGGGCACCACGAACTCGGTGATCGCCGTCTGGGAGGGCGGCGAGTCGGCGGTAGTTCCCAACAGCGAGGGCAACCGCACGACGCCGTCCGTGGTGGCCTTCACCGACACCGGCGAGCGCTTGGTGGGTCAACTGGCCCGCCGCCAGTCGATTCTCAACCCCAAGGGCACCATCTACTCGGCCAAGCGGTTCATCGGTCGGCACTTCGACGAGATCTCCGATGAGGCCAAGGCCGTCGCGTACGACGTGGTCGAGGGAGACGGCGGCGCCGCCCGCTTCAAGGTGCGCGACAAGCTCTACGCTCCTGAGGAGATCAGCGCGCAGGTGCTGCGCAAGCTCGCCGACGACGCCTCCAAGCAGCTGGGAGAGCGGGTCACGGAGGCGGTCATCACGGTGCCTGCTTACTTCAACGACGCCCAGCGCACCGCGACCAAGGACGCCGGACGGATCGCCGGCCTGGAAGTGCTGCGGATCATCAACGAGCCGACTGCGGCCGCCCTCGCCTACGGGATGGACAAGAAGCAGCACGAGACGGTGCTCGTCTTCGACCTGGGCGGCGGCACCTTCGACGTCAGCATCCTCGACGTCGGCGACGGCGTGGTGGAGGTACGGTCCACGGCGGGCGACAGCCATCTGGGCGGCGACGACTTCGACCGCCGGCTGGTCGACCAGCTCGCCGACGGCTTCCAGAAGGAGAACGGCATCGACCTGCGCCAGGATCCACAGGCCCTGCAACGCCTGTTCGAGGCCGCCGAGAAGGCCAAGACCGAGCTCAGCTCGGTGACCCAGACGCAGGTCAGCCTGCCGTTCATCACGGCCGACGCCTCCGGGCCCAAGCATCTGACCACGACGATCATGCGGTCGACGTTCGAGCAGATCACCGGCGACCTGGTGGAGCGCTGTCTGGGCCCGGTGCGGCAGGCCATGGACGACGCCAAGGTCAGTGACAGCGACATCGATGAGGTCATCCTCGTCGGCGGCTCCACCCGCATCCCCGCCGTCCAGGCCCTGGTGCGGAGGCTGACCGGCGGCAAGGAACCCAACATGAGCGTCAACCCCGACGAGGTCGTGGCGATGGGCGCCGCGATCCAGGCCGGGGTCCTCAAGGGCGAGGTCAAGGATGTCCTGCTGCTCGATGTCACCCCGTTGTCGCTGGGCGTGGAGACACGCGGCGGCGTGATGACGAAAATCATCGAGCGGAACACCACCATCCCGGTGCGACGCTCCGAGACCTTCTCCACCGCCGAGGACAACCAGCCCGCCGTCGACGTTGTCGTCCTGCAGGGCGAGCGTGAGAGGGCCGCCGACAACCGGGTCCTGGGTCGCTTCCAGCTCACCGACATCCGCCCCGCGCCGCGCGGTGAGCCGCAGGTCGAGGTCATCTTCGACATAGACGCCAACGGCATCCTCAACGTCACCGCGCGGGACAAGGACACCGGCAAGGAACAGGGCATCACCATCAGCGAGAGCTCCAACCTCGACCGAACCGAGGTCGAGCGGATGGTCCAGGAGGCCGAGCGTAACCGCGGTGAGGACCAGGCCCTGCGTGAGGCAGTCGACGCCCGCAATGAACTGGACGCCATCGCCTACCAGGTCGAAAAACGCCTCGGCGAGCTCGGCGACGCCGCGCCCGCACACGAGAAGGCCCGCGCCGAGATGCTGGTGGCCGAAGCCCGCGAGGCGGTCAAGAACGAGGCCGGTGCGGACAAGGTCCGGCCGCTGACGTCCGAACTCCAGCAGATCTTCGCGGGGCTCGCAGCCCACCAGGCGGGAGCCGCCGCGGGCGGTCCGGCGGGCACCGGCTCACCGGACGGATCCGGTCCCGGCGAGGCCGCGCAGGGCGGCGCCGGGGACGACGACGATGTGATCGACGCCGAGTTCGACAAGGGCTGAGGTGCCCGCTATGCCCATCCCACCCCGGGACCGAGAGCCCGACCCGCCGCCCAACGGCGCCGTACAGCCGCCGCGCGGGGACCTTGAGCAGTCCGGACCGCCGGCCGAGGAGGCCGAGCCGGGGCCCGACGCCGCAACCAGCGCCGCCGCACCGGAGGACGAATACGCGGCCGCGCTGCGAGAGGCTGAGGACCGCTGGCGCCGCGCCCTGGCCGACCTCGACAACCTGCGCAAACGCCACGCCAGGGAGCTGGAGCGGGAGGCCGCGGCCGAACGCGCCCGTACGGCAGCGGCCTTCCTGCCCGTGATCGACAACCTGGAGCTTGCCCTGAGTCACGCGACCGCCGACCCCGACGCGATTGTCGAAGGTGTCCGGGCCGTGCGCGACCAGGCCGTGAACGTCCTGGAGCGGCTGGGCTACCCGCGCCACGCAGAGACGGGCGTGTCGTTCGACCCGGCCCGGCACGAGGTGGTCGGCGTGGTCCAGGATTCCGACGCCGATCCGAACACCGTGGTCCAGGTGCTGCGACCCGGTTACGGGGAGGCCGAGCGGCAGCTGCGGCCTGCCGCCGTGACCGTCGCCAAGCGGGAGTGACCCTCCATGGCACGCGACTTCTACGAGGTGCTCGGCGTTGCGCGCACCGCCGACCCGGACGAGATCCAGCGGGCCTACCGCACCCTGGCCCGCAGGTACCACCCCGACGTCAACAAGGACCCCCAGGCAGAGGAGCGGTTCAAGGAGATCAATGAGGCCTTTAGTGTCCTGTCCGATCCGGACCAGCGAGCCCGGTACGACCGCTTCGGCGAGGACTTCCGGAAGGTCCCGGAGGACTGGGAGGAGCGGGTCGCTGCCGGCGCTGGCTCCGGCAGCGGCTTCTGGGGGACCACCGGCGGCGGCCCCCGGGTGCGGTACTCCACGACGGGCTTCGGGGACGAGGGGGTCGACGTCGAGGATCTGTTCGGCTCGCTGTTCGGCGGCGCCGGGCGGATGCGCGTGCCCGGCGCCGACCAGGAGGCCGAACTCCCGCTCACCGTCGAGGAGGCCTACCGGGGCGGCCGCCGTACGGTCACCCTCGCCGGACCCGCCGGGCAGCGGAGCTACCAGGTCGACGTGCCGCCCGGCACCACCGACGGGCAGCGCATCCGGCTGGCCGGGGAAGGCGGGCGCGGGAGCGGCGGCGACGCTCCCGCCGGGGACCTGTACCTGAGGGTGCGGATCCAGCCGCACCCCGAGTTCCGCCTCGACGGCCGGGACGTCCACGTGCGGCTTCCGGTCACCCCGTGGGAGGCGGCGCTGGGCGCGACCGTGCCGGTGCCCACGCCGAGCGGTGCCACGGCGAAGGTGACCGTGCCCGCCGGGTCCTCCAGCGGACGGCGCCTGCGGCTGCGCGGCGAGGGCATGCCGGGCCCGCGCGGCGCGAACGGAGACCTGTACGCGGAGCTGCGGATCATGGTGCCGCCCCGGCTGAGCGACCGAGAGCGCGAGCTGCTGGAGGAACTTGCTGCTGTCTCCTCGTTCGACCCCAGGAGGACCTGATGAGCGACCGACCGGCCGGGGCCCGCCCGTCCCGCGCACGCACGCACGAGGTGGGCGTGCAGTACGCGATCGTGCCCGTGCCCAGGCTCTCCCTGGAGACCGTGGCCCGCCGCTCAGGCGTCCATCCTGAGCTGATCCGTCGGTTCGTCGCCCTCGGACTGGTGGACGCCGACCGTGACGCCTCCGGACGGCTGGTGTTCGCCCCCGCGGCCCCGGCCGCCCTGGCCCGCGTCCAGCGGTTGCGCACCGGGCTGTGCCTGAACTACGCATCCGTCGGTCTGGTGCTCGACCTGCTCGATCGCATCAGCCTGCTCGAAGCCGCGCTGCGACGCGCAGGCGTGAGGAGTGATCTACCACCATGGACATGAACCGCCTGACCCAGAAGTCCCAGGAAGCCCTGCAGGAAGCCCAGAGCGCCGCCGGCAGCCTCGGCCACACCGAGGTCGACGGCGAGCATCTGCTGCTTGCCCTCCTCGACCAGGAGGAGGGCCTGATCCCGCGGCTGCTGCAGCAGGCGGGCACCGAGCCCGAGGAGTTGCGCGCGGCCGTACGCGAGGAGCTCTCCCGCCGGCCCAAGGTGACCGGCCCCGGCGCGGCACCGGGCCAGGTCTTCGTCACCCAGCGCCTGGCCCGGCTGCTGGACGTGGCCGAACGGGAGGCCAAACGCCTCAAGGACGAGTACGTGTCCGTGGAACACCTGCTGCTGGCCCTGGCCGAGGAGGGCTCGGCGACCGCCGCCGGGCGCATGCTGAAGGAGCACGGCGTGACCCGGGATTCCTTCCTCGGCGCGCTCACCCAGGTCCGCGGCAACCAGCGCGTGACCTCCGCCAACCCCGAGGTGGCCTACGAGGCCTTGGAGAAGTACGGCCGCGACCTGGTCGCCGAGGCCAGGACCGGGCGCCTCGACCCCGTCATCGGCCGGGATGCCGAGATCCGCCGCGTCACCCAGATCCTCAGCCGCAAGAGCAAGAACAACCCCGTCCTGATCGGCGACCCCGGCGTCGGCAAGACCGCCATCGTAGAGGGGCTCGCCCAGCGCATCGTGCGCGGTGACGTGCCCGAAGGACTGCGCGACAAGACGGTGTTCGCCCTCGACATGGGCTCGCTCGTGGCAGGCGCCAAGTACCGCGGCGAGTTCGAGGAACGCCTCAAGGCCGTACTGAGCGAGGTCAAGGCCGCCGAGGGGCGGATCCTGCTCTTCGTCGACGAGTTGCACACGGTCGTCGGCGCGGGCGCAGCCGAAGGAGCCATGGACGCGGGCAACATGCTCAAGCCCATGCTGGCACGCGGCGAACTGCACATGATCGGCGCGACCACCCTGGACGAGTACCGCAAGCACATCGAGAAGGACGCCGCCCTCGAACGCCGCTTCCAGCAGGTACTGGTCGACGAACCCAGCCTGGAGGACACCATCTCCATCCTGCGCGGACTGCGTGAACGCCTGGAGGTCTTCCACGGTGTCAAGATCCAGGACACCGCGCTGGTCGCGGCGGCGACGCTCTCCCACCGCTACATCACCGACCGTTTCCTGCCCGACAAGGCCATCGACCTCGTCGACGAGGCGTGCGCCCGGCTGCGTACGGAGATCGACTCCATGCCAGCCGAACTCGACGAGATCACCCGCCGGGTGACCCGCCTGGAGATCGAGGAAGCCGCCCTGTCCAAGGAGACCGACCCCGCCAGCAAGGCCCGCCTGGATGAACTGCGCAAGGAACTGGCCGACCTGCGCGGCGAGGCCGATGCCAAACACGCCCAGTGGGAGGCCGAACGGCAGGCGATCCGCCGCGTGCAGGAACTGCGCCAGGAACTGGAACAGGTCCGCCACGAGGCGGAGGAGGCCGAACGCGCCTACGACCTCAACCGCGCCGCCGAACTGCGCTACGGCCGCCTCCAGGACCTGGAGCGCCGGCTCGCCGCAGAGGAGGAGCAACTGGTCGCCAAGCAGGGACAGAACCGGCTGCTGCGCGAGGTCGTCACCGAGGAGGAGATCGCCGAGATCGTCGCCGCCTGGACCGGCATCCCCGTCGCCCGCCTCCAGGAGGGCGAACGCGAGAAACTGCTGCGACTCGACGAGATCCTGCGCGAGCGCGTCATCGGCCAGGACGAAGCCGTCAAACTCGTCGCCGACGCCATCATCCGCGCCCGCTCCGGCATCCGCGACCCGCGCCGCCCCATCGGCTCGTTCATCTTCCTCGGCCCCACCGGCGTCGGGAAGACCGAGCTGGCCAAGACCCTCGCCCGGGCCCTGTTCGACTCCGAGGAGAACATGGTTCGCCTCGACATGAGCGAGTACCAGGAGCGGCACACCGTCAGCCGGCTCATGGGCGCACCGCCCGGATACGTCGGCTACGAGGAAGGCGGCCAGCTCACCGAGGCCGTACGCCGCAAGCCGTACTCGGTCGTCCTGTTCGACGAGATCGAGAAGGCGCACACCGATGTGTTCAACACCCTGCTGCAGATCCTCGACGATGGCCGCATCACCGATGCTCAGGGCCGCACGGTCGACTTCCGCAACACCGTGATCATCATGACGTCCAACATCGGCTCCGAGCACCTCCTCGACGGCGCCACCGCCGAGGGTGAGATCAAGCCGGATGCCCGCGCCCTGGTAATGGGCGAGCTGCGCGGGCACTTCCGCCCGGAGTTCCTCAACCGCGTCGACGACATCGTGCTGTTCAAGCCGCTCGGCGAGTCCCAGATCGAGCGGATCGTGGAGCTGCAGTTCGACGAGCTGCGGCACCGGCTCGCCGAGCGCCGCATCACCGTCGAACTCACCGACGCCGCCCGGGAGGTAATCGCTCACCAGGGCTACGACCCGGTGTACGGGGCCCGGCCGCTGCGGCGTTACATCTCCCACGAGGTCGAGACCCTGGTCGGGCGCGCCCTGCTGCGCGGCGACGTCCAGGACGGCGCGACGGTCCGCATCGATGCCCAGCACGCAGAGCTGGTGGTCACCTACGACCAGCCCGAGGACGTGAAGGGGGCGAGGGCGGCATGAGTACCGTGCAGGCCACCAACATCACGTGCCCGCACTGCGGGCGCACCAACCGGATACCCGTGGCCGCCGAGGGCAGCCCCAGGTGCGGCAACTGCAAGCAGCCCCTGCCGTGGATGGCCGACGCTGGCGACGACGACTTCACCGAGGTCGTCGAACAGGCCACCGTGCCCGTCGTCGTCGACCTGTGGGCCACCTGGTGCGGCCCCTGCCGCATGGTGAGCCCAGCGCTGGAGAAAGTCGCCGCCGATCTCGCGGGAAAGATCAAACTGGTCAAGGTCGACATCGACAAGAACCCGCGCCTGGCGCAGCGGTTCGAGGTCCAGGCGGTACCGACGCTGCTGGTCCTCGACAAAGGACAGACCATCGCCCGACAGTCGGGTGCCGCACCCGCCCCTGCCCTGCGGCAGTGGGTGGAGCACTCGATCGCGGGCCACGAACCGGCCGGGAAAGGGTGATCGGCCATGACCGTAGGAACTGACCCCCACCTCGCCCTCGTACGCCCCGTCACTCCGCGCGCCTCTGGGTGCGAGGAATGCCTGGCTACACGTTCCCCCTGGGTCCACCTCAGGCTCTGCCTGACATGCGGCCACGTGGGCTGCTGCGATTCCTCGCCGAACCGGCACGCCCGCCGTCACGCCGCCGCCGACGGCCATCCGATCGTGGCGTCGATGGAGCCCGGCGAGGACTGGCGGTGGTGCTTCGTCCACGAGGCGCTCGTGTGATGCCCGGCGACGAGACGCGGCCGGGCACGGCGCCGGTGCCGGACGAGGCGGAGGAGAGCGTCCCCTTCGAGACCCCCGACATCTACGGCGCCTACCCCCGTCTGTCGGACGACCAGATGGCCCGCCTGGCGCAGCACGGCCAGAGGCGCGCCGTTGACGTCGGTGACGTGCTGATCCGGGAAGGGGAGCGGTGCGAGGCGTTCTACGTCGTCCTCAGTGGCTCGGTTGCCATCGTCCAGGGCTACGGCACACCCGGCGAACGCCTGCTGCGTGTCCACGGCCCGGGCCGCTTCATCGGCGAACTCGGCCTCCTGAACGGACAGGTGGCCTTCTACACCGCCGTGGTCAGGGACCCCGGCGAGATCCTCGCTCTGTCCATGGATCAGCTGCGTGACCTGGTGACCGCCGACTCCGTCCTCGGTGATGTGGTGCTGCGCGCCTGCCTGGGCCGGCGTGCTCTGCTCGTCGGGCAGGGCGCCGGCTTCCGCATCATCGGCTCGCGCTATTCGCCCGACACCCGGCGGCTGCGCGAGTTCGCCGCCCGCAACCGGCTGCCGCACCGCTGGATCGATCTGGAGACGGACGAGGAGGCCGAGGCGCTGCTGCGCCGCTTCGGGGTCGGTCCGGAGGAGACGCCGCTGGTGATATGGCGTGACACGACCCTGCTGCGCAATCCGAGCAACGCCGAACTGGCACGGTTGATCGGCTTGCCGCCCCTGCCATCGGACAACGGCCGTGGCGATCTCCTCATCATCGGCTCCGGTCCGGCCGGTCTCGCCGCCGCGGTGAACGCCGCCTCGGAAGGCCTCGGCACGACTGTGGTCGAGGCGATGGCCACCGGCGGCCAGGCCGGGACCTCGTCCCGCATCGACAACTGCTTCGGCTTCCCCTCCGGCATATCCGGCGCCGAACTCACCGAGCGGGCTGTGCTCCAGGCGCGCAAGTTCGGCGCCCGGATCAGCGTCCCGGCGGAGGCGGCCCGGCTCGAACGGCGGGACGGCCACTACGCCGTCGGGTTCGCCGACGGCAGCGAGATCACCGCCCGTACCGTCGTCCTGGCCACCGGCGCCCACTACCGCCGCCTCGATGTGCCCGGCATCGAGCCGTTGGAGGGCGCGAGCGTCCACTACTCGGCGACCGTCTACGAGGCCCAGCAGTGCCGGACCGACCCGGTGGCGGTCGTCGGCGGCGGCAACTCCGCAGGGCAGGCCGTGCTCTTCCTGGCCGGGTACGCACCGCAGGTGTATCTGCTCGTCCGTGGGCCCAGCCTCGCGGCGCACATGTCCCGCTACCTGATCGACCAGATCGAGCGCCACCCGCGGGTGCGCGTGCTGCTGCACACCGAGATGACCGAGGCACTCGGCGACAAGGCGCTGGAGGCGGTCACCGTGGTCGACCACCGTACGGGCGAGCACCGCCACCTCGCGGTCCGGGCCCTCTTCGTCTTCACCGGCGCCGACCCTCACACCGAGTGGCTGTCCGGGGCGCTCGCCCTCGACGCGCGCGGCTTCGTACTCACCGGCGCGGAGGCGCAGGCCTGCTCCGTTCCCGAACTGTGGCAGAGCCAGGGCCGCGACTGCCTGACATTGGAGACCAGCCTGCCTGGCGTCTTCGCCGCCGGCGACGTCCGCAGCGGCTCGGTGAAGCGCGTGGCCTCCGCGGTCGGCGAAGGCGCGATGAGCATTCACTTCGTGCACCGCTACCTGAACCACACGGCCGCGCCCGGCGGCACCGACAGCTCCCCGCGCACCCGTCCGAAGGAGTCCGCTTGGCTCGCATGACACCCAGCGGGCGACGACATCACGAGAAGGAGAAGGAGGCGATGGGAATGACCACGCCCGTCCGGCGTCACCGCGGTGGCGCAATGCAGGGCAGCCCCGTTGGCTGGGCACGCAATCCGCTTACGGAGTTCGATCAACTGCTCAGCGAGATGAGCGGACTGATGGAGTCCACGGTGGGAGCTACTGCGCCCGCAGTCGCGTGGACACCCCTGGCGGATGTCACGGAGTCCGACGACGCCTTCCACGTCGAGATCGAACTCCCCGGCGTCAAGAGCAAGGACATCAACGTCGAAGCGAACGGCCAGGAGCTGGTGGTCACCGGAGAGATCAAGGAGAAGGAACGCAAAGGCGTCCTGCGCCGGAGCACCCGCCGCACCGGATCCTTCGAGTACCGGCTGCGGCTGCCCGGAGAGGTCGACACCGAAAAGATCAATGCGCAGATGTCGGATGGGGTGCTCAACATCACCGTCCCCAAGGCCGAGGTCGCAAAACCCCGGCACATCGAAATCAGCGAGACGAGTGAAAGCACCGAAAACAAGGGCTGAGACGCGAACGCCGCGGTTCCGGACACCCATCCGGCACCGCGGCCGGGCCCGGCGAGGCTCGACACCCGGGGTGACTCATGAACCATGTCCCCTGTCAGAACCCCTCACGGCGGCGGAGACTCGGCACGCGGCTCCCCACCGGCGTCCTTTCGGCGCCGCAGACGCCAGGCGCGCAGCAGCCGAAGGGGGAGCAGACCCAGCGGTGCTCGCCGGCCCATGTCCGCCTGGTCCTCGCGATCGAATGCCCGTGCGTAACGCGCGGCGTCCTGGGCGGTCGGATATCGCTTGCTGCCCTCCGCTCCGCACCCACGCGCGCAGCGCCAGAGCATCGTGTCGCCCTCATGGAGAAAGCGAAAACGGTGTCCCAGAAGGTGGCAGCGCAGCACAGAAGACCACCCTATGCGGACCAGTCCATACCGGCCTGTTCTACCGGCGACAGCCCGTGGCCCTGAACGAGGAGGCACGGCATGACCACCACAGCCGAGCTCGGTGTCGTCACGACCAAGGTCCCCGCCCGCCTTGACCGGCTACCGTGGTCCCGGTTCCATTGGCGCATCGTCATCGGCCTGGGAACCGTCTGGATCCTGGACGGACTCGAAGTGACGATCGTCGGGGCGGTCGCCGCCCGCATGACCGAGCCGGGCAGCGGCATCAACCTGACCAGCGCCGACATAGGCACTGCCGCCGCCATCTACGTGGCAGGCGCATGTGCGGGCGCTCTCCTGTTCGGGAGGCTCACCGACCGCTACGGGCGCAAGAAGCTGTTCATGCTCACGCTCGGCATCTACATCCTCGCCACCGTCGCGACCGCGTTCGCCCACGATGCCTGGTACCTCTACCTCGCCCGCTTCATCACCGGTATGGGCATCGGCGGAGAGTACGCCGCGATCAACTCGGCCATCGACGAGCTGATTCCGGCCCGCAACCGCGGGCAGGTGGATCTGGCCATCAACGGCAGCTACTGGATCGGTGCGGCGCTCGGCAGCCTGGTCGCCGTGCTGCTTCTCAACGAGAGCCTGCTGGCGGCCGACCTCGGCTGGCGGCTGGCCTTCGGCCTGGGCGGCATCCTCGGCCTGGGCATCATGCTGGTACGCCGCCATGTGCCGGAGAGTCCGCGCTGGCTGTTCATCCACGGGCATGAGGACGAGGCTGAACGCATCGTCGACCGGATCGAGGCCGAGGTGCGCCAAGAGGCCGGCCGCGAGCTGCCCGAACCGAGCGAGGCGGTCACCGTACGACAGCGCGACGTCATCCCGTTCAGGGAGATCGCCGGCGTGGCTCTGCGGCGGTACCCGCGTCGCGCCGTTCTCGGTCTGGCGCTCTTTGTCGGACAGGCGTTCCTGTACAACGCGATCGTCTTCGACCTGGGCACGATCCTGAACGGCTTCTTCGACATCGGCTCCGGCTCGATCCCCTACTTCCTTGCCATCTTCGCGATCGCCAATTTCCTCGGACCACTCCTTCTCGGCCGATTGTTCGACACCGTTGGCAGAAAGCCGATGATCGCGGGCACATACTTCGGCTCGGCAGCCGTGGCAGCTGTCCTCGCCGTCCTTCTGATCAACGGCTCCCTCACCGCATGGTGGTTCTTCCTGCTGGTCTCGCTGACCTTCTTCGTGGCGTCCGCGGGAGCGAGCTCGGCCTACCTGACGGTGAGCGAGGTCTTCCCCATGGAGACCCGAGCCCTGTCCATCTCGCTGTTCTTCGCGATCGGCACGGCCGTGGGCGGAATCACCGGCCCACTGCTGTTCGGCCATTTGATTCACACTGGCGATGCCAGCCTGGTGGCCATCGGCTTCCTCGTCGGAGCGGCAGCCATGGCGCTGGGCGGGCTGGCCGAGGTCTTTTTCGGCGTCCGGGCCGAACAACAGTCCCTGGAGAACATTGCCCGGCCGCTCACCGCTGAGGAAACCGAGGCGGACTGGCGCGACGAGCCCGCGCCACAGGACGCACGAGACCGCCTCCGGCCCGCGCACGTCCGGCACGCCGAGCACGAGCGGGAACTGCGGATCGCCGACCGCACCGCCCGCCGCCGGGAGCGGGAGCGCGCCGGAGCCCGCCGCTACCGCCCGGGCACCGGACCGGGCAGCAACCTGTACTCGCCGGGGATGGCCGGCACCGCCGGCACAGCGAGCCGTACGTCCGCCATGGCCGAACAACGCCTCGACGACGAGATCGAACAGATCACCCACGCGCTCCACGAGGTCGGCCCGACGAGCCGCGACGGACTCGAACAGGCCGTGGGCGGCCGTTCCTGGGGCCCCGGTCGCTTCCGCCGTGCCCTGCGTGAGTCCGTGCGGGAGTCCCGGGCCAAGAGCCTTGCGGACGGCGGCTACGCGCCGACGGACGGCCCCGGACGGCCCGACAGCGCACCGGGGGACCCTCATGACCAGCGGTGACCGGGGCAGAAGGAGGCAGGGATGAAATACGACGGATTCCTCGCCCGTGTACGCGAGCGAGGCGAATACAGCGACCAGGACGAAGCCGCGGACGTCACCAACGCCGTACTGGAAGTGCTGGCCCAACGGATCAGCCCGGGGGAGGTCAAGGACCTCGCATCCCAGCTGCCGGGCCCGCTGGGACAAGTTCTGGAACATGCCACGCCGCAGCAGGCGCAGAGCTTCGGGATCGAAGAGTTCTACCGCCGGGTCGCCGAGCGCACCAATGCCCGGCCGCGTACGGCGCAGTGGGACGCCAGTGCGGTCCTGACCACCGTTGCCGACGCTGTCACCGGCGGTGAACTGAACCAGATCATCAGCCAACTCCCCTCCAGTTACGCGGTCCTGTTCGGCAAGGCCGACCTCGCGGACTGAGCCCGTGAGGCGCCCAGAACGGAAGGCCCACGAAAAATGGTTGATACAGGTTTCTCCTCGTTCGACACCATGGTGGACAAGGCCAATCGGCTCCTCAAAGACGTCGAGGAGGCCTTCGAATGGCCCAAAGACCGCCGCAAGCAGTCGTACGCGGCACTTCGGGCCGTGCTGCACCCACTCCGGGATCGTCTCCCGGTCGAGACGGCCGTACAGTTCGGGGCCCAGCTGCCGACCATCGTCAGGGGCTTCTACTACGACGGCTGGAGGCCGGCCGAGACGCCCGTGAAGATGAGCAACGAGGAGTTCTTCGCACGGGTCCGGAGCGAATTCCCCTATGCGGTCGAGGGCGGAGACGAGAAGTTGGTGCGCACTGTATTGAAAACTCTGGAGCGCCATGTGAGCGCCGGCGAATGGCAGCACCTCAAATCCCGGGTGCCGAACTCGTTTGCCGCGCTCCTGCCGTGATCTGGGCGGAGGAGGTATCGAGCGCGGCCCACCCCGCCGAGCAGGCCTGCGGCGCCCCGGTCGTCCCAATACTTGGGCCGCGGGTGGTTGCCGAGCGTGTTGATCGTCGGCAGTCGGGTGGGCTGGCCACCGCAGAACCCAAGCCTCCGCCAGCATCCGCCGGTAAACAGGGCGCTGCTGCGGCCAAGGACGTGGCAGCACGTCGCCTGGGGCACCTGCCTGTGCGGGTCTGGCACTGCAGATGTTGCGGTCACGGATCAGGGGGCTGCCACTCGAACATCAAAATCGTGGCATCGTCGCTGAGTTTGTCGTGCCGATGCTCGAGGATGGCATGGATGAGCAGGCGCAGCACTTCCGAGGCGTTCTGCCCCGCCCCGGTCGACCGGATGATGTAGTCGGTGAAGCGCTCCAGGCCGAACTCTTCGCCTGCATCATCGCGTGACTCCACGACGCCGTCCGAGTAGAGCAGTATTCGGTCACCGGGTTCGAGGCTGACGTCGTGCACCTGACGGGCGGTCCCGGCGAGACTGGCGGGCAGACCCAAAGGAGGCTCAGGTGGCCGCTCCAAGGCTTTATGGAGCAGGCGGTGGCGACGGATGAGCAGCGGCGCCGGGTGGCCGCAGTTGCACCAGCGCAGCACACCGGTGGACATGTGCAACTGGGTGAAGATACCTGTGCAGAACTGCTCCGGAAGCCACTTCGCCAGTGCCTCGTCCACGGTGCCCGCGAGTTCGTTCAGGTCTGCCCCGCTGCGTCGGGCGTTACGGCAGCCTGCCATGGCGACAGAGGTGGCAAGTCCGGACGCCAGGTTGTGCCCCATGCCGTCAAGGATCGTGGCGTGCAGAACGTCCTCGGTGAACGCATGGTCGAAAGCATCGCCGCCCAGTTCGTACGCAGGCTCCAGAACCGCCGTCGAGACGACCCGCCCGGTGCCGATCGACCGGGGAGGGAGAAAAGCCCTCACCATCTCCGTGGGCAGGTGCATCGGCCTGGTACGCATGCGCTGCGCGATGGTGTCGCTGTAGGTGCGCTTGGATGTGATGATCAGTGCGAGGAGCCGTGCCATCGTTCGACAGCGCCGTAGCTTGAGCCCGTCCAGGGTGCTCATGTTCAGCTCCACGACGCCCAGCCGCTCCGCTCCGTCGGCCAGGGGCAGCCAGACGTTCATCCCGCCGGAGGGGCCTTCTTCCACTCGGAGAGAGTCGGTGCGGTAGGCCCATCCGGCCAGCGAAGTGTCGAGGTCCAGTTCCGGCTCGCCTTCGACAAGCGGCACCAGCCGTCTTTGCTGGATGTCGACCAGATAGATAACGGCCCTGCCCAGACCCATGGCCTCGGCATACCGGTTCAGGACCACGGGCAGTTCCGCAGGTGATGCCAGCTGGGCTGCTCTGACCAGTTCCTCCAGCAGCCGTTCCCCGGACCCGTTGGACATGTTCCGGTCCATGCATTCGATGATCCCTGCGAGGTGGAGCCGCCACAATCTGAGCCCTCCGACACTCGAGATGTGGGCCGATCAGCCCGGCGTGCTGGCTCTGGACCTCCTGCGGCTGCTGGCTGGCGCAGGTACGCGACCGGTCTCAGCAACACCCTGGACGTGGACGAGGCCCTGCGGCGGCTGAGCAGGATCGTTGCGGCAGCCGCGCAACCAGAGCGCGCTGAAGCTGTTCGGCGCATGGCCTGCTCCGCCTGGTCCAATCGCCACTCACAGCAGGAGGTCGAAGACGGCTCGGGCCTCGTCCCAGTGCTGGGTCTGGGGGTTCTTCAGGTCCGGGTGGAGAATCTTGAAGCTTTGGGCGAGGGCCAGGCTGAGTCCGCCGATGATGTCCGGATAGGCCGCCTCGGTCTCCTCGTCGGGCGTGCGGTCCAGAGCGGGGTGGGTGGCGAGCTGTTCCAGGATCGGCTTGAGTTCTACTTCCTGGTCGATCTTCCGGAAGTGGTGGATGCTCTCCTGCAGGCCTTTCGTGATCGGTAGGTCACAGGGCCGGATGACGTCGCGCCCGTTGGCCTTGGCAGTGGCCTGGGCGACGGTCAGCAGATCGTAGAGCTTGGCGTCGACGAAGTCGCTGTAGCGCTTGAGATCGTTCTTGTCGACGTCCAGTCCCCCGGCCGCGCGGAAGAACCTTTCGAACTTGGCGATGGACATCACGGTCATGACGGCAACCTCCGGCTGCGGGCGCCGGGGTGGCTCCCGGCCCCTTGGGCTTCCCAGTCAGCCTGGCCGACGGGGGTGCGCGAACGCATGCGCATGTTGGGCCCAATTGGCTTTCCTGTCTTGCCCTGCCAGGCCCAGGCGTCCGACTGCCCGGGGAGTCGGACGGGCGTGCGGATCGACAGCAGCGTGTACACCGCGTCGCCGAGCGGCCACGTAAGGGGGGTGTGCCCCCCCCAGATATAGCTGCTTATGAGGCCGAGCCGCGGTGGCAAACACGCCAGGGACCGCTCGGGAGATGCCGGTGGACAGCGCCCGGGCCCGGTTGATGCGGACCATCCCGCCTACCAGCCGATCCGACGCCAGCAGGACGTAGTGCTGTGCCTCGCAGCCGTTCTGGATTTGGTGGTCGGTGGCGCGGAGCGCGGTGCGTGCCGGGGTGATGCCTGAGCGGGTCTTCGCGCTGGGGGACGCGATCGCGGCCGGTGCTGGGAAGACGAGGAGATCCGGCCGTACCGTCTGCACCTGCAGGCGGAGGCCGGCGTGTCACGCGGCACCGACGTTACCTCGGCCGCGCCTGTGGGCACTTGGGAGCGCGGGGCAGCCGACGAGGAGGGTCCAGTCATGCGGGTGTCGCAGGGCGTTACGGTCGTGGCTCTCCTGGCGGATCCGGACGCGCCGACGGAGGTCGCGCAGCGCATGGCCCGGACACTTTCAGCTCGGCTCGCCGACAAGTCGGGCCAGGGGAGACGGTTCGACGTCGAGGTGGTCAGTGAGCCCATCACCTCGGGTACGGAGGACCCGCCCACCTTGATGCGCCGGATCATGGACCGCGGGAGTGCGGAGAACTGGGACATCGTCGTGGCCCTCACCGACCTTCCGCTGCACTCACACGGGCGCAGGCTCGCTGTGAATCTGAATCACGAACACGGCTTGGCGCTGCTCTCTCTTCCTTCACTGGGAGGCCTGCGGCTGCAGACGAGGGCCCGGCGGGCCGTCGAAGAAGCCGTGCTTGGCTTGACGGGTCCGCAAACCACTGGAGCTGAAGGACCTCCACGAAGTCAGCCGCTTCTGGGGCCCTTCGTCAATCGTCTCGCGCCTATTCAGCCGAGCCCAACCGGTGAGAAGGAGACCGACGATCTTCGGTACGTCGTCAGCGGGCCGCGCGGTTACCTGCGAGTGCTCGCCGGTATGGTCCGCGCCAACCGGCCGTGGCGGTTGGTGCCGGGCTTGTCGAAAGCCCTGGCGGCCGCACTCGCCACGGGAGCAGTCGCCACCGTGAACTCCACCGTCTGGACCCTGGCCGCGTCCCTCAGCACGCCACGCCTCGTGATTGCCACGGTCGGATCTGTCGCGATCATGATCGGCTGGCTGATCGTGGACGCGGAGCTGTGGCATCGGTCAGCAGAGAGCTCGCCGGAGGCGAGGCAGAGGGCGCGGCTGTACAACGCCTCGACGGTCGTGACCGTGGGTATCGGGGTGCTCGTCTGCTACGTGGGTTTGATGGTCATCAACTGGGTGTGGGCGCTGTTCATCCTCAACGACCAAGCGTTCGCTTCCGTGACACGAACCCCACTGGACGCCGAGGAGTACTTGACGCTGTCCTGGTTCGTCGCTTCGGTCGCCACCGTGGGCGGCGCGTTGGGATCAGGCTTGGAGAGCGACGATGCGATCCGGGCAGCCGCCTACTCCAAGCGCGAACAGGAACGTCGTCACACGCTCCAAGACGACCACGGTGACCAGCCCTCGAAGTGAACCTATACCGGCACACACGGCTCCCGGGCGCGCGTGCGGCATCGCCGCTCACCGAATAGCAGGCGTACCGGCGGTTCGGCTACACGCGGCGGTCCTTCGGACTAGCCCCACGCCCGCGCCCCTCGCCCGCGGGCACAGGAGTGGGCCCTGAAGGACCTCGCGGCTGCAAGTAAGCCGCCCGCCCCTGGAACGGGATGTCGGCTCCGCTCGAGAGGAGCAACGGGTGGGGCGGCCGTGGTTGCGGAAGGTGACGGATCAGGACCCGCGCACCGAGGTGGGTGAGGGCTCCGGCGGCGGGGAGCGACGCGCCTCCTGAAGCGAGAAGTAGTCTCCCGGCCGCGTCGAGCGCCGCCACACGTACACCGCTGTCGCCATCACGAGGATCAGCCCCGCCAGGATGAGCAGTTCGATCCCCTCGACGTTCCACCGGAAGGATTTCTCCGCCTCGGCCGTGACGATGAGCACCTTGCGGATGCCGGCAATCAGGCCGACGACGAGGAACGGCTCCGCGTCGAGGGTCTGGTTCCTGATGGTGAGGCGGACGGTGTGGAGCAGCTCTGCCACGATGAACAGCACAAGCCCGTTGTCCAGGGCGGAGAGAACGATCTTCTCCGCGCGGTACGGCCCCTGGATCGACTTGATGACGTCGTGGACGACTTCGACGGTCAGGAGCCCCGCGAGCAGTACGAGGAGCGCCGCGACGACGAGGTGGATGCCGTCCTCGATGAGCTGCAGGAGGCCCTGCACCCGGCCGCCCTCGATCTTCGGGAGAATGGGTCGCACATTCAGCATGCTAGGGGTCCCCCGGCCCGCAGGCGCGGCGTGCTGCCGAACGGGCGGATCCCTCCCTCTGCTGGCAGCCTGGGGAAGTGGCGAGGCGCGACGAAGCCTCCCCGGCGGCAGGACGAGATGAGGCAGCCCGACGCGGACACGAACGGCAGGAGCCTGCGGCTCGTCCTGGTCGCCGACCCGGGCCTGCCCTCCGAGATGGGCCGGACCCTCGCCCCCCGCGTGGGTGGGCCGCCTTCGCCGTCCTCACCCGCTGGTGGGCTCCCGACCACGTCCGTGCCCTGACCGTCGTCACACTCGCCGACGGTCTCGCCTCCACCGTCTTCGCCCCGCTGACAGCGGTGCTCGCCAACCACCTGTCCTGGCGCACCACGTACGTCGTGCTCGCCGCGGTCCTAGCCGTGATCACGATCCCGGCACACGCCGTCGCCCTGAATTCCCCCTGGCCCAAGGCACCCCGCTCACCTGCACCCAGCGGACATGGCGGCGAACGGGCGTCACGAACCCGCCTGTTCTGGATGCTCGCTGCAGCACTGACCCTCTCGGCGTTCGCCATGTACGCCGTCGTCTTCGCCTTGGTCCCGCTGCTCCTCGAACGCGGATACTCCACGACGCCGGCAGGCAGCATGGGTCCTCGGCCTCGGCGGAGCGGCCAGAGCCTCGGGCGCACCCTGCACGCGGCACTCGCCCGCCGCACCCAGCCCAACCCCGCACGGCTGCCCTGATCGCACTCGGCGGCGCCACAACAGGGCGCTCGTCCTTGTCGCCGGCCTCTACGCCCTGCTCGTCGGCCTGTCGATCGCAGCCGGCCGGTCCGAGGGAACCTGACCCTTCTTCAGGCCACGGCGGTGACCGACCGCTGGGGCACCGCTCCCTATGGGCGGATGTCAGGACTTCTCACCGCTCCCGCTGCCACGGCCGCTGCCCTGGCACTGTTCGCCGGAGCCGTGCTCGCCGTGCCCATGGGTGGATACCCCCAGATGTTAGGCGTGCTGGCCGTCCTCTCCCTCCTGGCGTCCCTCATCGCCCTAGGCACGTCGGTACGGTCGGCGACGAGTGGTCATAGCCAGCTGCCGAGGGTGATCAGCCCGCGATGCACCAGCGGCTCAACAAAGGGATTGGGCCGGAGCGAGGGCCCGTACGCCAACTCCGCCATGTCCATGCGCCAGGGCTTACGCCGGTGGTCGAGGAGTCGAAGGTCGGCGATCCATTCAGCGACCTCGGTGGCGGAATACGAACGGCGCACCCGTCCGCCGGCTGCGCATACGGCGGCCGCCACCCGAAGTGAGTCGGTCCAAGGCCTTCTGCCTTCTCGCTTCCGTTGCGAGGTGCCTCTGGGGGACCGCAACGCGTACCGCAGCAGCGGATCGCCGCGCCGCACCATCGACGGAGACACCAACGGGATCAGAACAGCCGCCAGTGCCACGAGTTGCCGGTCCTCATGCGTGGGCGAACCATCGAGCCACGCGTTGACACGCGCCTGGAGGGCCAGAACAGATTCGTCCCTGACCGGCATAGGCTGGCTCATGATCAGCGGGAACCCGCATGGCTGTCCCAGGTCGTAAGTCCATTCACCCTCGTCAGTCCAGTTCTCGCAGGTTCGTTCAGGTGGGGCGTCGTGAGGGAAACGGACGGTGTCCCAGCAGGCCGGGCATTCCGTCACCATGTACACGCCGTGGTCCACACACGCGAACGACCACGGAAGTTTCCAGCGCAGGAGCCAGCGCCGACTGGTTTTGTCCCGTAGACACTTCGGACACCAGCGTGCCTGCGAGTGGTGGATCCACGCCCCCTTGTGCCATTGCTGAACGGCGACGCCATCAGCAGGGAGCAACGGCAGATGCGGCAGCGCGTTGCCGGCATAGCGGGCGAGGGTCATTGAGTGCAGGCGCTCGGCGTCGACTTCGGTCAGTTTCTCCATCCGCCGGGCCACGGGGTCGGACAGCCGCATTTCGGCCGCGGAGACGCCGCCCAGCCTGTCGAGGTGAAGTTCCCGGAGGAGCGGCTTCATCTCGAGGTCCTGTTGCTGGGCAACTGCGCCGATCCAGCTGCTCAGAGACTCGCCGGGGATCGGCTCAACGATTGGTGCAGTCAGGGTGCGACGCGGTTGGCGCTCCCCCTGCGCTGTCTTCTTCGCAGTGCTCACGGCGCGAATCCTGTGGCAGATGCGGCCTGCTGAACCGTGGCTTGTGGACGGACCACCGATGTGGGTGACCGAAAAGTGGGCTCTGTTTACTGGAACCCGTTCCTCGGTGGGTCACCCAAGAGGACGCTTATGTGTGTTATTCGAATAACATCACGGAAGTGATGTGGCATGGACGACGCTCACTCGGACAGCCGCGATGTGGTACGCCCGGTTGTCATCGATTCTCCGAGGCGCCAGCTACTCCTGATTCCGTCTGAGTCCGACGATGAAAATGGTTGGACGCTACCGACAGTGCCTATGCGCCCCGGCGAAACCATCCGCCGCGCGGCATCCCGCTATCTACGTCGCACCGTCCACCTACCGCCGATTCGTATCTCTCCTCTCATCGGTCGGCTCTCCCGCAGGAACTCCGTGGTGGGCGTTCAGTTCGTCGTGGTGGTGCGCCCAGCCGCGGAAAGCTGGCCGTCGGCCGTGCGCTTCGCCATCGCCCCGGAGGCTTGCTGGTGGACAACGGCCGAGTTGCGGTCAGCCGGCGCAGTGGTCGAACCCGCCGAACTGCTCGACTTCATGGACGGCTACTGGGAGGGGTGGTTGCCGGACGGAGAGATCTCGCTCGAGTGACCCCCCGAGACCGCAGTTCTTCTTCTCAACTCACCGCAGCAGGAGGACAAGCAATGACCTTGCACGCCATTGAGATCATCCTGACCCGCTCCGTGAACACCCTTGAACTAAGGGCCGCTCAACAGGAAAGTCGCCTCCCTCTGGCTGCCGCCGACGACCGCAGACGGCTCGTGGTACTCGTGTCGGCCAAGAACGAGGGGCGGGCGATGCGCAAGATCTGGAAACGGCTGGAGGACGCACTTCCGATCGACGTGCTCTGCAGTCTCTTTCCAGGGCCGGACGGCAAGCACCTGATGAGCATCCCCTTGAGCGACGACCTATGAGCGGGTCCGGGCGGGCGCCTCGGCGGAGGGGAACACCGGAGGAGTACCTGCAGGAGGCGATCGCCCAGGCGTTGGCTCGCGACCGGTCTGCCCGGCGTGCACAACTGGAGTGCTCGCTGAACGGGCTGTTGCTCAGCTACAGCCTGCAGGAGATCGTCGGCGCGGCGGCGCAGCGGATCGAAAGCTGAGGGTGAGGCAGACATGCGGAGATCGGTCACCGCATTCTGCATCGGTCAAGGCAGTGGAACAGCAGTGTGAAGCAGCTGGCATGTGCTGACGAGCACGGCCCACACTCCGTCGTCTCGGCAGATCTCGTGGTAGTTGGCGCCGCGCAGCCGATCCTGCGGTTGCGGGTCTAGGAGACCGGCATCCACCAGGCGCTTGACCACGGGACGGACGAGACTGTCGGTCAGACCTGTGCGTGAGGCGACCATGCGCACGGTAACCGGTGTGTCTCCGGTGGCTGATGTGAGATCGACTATCGCCACTACTACTTCCGCCATATAGCGATTCCCGAACAGCGCTGATGATCGCCTGCGGAACGCTTCACGGGCCTCTCCGTCCATGCGTATAGTGTGACCTGTTACGTGAATCGCGTCACGCTGGAATCCGGAGACATTCGGTGATGGGTACTGCGATGGCCTCTGGTACCACCCTCCACGGACTCCAGGGTGAGCTGGATCTGGAGTTGTCTATGAGGCACGTGGCGTCATTTGAGGAGCGACCCGCGCCAACTCCGATCCGCATCGCCGGGCGCCTGCTGCGTCCGACGCCTGTGTTCGATACGTACTGGCGGTTCGCAGCGCTGCGGCACGCGGTCTACCAGGCTCGTCTTGAGGGCAGGCCTGCTCCGTGGACGGATGATCCAATCCTGTTGCGTCACCGATTCACCAATTGCTACCGGGCTGCGGATCGGGTCAGTCAGTTCCTTATCCGTCATGTCTCCTACACCGGGGTACAGGACGTGCCGGAGGTGGTGTTCCGTACCTTGCTGTTCAAGATGTTCAACCGTGTCTCAACCTGGGAGCTGTTGAGCGGGGAGATCGGGGAGCTCTCCTGGAAGGATTTCAGCCGAAGTGCCTATGACGAAGCGCTGACCCGTGCCTTTCACTCGGGCCGCAAGCTGTACTCAGCGGCCTATGTGATTCCTCCGCCGCGGCTGGGAGCAGGCCGCAAGCACAGCAATCACTTGCGGCTGCTGGAGTTGATGATGACCACGGACGTGGGGGGACGCATCGCGCGCGGTGGGTCACTGCGCGCGGCCTTCGAGGTGCTGAGGTCATATCCAGCGATGGGTGACTTCCTCGCCTATCAGTTCGCCATCGACCTGAACTACTCGGCCGTCTTCGACTTCGACGAGATGGAGTTCGTCGTGGCCGGCCCGGGAGCTCGCGACGGCATCCGCAAGTGTTTCGGCCCCTCCGCCGACGGCATTGAAGCAGACGTCATCCGCTATATGGCCGACCATCAGCAGGAGCACTTCGCCCGCCTGGACCTTTCGTTCACCGGCCTGGCCGGCCGGCCACTGCAGCTCATCGACTGCCAGAACTTGTTCTGCGAGGTCGACAAGTACGCCCGCGTGGCCCACCCTGAGGTAGCCGGACACAGCGGCCGCAGCCGGATCAAGCAGTTGTTCCAGCCGGTGCCAGAGCCGGTCGGTGCCTGGTTCCCGCCGAAGTGGAACCTGTCGGGCTGACGCACCCGGAGGCAGACTTGGCGACAGTCCCACCGAGTCTCGTGCGCCTGGTCCCGGGGACCCTGGTGGTCCTGGAAGGCCTGGACCGCAGCGGCAAGAGCACGCAGCGTGCCGCCCTGGACCGCTTGTCGTGGACTGATCCCAAGCCCCTGTTCATGCATCTGCCCTCCGGGCAGAGCCGCTTCACCGAAGGTGTCTACCGACTGACCGAACGGGCGCCGATCTCCTCGGCACTGGCACGCCAACTGATGCACCTGGCCTGTCACGCCGAGAACATCAACACCCTGAGCGAAGCGCGGGCCGGCGGAGGAGCCGTCCTGGACCGCTGGTGGTGGTCGACCGTGGCCTATGGCTGGTACGGCGCACACATGGCGGAGCAGGGGCTGGACGAGGACGCCTTCCTCGGCATGATCGATCTTGTCTGGTCCGGCCAGTCGGCCGACGTGGTCTTTCTCTTCACGACTCCGCACGAAGCCGACGCCCTCAACCGCGAACCGGTCCGCGCCGGCTACCGCCGCCTCGCGGCCGAGCACAGCGCCATCACCGTGGAGGTCCCGGCGGCCGACCCGGCCGCCACCACCGACTTCCTCCTCGCCACCCTGCGCGAGCGGGGCTTGTTGACGCCCTCCTGACCTGCTGCCTTCCCGCTGCCCATGCCCACGGGCAGACGCCCCTTGACACGGATGTCGGAATATCCGACCATCGATGTCATGACAGAGGACATGCATAGTGCGTCAGGCGCACCGCTGTTCTTCCCCGTGCCCGCCCCGACGGCCGCACCTCAGCTGTCGGCGCCCGGGTGGGCCGACGGCTGTGACCCGAGCCGTGGACCCTCGGAGATCCGCCTGGACCGCCGCGCGCTGCAGGCTATGACCGAGATAGAGATGGAGCAGCAGGTCCTGGAGATGTTGATGTGCCTGCGCCGCCAGAGCCTGCAGGACATCGTGAACAGTCCCATCCACGCGGACGGCACCCCGGAGATCGACAGCATGACCGCGGTGTGGGTCGTCTCCACCGTCGGCAAGGCCTTCGACCGGCCCCTCGTGCGGCTGTCGAACGTCCGGCGAGAGAGCCTGCGCAGCGTTGGCGGCGTGGCCTCGCTCATCCGACAGTCCATCCCCGGGCAATTGGTGATCGGTGCGGCATGAGCGACTACGTCGAGCCGGCCGAAGACCTGGGCGAGGCGTGGCTGCGCACGCTGGAACTCGTACACGCCCGCGGCGGACGGCGAGTCAACGTGCTCACGACGATCACCGATCCTCTCGCGCCGGAGGACCCGGCCGCGCGAGCGGCGATCGATGCCGTCCTGGTGCCCGGCCCCCACAAGAGCGGCACGATCCACTCGGTGCAGACAGTCGCGAGCACCATCTTCCCCCAGGATCTTTACCATGCTCCTGCTGTGGCCTGGGATCCGGCACTGCCCGATGAGCAGAAGGAGCGCCTAGACCAGGCGGCGGGAGATCTCTACGCGGCGTATACCGACATGCTCCCGCTGCTGTGTACTGCTGACGGCAACCCCCGCGGCACCTACTTCGGCCGCATGGTCAGCTGGCCGGGCAAGGAAGCCGGAGGCTACAACCAACTAGCCGACCGTGTGAAGTACTTGCGCAACGAGCGCCGCGCGGGACGCCGGGCGCACAATCTGTCCGACATAGCGGTTGGCGGCGAGGCGGAGCCGCCCGAGGACCACACTGCAGGCCTGCAGGACGTAGGGGTCCAGGTCTACGCACCGAAGGACAAGCGTCAGCGCGGCTTTCCCTGCCTGGTGCACATCGACCTGACCTTGCTCGACGGCCGGCTCAGCATGCTCGCCGTCTACCGGCATCAGTACCTCGTCACCAAGGCGTACGGGAACCTGGTCGGCCTGGCACGGCTGCTGGCGTTCCTCGCGCAGCAGACAGGTTTCGAGGTCGGAGAGCTCGCCGTGCAGGCGACCATGGCGGACACCCAGCAAGGCCACTTCGGCGGACGCAGGGGGATCAAGGCCCTCATCGACTCTGCTCGGAACAAGGGCGGTTAGCATGATCGGGATAGTGCTGCAGACCGGTGTCGACATGGTCGATGTGGAGAAGCTGGCCCGCATGGTCACCCTGTCGGGGGACGCTTTCCTCGAAAATTCATGGACGCCCGCAGAGCGCCTGTACTGTGCCAACCGCCCTGAACGCCTGGCATCGCGGTGGGCTGCCAAAGAGGCAACGATGAAGGCGTTAGGGCAAGGAGTGGGACAGATCAGCCCTCTGGAGGTCGAGGTAGAGGCCGCCGAAGGACAGATGCCCACCCTGCTGCTGAGCGGCAACGCCGCGGCCCGCGCGCGCCAGCTTCACCTGGACACCTGGTCAGTATCACTTACGCACGAGGACCGCTGGGCCCTCGCATTCGTCGTCGGACTAGGGAATACAGGCCATGGATAAGAGCAAGCCGCACCGGCAGCCGGACGGCGAACAGCAGCCAACCGAGCAGCAGCAAGTCGGTCGGCGGCTACGCACTGCCCGCGAGACCTTGGGGCTGACCCAGGATGATGTCGCCGGCGCCCTCGGTGTTCCTCGTACCAGCGTCACCGCCATGGAGTCGGGGCAGCGCAATGTGACCGCCCTGGAGTTGAGGCGGCTGGCCCGCTTGTACCGCCGCACCGTCCACTGGCTGCTCGGCGAGGAGGAAGAAGACGCCGCCGTCGACAACGCCTTGTACCGGGCCACCGCCGAGCTCTCCGAGAACGACAAGGAGCAGGTTCTGCGCTTCGCTCAGTTCCTCGCGGCCGCGGGCTCGCCCCCCACGCCCCGGAAGCGACGCAGCGCACCCGCGCCGTTCGGCACGCCCATCCCGCCGATCCAACCGCCGGGCCAGCAATGAACAGCCCGTTCCTGGGCCGCAGCCGCCGCGCCCTTCAGGCTGCCGCCAGCCTCCTCGATGAACTCAACGTCGATCAGGAAAAGCCGGTGGACGTCTTCCAGGTGATTGAGGAGCTCGGGCTGTGGCTCGTCTTCCAGCCCCTGGACGCCCTGCTCGGCGCCGTACTGCCCCAGGGCAACGGCGGCATTGTGATCACCACCGAACGGCGGTCGACGATCCAGCGCTACACCGCCGCTCACGAAATCGGCCACTGGGAGCTGGACCACAACCAGCCGGTATTCGATACGGACGACGACGTTTTCAGGGTCAGCGGCAACGAGCGCGAACGGCTCGCCCAATACTTCGCCTCGTACTTCCTCATGCCACCGCCGCTGGTCCACGCCGTGGCAAGCCGTCACGGCATCCGCCGGAGCGAGACCGTCTCCCCGGCCCAGGCGTATCTCGCCGCCCGAGACATGCGCGTCAGCTACGAGGCCGCCCTGCGGCAGATGAACAACTTGCAGGTGATCACCGAACGCCAGCGCGACACCCTGCTGCAAACGCCGCCGCTGCGGGCGAAGCAGGACCTGGCATACGGCCACCGGCCGGAAACGGGCAACGCCGACGTGTGGACGCTAGACGTGCGCTCTCCTAGCCAGCAGATCGACGTCCTCATCGACGACGAAATCGTGATCGCACTGCCGGAGAACCGCTCCACCGGATACTGCTGGCTGGACGACAACCTCAACGCTCAGCGCGCTGCCCGCAGAGCCCACCCTGCCCCACCCCCGCTTCTTGCCGAAAGCGGCACCAGCGCGCCTGCGGACAGTCAGACGGCATCGACTGCAGCGCGTGGTCGGACAGAGCGCACTGCGGGGGACGATTCTCTGCAGGTCGTCTTCGACGCCTACGAGCCGGGCTGGGCACCAGTGACCTCGCGCAACGCTCCGGCCGTTCGACGCCACCTAGCCGCCGCAGACCACACCGAAGGCGCACCGCTCGAACTATCCGCCGCAGACGCACAGGTTCCCTCAACCCCTGGTGTGGGCGCGACAGGCCGACGATGGATGGCGTTGAAGGCACGGGCAGAGGGCACCTCCACCTTCCAGCTGCACTATGCCGCTCCATTCGAGCCACGGACACCGCCGGCAGCCACCTTCACGGTCGAGGCGACCGTCCAGCCAGCGCCCCACGTGTGGCACAGCCGCCACCTGGTCCGCGCACTCCTTGATGACACAGACGATGGATCACCGCGGTGAGCCCTACCTCCATGACGCCCGAACCCGCCCCTGGGACCGGAGCAGGCCCAGCCCTACCAGCGCCCGCCCCCCGCCCCCCGGTGGACCTGCGTCCACTCCTCGCAGCCGAGCCCATCTCTCAGGGACCCAGGCCGGTGTGCGTTCCCATGGCGGTCTCCGTCAGCCACGAAGCCGCCCGGAGCAGTGCTGGATCGCCCCCAGGCGCCCTCGCCCCCGAGTCCATCTGGTGGTACTGCAGCGCGCGTGGTCAGACAGGACCACAGGGCATGCTCGTGACCGACGCGGCCGAAGCCCTGACCAAGGTTGGTCAGCCGCCGATCGAAAGCTGGCCTTTCAACGTCGGCCTGGGCATCAGCACCGAGCAGCCGCCCGCGACCACAGCACAACCCCCGTGGCACACAGGCACATTGTCCCCGCTCGACCTGGCTCACGACGGTGTGGAAGACGCGCTGGAAGACGCGTTGGCAGCAGGGTCCGCGGTGCTGCTGGTCCTGGAAGTCACGGACGAGTTCATGGAACCGGACGATGACGGACACGTCGCGGTGCCCGACGTAGCGTCCGCCATGGGCGACTACCACGCGGTTGTATGCGTAGGCGCCGCCACGCATCCCACACATGGCAGGCGCCTGCTGATCCGCAACAGTTGGGGCGAGTACTGGGGGCTCGGAGGCTACTCCTGGCTCCCGCTGCAGTATCTCGTCGCCTTCGCTCCGCAGGCGGCAGTCATCCACCCCATCTCAGAGTAATCAGGTCCCTTAGCGCCGCACCGACGAGAGGGCAAGGTTCGTGAAATTCGCAGAATATGAGCGCGCCGTTGCTGAGACCGACATCCTGGACTCTGAGGATCTCGTCCTCCCCATGCTCGGCCTCGCCGGGGAGATCGGCAGCCTGGCGGCTCAGTACAAGAAAATCCAGCGAGACCACACAGGGTACCGTGCCTTCTCGGATGAAGTCCGAGAAGAACTCGGTGACCTGTTCTGGTACGCAACCGCTCTGGCTCGCCGCTGCAACCTGAGCCTGGAAGAAATACTCTCCGACAACGTGCGTAAAACACGAGAGCGGTTCCTGCGACCTGCGACTCCTCCTCCGCACCCACTCTTCGACGAAAATGTCTCCGCCGGTCAGCAGCTTCCGCGAAGCCTCGACATCACCTTTACTGACACCCTGGTCGAGGGTAAAGGAAAATTGCCAGTCCAGACGGTCCGGATCTATCGTGGCAATGAAGCCGTTGGTGATCCGCTGGACGACAACAGTGACGATGATGACAATTATCGCTATCACGACGTATTTCATCTCGCGCACATGGCCGTACTCGGTTGGTCGCCGGTCATGCGAAGTCTTCTGAAAATGAAACGCAATACCGATCGAGATGTCGATCGCATTCAGGACGGCGGTCGTGCGATTGCTGTGGAGGAGGGCATGACGGCCTACGTATTCTCCATGGCTCGGGCCCACACCTTCTTCAGTACTGCCGCTGCCGTACCGGCCGAGATCGTCAAGGCGTGCCAGGCGATGACAGCGCACCTAGAGGTGTCCCGCCGCTCGGCTCAGGATTGGGAATACGCCATTCTGGCCGGCTATCGCATGTTCGAGGAGCTCACGGCCAACAAGGGCGGAACCGTCCATCTGAACCTGCACGCCCGCACCATCACCTATAGCGGGCCGAGGTCGGGCGACGCAGACGACGAGTGAGCGGCGTACCTCACCAGGTGCTGGGAAATGATCTTGAGAGTCCCGGGAAACGATCTTGGCGCTTGCGGTCACCCTGCTGGTCAGCCCATTCCGTCGGTTCCCCACTCTCGAAGAGGCGGCATCGTAGACACGATGCCGCCTCTTCTGTTGTGTTCGCCACGTTGTGCTGTCCACCACCCTCGCGGCGGGGCGCTCTTGGCGCCGTGACCTGTGATGAAGCTCTCAGGTCACGGCACGGGCCGAGTGCCGGGTCGGCGGCTCAGCCCGCCGCGACGACCGTGGCGAGCGTCACGGCGGCGGGCAGGGCCTGGACGAAGAGGATGCGGCGGTTGGCGGTGGCCGCGCCGTAGACGCCGGCGACGACGATGCAGGACAGGAAGAAGATCTGGACCTGCTGCCCGGTCGGGTCGTCGGCGATCAGACCCCAGACCAGGCCCGCGGCCAGGAAGCCGTTGTAGAGGCCCTGGTTGGCGGCGAGCGGTGCGGTGGCACGGGCCAGCTCGGCATCGAAGCCGGACAGGCTGCGGCCCGGGCCGCGCTGCCACAGGAACATCTCCAGCACCAGGATGTAGGCGTGCAGCAGCGCCATGAGGGCGACGAGGACGACAGAGATCGCATGCATGCGGTGATTGTGCCGGGGGCTTGCGGCGTGGATTCTGCGGGGGCTCGACGGGTGCCTGGGGCTCGACGGGTGCTGGGGGCTCGACCGGTTGCCGGGGCTTGACTGGGTTGCCGGGAGCTTTACCGCGCTCGGCGGCTTGGCCGGGATGCCGAGGGCTCGACGGGTGCCGGTTGCTTGGCCGGGATGCCGAGGGCTCGACGGGTGCCGGTTGCTTGGCAGGGATGCCGAGGGCGCGACGGGTGCCGGTTGCTTGGCCGGGATGTCGAGGGCGCGACGGGTGCCGGTTGCTTGGCCGGGATGCCGAGGGCTCGACCGGGGGACGCCGGTGGCTCCCGGTGTTGTAGTGGGCGGTTCGTGAGGCGTGGTGGCCGTCCCGGTCGGCACGCGTGCGTGGAGCCCCCTGCGGTATTGGCGGGCTCCACGCGTGTGTGCGGCCGTCGACCGGCCGGCCGGCGTTACGCCGCGAGCTTCTGGGCCAGCTGCTTGGCCTTCGTGGCGGCCTCGTCGAGGGCGCGTTCACGGGAGGCCTCGAAGAGGGGGACCAGCTCCGCCATCTGCGGGTTGACCGGGGCCATCGTCAGCTCCGGCACGATGAAGTCGAGGTCGGCGCCGAGGAAGTCGGCCAGGATCGCCGACAGGTAGTTCTGCACGTACTCGTAGCCCTCGCGAGGGGTGCCCGGACCGTAGGCGCCGCCGCGGCTGGCGACGACGGTGACCGGGGTGCCCTTGACCGACTGGGTGTCGCCCGCGGTACGCCCCATCAGGACCACGTTGTCCAGGTAGGCCTTCAGGGTCGACGGGATCGTCAGGTTGTACATCGGGGCGCCGATCAGCACGGCGTCCGCGCTCTCCAGCTCCTCGATCAGCTTCACACGCTCGGCGAAGGCGGCCGCCTGCTCCGGGGTGTGCGTCGCCGGATCGGAGAAGCCGGCGGTGTGGGAGTGGGCGCTGATGTGCGGCACCGGCTGCGCGGCGAGATCGCGGTGGATCACCGTGCCCTCCGGGTGCTGCTCCTGCCAGGTTCGGCGGAAGGCGTCGGTGACGGCGCGGGAGGAGGAGGCCTCGGTCGAGAAGACCGAGGAGTCGATGTGCAGGAGCGTGGCCATGGGGGTCTCCAGGAAAGAAAGGAAAGGAACGGGAGCGGGCAGGGGGAGTCCGGGTACAGGACGTATCTGTCCGCAGGAACTGAAAGTTCGTACTCGACTATGGATAACACAGTCACTTACTTTTTTTCATCCCCGAACCTCAGGGCAGTACCCTGAAGGGCATGGCGGGTGAGCAGAGTCACGACGTGGCGCAGTGCAAGCGGGTCGACGAGGGCATCAACCGCGTCTTCCAGCTGCTCGGAAAGCGCTGGACCGGCCCGATCGTGTCCGTCCTGACCTCGGGCCCCGCCTACTTCGTCGCCCTGCGCCGGGCGATCCCCGGCATCAGCGAGCGCATGCTCTCCGACCGGCTCACCGAGCTCGCTGCGGCGGGACTCGTGGTGCGCGAGGTCTACGAGGGGCCGCCGCTGCGAGTGGTGTACCGGCTGACGGAGTCGGGCGCGGCACTGGAGCCCGCGCTGGCCGAGCTGGGCGAGTGGGCGAAGAAGTACCTGGGGGACGGGGAGCGGCCGGAGGGCTGCTGAGGGCTGGCCACAGGGCTGGTGAGGACCGACCACAGGGCTGTTGAGGACCCGACACCTGGACCCACCGCCTGCCCACCCTGGTTTTCCACAACCGCGGAGTTGTCCACAGGGTCTGACGCGTTCCGGCCACCGGTTGTAACGTCGGCACGAGTTGATGTTCGTGCGGGAGCGGGGGAGGCGGTCCGTATGACCGAGGTCGGTGCCGAGGCTGTGGCGGCGGAGGCGGCCGTGGCGGCGTCGGAGTCCGGGGAGCGCACATCCGCGTCGCGCCGGCTGCCCCGCGTGCGGGGATTCGCCGAGTGGCCCGGCGGCGGATCGCCGAAGGAGGAGGGCAAGGCGCTGCGCAAGCGGGTACCGCGCGCCGAGCACGCGGTGTTCGACCTGGACGCCTCCCGTCCCGGCGCCGTGGCCGCCGTCGAGGAGTCCAACCTCGGCCGGCTCACCGAGCTCACCCCGATCAGGGTGGGCAGGATGGCGGCGACGCCCTTCGCGTTCCTGCGCGGCTCGGCGGGCCTCATGGCCTACGACCTGGCCCGCACCCCCATGACCCGGATCCGCGCCCAGATCTGCGGCGACGCGCACGCGGCGAACTTCGGCCTGTACGGCGACGCACGCGGCGGCCTGGTCATCGACCTGAACGACTTCGACGAGACGTTGTACGGCCCCTGGGAGTGGGATCTCAAGCGGCTCGCCACCTCCCTGGTGCTCGCGGGCCGGGAGGCGGGCGCCGACGAGGACAAGTGCCGCAAGGCCGCGCACGACACCGTCGGTTCCTACCGGCGCACCATGCGCCTGCTGGCCAAGCTCCCGGTGCTGGACGCGTGGAACGCGATCGCGGACGAGGAACTGGTCTCCCACACCGACGCCCATGACCTGCTCGGCACGCTGGAGCGGGTGGCGGAGAAGGCGCGGGCCAACACCAGCGGGCGCTTCGCCGCGAAGTCGACGGAGCCGAACGAGGACGGCGGCCGCAGCTTCGTCGACGCTCCGCCGGTGCTGCGCCGGGTGCCGGACGAGGAGGCGGCGGCGGTCGCGGCATCACTGGAGAGCTACGTCACGACCCTCTCCGAGGACCGCCACCCGCTTCTCGCCCGGCACGCGGTGCACGACGTGGCGTTCCGCGTGGTCGGCACCGGCAGCGTGGGCACCCGCTCGTACGTGGTCCTGCTGCTGGACCACCGGGGCGAACCGCTGGTCCTCCAGGTGAAGGAGGCCCGCCCCTCGGCCCTGGTCCCGCACCTGGTGACGGCAGGCTTCGAGGCGCCGGACGCGGACCACGAGGGGCGGCGTGTGGTCCTCGGCCAAAAGCGCATGCAGGTCGTCAGCGACATCCTGCTGGGCTGGACGACGGTCGACGGACTCCCCTTCCAGGTGCGCCAGTTCCGCAACCGCAAGGGCAGCGTCGACCCGGCCGCGCTGGCCGCCGACCAGATAGACGACTACGCCCGGATGACCGGCGCTCTCCTGGCCCGCGCCCACTCGCACAGCGCCGACCCCCGTCTGATCTCGGGCTACTGCGGAAAGAACGAGGAACTGGACGAGTCGATCGCCAAGTTCGCCCTCACCTACGCCGACCGCACGGAAGCGGACCACGCCGAACTCGTGACGGCGGTGCGCGACGGGCGGATCGCGGCGGAGATGGGCGTCTGACGGACCTCACCGCCGAGAGAGCGGCCACCGGCCGGGTCGGCGCCTGCCTCGGTGGTGGCGGTGCCGGTCGTGGAGTCCATGGCAGCGTCGGCGGAGGAGCCGGCGCCGGTGCCGGGGGTGGCGTCAGGGGCGGTGCCGGCTGTGGAGTCGATGACGACGGCGGTGGCGGCGGTGGCGGTGTCCGCGGTGGCGGTGTCCGCGGCGGCGTCGGTGTTCGATCGGCCGGGCCCGGTGTGGCCTACGCTGGGCGGGTGATGACGCCGGAAGCTGAGCAGTCCCAGGCCGAGCCCGCTGGTGAGGGGGCGCCGGACGGTGCCGAGGTGCCCGTCGGCGGAGCCGAGCAGGGTGGTGAGGCGGGAGTGACGGCCGACGAGACGGCAGAAGTCGCCGACGAGACGGCAGACGTGGCCGAGGAGTCGGCGGAAGAACCGGCCGAGCGGCCCGAGGCGCGGCTTGAGCGGGCCGTGCGGGCCGCCGAGCAGGCGCTGATCGAGTACGAGATCGCGGTGGAGACCTTCCGGGTCGAGGTGGACAACTTCTCCCGGCTGCACCACCAGAAGCTCGGCCCGATGTACACCCGCCTCGACGAGCTGGACGCCAGGATCGCCGAGGCCGTCGCCGCCCGCACCGGCGACCCCGAGGACATCCGCAAGGCCGACGAGGCCCGCGCCCGGGTGATGCCGATGCCCGGCGTCGAGGAGCTGTTCCACGGCTGGATGGACGGCGACGGGCTGTTCCCGGAGGCCGCGGCGATGCTCACGGATCAGCCGGTACGGCCCCCGCAGCGGGTGCGGCCCAGCGACGAGGCCCGCAAGCTCTACCGCGAGCTGGCCCGCAAGGCCCACCCCGACCTCGCCCAGGAAGAGGGCGAGCGGGCCAGGCGCGAGGAGTTCATCACCCGCGTCAACGCCGCCTACGCCCGTGGGGACGAGGCGCTGCTGCGGGAGCTGGCCGAGGAGTGGGCCGCCGGACCCGCGCCCGAGGAGCAGGGCCCGACTCCCAGCGAGGAGCTCTACGCCCGCCTCGAATGGCTGGCCCAGCGCAAGGAGATGCTCACGCTGGTCGCCAAGGACCTGGAGGAGAGCGCGATCGGCGCGATGCTCCGTCTCGCCCCGGACGACCCCGACCGTCTCCTCGACGAGATCGCCGACCAGCTCCTGGCCCAGGTGGCGGCGAGGGAAGCGGAACTGGCGGCACTGCTCGGGTAGGGGGTACGGGAATCGCCCTCAAGGGGTGCGGGGAACTGCGCGACGAGCCACGACGAAGCCTGGACTCTCCCGACGGCCGCTCCATTCACCCTCCGTAGGAGCCCCCGACGCACCGGCACCCGTCAGGTAGCGTCGAAGTCATGAACTTCGGATCCCCCGTGCCCACTGTCGAGGTCAGCGACCTCAAGGACGACGACTTCCTCCTGGACGTCCGCGAGGACGACGAATGGCAGGCGGGCCACGCCGATGGGGCGCTGCACATCCCCATCAGCGAGTTCGTGGCCCGCTACGGCGAGCTGACCGAGGCCGCCCCGCAGGACGGCCGGGTCAACGTGATCTGCCGCTCCGGCGGCCGCTCCGCGCAGGTCGCGATGTACCTGGTCCAGCAGGGCATCGACGCCGTGAACGTCGACGGCGGCATGCAGGTGTGGGCGGCTGCCGGACGTCCCGTGGTGAACGACGACGGTCAGCCCGGGTACGTGCTCTAGGTGTACTCGGTCATGACTTTGGTGACAGTCGGGTGATCGGTGGCTGGCCGCCGAGCGC